>JANRIL010000006.1:0-113709 GCA_033764955.1 Cyanobacteriota bacterium | reverse complement strand
ATATATTGTATAGTGAATAGCTATTCAGTAGCTTGTTGCGGTCAGATGTTTCAGTCATTCATGTCTTTGAGTGCGCGATCGACACTGACTCTCCTGTCTTGGGGGATCCTACCGACAGCCGTCCTCGCTGACCGTGTTTGGGCAGTTACGGCACCGGAGGATGTTTCTATTGTGGTCAGCCAGACCCCGACAGTTTCCCCCAACAGTCAATATGCCAGCTATGCGCTCCCGCCTCAATATCAACATACCGGGATCCCCAGCACCATTACCTGGAGTTCCCTCGCACCTGGCCAAACGGCTCCGCTGCCTGCTAAAGATCTCTCAACTCCAGAGGATCTCCCTAGCCACCCACCCGATGATTTGACCTTTTCTCGCCTCTTAGCCCTTGCTGAGGAGCAACAAATTGGAGAATGGAAGGGGGAGCGACTACAGATGAAAACGGTGCTGTCTGACACGCCACCCCCTCCCTTGCTTGCTCAAGCCACCCCCTCCAGTGATGTTGTTCCTTCCAGCACCCCAGGCGTAACAACAGATCCTCCTCCGTCCTCCCCCTCATCCGATTACATGGAAGAGTTGCTGCGGCAGGTGCGGCAAAAAGCCCTCAACAAATCCATCCCGACTTCCCCCGCCCCTCCGACCCAGGCGACCGGATCCCCTCCTCCGGCTAGCAACCCCATTCCACCCATCGAATTTACGAAGCCAGGGATCCCCAGCTATCCCTCCGCTCAGACTCCTCCGCAGCCGGGAGAAGCTAACTTGATCCAGCCGGCTGATGCTCCGGTCATTCTTACCCCTTCCCTCGAACAGAACCAGCCCTCCTCCCTCAGCACCGAGCCTACGTTTACGGCTCCTGCGATCAGCGATCTGCCCACCGCTGCCCTCAATACCCCGGCCATCACCGATCAACTTTTACAGCCTCAACCGTTTCTCGGCCAGTTACGGGCGAGTGATATCACCCCTCCCTTACAACGGGATGCCCTGGTGCCCTTCCCGGAAGTGCAACCTATCGCCAGCAACCCCGCCCCGCCCCCCACCCTCCGTCAGGCAAACTTGTCCCCTTTGCAACGTCCGATGACACGGTTGTTTGGGTTTGAGACTGCGGAAGCCCTCCAACAAAATGAACTAATGCTCTCCGTAGGGGGAAGTTCTTTTAGTAACCCAGCCGATTTTCGCAGCTCCCGTGGGGCAGAAAACCGCTCCAATGATGTCCGCTTCGTGGTGGATTATGGTCTAACGGATCAGTTGCAAATTACCGCTGGTGTTGAGAATAAAGACGATACATTCTTTAGAAATGTTGTGCGAGATGGGCAGGATCTCTACTTTGACGATCAAGGATTTTCAGCTCAAGTTAAGTGGCAAATTCACAAGGGAGAAAAACTTAGTTTTGCTTTGGTGGGGGGAGCCAAAATCCCTAATGCCAATTTGGTTACCACAACCTTCTCCGCTGAAAGGGGGTTTAGTTCTCCTGCCCGTAAGGTTTATCTGCGAACCAACAACTTATCTCAGTCAAATGAATTATTGGCTACTGATGATTCCATTCATTTTAGTTTAGCTGCCCCTATTTCCTATCAGCTTACTTCGAAGGCTCGCCTTCACCTCAATCCTCAAATCAGTGTTTTTCCAGATAGCCTGCCCGCCTCGATCTTGTCAGGGGATCCGGATCCCTTTTTGGAAGCTGATATTGGCTTTGATGGAGAACGGCTTGACTACTATGGCACAGTCGCCGGATTGGGTTTAGGGTTTGACTATGATTTCGCCAAATTTTTACAGTTTTCGGCTGACTACACACCTATCTTGACTGGGCAAAACTCGGCTGATGCTAGTGCCAGTGGATCTTTATTTATCGGGCGTCCGGTTTGGAATGCGGGCGTGCGCTTTTCCCCCAATAGCCGCTTAGGGGTAAACCTTTATTTGACTAATCGCTACGGACCAATCGCGGCTTCCCCCTCTAATTTGTTAGCTCAACCGGCAGGAGACACCGCCGTAGGACTCGATTTTGTCTATCTGCCAGACTTGTTAGGCAAATACTCTATCGTCAAGCGACAAACCTATCCAAATGGTTCTGCATTCCTGTCCCAACTCAACAGTTTCCCCAGCACGACATTGCCGTTGGATGGCATTATTTATGAGCTGGATGGGGGGCCAAATCGCTTTAATCAAACGATTCGCTATGGATTGCTCGATGATCTGGAACTGGTTCTGCACCAAAGTTTTCTGGAGCGATCGGAGGATCCCAGCTTTGAGTTTGAGCGAGATTTATTAGGGCGGCTAGCTGTTATTCCTGACCGTGGCAAGCCAGGGTTGTCCGCATCCATTACCGCCGGATTACTGACCTTCCGCGATACCTCCGGTAGTCCTGACTCTGTGCCTACTGGCTATGCCCTCTATGGAGATGTTCCTTTACGCCTGCAACCTCGCCATTCCAATGTCACCTTTTCCATGACACCAAAATTGGTGATTCCTGCTCAATATATTGGGATCGATGACATTTTGGGTGTCACCCTGGGAACCACCTGGAAACTGGGAGAAACCACCGAGTTAATGGGGCAATATACCCCCATTATTAGTGGACAAAACCAACTGATTGACTCCGAAATTCCTGGACAATCGCTAGCGATTGACAGCAGCGTTTCTCTTTACACAATCGGAGTGCGGCAACTGGTGCCTTCTGGCAATTCGCTCTATGCGGTGGATCTGTATGTGGGGAATAGTGCCGGACAGCATGGGTTTGGGGGGATTACAGGACTGCCCAACGGCGAAAATCAAGTGGGTCTGCGCTTCAGCATTTTGAATGGAGTGCCAGCATCCCAGGCCGACTCGCCAAAACAGCCTTGAGAGACAACCGGAGAACAGCGCCATGACTAGACAGCTATCCTATCGTTGTTGGCTCCGACCACATCCACTCACTCAGGTCGGGATCCCTATCATTCTTGCCAGCCTCCTGTGGGGATCCGCCAGCTTGGGATCTTGGGGGGTTGTTTGCGCCGCTCCGGTAGCCGAGATCGTCATGGAAGCGATGGCGGCGGCGGAACAGCAAAATTGGTCAAAAGCGGTGGATCTCTACCAACAGGCGGTGGCTGCCGAACCCAACAACGCCAGCCTGCACAACAACCTAGGGGTAGCCCTGCGCCGTCAGGGGGATCTGGCGGGAGCGATCGTCGCTTACCAACGGACATTGCAGTTGGATCCCAGCCTTAATCCGGTGTATGTCAACTTGGGTCTGGCGCTTTTGCTGGAGCAGCGCTGGGCAGAAGCGTTAGCGGTGCTGTTGGAAGCCGAGACACGGATCCCAGAAGAGCCTGCCCTTCTTCTTTATCAGGGGATTGCCTACGAAAATTTGCAGCAGTGGTCGAGAGCGGTTCAGTCCTATCTCTCCTATACCCAACAGCTTCCCAATGCCCTGGGCTATTATCGGTTGGCGATTGCCTATTGGCAGTCGGGGGAGGGATCCCGCTCCCTGGAAGCCTTTCAACGAGCGGCTCGCCTGGATCCCAATGTGGGGATGTATTCAGCAGAAGCCGGACGCGCCCTAGCCAAGTTAGGCGTAGCGGATCAGGCGGCGGTTTTTTTGGATCGCTTACCCTGGGATTGGTCAAATCCCAATGATTTTCTGGTTTTGGCGCGTTTAGCCTATCAAATGGATCAGGTGGAGATGGCGGATGCCGCGTTGCAACGGGTTTTGCAGATTAGCCAAACGAGCGGATCGCTGCCGGATCCCACCGCCTCTCAACTGCAAGTCAGCAGTGGCGTTGTGGATCCCCAGTTTGCGGCTGAGGTATGGAACGATCTGGGGGTTTTGGCGGCGGATCGCCAAGACTGGGGAAAAGCTCGTCAATATCTGGAGGCAGCGTTGGCTCAAACCAAGCTTGTGGATGCCACCCAGCCCAGCCCCATCGTCCCTTTGGTTCATGCCAATTTAGCGGAAGTTTATCTGGCTCAGGGACAAACCTCCCAAGCCTTGTCCACGATCACAACCGCCTTGGAACGGGATCCCAACCGTCCCGAAGCCCACAACATTTTGGGGGCGATCTATTTTCAGCAGGAGCAGGTGGATCAAGCCATTCAACAGTGGCAACAGGCCATTCAACTGGATAAGACCTATTGGCAAGCCCATCGTAACCTGAGCATTGCTCAAGCCCTCAAGGGGCAGCAGGATGCCGCTATTGCCTCCTTGCAAATGGCCGTCAGTCAGGCTCCCTCCCTCGATATTGTGCAAACCCTCAACCAAGAACTGAGACAACTGCAACAGATTGCCCCCTTGCCCACCCCGACCACAGCCCCCTCTCCCTAACCGGGATCCCACCGCTAGGAGCAGGAGTGCGGCTGGTTTATTCCGTATAATTGGGCTTCCCTCGATCTTGTTAAAAGTTTACAATGATGCCTATCGTAGGCTCACTAACCCGACCCTTCTGCGGACAATATTCCTATGGAACTTGCCTATCAATTTGCCTGGTTGATTCCGGTCTATCCCTTGCTGGGAGCATTCCTGCTGGGGATCGGCATCCTCACCTTCAATACCTGGATTCGCGCCAACCGTTCTCTGGCGGCTTTTGTCAGCGTGTTTTTGGTAGGAGCCGCTATGGTTCATGCCTTTGCCATTCTGGTCAGCCAAGTTCAGGGACATGCCGACTATCTGCAAACCTTTACCTGGGCACAAGCCGGATCCTTTGTGGTGCAAATGGGCTTTTCGGTGGATCATCTGGCTGCCGTGATGCTGGTGGTGGTGACAACCGTAGCTTTCTTGGTGATGATTTATACCGATGGCTACATGGCGCATGATCCTGGTTATGTCAGGTTCTATGCCTATCTCAGTCTTTTTAGTTCTTCCATGTTGGGTTTGGTGATCAGCCCCAACTTGGTGCAGATCTACGTGTTTTGGGAGCTGGTGGGCATGTGTTCCTATCTGCTGATTGGCTTTTGGCATGATCGTCCGGCTGCCGCCGAAGCCGCTCAAAAAGCGTTTGTCACCAACCGTGTCGGAGATTTTGGCCTGCTCTTGGGTTTGCTGGGTCTCTATTGGATTACGGGCACGTTTGAGTTTGAGCGGATGGGAGAAGTTTTGCGACAGGCGACGGAATCCGGTTTGGTCAGCGCTGGATTGGTGGCTTTATTCGCCATCATGGTGTTTTTAGGGCCTGTGGCCAAATCGGCCCAGTTTCCCTTGCATGTCTGGTTGCCCGATGCCATGGAAGGACCTACCCCTATCTCGGCTTTGATCCACGCCGCGACCATGGTGGCTGCTGGAGTCTTTTTAATCGCCCGCATGTTTCCGGTGTTTGAGCAAGTGCCCTTAGCGATGGAGACGATTGCCTGGACGGGAGCAACCACCGCTTTTTTGGGAGCCAGCATCGCCATTACCCAAAACGACATCAAAAAGGGCTTGGCCTATTCCACCATTTCTCAGCTGGGCTATATGGTGATGGCGATGGGATCCGGAGCCTATGGAGCGGGGCTATTTCACCTGATGACCCATGCTTATTTCAAAGCCATGCTCTTCTTGGGATCCGGTTCCGTCATTCATGGCATGGAAGCCGTGGTCGGTCACAACCCTGCCCTGGCTCAAGATATGCGAGTGATGGGAGGATTGCGCCGCTATATGCCGATTACCGCCACCACCTTTTTGATCGGCACATTGGCCATTTGTGGGATCCCGCCCTTCGCCGGCTTTTGGTCAAAGGATGAGATTTTAGGATCCGTGTTTGAGCATAACCCCGCCCTCTGGGGAATTGGCTTTTTGACAGCGGGTATCACGGCTTTCTACATGTTTCGGATGTACTTCCTCACCTTTGAGGGCAAATTTCGTGGCACCAACGATCTCCTCAAGGAGCAAGTTGCCCATAGCCAGGGTCAGCCGGTGCCTGCCTTCAGTTTTGCCCTAGCGCAAGCGGGATCCACTGCCTTTGGACCTGGGGCGATGGACATTCAGGAGAAGCCCCATTCTGGACATGGCTCCAGCCATGATAGCCATGCCGACCACGGACACGCCCATGCCTCCCAGCCCCACGAGTCTCCCTGGTCGATGACCCTGCCCTTAGTGATCTTGGCGATCCCTTCTGTGCTGATTGGTTTAGTGGGCACTCCCTTTGCCAACTACTTTGAGGCTTTCATTCATCCTCCCCTGGCCGAAGTGATCGAAACGGGATCCATCTTGCCGGAGGTGGCACAGGAGTGGGCGGAGGTCTTAGCGGGTGAGTTTGATTGGTCAGAATTTTTGATCATGGGCGGTAGCTCCGTTGGCATTGGCTTGATCGGCATTTCTTTGGCTATTTTGATGTATCTGCGCCATCAGATAGATCCGGCAGCCATTGCCAAAGCCATCCAACCTCTTTATGACCTCTCCCTCAACAAGTGGTATTTTGACCAGATTTATGAGCGGTTGTTTGTCAAAGGTACCCGCTTGGTGGCTCGTGAAGCTCTGGAAGTCGATAATCGCATTGTGGATGGGGTAGTCAATTTGGCTGGCCTACTGGCGGTGGTATCGGGGGAAACCATGAAGTATTTGGAGAGCGGCAAAGCCCAGTTTTATGCCCTGGTCATTTTTAGTGCCATTGTGCTGATGGTGGTGATTTCTGGCATCGGCTTTTAGAGGGGTGGGGGGATCCCCCTTTTACCATCTACCCGCTCTCCCCCAGTTGAACGGCTCCAGCTCATATCGGAGAGGTGAAGGTCATGGTTGTCAGTTCTCTACCGGTGGCGCAATTTGCTCCGCCCCTTCAGATCACCTGGCAGAAGTTCCCTGACGACATTCCTTTGCAGGAGGAACCAGTGGACAACACGGGTCAGCCCCTGCTGGCGGGAGCCTTGCGGGAAGCTCTGGAGTTAGCAGGCTATCTCCGCCCTGAGATGCTGGTGGCCTCCAACTTCGGTCTCTGTGCCACCCTCAACCAGCAAATGGTGATCAAAGCTCCCGACTGGGTGTTCATCCCCAACGTGCCACCCCAGGCTGGAGATCGGCGCAGCTATACCCCTCACCTAGAGGGATCCACACCCGCCTTGGTCATGGAGTTTCTCTCCGAAACCGAGGGAACGGAATACTCCGTCAAGCGCACCTATCCCCCCGGCAAGTGGTTTTTCTACGAGCAGGTTTTGGGGATCCCGCTTTATGTGCTGTTTGAACCCACAACCGGCCATCTGGAAGTCCATCAACTAGAAGCAGGTCGCTATCAACCTCTGGATAAAGATAGCCAGCACCGCTTTTGGCTAGAACCAATGGGGTTATTTTTGGGGGTCTGGCAGGGGGAAAAAGAGGGACGAGTGGGGTATTGGCTGCGCTGGTGGGATGCCAGTGGCGAGCTGTTGCCGTGGGGGGTAGAAAAAGTTGAACAGGAGCGCCAACGAGCTGAGCAGGAGCGCCAACGGGCGGACAAACTAGCGGCGTATTTACGGAGTCAAGGGTTGGATCCCGACCAGCTACCTTAAGAGATGCTTGGAATGCGGCCCAATCGGAATCAAGATGAGGCAATCTGAGTCTTGTGTGAATAGTGTGTAAAAGTTTGTGTGAGTGTGTGAACGGAGCAGACTGAACCGAAGGATGGCTTTTATGGACTTCCCGATACCCCTGAGTGAGTTTCCCTGGCTGACGACGGTGATTCTCTATCCCGTTGTGGCGTCTCTGTTTATCCCCTTGATCCCGGCTCCTGCCGGGGATCCCCAGAGCCGCGCGTATGCCCAAAAGTTAGCCGAGCGGATTCGCTGGTTTGCACTAGTGATCGGCATTACGGATCTGCTGATTTTGGTAGCCGGCTATTATGTTGCCTATGATCCTGGCCAGAGTGAAATGCAACTGGTGGAAACCTATAGCTGGGTGCCCCAGGTCGGATTGAGTTGGTCGGTAGGAGCGGATGGCTTGTCGATGCCCTTGATTCTGTTGACCGGATTTATTACCACCCTGGCAATCCTGGCCTCTTGGCCTGTTACCTGGAAGCCCCGCCTTTTTTACTTTCTGATGTTGGCGATGTATGGCGGTCAGATTGGGGTTTTTGCCGTTCAGGATATGTTGCTGTTTTTCTTAATGTGGGAACTGGAACTGATTCCAGTCTATTTGTTGCTGTCGATTTGGGGGGGCAAAAACCGCCTTTATGCCGCTACCAAGTTCATTCTCTACACCGCTCTCAGTTCTCTGTTTATTTTGGTGGCGGCGTTGGCTATGGCCTTTTATGGCGACACCATTAGCTTTAACATGACGCTGCTCTCCCAAAAGTCCTATCCCCTCGTCTTTCAGCTATGGGTGTATGGGGGCTTTTTGGTGGCTTATGGGGTGAAATTGCCCATTTTTCCTCTGCACACATGGTTGCCGGATGCCCACGGCGAGGCAACGGCTCCGGTTCACATGTTGCTGGCTGGCATCCTTCTCAAAATGGGGGGATATGCCCTGCTGCGGATGAATGTGGGGATGTTACCGGATGCCCATTTGATCTTTGCCCCCGTTTTGATTGTTTTGGGGGTGGTCAATATTATTTTTGCGGCACTTACCTCCTTTGCTCAGCGCAACCTCAAGCGGAAGATTGCCTATTCGTCGATTAGCCACATGGGCTTTGTCCTGATTGGTATGGGTTGTTTGACAGAAATTGGCATGAGTGGAGCGATGTTGCAGATGATCTCCCACGGGCTAATCGGAGCCAGTCTCTTTTTCTTGGTGGGAGCCACCTACGACCGCACCCATACCCTAGAACTGGAGGAAATGGGGGGAGTTGGCCTAAAAATGCCCAAGATCTTCTCGATGTTTACCGTTTGCTCCCTGGCTTCTCTGGCGCTACCGGGGATGAGTGGCTTTGTGGCGGAGATCATGGTGTTTTTGGGGATGGCAACCAGTGATGCCTACAGTGGCCCCTTTAAGGTGGCGATGGTCTTTTTGGCGGCGGTGGGAGTGATCCTGACTCCGATCTATTTGCTGTCGATGTTGCGGCAAATTTTCTTTGGCCCCGAAAATCATGAGTTAACCGAGCACGAAGCCTTGATTGATGCGGAACCCCGCGAAGTGTTTATCATTGCCTGTCTGCTTATCCCCATTGTGGGGATTGGTCTTTATCCCAAGCTGATGACTCAGGTATATGAGGTTTCCACCAACCAACTGGTGGCTGTTTTGCAACAGGATATGCAGACTGTCGAGGGATCCCCGCTAGCCTCACTCTCAGGGGAACTGGCTCTTTCCGTCTTGCCTTAGGGGGTGTCATCAATTAGCTGTAGGTTACTGATAGAGCAGTTGTTTCAGCCCCTAGCCTGTTTTCTGGGGCGGGCGCAATAACGCTTATGCTGTAAGACTAGACTTCTAGAACGAATTGATGACGCGCCCTAGGAATGATGGTTTATCCACACGGGATAGCATCCTGAGCTAACGTTCAATGATTGTAGAGACTATCCTTGCTGTCTCTAACCAGCTTTTTGGGAATCTTAGGCGGTGACGCCATGGAGGTTACTTCTAGAAAATGGCTGAGCTTTGCCATCTAAAACACTAAATCGGGGTGTTATGGCATAGATCTCGCAGGCCTAATATACATTAGAGGGGTATTAAACTGCGTTTGGCTGTCTAATACTCAGTTAGCTTCCTAAATAATGGTTGTCCCCATGATTGATTGGCGACCTATTCAGGCAACACTTTTTGCTCTGGTGTGGGATGATATTGAAGCATTTGCCCCTCAGCATCGATCTGAGGAGTTCTACGGCCTTTTTCTAGATTGCGACTCAAACTACGGCGAAGTGAACCTATGCTTGAATACGCCCGCACTACTCCGCCATAGAGCCGAAACCTACAAGAATGACTTGCAGAGTATTCGGGGATCGGCAGTGCCTCCCGACTTGTATGCGAGAGAGACTGTGGCCGAGATTGAAGAAAAACTCCGATGGTCGCCTGGCGACTGGGGTTACCGAAATATCAATCGTTGGAATGAGTGGCGAAAGGGTTGGAATCCGATTCGCACGAAAATTGAAGATGCACGCAACGAGGACGAATCGGTCTGTGAACAGTTCATGGTCATGGCCTGTCGCGTACTGGTTCAAATCGAAGAATCAAGCGTTCTGAATCATTTGGCACGAACACCGGACTTTGCCACCATGTGCGCCGACCACGACGAAACAGATGATGCCTCCCGTGACCGACTCAGTTCTGCCCGAAAGGCGGCGACGGGAGGCTAACAAAGCCTTGCACTTGACCGAGCTAGCACCACGTTTTTTCAAGACATCGCCTTCCTTGCAGGCAGTTTGGCAAGTGAACGCAGTTGTTATGGAATTGATGACAGACCCTAGCCCCCACCCCTACCGCTTAATTGCCGGGACGGGTTCGCAGATGCTCAGCTAGATGGGCACGGTCGGCGATGGCGCGCACAATCGGGCCATGTTCCAAAAAGCTGACGATGCTGACAGAACCAACAGGCATAGCGATCCGATCCCGGAATCGTCCCACATCAATGCCCAGCAGGTGGCAGAGCATAATGCGGATGGTAGCTTTGTGGGAAACTACCAAAACGGATCCCTCAGGGCAGAGCTGCTGAATCTCCTGAATCACCTGAGCTGAGCGTTGGGCAATATCAATGGCGCGTTCTCCCCCAGTGGGGGCATTCCAGCCTGGATCCGCTAGCCAACGAATGTAAGGATCGTGATCCGATTGATTCACCTCGTGAGGAGCCAGCCCTTCCCAGGCTCCATAGGCGATTTCCTTTAGACCGGAGCGAATCTGCATGGGTAACCCCAGACGATTACAGAGGGGGTGAGCCGTGGCCACCGTGCGCTTCATGGGGCTGACAAACACCCCTGACCAAGGGATCCCTTGGTAGGCTTCAGCAAAGGACTCGGCCATTTCTTGACCCTGCTCCGTCAGATCGGGATCCAAAGATCCACAGTAGACTCCTTTGGCACTGTAGGTGGTTTCGCCGTGGCGCAAAAAATAAAGGGTGAAACTCATGATGACGGGGGATCCCAAACGGTCGATGACATTCTACTCTGGCAACCTGAGTCCACTCTGAGTCTGTTGGAGTTGAGCAGCTTCTAGAAAAATCTTAGGCAAAGCTGTTATTATAGATGACTGCGAATCCGTCAAAAAACTATGAATGCTCAAGAAATTATCCGCTCCATCGAAGCGGAACAAATGAAGTCCAATCTGCCCGACATCCAGATTGGCGATCAGGTCAAGGTAGGAGTCCGTATCCAAGAAGGGGGGAAAGAACGGATTCAAATTTACGAAGGCACTGTCATTGCGGCTCGCCACAGCAGCTCGAACCGCACCATCACCGTCCGCAAGGTTTTCCAGGGAATCGGCGTGGAGCGGGTTTTTTTGGTGCATTCCCCTCGGGTGGAATCCATCGAAATTGTCCGGCGAGGCAAAGTGCGACGGGCGAAACTCTTTTATCTACGCGATCGCGTGGGTAAAGCAACGCGCATTAAGCAGCGCTATACCAGCCCCAAAGAGTCGGCTCAGTCTTGACAGGCTAGGCTTTTTTGGGTTAGACAAGTTAAGCTCAGTTAATCCTGTTCACCTAGCGAATCTGGCTTTGTTTTGACTAAAATGAAGGAGAAGTTGCAGGCTGAACAGAGCATTGGGTGCTCAGTCGAGACATCGCGCGTCCTTAGTTCAGTTGGTAGAACGTCGGTCTCCAAAACCGGATGTCGAGGGTTCAAGTCCTTCAGGGCGCGTTTCACTTTTCCGCAATGAGGTTAGCGAGGGTTCTCTCGGCTTCACACGGAGAGTGATGAATTAGCCCGATTGCTTCGTCTCACCTAGCCCCCTGCCCCCAAGGAAACGATCATGGTTAAAAGCAGCCCCTCCAGCAAAACCGACAGCAAGCCTTCTGAGCGTTTGGATCCCGCTAGCCGCGGCCATTCCAAAGATGAGTCCTCAGAAGCCAAAGGGCTCCTAGCCTTTTTCAAAAACACCCGTGATGAATTTGAAAAAGTGGTTTGGCCCAGTCGTCAACAACTGCTTAGTGAATCCGTTGCGGTGCTGTTAATTGTGCTAGCGTTTGCTTCTTTCATTTACCTAATCGATCAAGCCTTTGGTTGGGTAGCCAGCCAAATTTTTGCTTGATCCTTGAGGAGCTAAAGACTGTGGTGACGTTGAGGCAAGCTGTGGACGATCCTGCTGAGTATTTAGAAACAAGCCAAGAGCAAACTTCTGGGTCAGAGGGTAAGCAGCCCCTGCGCTGGTATACCGTGCAGGTGGCGTCTGGCTGTGAAAATAAGGTGCAAAGTACCCTCATGCAGCGCGCTATTGCCTTGGATGTTCAGGAGCAGATTGTGGAAGTAGTCATTCCCAAGCGAACCGGCTTCAAGTTAGACAAAGCGGGCAAGCGGCAGGGAACAGAGGAAAAAATTTTTCCTGGCTATGTCCTGGTCAAAATGGCCATGAATGACCATTCCTGGCAAGTGGTTAAAAGCACCCCCAACGTCATTAACTTTGTGGGAACCGAAGAAAAACGTCGCTATGGACGAGGCCGTGGTCATGTTACCCCGCGCCCCCTCACTCACTCCGAGATGCAGCGCATCTTTAGCAATGTGGAAGTGGAGGAAGTTCCCTTAAAAATTGATATGGCCGCCGGAGACCGAATCGAGGTCTTATCAGGGCCATTTCAAGGATTTTATGGTGAGGTGGTGGAGGTTAGTCCCGAACGCAGCAAGCTGAAGGCGCTGATCTCAATCTTTGGGCGGGATACGCCAGTGGAATTGGAGTTTGGTCAAGTGCGAAAAGAGGAATAAAGCAGTCTTATGCCCAAAAAATTAGTTGCTGTAGTCAAGCTAGCCATCAACGCTGGCAAAGCCACCCCTGCCCCGCCAATTGGTCCTGCCTTGGGTCAGCATGGTGTCAACATCATGGCCTTTTGTAAGGAATATAACGCCAAGACTGCCGACCAAGCGGGCATGGTGGTTCCGGTGGAAATTTCAGTTTTTGAGGATCGCAGTTTCACCTTTATTCTGAAAACTCCGCCCGCTTCCGTTTTGATCAAGAAAGCCTTGGGGTTAGAAAGTGGTTCAGCCCAGCCCAACAAAAATAAGGTGGGATCCCTGACCCAGGCTCAGTTGCGCCAGATCGCTGAGCAAAAACTAGCGGATTTGAGCGCCAATGATGTGGAAGCGGCCATGAAGATTATTGCAGGCACAGCCCGCAGTATGGGGGTGACCATTTCGGGTTAACTCCGGTCTTTGATCGATTCTGTTTGTTTTTGAGTTTGTCATTTAGTCGGGGGAGAGAAGACCTCTCGTGATTACCCCAAGGAGCAAGATCAGTCATGGCAAAGAAGGTATCCAAGCGGTTCCAGGCTTTGGCCGCTAAAGTGAAATCGGAACCCTACAGTCCTGAGTCTGCTTTGGCCCTCTTGAAAGAGACGGCCACGGCCAAGTTTGATGAAGCAGCGGAAGTGCATGTTCGACTGGGCATTGACCCGAAGTATGCGGATCAGCAGTTGCGAACCACGGTTGTCTTGCCCAGAGGGACAGGGCAGCAGATTCGGGTGGCGGTGATCACCCGTGGCGAAAAAGTCAACGAGGCTCAGTCCGCCGGGGCGGATCTAGTGGGATCCGAGGAATTGATCGACGAAATCAGTAAAGGCATGATGGATTTTGACCTCCTGATTGCCACCCCTGATGTGATGCCGCAGGTGGCTAAACTGGGTAAATTGCTGGGGCCGCGGGGATTGATGCCTTCCCCAAAAGGTGGAACCGTCACCACTGACTTAACCCAAGCCATTAAAGAGTTTAAGGGAGGCAAGGTGGAATACCGTGCCGACCGAACTGGCATTGTCCATATTCTGTTTGGCAAATGTAGCTTTACCCCAGAAGCCCTTCTGGAAAATCTGAAAGCCGTGCAAGACTCGATTGATCGCAACCGTCCCTCTGGAGCCAAAGGTAAATATTGGAGAACCGTTCATATTTCTGCTACAATGGGACCCTCGATTGAAGTCGATATCAATGCTCTGCGAGATCTCAAACTAGGTGCTGCCTGATAACAAAGCCCTGAGGGAGCGGCAAAGCTAACCATTACTACTCCACTTTTCTTCGGACTAGATTGGGTGAGCGGCTTCGGGCTAAATCTCAGGGTCAATATGATTTTGCGGGAGGTTGTGCAGGGATTTTTGAACGAAAAAGTTTTAATCATGTCTGACCGTAGACAGCAGGTGCCTGAGGCTTAATATCCTGCCGAGGTTGGAGCCTTCTCTCAGCAGATTCTGAGCAAGATTCTGTTGAACAGCTAGCTCCTTTCTCCTTTAGTCTCGGTCAATCCGAGGCTTTTTTGTTGGGGGATCCCTGATTCGCACAATCCATGCTGGTTTCGTTCGCGTCGTCCCAACAGGAGGTGAAAGTATGGGAAAACAACCATTAACTAAAAAAATAGAGGTGGTCGATGAGGTGCGTGCCCTCCTCGATAGCAGTCAGATGGTGGTGGTGATCGACTACAAGGGGCTAACGGTCTCGGAAATGAACCAGTTGCGGGCGGATTTACGAGCCTTCAACTCGGTTTGCATGGTGGTAAAAAACACCCTGATGAGACGAGCGATTGAGGATCGACCCGCCTGGGCCGGACTGCCGACCTTTTTGAAAGGTTCAACAGCCTTCATTTTGGTGCGGGGAGATATTGCTGCTACCCTCAAAGCTTATCAAGACTTTCAGAAGAAAGTTAAGAAAAGCGAGTTTCAAGGGGCGGCTATTGAGGGTCTGGCGCTCAACCTCGATCAAGCCAAGGCGATTGCCGATCTGCCGCCTAAAGAAGTGTTGATGGCTCAGGTGGCTGGTGGAATCAATTCACTGGCGACTAAGTTGGCCGTCAGCTTGAATGCCGTACCGACCCAAGTGGTACGGGTGATTAACGAAGTGCCTGCTTCGGTGGGTCGAGTCATTCAGGCCATTGCAGACAAAGACGCGGCTTAGGGATCCCTAGGTCGGATAACGGGTTGTCTATATATGGCGTGAATTGTGGTCATTTGTTGTTGATTGTTTGTTGATGTGTAGTTTGGAGTTACCCCCATGTCTGAACGTGTTGATCAAATTTTGGAACAACTGAAAGCCCTAAGCTTGCTGGAAGCTTCTGAGCTGGTCAAAAAAATTGAAGAAGCCTTTGGCGTGAGTGCCGCTGCTCCGGTAGGTGGGGCAGTCATGATGGCGGCTCCGGCGGCGGCAGCCGCTCCGGCGGCGGCAGCGGAGCCTGTGGAAGAGCAAACTGAGTTTAGTGTCATCTTGGAAGAAGTGCCCGCCGATAAGAAGATCGCCATCCTGAAGGTGGTACGTGAACTGACCGGATTGGGTCTGAAGGATGCTAAAGATTTGGTAGAAGCAGCTCCTAAAGCGGTCAAGGAAGGGACAGCCAAAGAGGAAGCAGCAGATATCAAGAAGAAGCTGGAGGAAGTTGGAGCCAAGGTGTCCATTAAGTAAGCTGCCCATGACCTGGGTGTCTGGCCTGGTGCTAAGGAGGGGGAGGATCCCCCTCTTTTTTAGTGGCGCTAATCACCCTATTGACCATCGCCCCAGAAGGGGGGCTATCTTTATCCATCCAGACGGAACTGTGATAGGAGGATCCCTGTTTGACCGCCACCGCCACCGCCCAAATATGAGGAGAAGGGGGATGGGAACACCGATAAGGGAAAGGGATCCAGGGGGAGGGAGGAGGAAGGGAAGCGAGGCGAGTCATCATAGAAGCTGTCAGTTCTGAAGGTGAAGGGTGGACTGAGCCTGAGTGGATCCCGGCAAAGGGGTGAGGGATATCTCCCGCTCGTGGTCAAGAGCGTGCCTGCGGTGGGCAGCCTCAGCCAGCGAATCGCCAAGACTAGCCAGAAGCGGATCCCTGATTGCCCTAAAAGCCATAGCCAAGCTCCCATCCGAGGGGCATGGGCAAGAATAGATACCTGCTCTCCGGGATGAGATCGCTAGAGAAGGCGTCAGATGTTAGCCAGACACTGCTATCTCTCGAAAGGCTGATGCTGCCTATCCTAAAGGGAGGCTGAGGCTGATCTCATCCATCTAAAGTCCTGAATCTTTCCCCTCAAAAGTCCGACATATTAGGAGGCAGGCAGGAGCGCCCAGACTCGTTCCAACAACGCTTCCGTCGTTATACCGTTGAAGGCCATCAACTCTCCCGCACTGGCGGTGGTTTCTCCCCGTTTCCAACCCAAAAAGCTACGCTTCTGAACCATGGGACGGAGCATGAGTGGTTCCAGCATCCCCAAGGGACCGCCCGTCACCCCGATCAACACCTCACCGCCGAACAGGCTGGCAAACAAAGCCTCTTCCATAAACTGACCATCCGGCTGAGCGCAGGTTGACCAAGCCACCTCCTGCGGTTGATAGAGGCGGCGCGGGTTGATCACCGAAACTATCCGGCTAGTGATGCCCCGATCTGTCAAAACCTGGCAGGCTTCAACGACGGGTAATAAGATCATGTCCCCCACCACCGCGAACACTACCTGTGGGGATCCCTCGGTGGTTTCCCCCAAGCTTTCCTGCCAGACGATGGCTCCCTGCTCGACCCCTTGCCTTGCCTGCTCAAGGGTGAGGCGAACCGGCAAAGGAGTTTTGCTGGCTATAATCGGGATCCCCTTGTTAACGGTGGTTAACGCCCATTCATAGGCCGCTTGTACCGCATTGGCATCGGGAGGAAAGAGAGGATAAACATTGCCATTCCGCATCATGGCCGCCAGATACGCCTCGATCTCCGGTCGTTGATGCGTCCAGCCATTCCGCCCCTGCTCCAGAGCGCCCGCCGTAAACAGACAAATTAGGGAGGGGGTGGGACGCCGCAATTCTGCCATCGCCTGCGTTACGGTTTGAACAATGGGCAGGCCATTAATCGCAAAAGACTCATAGGAACACCAAAGACTGCGCCCTCCCATGAGAGCCAAGCCTGCCGTCAGTCCAGCGCAGGCATCCTCGCTGAGGGGTTCATAAACTTGCCCTTGTGGTTGTTGGTTATAGAGGGGATCCACGGTGGGGTGGATGACTTTCAGCCCTTTGTTGATGTTGGCAATACCCGATGCTTCGTTGCCATCCGCATTGGCTACCACAAAGTCGGGATCTTTTTGACCGACTTGCACCACCAGCTCTCCCATAGCGGTAGTTGCGACCTGCATGGATCCCAGGGGGTAATCCTGTACCGACAATTTGCCCAGATCGGGGAGCGGACGCACAAATTCGGTCACCACAGTTTTGACGGCTGGCCCCCCACCCGCCCGTTGACAGTTGGTTCTGACCAGTTGCCATGCCTCCGGCGAGAGGGCGCGTGCCTGCAACGCCGCTACAATATCAGGATGGTCAAGGGTGTGGTGGGCATAGAGGTTGTGGGATTTGGATCCCTTGGCATGAACTCCCGCTCCCTTCAGTTGTTTAATAATGAACACCGACAATCTGCCGGATAGAGCAGAAGTGGCGGCTTGTTCGGTGGCTTGTAAAACAGCCTGGGCGAAGGCCAAGCGTTGATTCCAAGAGAATAAGGTGCTGTCTACGTAGGGTTCAGACTGTGGGCTGTCATCAAAATCTTTGGCATCCACCAGCACGACATCCGTAAAACCATTGCCCTGCCAATAGCGGATCATCTGCTCATTGCTGAAGGTAGACACCATGCTGTGGTGTTCTTGGCTATAACCATTCCAGACCAAAATTGGTAGAAAATTGGTGCGTTGCGGATAAGCGGTATGGAAATGTGCCATCGCACTGATCACATAGGGTTCTCCCATCCCACCATCCCCTACCGTAAAGGGAAAGAGGGTATCGGGATAAAGTAAAGCTGCCGCCATCGCAAAATGCTGGCCTTGTCCGAGGGGACCCGCCGGAGCCATGATGCCGGGAATGTAGCCAGACAAGTGGCCTAACAATCCCTCCCGCTCTCGAAAGCGTTGCCGCAATTGTGCCACCGTTTGGATCCCCATCGCCTCTAGGGATCCATCCAAAAACATCGCACTGTAGAACCCTGGCGCGTGATGACCCACCTCCGTCGGTATATTTTTGTAACCAAGATAAACAAAGGCAGCATAGGCTTCCGCTTGGCTGGCAAATCCGCCGGGATGCCCAGATGCTTTGCTGGCGGTAATTTGCAGGGTCAGGTAGCGGAGGGCATCAGCATAGAGTAAGCATTGATAAGCCGCCTCTGGGGATCCCACTTCCAGGATCCGCCCTTTTTCCGCATCCACAACGGGGGTTTGTCCATAGTCCGCAAATCCTGCCCAGGTAGATCCGAAATACTGAATGCCATCGCAAAAGGCAGGAGGAGTGGGGGCAGAAGAGGTCATGCGGGATTAACCTGTGGAGAGAGGGCAAGGATGTCTGTTCTGCATTTTAGTATTGGATTTGCCCCGCCCTGTCATTTGATTTTCCTGTCGCTCGTGAATAAGGCTAGCTTTCTAAACTCTGGGGACAAATGCCCACCCTCGGCGGGGCTTGACTTGGTTGGGTGAATGTCGGGGTTTGTCGCCGGTGTTAGGATGGAGCGGCTGACTCACACTGCCGCTTGCATGGAGAGATGCGTGACACTCACGCACCTGGAGAGCACCCCCCATGACTGGGTTGACGACAAACATCCATACAAACACCATCTGGCGACTACCCCACACCTACCTTTTGCTGGCCGGAATTGGCCTGGGGTGGGTTGGCTTGATCGTGGCCATTGGGTGGCGATGGAGTGGAGTGGTGGCCGGATTGCTGCTGAGTGGCAGTATGATCCTGGCCTGGGCGCAGGTGGTCACCCAAACCCTAAGTTCGGCCAACATTTTGGAACCAGAGGTCTTTCGGCGGCAGTTGGCGGAGTTACAGACCTTGACTCGCCGTGCAGGGATCCCTCACTTCCCAATCAGCCAAGCCTTTACCTGGGCAGAACAGACCCACAGAGCCGCCCACCGCATTGTCACCCTTGATCCCACCTTGACCGGAGATCTCTTGGAAACGCTGTTCACGGTGGTGGCGCTGCTCCGCCAGGTGATCGAGACCCAGATTGCCCAGCCCCAGGTGCAGACCCCTAGCTATCAAACCCCGACCCAGCAACGATTGGATGCCAGTTACGAACGTCTGCGCCACACCAATGAACAGATGCAGATACTCCATGATCAGTTGGTCGTGGGGACGGCCAGCACGACCCTGGTTCCGTTACAAATCGTGATCGATCTTAACAAAACGGCTCTCCAACTCCTGCCGGATCAGGCATCCTAGAGCAGTACTCTTCCCCGTTGACCCCATGAGGATCCCCATGAAGACATGCAACCGCTGGCTATCCCTGGGCGTGATGGTGTTGCTCTGGCTAGGTTTAGGGGGCTGTAGTCTTCTACAGGATTTGGGATCCCGAGTGCCTCCGGTGGATTCCTATGCCACCGCCCGTCAGGTCTTGACCGAGACCTTGATTCCCAAAATTAACCCGATCTCGGATCCCGTCAGCGATCCGGTGGCAGCCCGCTATGCCGTTGATCGCCTCCCCGATCCGCTGCCCAACCTGGAGGACTTTCCCCTCTATGGTGCCCAACCCTCACGGGATGCCAATGTGGTTTATCTGGAGATTTTAACCTCCAGTGAAAAGGCCAATGCCGACAAACAAAACGAACGCTGGCTGATCGATGTGGCCGATGCCTTTAATGCCCAAAATGTCTCCTTGCCGTCGGGAGAACGCATCCAGGTCGGGATCCGCAAAATCCCCTCCGGGAGTGCGGCGCGGTTACTCGGTGCCCAAGCCGTGGAAGCGGCGGGCTATTCTCCCTCCAACGATCTGTGGGTAGAAATGGTGCGCAGCCAGGGCGTGGGGGTGATCCCAGTGATCGAACAATTGGTGCCCAATGTGGCGGGTTTTGTGGTTCAGGATCGTGTTTATCAAGAATTGGCGGCGGACGGGGAGGTGACCTTTGAGCGGTTCTTGGATCGCGTCCTGGGGGGGAGCTATCGGGTGGGCTATCCCAACCCTTACACCAGTTCCACGGCCCTGAATTTGCTCTACACCATTCTCTGGCAAGCGGCGGGACACCAACAGGATGGTCGCCCGCTCACGGCCACCGAGTTGTCATCGCCCCAAATCCATTCCGTCTTCGATGCTTTTCAAAAGCAAGTGCTGATCACAACCGTGACCACCCTAGATCTACAGGAAATCTTCATTCGGGATCCCGACCAATTGCAGGCATTTCCGCTGGAATACCAAAACTACCAAACCCTCAAGCAACTCTCTGGGTTTGAAAATGTCGCTTTTATTCCTTTCGGGATCCCGCACCACAATCCGTTGGTTGGCTTTGACTGGAATACTCCCAGCCAACAGCAAGCACTGCAACTCTTTGGGGATTTCGCCACATCCCCGGCCATGCAACAACTGGCGACCGCGCAGGGGTTTGCGGAAACCGACTATTTTCAAGCGCCTGGGTTGCCCCCCATTCCATCGGGTGAGGTCTTGACGGCGGCGCAGACCTATTGGAAACAACGCAAAGATGGCGGACAAACGGTTTACCTGATGTTGGTGATCGATGTCAGTGGTTCCATGAATGATAGCAATCGCCTCACCTCGGTCAAAGAAGGACTACGCATTGCCAGCGGTCAGATCAACGCAGGCAACCAGGTGGGGTTGGTCACCTTTAGTGATGTGGTGCGTTCTGTACTGCCCTTAGCTCCCTTTGAGACACTACACCATCAACGCCTGCTGGCCGCCATTGATAGGCTCGTGGCCGATGGAGGAACGGCCATGTATGACGGCATGATGGTCGGTTTGGCCGAGCTAATGAATCGGCAGCAGCAGGATCCCAATGGTCGCTATTATCTCTTGGTGCTCTCGGACGGTGAGACCAACCGGGGCTATGGATTTGCCGATATTCGTGACGTATTGGCCTATAGCGGTATTCGCGTTTATCCCATCGCCTATGGTGAAGTCAATCAGGCGGAAATGCAGGCCATTGCTGGATTACGGGAATCGACCGTCCAGGCGGGCACCCCCAGTAATGTGCAAACCTTGCTCAAAGATCTGTTTCAAACCAATCTCTAGGCTCCGAGGACACCGCCATGGGACGACTGAACCAGAAGCTTTTACGTATCCTGATCCTGGGTTGGCTAGGTTTTGCCTTGGCGAGCATAGGGCTTTACACTTTCACGACCCCTCACCCAGTTCTGTTGATAGAACGCAGCTACTGTCCCCCGACGCAGTGGCAGCAGGTGGTCACACAATACGCGGAGATTTACCAACGCGCCCAACGCCGCCAGATCCGACTCCAGAGGGTGATCCTGTTTAGCAGCCTGGGAGAAGAGATCCGTGACACCCCGCCCACTCCTGATCAGTTACAAAGTCTCGCCACCTATGGCCGACCCGATCCGCAACGACAGACCACCCTGCAAAGCCAGTACCCCCGGAGCATTCTGTTGACCTGCACCATCCCTTAGGTCGGGCTTTAATCCTGGCTGGCAATGGGTCAATCATGGTGCAGTCCCCCCACAAACACCAGAATAGTCGCCACCTAGGGTAAAATCGCCGAGGTATCTGGGTTATTGACCAGATCCCCTCCGTTCGCGGCGAGGGAGGTCGGGGAGGGAGGTCGGGATCCCTGTTTGAGATGTTGTCATGCTTTTTGCTGTCAATGGAATCCTGATGTGGGGGTTAGCCCTCAATCCCAATTTGCTGGCGGCGGGAGCCACCTTTGTCGAGGAGAGTCGCACGGCCCCCTGCTATCGGCTCTGGTCGTGGGGCTCAGCATCCAGCCATGCAGCGCAGTCCGGTAGGTGAGGATAGGGCAGCAGTGGCCGCTCATGGTCATGAACCTTTCTTGTTGTAGCTACTTTACGAAATTTGTACCAGTTTGAGGCCAGTCCCCAGAGATGGCTCAAACATCTACCCCCAGTCTCCGCAGTTGTTCGGCAAGCTGCTCGGCTCGTTGGCGCTCCTGTTCCGCCCGTTGGCGCTCCTGTTCGGCTCGTTGATGCTCCTGTTCGGCCCGTTGGTGTTCCTGTTGAGCAGCCGTCAATAACTCGTCGGGAGTGAGCAGTTTTTCCCCATCATCCAAGCGGTAGAAATCAATTAAATATCCATTGGGTTGCAGTCGGAGTGACAAAACCTGGCTAGAGGAATCATGAATGGGTTTGTAGATGCCATCCTCATTCAGACTATAGCCCCGCAATTGATCGGCAATCCAATCCCCGTAAGGGTCAAAAAGCCAGTATTCCTGCACACCCAATTGTTCATAAAGATTTTTTTTGAATCCCCAATCATGCTCTTTTGTACCAGCAGAGGTCATCTCAAAGATAATGGCGGGGGTTTCTTCTTCCTGCCAAATTTTATAGTTGCCTCTCATGCCGGGAGGAATATTAAAAACAACCATGACATCGGGAGCTACCCTGGCTTTGGGGTTGCCTTCTATGTAGTAGAGAAACTGATTGGCAAAAACGACGGCTGGTTGCTGGCTGAGGTATTGACTCAAAATACTGAGGGTGATCAATATAACCCAAACGTGTTCTTGTGTTTCCGCCAACGGTTCACCATCCTGACTGGGATAGATAATTTCTGAAGTGGTTGTTTGTGCTGTGGGTTTGGCACTAATTAACATGATTCTTACCCAGCAAAAATGTAGTTTTTAAGATAGCAAATGAGATGGTCAACAGGGATGATTAAAAAATCCATCCGAAAAATCCATCAGGAAAGATATTCATGAGTAGGCAAGTTGATGGAGAGTTTTTTCTTCAAGGAGCCCCATCCTCTACCCGTTCAACCACAATCGTTAAATTAGCCACTAGAGCACCGATTGCCCCTAGCCCCGCAAACACAGGAAAAAGAGCAGCTCCAATTACCCCTGCGGTTACTCCCACCGCTAAGGGAATTTCTAGCAACACTTGACCCTCTTGATTTTTGATGAGAATGCGTCGGACATTCGTTTGGTCAATCAATTCTTTGATCTTAGCTACCAAGGCATCCCCGCTGATTTTGAGTTCCTCAACCGTATGGGATCCCCCAGGGGTTGGTTCCCCGTTGATAATTTCGATATCGATCACTTCATCGACAGGAGAATCCGTGGGAGAAGGGGCGGGCTGTTGCTGATCGGGCATAGGGCAAGTTTTCCTGAGTCAGATTCTGTCTATAGTCTAGACAGGTCTTGCCAAAAATCGCATAGGCTCATTCGACGGGATGACTAAATAGGTTAGGAAAATCTACTCTCTTGGCCGAGAAATTTTGAGGATAGCTGCTTAGATAGCCAGAGATTGCTTCAAAAACTCCATAAAAACTCTTACCTTTCCGGGAATATAGGCGCGAGAGGGGTAGACTAGCCAAGCGGCTGTGTGGAAATCGGTGGCTGTCACCTGATAGTTAGGGAAGAGGTGGATTAAACCTCCCTCTTTCAGATCGGCGGCAATTAACCAGTTCGGGAGCAACGCTAATCCCATGCCTGCCTTGGCACACTCCCGCAAAGCGAGGGCATTGGAAATCACGATTCGTCCTTGCACGGCTACCTCCCTCAGGGATCCCTGGCTATCCTGAAAGATCCAACGGGAGCGAAATCCCGGCAATGGAAAGCGTAAACAATCGTGCTCCTCGATATCCTGAGGTTGCGCCGGGGATCCGGCTCGCCGCAAGTAGTCGGGACTAGCACAAACCCGATAGTGGGTGGGCATCAGCCGTTGCGCCATCAGGGAAGAATCCGCCAGTAGTCCTAGCCGAATCGCCAGATCAACCCGCTCCGTCAACAAATCCACCACCGTATCGGTGAGCAGCAAATCTACCGTCAAGGTCGGATAAAGGGCGGCAAACCTGGGCAAATGAGGAACGATACAGGTCAACCCAAAAGCCACCGAAGCCGTCACCCGCAGGGATCCCTTGGGTTGACCCGACAGATCTGTCGCCATTGCTCTGGCCTGCTCAATCTCCTCGATCAGGGGCTGTATACGCTGAAAATAGGCTGCCCCTGCCTCCGTGGGGGATAACTGACGCGTGGTGCGTTGAAAAAGGCGGATCCCTAGTTCGGCCTCTAAACCCGCGATGGCTCGTGAGACGGAGGAAGGATCCATTTGATGCTCCCGCGCCACCGCCGCAAAACTGCCCTGCCGTACTACTTCCACAAATAGCTTCAACACCGATAGATCCATAGGCAAAACCGCTCTTCGACTGCCCACCCTCTCACTGGATGATTCATGCCAATATCGCACGAGAGCCATTCACAAATTCATCTTTATTGCTTCCTCCGCAGCCTATACCGTGGTTTTTATCACCTTCTAGAGAGAACCCGCTATGAACCGGATCGCCATTCTTGGCAGCGGCGCGATGGGATCCCGCCTCGCCCACAATTTGCTGAAAGCTGACTACGCCGTGGTGGTCTATAACCGGACGGTCAGCAAAGCTCAGCCCTTACTGGAAAAAGGAGCTACCCTAGCTATCACCCCCAGGGAAGCCGCCGAGCAAGCCAACCTTGTGATCAGTATGGTCACCGACGACGAGGCATCCCGTCAGATCTGGTTAGATCCTCAGATCGGAGCCAGCCTAGGGATGGGATCCCAGCAGATTGCCCTTGAGTCCAGTACCCTGACCGTGGCATGGACAAAAACCCTAGCCACCACTCTTGCTCAGCGGGACATTCCCTTTCTGGAGGTGCCTGTTGTGGGATCCCGTCCCCAAGCGGAGGCTGGCAAACTGATCGGGCTGGCAGGGGGGGATCCCGACATCCTCAAAGTCGTTGAACCTGTTCTGCACAGTGCCGGAATCGCCACAATTCACTCTATCGGCTCAATCGGGCAGGGTATGGCGATGAAACTGGCGGTGAATGGGCTGTTTGGCACACAAGTTGCCGCTCTGGCGGAGGCGTTGGCAATCCTGGGACAGCAAGGGATCCCAGCCCTACCAGCGATGGTCTGTCTCAGTCAACTACCGGTGATCAGCCCAGCCGCGCAGGGGGCAGGCTGTTTGATCGCCGCCAATCAGCACACTCCCCTATTTCCAATCGCCCTGGTTGAGAAAGACTTTCGCTATCTCCTGGCACATTCTCCAGCCTCCTTTACCCCCGTCAGCACCACCATGCAGCAGGTTTATGAGAAGGCGGTAGCTCAGGGCTATGGTGCTGAGCATATTACGGCAGTTGCTCAGTTGTTTGCCCCCTAGTGTCCTTTGGTTGGGAGGATAGGGAGGAGCGATGGTGGCTAAAGGAAGCCAAGAGCGATGAAAAATCCCTAAGAAATCAGTGAAAAGGGATCCCGTCTGGATGGAATTTAGCCCAGAGATTGGCGAGGGAGGTCAATCCGTCTCCCCTCTACTGCTACAGTGAGAACGTTGCTGTGCTGACGTAAGGACAGAGACTATGCCAACTGCCGCTCCCCCCTCCCTAGCCGAACTTTCCATCAATACGATCCGCTTTTTGGCGGTCGATGCTGTACAAAAAGCTAAATCCGGTCACCCTGGACTGCCCATGGGAGCAGCCCCGATGGCCTATGTGCTCTGGCAGCAGTTTATGCGCTTTAATCCCCAAAATCCGAAGTGGGTGGATCGGGATCGCTTTATTCTCTCGGCGGGGCATGGCTGCATGTTGCAATATGCCTTGCTGCACCTGACTGGCTATGATCTGAGCATGGATGACCTCAAACAATTTCGCCAATGGGGAAGCAAAACCCCCGGTCATCCCGAAAATTTTGAAACCCCCGGCGTAGAAGTCACCACCGGTCCCCTCGGCCAAGGGGTAGGCAATGCGGTGGGTTTGGCGATTGCCGAGGCTCACTTAGCCGCCAAGTTTAACAAACCGGGACACACCATCGTTGACCACTATACCTATGTGATCTTGGGGGATGGATGCAACATGGAGGGGATAGCCAGTGAAGCCGCTTCTCTGGCCGGACACCTCAAGCTGGGCAAGCTGATCATGCTCTATGACAGCAACAGCATCTCGATTGATGGCAGCACCGATCTGGCTTTTACGGAAGATGTGGGCAAGCGTTACGAAGCTTATGGCTGGCATGTGCAATATGTGGCGGACGGCAACCATGATCTAGCAGCGATTGCCACGGCTCTCGACAATGCCAAAGCCGTCACCGACAAACCCTCCTTTATTGTGGTCACCACAACCATTGGCTATGGATCCCCCAACAAAGCCGGAACCGCTGATGTGCATGGAGCGCCTCTGGGGGATACCGAAGTGCAACTGACCAAAGAAAAACTGGGCTGGCCCCTTGAACCCACGTTTTTGGTGCCGGAGGATGTGCTCAAGCATTTCCGCCAAGCCATCGACAAGGGATCTCAATTAGAGGCGGAGTGGAACGAGAAGTTTGCGGCTTATCAAAAAGCCTATCCAGCCGAAGCGGCTGAGTTTCAACGGATGATGGCGGGTGAGTTGCCCTCCGGCTGGAAAGAAGCCCTCGCCCCCGTAGCGGAAACTGGCAAAGAGTCTACCCGCAACCTCTCCAAGTTTTGCTTGAATGCCCTAGCTCCAGCTCTGCCTGAGTTGTTGGGGGGATCCGCCGATTTGGCGCACTCCAACATGACCTACATGAAAGGGATCCCGGATTTTCAGCCCGGATCCTATGAAGGCCGCAACTTCCGGTTTGGGGTGCGGGAGCATGGCATGGGGGCGATTGTTAATGGCATGACTCTGCACGGGGGCTTAATTCCCTACGATGCTACCTTCTTGATCTTTACGGACTATATGCGGGCGGCGATTCGTTTGTCGGCGCTGTCTCAGGTGCGGGTGCTGCATGTCATGACCCACGACTCGGTGGCTTTGGGAGAAGACGGCCCCACCCACCAGCCCGTCGAGACGATTGCTTCCCTACGGGTGATTCCCAACCTTTATGTCTTCCGTCCGGCGGATGCCCGTGAAACGGTGGGATCCTACACGGTGGCGATTGAGTCAGCCAAAACTCCCTCTTTGTTGGTGTTTACGCGACAAGCCCTCAACCCGATCGCTGGATCCTCCATAGAAGGGGTAGCGAAGGGAGCCTATGTGGTGGTGGATGCCCCAAACCCTGAGCTGATTTTGATCGCCACTGGATCGGAAGTGGAAGTGGTGGTCAAGGCGGCGGCCACCCTGGCGGAGGAAGGAAAAGCTGTGCGGGTGGTTTCCATGCCCTGTTGGGAGCTGTTTGAGGCGCAACCCCAGAGCTATCGAGATGAGGTATTGCCCCCCGGCGTCAAAAAGCGGATTTCCCTAGAGGCAGGAAGCACCTTTGGCTGGAGCAAATATGTCGGTGACCAAGGGAAAGCTATTGGTATCGACACCTTTGGAGCCTCTGCGCCTGGTCCGGTCTGTATGGAGAAGTTTGGCATCACGGTGGAGAATGTGTTGAATACCGCCCGCGCCTTGCTGGCTTAATGGGTCTCGCTGAGAGCAACAAGCCTGGTCGGGATCCCGACCAGGCTAATTTTTTGAGGGTGGGCGGGAATGAGAACCCTTTTTAGCGATAGGCCAACTGGGAGTTGCTTTTGCCTTGAACTATCGCCTCAGAAATGGCGAAATCGTTGGCGATTAAGCGAGCGGTCATCTTTGCCGACATCATCACACTGGGAGTACCCGCCCCCGGCTGTGTGCCTGCTCCCACTAGATAAAGTCCGGTGATGTCTTCACTGCGATTATGGGGTCGGAAAAAGGCGGATTGTCGCAGGAGGGGTTCGGGGCCAAAGGCGTTTCCTAGATAGGAACTGAGGGTGTGCTCAAAATAATCGGGAGTAATGTAGCTCTGATGCACTAACCGCCCTTTCAATCCTGGCAAATAGCCCCGCTCCTCCAAAAAGGTGAAGACCGTATTCATGAGCGGTTCAGCCGCCTCTTGCCAATTGATGCCCGATCCATTGTGGGGGACAGGCAGGAGAGTATAGGCAGCATGGTATCCGGGGGGAGCCAGAGAGGGATCCGTCAGGGTGGGCACATGCAGGTATTGAGAAAAATCTTTAGCTAAAATTTTCCGCCCAAAAATATCCTTGAGAAGTTCTTCGTAGCGGGGGCCAAGAATGATGGTGTGATGGCGCAATTGCTCCGATTCTTTGCCATCGGCTTTAAAGCCAAAATAAATCACAAACAGAGACATGGACTGTTGGGTCAATTGGATGCGGATATTGCTATTCCAGAAGCGATATTGAGGAGCAATCCACTTTCCATAGGTGGTAGCCCAATCCCCATTGGAGACCACTAGATCAGCCGATAACACAGTTCCATCCGCAAGAGTTACCCCTGTGGCAACTTTTTTGCCTGCCCGCCGCTCCACATTAATTTGACGCACCTCTGAGTTATAGCGAATTTTACCCCCAAGCTCCTCAAACTTACGCACAAAACCATTCACCAAAGCTCCGGTTCCCCCCATCGCAAAATGAATACCCCAGGTTTTTTCCACAAAGTGAATCATGGCATAGATAGCGGGAACCGAGAGGGGATTCCCCCCCACCAAAAGGGTCTCAAAGCTAAAAACTTGGCGGAGCTTGTCACTCTTAAAATATTTACTGCTAAACCCAAAAAGAGTCCGCACGGCATCCAACCGCATCAAATCAGGAGCCACTTTCAGCATGGATCCTGGCGTGCCAAAGTGGGTGTAACCCAATTCCAAAAAACCCCGCTCAAAGATAGCTTTCGCATCCCGGTGAAATCGCTCATAACCCTCTAGATCTCCCGGCTCACCCAATTGTTGAATCTGCTGGCGAGTATGGACGGGATCCCCGTCATAATCAAAGAAGGTTTGGTCATCAAAATAAATGCGATAAAAGGGCAAGATGGGGATGATGGACACATAGCGACTGGTATGGGATCCGCCAGAAATCCCTGACGTAATCCGCTTACTTTCATCCACAATCTCTGTCGGAAAATCGGGAGAAGTCAAATCCGCCTGATCCCGTTCTAGGGAGAAAAGTTCTTCAATAAAATGGGGAACCGTGATCACCGTTGGCCCCATATCAAAGGTAAACCCATCCACCTGGCGAACACAGGCTCGTCCACCCGGAATGGATAACTTTTCGACAATCGTGGTGTCAAACCCCAAACTTTGCAGGCGAATGCCCATCGACAATCCACCGAATCCCGATCCGATGACAAGGGCTTGTTGGCGATTCATAGGCTATGGCTGCTCAGGAGTTTGATAAATCTTAATATCTCATCAAAGACTGCTCCCCTACAAGCCATCTTCAGGAACTAAGGGTAATGAGAAGTCATAAACAACCCCCACTGGCTAGCAGTGAGGGTTGAGTTAAGGGAATCAGATGCCTGGATCCCTAGAGAGCTTCGGCAGGGATCCTCCGCTTAAGCGATGCCACCTTGTTTCTTTTGGATAGCAATCACCGAGGGCTTGGGGGGATCCCCATCACTACCGGTCGGCCAGTTGCTACCCATCGGCACGACGCGAGTCTGCTTGAAGGTGCTCTTGCCATCACGGGCAAGCAGTTCCATCTCCCGTACCTCTTGCTTCTTCTGTTTGCGGATGCCGTTCACCTCGCCGGGATGCTGCACGGCGATGAAGAGAGTCTGCCCGTCTCTGGTAAAGGTGGGACCCGTCATCTCACACTCCACAGGGCCATAGGAGAAGAGATAAGGCTTGCCGGCATCAGGGCCAGAGGTGGGCACAAAGATCAGAGAGTTGCTGCCAAAAGCACCGTTGATCGGGTCTTTTTTGCGATCTTTGATGGCTCGGTTGTGTCCACTGGTGGATTGATCGGTAACCAGCCAAAGGTTGCCATTGGGGTCAAACACGAGGTTGTCCACGTTGGCGTAGCCAGGGCCACCGGATCCCACTTCCCCTGAAGATTGAAATACCTCGTAGCTAAAACTCATGGCTGTGGGTTCATTGCCCTCTTCCAACAAGCGGAAGATCGCTCCAAAAGGTTGTGGGCCGGCTTTGCCAATGTCGTTAGCGTCCTTGGTACGGGTAAGGAACGTACGGGCATCAGGGCTGCCATCTCCGCCAATCCGACCGTCGGTGTAGGCAATGTAGACCGACTTGTCAAAGGGATGCACTTCCAAATCTTCAGGGCGAGCGGTCGGTGTGGCTCCCACGGCATTTGCCGCCAAGAAGGCATCGATCATGATCGCACCTTGGCTCTCGTAGAGATCCCCAAGCGTTTTGTAGCGAGCCATGAAGTTCATGATCTCGGCTTGAGTCTGGGGTTTGAAGGATCCACCATCATTTTTGTGGCCTAGTGCTTGACGAGCAGGCAGTTGGAAGTTGTATTTGGCGGCTCCTGTTTTTCTATCTTTATCGGGGGTCAAATAGGCCAGAGGAATCGGGTTGATGGGAGTATCCATCGTCAACGGGATCCACACTCCCTTGCCGCCCTGGCTGTCTTTGGTCATCGGATCCAACTTGGCCGCATAGAGAGTCCCTTCGGTAAGCAACTGACTGTTGGCTTTGCCCGCTGCCGCCCGATAGATCCCTTTGCTGACATATTTCCACGTGTGTCCACCCCGCCGATCATCACCCATATAGGCCACCAAGGGCTTGCCTTCTTCGGCGCGGAAGGTAATGTTTTCGTGACGGAAGCGACCCAAGGCGGTGTGTTTGACAGGATGAGCATCCGGCATGGTGGGGTCAATCTCGACCATCCAGCCATATTTGTTGCCCGCTAGCATGAAAGCACTGCCAGCACCCCGCACGCCATCTTCGGCGTCAAATTTGATGACATCGGTTAAGGCAAGCGCGGCTAGCTTGCTGGAGGCGTCACTGATGTCAAAATCTCCGTTGGGAAGAGGAGACTGACCATTGGGCAATACAGGCTCTTGTACCCAGCTTTGGAAGTTTTCTTCTGCGGTCATGACGGTTCCCCAGGGAGTGTCACCACCACTGCAATTGCCGATGGTGCCAATGATGCGGTTGCCTAACCCATCCCACCCTTGTTCAAACACCTGCAAAGCAGGCCCCGAAGCTACTAAATAATCAGTGCGACCTTGCACCCCTTGATATTCGGTAGCGCCCACCTTGTTGATGCCTAAACCGGAAATTCCACTAATGGCTCGACCATACGGGCTGGCTGTGGGCTGCCATTTTCCAGAGGACTTTTTGATCATCTGGACGCTTACACCCATTTCTCGCAGAGCTTCTCCGCAAACGAACTTAATTTCATCGTCCGTGAAGGTTTCTTCGGCTTCGTTGAGGATGACATTTTGAACACGGCTAATCACCGGAGCATCCTGAATGACTTTGCCATAGGCACTCATCCAAGCCATCGGGTCAATGTATTCATGATTGATGGAGAGCAACCCTTCATCTCCGGCTTCATTCATCGGCAGGAAACTGGTGTAGTCATGGTTAAAGCCAACCCGATCTCCATTGCCCAGATCATCCCCCCAACTGGTGATGACGGTATATTCAAACCCCTCGGGTAAAACCACATCATCAATAACGGTAAAAGTGGAATAAAACTCAGCTTCACTGGCTAGATCAATGCCATCGGTGGGAAAGGGAAGGGCAGCACGAATCGGCTTAAAGCTCATTTCTCCAGCGGCTGCCACCTGTAAGCTATCCTGAAAAGGCATTGCTAAAGATTGGTTTTTTTGTAGCAACGGGCCAAGGGCTGCTGCACCAAAACCAATACCTAATGTTTGAACAAATTTTCTGCGAGATACGCTAACCATGTTGTTGTGATTGGGTTAAGTTTTTGAGTTAAGGAGTTTTCATTTTAGGGATTTCTTCACTATAATTAGATAGATTCAAACAGTCCTAGCTAACCACTTCAGAAGGGATCCCAAAAAATCCTACCCACCGTTTACCCTAGATTGTAATCATGTTTTGGTTAAGGCATATTTAATGATGAATTAAGTCCGCATTCTAGAGGCAGAGTTTCACGGTTTATTTACGGTTTAGAAGGCTAGTTTTTTGAGATCACTTTAAGATCTAAGGGATGATTGAGATAGTTTTATACAGGTCGCTTTTCCGTGTTTAGGCTCGATCCTTATCTAATCAGCCATCTGCAATCCATTAGTAAATCACCCTGAAAACGGTTATGGAGTCAATGGCTCATACTCCCCAAATCAGCCGTTAACGGTCTGTTTTTTTGAGGAAATTAGCCGGAGAGTGACCGAAACCAAGCAGAAAGAAGAAAGAGTTTATTCGTGGACAAAAGCCGACAAACGCAGCACGAAATGACGGTTTTTATCGATGGTTAGCCAGCCCTCTTGCCGAAAACGGTTCAGTAAGCGGGTGATCGTCACACGGGTGGTGCCAATGGAGTTAGCCAGGTTTTGATGGGTGAGACGCACATTGAGGCGGGTGCCGGTGGTAGTGGGGGATCCCATTTCCAGCGCCAGCAATGCCAGCAAATTTTGCAAGCGATCTTCCACCCGCCGCCGCCCGCTTAGGGCTAACAGTGCCTCGGTTTGGCGTAGACGACGGATCAGATGGCGCAGCAACCCCTTCGCCAATACCTCGGAAGCTTCCACTTCAGCGGTGGATAACCGCAGCACATCCACATCACTGAGCGCTGTTGCTTGATAGGGATCCAGAGCTGTAAGAGGGGATCCCAGGGGCATCGAAGGTCCCGCAAAGCCCAGCAATGCCTCGTTGCCATTGGCATAGAAGGTCGAAATTTGCACGTAACCCCGACAGACTACCACCCACTCGTCGGGATGCAGGGGAATGGCCTGCCCACTAGCATAGGGATGCAGGGTACGCTCACGATAAAGATCTTCCAGCAGTTGTCGTTCACGGCTTGGAACCCCAGCCGCCATACTCGAAGCCAGAGGGAAATGCGTCATAGGGGGAGAGGAGAGGAAGGCAGTGTGTGCTACCCAACACAATAGCGGTTGAACTCGTCAGCCGTGTAAAGGCGGGTTTATCCGTGGATTAAGCTTTTCTGGGGATCAGCGGCTCACGGAGGTCAGGAATGGCTTAGAAAAAGTCAGGGTCAACCATTGCTGTTGCGGATCCCCACCCTATACAATAGACAAGCACTATTTGGGTGTCCTGAAACCGGCAAAACGAGTTCAGGCACAGGAGGACTTCCCCCCCTTTCTGAGTTAGCCCAAAAACTGCAAATCTGGAGAGGTGGCTGAGTGGTCGAAAGCGGCTTCCTGCTAAGAAGTTAAGGGGTCAAAAGCTCCTTCGAGGGTTCGAATCCCTCCCTCTCCGTTCTCAACCCATTCTTGCGCTGCCGCGATCCCGACCTAGTTGTGGCCATTGTTCAGCAGTTCCTATGATTGACGATAAGATCAGCTTCAACAATCATTGGGAGTCAGCTTGTTGTGATGGGGGCTAGGCAAGGCCGAGGGCATTTCCTCAAAACACTGGACTGGCAGAGTGGCAGTGAAGCCCTAGCCCTCTTGCTCTTAGGCGTGCTCCTGCTCAGCTATCGCCTGGGGAATCAGTTATTTTTGGTGGTGCAAAAGGACTTTATCTGGGCGGTTACCCTGACGGGCTGCCTTTTGCTGACCTTGGGTTGCTACCGAATAGGACGGTTTTGGCAAGGGGAGGCGTCCCCCACCTCCCACCCCGCCACCCCCCTCAAGCCCCTGGGTGGATGGCTTCTTATCGCCACCTGTTGTTTAGGATTTTGGATCCCCCCCCAACCTTTATCTGGACAAACTGCCCTCAATCGGGGGGTAGCCCAAAACCTGGGGACTACCCGCTATGAAACGGTAGAGTTTCGTCCGCAGTTGGATCCGGCTCAACGCAGCTTGATCGATTGGGTGCGCCTCCTCAATGCCTATCCGGATCCCCAAACCTATGTGGGACAACCAGTCAACCTAAAGGGTTTTGTTGTGCATCCTGAGTCGGCTCCGCCTAACCAGTTTTGGATCACCCGCTTTTTGATCAGTTGTTGTGCCGCCGATGCCTATCCGGTGGGGTTACCCGTTCACTGGTCGGAGGGAGAGTCCTTACCCGCCGATTCTTGGCAAATGGTGCAAGGTCGCATGACCGTAGAAACCATAGCGGGATCCCCTCAACTCGTCATTCAGGCGGAGAATGTTACACCCATGCCCACCCCCACCAATCCGTATGACCACACCCTGTGAGCTTCATTCTGGCAAAAGAAGCTAGGCATTCGCAGGTTTAACCCCACACTGCTCAAAATTTGAGTGACTGTGAAAATCCCCCTCCAATACGGGGGAGGAATGCTTCAAGAATCTTAAGTTAAAATTTTTATGAAGGAGAAGAAGAAATTTGGCTTACCCAAACTGGTCATGACAATTGCCCAAAGGGGATAGCCAAGACTAGGGATAGTGTGTAACGTTGCTAAATGAAGAAAAACATATCTAGCTGTAATGCTCTTTCCTGAAGAGTAGACGGGTGGGGATCCCAAAATGCTCCTGATTTGGGTTCATGATTTTTTCATAGAATAAGCGTTGAGGCGGGTAGGCATGTGGTATGGCGACAGCAAGAATCCTGATTGTGGGAGCTAGCCCCCAGCTTGAGTTACTCCAACAAACCCTGGCAGAGCTGGGGTATGGTGTCGTTGGGGTTGTGGATACGGAGGCGGTAACCCCCGCATACCTAGAGACGGTTCAACCTGATCTGGTCTTGCAACAAACCCCCTATGAGGGGGGATCCTTGGTGGATCGGGCACTCGCCGAACCGCAAGTGGCGCTTCTCTCTACGGAACGCCCTCGTCTGTTTTTTCAATTAGCATCTCCGTACTCCCCTCATCCCGCCGCCCCCGCAGATGGTATCGATCCTCTGGAGGATTTTTCCCCTAGTTCTGAACAGGCAGCTCCTCTTCCTCTAAACCCTTGGCCTTGTTCATGGGAGGAGGAGGGAAACCCCAGATGGCAGGAACCCTTACGGCTGGCTCCTTCGGATCGACAATCCTGGTGGTTAGCCATTGAATTTTCCCTCTATCGCCATCGCATGGCAGCAAAGCTCAACAGCCTTGAACAGTGGCTGGTTTCCACCCTCAATAGTGTAGGGGATGCGGTGATTGCCACCGATCCGGTGGGACGAGTTACCTTCATCAATCCGGTGGCTGAGTGTATAACGGGCTGGAAACAGCCGGATTCCTTGGGTAAGCCAGTTACGGAAATTTTTAGAACCGTCGATGCCCAAACCCGCCGTCCCACCGTCAGCCTCGTGGATAAAGCCCTGGCCGGTCACATTGCGCTTGGATCCCCACAACCGGCTCTCCTGCTCACCCGCGATGGTAGTGAGGTGCCGGTGCGGGATAGTGCGGCTCCCCTGCGGGATGAAGGCGGCAATACCACGGGAGCCGTCTTGGTGTTTCGGGACATCAGCCAAGGAGCCTTTGGGGATCCGCAGCGCACTCTTAGTCCGCTGCACGATGCTTTAACGGGGCTGGCCAACCGTGCCCTGTTTATGGATCGGCTGCAACGACTGGCGGAACGGGCGCCTCGTTCTCCCGGCTTGCGGTTTGCCGTATTGTTTTTGGATCTCAACCGCTTTAAGAGCATCAATGACACCCTTGGCCATTTGGTGGGTGATCAGTTGTTGAGCAGCACAGCCCGCCGTCTAGAGATTTGTCTCCGCACTATTGACACCGTAGCTCGTTTGGGAGGAGATGAGTTCGCCATTCTGCTGGAAGGGATCCAGCAAATCAGCGATGCCACCCGTGTTGCCGAGCGGATCCACCGCGAAATGGCGGAACCGTTCTTGATTGGCGGACAAGAGATTAGCATGACCGTCAGTATTGGTATTGCCATTGCCGGAGCGCAAAACCACAACCCTGAACAAGTCCTCCATCAAGCCGATGTGGCGATGTATCGAGCCAAGCAGCGGGGATCAGCCTGCTATGAAGTCTACGATCCTCTGATTCACAGCTATGCCAAAGCGAGGGCACAGTGGGAGGAGGAATTGCGGCAGGCAGTGGATCACCAGGAACTGCGGGTGCGCTATCAGCCGATGGTGAGTCTAAGCACGGGCCAGATCGAGGGGTTAGAGGCTTTTTTGGCTTGGCAGCACCCCGAACGCGGACTGGTAGACTCTGGAGAATTGCTCTCGATTGCCGAAGAAACAGGTTTGATCGTTCCGGCGGGAGAATGGCTGCTGCAACAGGTGTGCTGGCATCTACGGCAGTGGCGACGGCAGTTTGCCGTGGCTCAGACGCTACGCATTCACCTTAACCTGGGATCCCGCCAGCTTGCCCAAGGAGATTTGGTTGAGCAGATAGCCACTCTATTAACGGAGCATGAACTGCCTCCCCAGAGCCTCTGCCTAGAGATTCCCGAACCCCTACTAGCCCAAAAAGAATGGCTGGTCAGCAAACGGCTGGCACAATTTCAAAGTTTGGGGGTGGGGCTGCTCTTGGATCAATTTGGCAGTGGTGGGCTTTCTTTACCTCAACTGCTGCAATTGGGTATCCCGGCCTGCAAGTGGGATCCCGGCCACACTCAGATCAGCGAATCCCTCTGGTTGCACCTGGCTCAAGTCACCTTAACGCTGGCGGAAAGTTTGGGAATGCGGGCGATAGCCGTCGGTATCGATAGCGAAGGGCAGGTAGCAGCGCTGCGAGAGCTGGGTTGGCAAAGCGCTCAGGGATCCTACTTTACTGCCCCCTTACCCCCCGAACAGATCGCGGCTCTCCTAGAGCATCCTGCCTTTGAACAGGTTGCTTGAGGGTGAAAAGCAGATTAGCCTGGATAGGCTGAACCCACACAGAGAGTAGTATCAATAGGTGGAAACCATCCTTCCCACAACCATTCTTCCCACAACAACCCATCCCGTTTGGATTGTAGGAGCAGGCCCAGGGGATCCTGATCTGATCACGCTGCGGGGACAGAAAATCCTGGCGATGGCGGATGTGGTGGTTTATGCCGGATCCCTGGTGCCGGAGTCGTTGCTGGCTCACTGTCAACCGCAAGCCGAACGGCTAGACTCCCGTTCCCTCGTCTTGGAGGAGATGGTAGCGATGATCAGCGAACGGGTGGCCGCCGGACAAAAAGTGGTGCGTCTGCAAGATGGGGATCCCTGTCTGTATGGGGCATTGCAGGAATTGTTGCGGGAACTGCAACAGCGGCAGATCGCGGTGGAGATCGTGCCTGGGGTGAGTGCCTTTCAATTGGCGGCGGCTCGCTTGCAGGTGGAGTTGACCATCCCCGAACGGGTGCAGACGATCATCTTGACCCGTGCTAACGGGCGTACCCACGTTCCCCCGAAAGAAGAGTTGGCTAGTCTCGCCGCCCACCAAGCCTCTCTTTGTTTGTATTTGAGTGCCCACCACTGCCGAGCGGCTTGTCAACAACTTTTAGCCCACTATCCTGCCGACACCCCCATCGCTATCTGTTACCGATTGGGTTGGCCTGATGAGCAGGTCATCCTGGGATCTTTGGTGGAAATGGCGGATCTCACCCAGCAACAGCAGCTCACCCGCACGGTTCTCTATGTGATTAGTCCTGCCTTGGCCGAAGCAACACCTCAGCGCTCCCGCCTCTATAGCCAGGAACATGCCCACCTCTTCCGTCCCAGCCGCCCCCAATCCTCCCCACGGGAAGGCTATTCAGCTAGGAAGGCGGAGTGATATTCCTGCAAGGATTTCACTTCCAGTTGCCCAATTTGTAAGGCACGGATAGCAGCAGCGGTGGCGCGAGCGCCAGCCAAGGTGGTTACCAACGGAATTTTGTAGGCGATGGCCGTGCGGCGAATTTTTTGTCCATCTTGCTGAGCCTCGATGCCAGAGGGCGTGTTAATAATCAACTGAATCTCACGGTTTTTGATCCAGTCGATGACGTGGGGACGCCCTTCATGCAGCTTCAAAACCTTTTCTACCTGCAAGCCCTGCTCCGTCAAGAAGCGCTGGGTTCCCTCCGTACAAATTAAGCGAAATCCCAAACTGGCGAGATCCTGCGCCACCGGCAGCACCGCCTGTTTATCCCGGTCACTCACACTAATAAACACATTGCCCCGCAGGGGAAGTTCTTGTCCGGCGGCGACTTGGGCTTTGGCAAAGGCTCGCCCGAAATCGGTGTCAATGCCCATCACTTCTCCGGTTGAGCGCATCTCTGGTCCCAGCAGAGTATCGGTGCCAGGGAATTTATTGAAGGGCAGCACCGCCTCTTTGACCGCCAAGTGGGGCGGGATCACTTCTTCGGTAAAGCCAATCTCCGCCAAGGTTTTGCCACTCATCACCTGGGCAGCATAACCCGCCAGAGGTCGCCCGATCACTTTGCTAACAAACGGCACCGTCCGAGAAGCCCGTGGATTGGCCTCCAGGATGTAAACCTGGGATCCCTTGACGGCATACTGGACATTGATCAGCCCCACCACCTTGAGGGCACGCGCCAGTTTGAAAGTCCACTCCCGCAATACTGTCAGCACCTCAGGGCTGAGGGTACGACTGGGCAGGACACAGGCGGAGTCACCGGAATGGATCCCGGCCTGTTCAATATGCTCCATGATGCCGCCGATGGTCACCGCCCCGGTGTGGTCAGCAATCGCATCCACATCCACCTCGGTCGCATCCTCCAAAAATTGGTCGATCAGAACCGGACGATCCGGTGTGACATCCACCGCCACCTGCATGTAGCGTTGCAGATCGCTGTCGGAATAAACAATCTCCATCGCCCGTCCCCCCAAGACGTAGCTGGGACGAACCACCACCGGATAGCCAATTCGTCCGGCGGCTTGGAGGGCTTCTTCAACACTGCGGGCGATCCCGTTGGTGGGTTGCACAATATCCAATTCACGCAAGATCTTTTCAAACCGTTCGCGATCTTCCGCCATATCAATCGAGTCCGGGGAAGTTCCCCAAATCGGAGCCTGAGCTTCCGCTAACCCTTGCGCCAACTTGAGGGGGGTTTGTCCACCAAATTGAACGATCAAACCAATCGGTTTTTCCAAGTCCACCAAATTCATCACATCTTCATGGGTGAGTGGCTCAAAGTAAAGTCGATCAGAGGTGTCATAGTCAGTCGAAACCGTCTCAGGATTGGAGTTAACCATGATGGCTTCATAGCCCATCTCCGCTAGGGCAAAAGCGGCATGACAGCAGCAATAATCAAACTCAATCCCTTGACCAATCCGGTTAGGTCCACCCCCCAAGATCATCACTTTGGATTTCTCAGAAGGGAAACCCTCACTCTCTTGTTCATAAGTAGAGTATTGATAGGGTGTAAACGCCTCAAACTCAGAAGCGCAGGTATCCACCGTTTTATAGACCGGTGTCACCCCCTGATACTTGCGAAAAAGGCGCACCGATTGCTCGGTTGAATTGGTCAAATAGGCTAGTTGTCGATCACTAAAGCCCATTTGTTTAAGGTGGATCAATTCTTGCTTTTGTAGGCTTTCCAAGCTGCGACCCATTAATGCTTGCTCGACCTCGATGATTTCTTGGAATTTATCAATAAACCAGGGATCCATTTGGGTTAGCTTTTGCACTTCAGAGGGATCCATACCCATCAATAGGGCGGTGCGGATAGAGAGCAAACGGGTGGGATTTGGGATCCGCAATTGCACCCGTAACTCCTCTAGGGTGGGTGTTTTTTCTGGTTTGTCAGTGCCCAATCCGGGTCGATCAATTTCCAGAGAACGGAGGGCTTTTTGCAGGGATTCTTGAAAGGTGCGCCCCATCGCCATTGCTTCTCCCACCGACTTCATTTGGGTGGTTAAGATGGGTTCTGAACCAGGAAATTTTTCAAAAGCAAAACGAGGAATTTTGACCACAACATAATCGATGGTGGGTTCAAAACTAGCCGGGGTTTTTTGGGTAATATCGTTGGAGATTTCGTTGAGGGTGTAGCCGACGGCTAACTTGGCCGCCATCTTAGCAATCGGAAATCCGGTGGCTTTGGAGGCTAGGGCTGACGATCGAGAAACCCGTGGATTCATTTCCACAATTCGCACGTCACCATTCTCAGGATTAACGGCAAACTGGACATTGGATCCCCCTGTTTCTACGCCGATTTCGCGGATGATTTGAATAGCGTAGTCCCGTAGTCGTTGATACTCTTTATCGGTAAGGGTTTGGGCAGGGGCAACCGTCATGGAATCTCCCGTATGCACCCCCATCGGATCGATATTTTCAATAGAGCAGATGATCACCACATTGTCCGCCAGATCCCGCATCACCTCTAGCTCAAATTCCTTCCAGCCGATCACCGATTCCTCTACCAAAATTTGGGAGACGGGGCTAGCATCCAGCCCAGCCGCACAGATCTCTTCAAACTCTTCCTGGTTGTAAGCTACTCCACCCCCCGTGCCCCCCAAGGTATAGGCGGGTCGAATAATCAGAGGATACCCAATCTGGCGGGCAATGGCTTTGGCCTCTTCCAGAGTGCGGGCTAACCCCGATTGGGGCACTTCTAAGCCAATCGACTGCATGGCCGCTTTGAATCGCTCGCGGTCTTCCGCCTTTTGAATCGCCTCCAACTTGGCTCCGATTAGCTCCACCTGAAATTTATCGAGGATACCGGATTCGGCTAAAGCGACAGCCACATTCAAGGCGGTTTGTCCCCCCATCGTGGGTAAGAGGGCATCCGGTCGTTCCCGCTCGATAATTTTGGCGACAAAATCAGGGGTGACTGGCTCAATGTAGGTGCGGTTGGCCATCGTTGGATCGGTCATGATCGTGGCGGGGTTGGAGTTCACCAGCACCACTTCGTATCCTTCCTCCCGGAGCGCTTTGCAGGCTTGTGTGCCGGAATAATCAAACTCACAAGCTTGACCAATCACAATCGGGCCAGCCCCGATCAGCAAAATTTTGTGGATATCAGTGCGGCGGGGCATGATGGGATCCCGTGACGATGGAAGGGTTCAGTGTTAGCCTCCCTATTGTATGGGTGTTCGTCTGTTTCCGCAGATACCAGATGGGGCAAATCACCGGAGCGGGAGCCTAAAGATTACAAGCGAAAGGTTTTCAGAAAATAGTCAATGGTTGCCTGTGAAATCAGGCCCCTTTCGATCAGAGCTTGCGCCAATGATTTACCTGGTTGAAGAAGCGGTTGGGTGGCTTGCAACTCTTCGGGCGAAACCAAAGCAGCGGACTTGAGATAGTCCTCCAGACGATGGGATCCAGAAAGCCGCACCGAGTAGCCGCCTTCACTAAAAAACTTGATGGTTTCCGGTTTGAGGCGGGCACAACGAGATAAGACTTCCGCCAGATTGCCTCCTTCCTTCTCCCAGGTTCGCAAGACTACATCAATGCGGCGGTTATCGATCAGCGCTGCCGAACGCAACCCCCGTAACACTCGCTGTGCCCAAGGAGTCGAAGCTGCCAAGAGAGCAGACTCGGCTTCCGGCGGAGCCGTAGAGCCAACCCCCAGAGGAGGAAAAGGAGAAGCTAGGGGGGACGCCGACAAAGCCTCCGCCTCAATTTTGGTGGGCATCATGGTGCGAACCGAGCGCTGCATTTTCAGGCGTTCCAGCTCCTGTTGCAAAGATCGGGTTTCTGCCTGAGCCTGCTGCCACTGGGTCTGGATATCAGCCGTCTGTTTCTTTTCTCGGAGCATTTCGGTTTTTAGGGCCGCGACCAACTGCATTTGTTCTTCCAATTGACGGTCTTTGCTCTGGAGTTGCAGTTGTAGATCCGCCAACTGGCGACGCAGATCGGCTAGATCCGCAATTAAACGGGTTTTTGTAGATTGCGCTAGCTTGGCTTGGTTGGATTGTTCTTGGAGTTGCTGCTGCCACTCTCCGGCCTGTTGATGGGCTTGCTCAAGCAAGTGTTGGTGATGAGCCAATTGCACCTGTAAACGCTGGATTTCTTGCGAGTGTTGGTGGTGTTGGGTTCTATCAAAATTGGATTGATGATTTTGTTGGCTTTGCAGTTGTTGTTTCAGTTGTTTTTGTAACTCGTCTAGGTGTTGTTTTTGCTGAGTTTTTAGGGTGATCAGTTCCTGTTGCAGCTCATCTTTTTGTTGATTAGCGGTATCCAGTTGCTGTTGCAGGGTTTCTACTAAGGTGCGATGGTGTTGCAGTTCTTCATCCACCAGACTAGAGAACTGTTCGCGTCGCTGGGCTTTCGTCTGAAATTCTTGCAGTTGCGCCTCCATTTGATGCACATAGTCCTGCCGATCCATTTGGCGTTTGGCAAGATTTCGCGCCTGCTGATAAAACTGGGCAGATTGCTGCTTTTCCTGGAGCAACTCTTCCTGCAAGGATTGAATTTGTGCCTGTAATTCCTCCACTAAGGCAGGGCTGATCTCCTTTTCTGAGAGAGCCTCTTGTCCCAACCGCTGAGCCAACATTTGCCACGCTTCCGGGGCGGCGGTTTGTCGCAAAATCCGCTGTTCTTCAGCCGCCCAAGCCACCAACTCAGAACTGGCCCAACGGCGGTCAACTAAAATATCTCCTAAGCGGGCACCGGTGCGCTGTTGCTGTTGCAGGGCTTCTTGCAGTTGATCGAGCTGCAAATGTCCATAAAGCACTAAGATTTCTCCCATCCGTAGCTGCGTACTGGGGACAAATCGATACAGTTCTTGGGGTTTGATCCAGCCGCGACCCAGGCAGATCTCCCCCAACATCAGGGGAGAGTCACTTTTTTCCCACATTGCCTGTGCCAATTGGGATCCAGATAGGAGACCTGCCCGATTGAGGGTTTCGCCCAGCCGAATTTCAAACCGTTCTACATCCGTAGATGTACGAGCTTTGGTCATCACCATTGTTACGAGGGAATAGAGTAATTATACGATGCCTCTCAAAACCAACCAATGGGGTAAATCTTGGGAAAATTTACACAGACTTTACCTTCAGTAAGCTTACTCAACCGGGGGTTCCCCCCTCCTCCGCCGGATCGCTGAGGTTGTCTCCGCATTAAGTAGGGCTTTATTGGAAGTTAACTTTTGTGTGTTGCGTTTTCATCCGCCAAGGTGGTTACCAAGATAACCCGCACTTCCACGCGCCATCCGGCATTGACTGTGATGCTTGAGCATGAGCCTATCGTGAGGGATCCCTCTTCATCTGGGTCATGATTGCCAGACGGAATGGGTGGGATCTTTGGAGCGGCAGGTGAGGGGATCCACCAGCACGGTTAACAAGCCCAGACGGTTGCCCGCCAAAATATCGGTTAGGCGTCGATCCCCGACAATAGCCACCTGCTCGACGGGGAGTTGCATGTTGTGCAAGGCTTTCCGCAGGGCACGCCGCGAGGGTTTGCCCGCCCGATGAATGTGGGGCAACCCAAACCCTTCGGCAATCTGGGCAATCCGCCTGCGACTCATATTGTTGCTGACCAGCCACAGTTGCCAAGAGGACGGCAATCCTGCTATCCACGTCTTCACCTCTTGAGAAGCCTCGTGCTTGAGCAGGGGAACTAGGGTGTCATCCACATCAAAAATAATGCCGCGGATCCCTCGTTGGCTCAACATCGCCGCCGTCAGGCTCAAGATGGTTCCCTCCACCTTAATATCCGGTTGCAACCATTGAAAAAAAGGTTTGCTTGCCATTGGGGTATTGGGAAACTGCCTCGACCCAGAGGGATCCCTAGCTAGAAAACTCTCGCTAATCGAGGAGGAAAAGACATTTTTAATATAGCGGTTTTCATAAACGGTAGCGAAGCGATTCCGACCATCCCCCCTCGGCTCCACAAACCCATTAGCTGACTTTTGGATCCAATTGAAGTACGCCATCAGTATCAGAGGCTCCGGCATGAGCACCCGATACCAGTGTGGGTAAAAGACGCAGGCGGGATCCACCAAAGTTACCGATGGCAACCACATCAACCCGATCCACCTGCACCACGCTTCCCTTCAAAAGTGAGCGATTTAGCCGACTCAGGAGAAACATATCTGAAGCTGTACACTCATCTTTGAACAACAAAACATTCAGTTCATGCTCTTGAGCAGAGGTCAACAGACCCGTCATCAGGGCGGTCTGAATGATTTGCTGAATGGTCATGGCGACAACCTCGTTTAATCAACTCTGCTATTAGCAGTGTCGCCAGAATCCCCCATTTATTGTTCCGCCGTATCGCTGATTCTGTCTGCGCTGAATCGCGTCCTTCAGAAGAATTGGTCATCCTCCCTAGGGATCCCTCCGTAATCCTGCTGAAGAACTACGCTATTTCTCGGATCTTCTCAACAAAATTGTTGGGTTTCGCCAACACCATCCCTACCCACAAAAATCAACTATTTACCTGCCGATAGCCGCCATAACGGGCTTAATCTCCTCAGGTAAAGAGGATGTTCTGATGGGTTGCCCCATACATTCGTTTGGCAAAAATTTGGAGCAAAGCTTAGGGATCCGCTACTGTATTGACTGAGCTTGGTATGATGACGAGAACTCAAGCGAGAGGCTGTTAAATGAGTGCACAACCTGTTGCCCCTGTAGTTTTGGTGATTTTGGATGGTTGGGGATACCGGGATGCAATCGATGGCAATGCGGTATTGGGAGCCAAAACCCCGGTGTTAGATAGTCTCTGGTCTGCCTATCCCCATACCCTGCTGCAAGCCTCTGGACGCGCGGTGGGCTTGCCTGCCGATCAAATGGGAAACTCGGAAGTGGGTCACTTGACCCTCGGATCGGGACGGATAGTCCCTCAAGAATTGGTGCGGATCAGTGATGCTGTCGAGGACGGATCCCTGGCGGAAAATTCTACCCTCAAGCAGGGGTTGGCTAGCCTCAAGCAACGGCAGGGTCGCCTCCATTTGGTGGGATTGTGTTCGGAAGGCGGAGTGCATTCTCATATTGAACACCTCTACGGCCTGCTGAAAATTGCCGCCGACTGGGATATCCCCACTTACATTCATGCGATTACGGATGGGCGAGATACCCTCCCCCGCGATGGGGCGAGAACCCTAGCTCAGTTGCAGGAAAAGATTGACCTGCTGGGCTTTGGTGTGATTGCCACCGTGGGTGGCCGCTATTTTGCGATGGATCGGGATAAACGCTGGGATCGCCTGCAAAAAATGTACGATGTCATGACCCAGGACGGGGTAGGAGATGGGCGCACCGCTGTAGAAGTGTTGCAGGCGGCCTATGCCCAAAACTTGAGTGATGAATTTTTACCCCCGATTCGTCTGGCTCCTGGGGCGGTGGAAGCAGGAGATGCGGTACTGTTTTTTAACTTTCGACCGGATCGAGCACGTCAGCTCACTCAAGCTTTTGTGGATCCTAATTTCGCCGGATTTGACCGAGAAAGGATCCCAAGTCTTGACTTTTTAACCATGACTCAATATGACTCCGAGCTGGCGGTGCCTGTCTTGTTCAAACCCCAAAATCTCGATCACCTGCTGGGGCAAGTGGTGAGTGAGCACGGTCTCAAGCAACTGCGTTTGGCGGAGACAGAGAAATATGCCCATGTCACCTATTTTTTCAATGGAGGGATTGAGCAGCCCTATCCGGGGGAAGATCGGGAACTGGTGCAAAGTCCTTTTGTTTCCACCTATGATCAAGCTCCGGCCATGTCGGCGGCTGAGGTGACGGACAAAGCCGTGCAAGCTTTGGCTCGCCGCGAATATAGCCTAGTTGTCATCAACTATGCCAACCCCGACATGGTGGGGCACACCGGTAACTATGAGGCGACAGTGCAAGCCCTGGAGGTGGTGGATGAATGTGTGGGGCGGCTGTTGACGGCAGTGGTGGCGGCAGGGGGAACTACCCTCATTCTGGCGGATCACGGCAATGCCGAAATGATGTGGGATCAAGACCACAACCCCTGGACAGCTCACACCACCAACCCCGTTCCTTTGATTGTGGTGGAGGGAGAGGGACGCAAAATTGCCGGACAGGGGGCTGATGTTAAGTTGCGCTCTGATGGGGGATTGGCGGATGTGGCTCCCACCATTCTAGAAATCCTGCAACTTCCTCAACCCATTGAAATGAGTGGGCGTTCCCTGCTGCAACCTGCTCAATATCAAGTACAAATGACCCGTAGCCCTGTCTCGGCGGGACTATAGTTTGGTTGTTTGAAAATGGTGTTGATGAGGGGGTGGGTTGTGGTTAACCCAGTTTGGCTGCTAGCCTTCCTCTGTTAACTCCTGGATAGTTAGCCAATCTAAGTTAGCTTGAATGATCTGGGGATGATCGGGATCCCAAGGAGCTTCTAGGCGATCCAAGCGGAGCAACTGGGCGTGGGCGGGAATAACGGGCTGATTGGGATCCTTAGGGGTGGCTCGCATCAGGGAACTGCTAAACCCACGGTAGATAATCACCACATCGCGGGATCCCCCACTCTCCACCTCCACCCGCAGCACTTCACGGGGATGCTTTTGGCTATAGCGTTCTAGTGCCTGCGGCCACTCGTTAAGCATTACTCATTCTCCTCCTTAACGATCTCTCCCGCCTGCAAACGAGAGATGGGTTAGAGGGTAGGGGTGACCGATTGCCGATTCAACCGCCATAAGAAAACCATGCTGTAGAGCCCGTAAGCTGTTAACCCGATCAGCCCCACCAGTCCTAATGTTTCTCTGGCGATGTTGGGATGAATGATCTCCCGAAAAGCTAACGGCGGTTCAAACCAAACCTGACAGGTTTCGGAGAGGGGTTGTTGAAAAGCGCAGGGAATAAACCAAGCCGAGAAAAGGGATCCCACCCCTAGATAAGCGGTCACCCAGAGTCGCCAAACCCGAAAACAAAGGCTGAGTAACCCCTTTGTCTGCAAGATTTCCCGACTCAAATCCGCCCAAAACCACAGGCTGAACACAATCAACACTCTGGCGGCTAGACCTGTCAAAAAACTAATCGGGAAAGCCCCAATCATCAGATAGACGGTGATCGCCAATAAACTAGATACCCGCCAATAAATGATGAGCATCTGAATCAGAGGCATCAACCCTCTGGCAAAAGCCCACCCCAGCAGCAGGAGAGGCAGGATCACTGTCAAGCCCACGGCTGTTTGATAATCTACCCAGACCAATGGCTCTAGCCAAACCGGAATTGCCTGCATCACTCCGCCCACACTGGTATTCGAGGGTCTTTTGAGGATCCATCTTGACAGCTAACTTGCCCACATACTACAACAGCGCTGGCAACTCTGGGTCAAACGGATGCTCAGGCTTTAGTGTAGCCCCAACCCCGCCCCCAGGGTGGTAACAGCTTCTTGACTAGCACACACAAATAGCAACAACAAGAAATTTTCCGAAAACTTTAAGTTGCGCCGTTATCGGATCCCGCAAGGTGGTAAAGTCGTATTGCAGCAAGGCTTTTGTTCAAGGAGCAGCCAGGGATCCCTTGACCTGTCTCCGATCAACAACCGCTCAGCTGCCGATTATGTTAAGCACCATTGCCTAGCAGTGTTATGTTGAGTAACAGTGCTTAAGCCAAATCAGGCCAAAATAGAAAGAGGTTAGTAGGGGTAGGTTGCTCCTTCCCTCATCTCTTCTCTATCTGTGCGGTGGTCAGACATTAGGCTACCTTTTGTTTCTGGCTCCATTCCTTGAATTTATGCCTGCCGACCAGCCTTCTCAGTCCCCAGTGTTGGGATCCCTTCCTGCGGTTCAGGAGTCAGCTCCATCGGAAGAGGTTCCTTCGCTAGTGCAACCTCCTTCAGGGGAGTACGCTCGACTGCACGAATGGTTAATGCTCACCACTCTGGGTATGAGTCTAGCCATCGCCCTTTGTGTTGCTTTTGCTTATTCGTGGTCAGTAGCTGCTAACTATGGACTGGGTGCTATTGGTGGAGTGATTTATTTGCGGATGTTGGGGCATGGTGTTGCTCAACTGGGTAAAACCCGTTCTCGATTGGGTGTCTCGCGCTTTGCGGTTTTTGTCGGACTGATTCTCCTGGCAACCCAGCTGGAATCCTTGCAGATCCTGCCCGTCTTCTTAGGATTTATTACCTACAAAGCGACCCTCCTGATCTATCTATTCCAGACTTTATTTCGTTCTTCTCGTTCTAGGCCGTCCTAATGAATGGATCTTTCTCCTTTCTGACGAGTTCCTCCCCCTTCTTTGCCGAATTGGCCGTAGGTCATCATCTCTACTGGCACATCGGGAAGTTGACTGTGCATGGTCAAGTTTTGATCACCAGTTGGATTGCTATTGGCCTCATTTTGCTGATGGTAATAACGGGCACTCGTCAACTGCAACGGGTTCCGTCGGGTATGCAAAACTTTGTTGAATATGCGCTGGAGTTTGTGCAGGGGATTGCCAAGGCTCAGATTGGGGAAAAGGAATACCGTCGTTGGGTTCCCTATGTGGGCACGCTATTCCTATTCATTTTTGTCAGCAATTGGATGGGGAATCTTTTCCCTTGGAAACTGATCGAGTTACCCAGTGGGGAATTGGCCTCTCCCACTAATGACATCAACACCACGGCTGCTCTGGCACTTTTGACCAGCTTGGTCTATTTTTTTGCCGGATTGAGCAAGCGGGGACTGGCCTACTTCAAGAAATATATTGAGCCGACCCCAATTTTGTTGCCCATTAATGTTCTAGAAGATTTCACCAAGCCGCTTTCCCTCAGTTTCCGTTTGTTTGGCAACATCTTGGCGGAAGAACTGGTGATTGCTGTCTTGGTGCTCTTGGTTCCGCTTTTTGTGCCTGTATCCGTGATGATTTTGTTCCTTTTTACAGGAGCTATTCAGGCCTTGATTTTCTCCACCCTCTCTGCTGCCTATATCGGAGAAGCCCTGGAAGGGCATGGCGGCGGTGAACACCACGACCACGACTAAGTTGTGAATGTGGGAGGGTGCTGTCAAAAGCTTTGTTAGAGCCAGAGAAGCCATTTCTGATGATTTTCCCTGGCGGCTAACAATGGGTGACTTGCTGAAGCGGTCGGATATGACCTCAACAGCCCAGTCTATCTGAACGTTATCTCAACTCAATTAAGGAGTTTTTTCATGGATCCGTTAACCTCTGCTGCTTCTGTGCTGGCTGCTGCCTTGGCGATTGGATTGGGTGCGCTCGGCCCTGGAATTGGTCAAGGGACAGCGGCGGGTTCTGCCCTAGAAGGGATTGCTCGTCAACCCGAAGCGGAAGACAAACTGCGTGGCACCCTCTTAATCAGCTTGGCGTTTATGGAAGCCTTGACCATCTATGGTTTGGTGGTGGCCTTGGTGCTCTTGTTTGCCAACCCTTTTGCAGGCTAGTCACTCTTGGGGCGGAGGATGGGTAAGTTTTTGGGCTTACCTATCCTTCTTCTGTGATGAAATGTTTGTGTTTACCTGTGATGGATCGCCATCTTCCATCTCTCCACCTTAAATGTGATTTCACTATGTTTCACTCGACATTGCTTTTTGCTGCGGAGTCAGCCGAAAAAGGAGGGCTATTTGATCTCGATGCCACTCTGCCGTTTATGGCTATCCAGTTTTTGATCTTGGTGGCTGTTCTCAATGCAATTTTCTATAAGCCTGTTGGGGAAGCTATCGATAGCCGTCAGGATTTTATTCGCACTACCCTAGCGGAAGCCCGTGAGCGGACGGAGAAGGCCAAAGCCACGGCTCAGCAATATCAAGAGGCCATCACCCAGGCTCGCCAAAAAGCTCAGCAGGTGATTGGCGACGCCGAAGCCGCCGCTCTCAAAATCCGTGCCCAAAAAGTTGCCGAGGTGCAAGCGGAGATTCAGGCCAAACTGGAATCTGCTCGCTTAACCATTGAGCAGGAAAAACAAGCTGCCCTGCAAGAACTTGAGGGACAAATCGGCATTCTTAGCCAACAAATCACCCAGAAACTTTTGGGTGTATCCGCTCACATGGGATAGGAGAAAGTCATGATCCAACTGCTAGGCGTGATGCCCTTATGGATAATGCCGATGGCGGCGGAGGCCGTCGATTTGGCAGAAGAACTAGAAGAAGCTGAAGAGGCAGGGTTTGGCTTCAGTTCGGATATTTTGGGAAGCAACCTGATTAACATTGCCATCATTTTGGGGCTGTTGATCTACCTAGGTCGCAATGTGATTGGAGAAGCGTTGGCGAAACGCAAAGCCGCGATTGTAGCGGAACTAGAGCAAGCGGAACAAAAGAAACAGACTGCTTTGGAAGCATTGGCGGATCAACAGCAGAAGCTAGCCCAGGCTCAACAGGAAGCGGAACGCATCAAGCAGCAAGCGGAAGCTAACGCCGAAAAGCTGCGGGCTGAGTTGATTGCCCAAGCGGAGCGGGATATCGAGCGGATGCGAGCCAACGCCGAGAAAGATGCTTCCACCGAGCGGGAGCGGGTCATTCAGGAATTGCGGCGGCAAATTGCCCTGCGTGCTCTGGCGCAAGTGGAGGCAGAACTCCCGCAACGAGTCAGCGAATCCATTCAGGGATCCCTGATTGAGCAAGGCATTCAGCAGTTAGGAGGACAGCGATAACATGGCAGCAGGTGCAATGGCGCAGCAAATCGCGGATCCCTATGCCGAGGCATTGTTGGCGTTGGCTTCCGCCCACAACCTGGTCGATTCGTTTGCCGCCGACATTCGCTTTGTCGTGGCGGCGTTAGAGGCGGCACCGGAGTTGGGACAATTTTTGGCTAGCCCGATTATCAAGGTAGAAGCCAAGAAGCAGCTCTTGGAAAGCGTGTTGCAGGATCAAATCCATCCCTTGATCCTTAACACCTTTAAGCTATTGACGGATCGACGACGCATCATGTTTATCACGGCGGTTTGTCAACGATTTCTCGAACTCCAGCGCAAGCTACAGCGAGTGGCTCTGGCGGAAGTGACCTCGGCCATTGAGTTGACGGATGTCCACAAGCAGGCGATTCGTGATCGGGTTATGCAGTTTAGTCAAGTCAGTAGTGTCGAACTGCAAAGCTATGTGGATAGCAGCCTGATTGGAGGGGTAATTATCAAAGTGGGATCCCAGGTGATGGATCTCAGCTTGCGTGGGCAACTGCGCCGTCTGGCATTACAGTTAGCGTGATCCCGAACCGATTGACCCTTAGACCTTAGCGTTTCCCAAAGGATAAATATGGCTACGATTCGTCCGGATGAAATTAGCAGCATTATCAAACAACAGATTGAGCAATACAACCAAGAGATGCAGGTTTCCAACGTGGGAACTGTGCTTCAGGTCGGGGATGGAATTGCCCGCATCTATGGCTTGGACAAGGTGATGTCTAGCGAGTTGCTGGAATTTGAAGATGGCACCGTAGGAATTGCCCTGAACTTAGAAGATGACAACATTGGGGCTGTGTTGATTGGATCCGGTCGCAATATCCAAGAGGGATCCACTGTCAAATCGACCGGGAGAATCGCCAGCATTCCTGTGGGGCCTGAGTTGGTGGGACGGGTGGTGGATCCGTTGTGCAACCCACTGGATGGGAAAGGGCCTGTTAATGCCAGCTCCAGCCGCCTATTAGAATCTCCCGCCCCTGGTATTATTGATCGCCGCTCCGTCTATGAGCCTCTGCAAACAGGGATCACCGCCATTGACTCGATGATTCCGATTGGGCGAGGACAACGGGAGCTAATCATTGGTGATCGCCAAACCGGGAAAACGACGGTAGCCATTGACACTATCCTCAACCAAAAAGGGGAGAATGTTATCTGCGTCTACGTGGCAATTGGCCAAAAACAAAGCACGGTTGCTCAGGTGGTCGGAACTCTAGCTGAGCGGGGTGCCCTTGACTATACGATTGTGGTGGCAGCGGGAGCCGATAGCCCTGCACCCTTGCAATGGTTGGCTCCCTACTCCGGGGCAACGATTGCGGAGTCGTTCATGTATGACGGCAAGCATACCCTGGTGATCTACGACGATCTCTCCAAACAAGCGGTGGCCTATCGGCAAATGTCCCTCTTGCTGCGTCGCCCTCCCGGTCGAGAGGCTTATCCTGGGGATGTTTTCTATCTCCACTCTCGCCTCCTGGAGCGAGCAGCCAAGCTTAGTTCTGCTTTGGGTGAGGGATCCATGACGGCATTGCCCATCATCGAGACCCAAGCTGGGGACGTATCAGCTTACATTCCTACCAATGTTATTTCCATTACGGATGGACAAATTTTCCTAGAGGCGGATTTGTTTAACGCAGGCATCCGTCCCGCCATCAACGCCGGTATTTCCGTCAGCCGTGTCGGATCGGCAGCCCAGACCAAAGCCATGAAGCAGGTGGCCGGAAAAATTCGCCTGGAGTTAGCACAATTCCGCGATTTGGAAGCCTTCTCCCAGTTTGCCTCTGACCTGGACGCTGCCACTCAACAACAGCTAGCCAGAGGACAGCGCCTCCAGGAAATCCTCAAACAGCCCCAATACTCTCCCCTCTCGGTGGCTGAGCAGGTGGCCGCGATTTATGCTGGAACTAATGGGTATCTGGATGATATTCCCTTGGAAAAAGTCAGTAGCTTTAAGCAAGGATTGCTAGCCTATCTCGGCACCAACTACCCCACATATGGAGAGTCGATCAAAGCAGAGAAAAAACTAACTGACGAAGCTACCGAAATGCTCAAAACCGCCATCAAAGAGTTTAAGCAAAGCTTTAGTGCTTAACCGTGGAAGGCTTGCCTTTGATGCTCTCAATGGGGGGAATGCTGACTTCCCCCCAACCTCAAGCCAGATCCGTAATTTCAGTCTGACAGGACACCATCTATGGCTAATCTGAAAGGGATCCGCGACCGGATCAAATCCGTCAAAAACACCCGCAAAATTACCGAAGCGATGCGCTTGGTAGCCGCGGCACGGGTACGGCGTGCCCAAGAACAGGTGAATGCCACCCGTCCTTTTGCGGATCGCTTGGCTCAAGTCTTTTTTCGCTTGCAAACTCGTCTCAAACTCGAAGATATCAACTTGCCCCTCCTGCAAAATCGGGAGGTGAAAAAGGTAGGTCTTTTGGTGATTTCTGGGGATCGCGGTTTGTGTGGAGGTTATAACTCCAATGTGATCAAAAAAGCAGAAGAGCGCTCTCGTGAGTTGCAACAGGCGGGAATTGAATACGAATATATTTTGGTGGGTCGGAAAGCGAACCAATATTTTCAACGACGGCAGGCTCCGATTGCCAAATCTTTCATGAATTTGGAACAAATTCCCACCGCTGCTGAAGCGGCAACTGTTGGGGACTTTTTATTGTCAGCTTTTCTTTCCGAGTCTATTGATAAAGTTGAGCTTATCTATACTCGATTTGTCTCCTTGATCAGTTCTCGCCCCACCATTCAAAGTTTGTTACCCCTCAACGTCACCCAGCTTTCGTCCGCCGAGGATGAAGTTTTCAGGCTACTGGTGAAAGGGGGAGATTTCACGGTGGAGCGCAGCAAGGTGACCGCCCAACTGACAGCTCCCCCGCAGGACATGATCTTTGAGCAGGATCCCGTCCAAATTTTGGATGCCCTTTTGCCCCTCTATTTGAATAACCAACTGTTGCGTGCTCTCCAGGAGTCGGCAGCTAGCGAATTGGCCTCTCGCATGACAGCGATGAATAATGCCAGTGATAACGCCAGCGATTTGATCAAAAAACTAGGACTCTCCTATAACAAGGCGCGGCAGGCGGCTATCACCCAGGAGATTTTGGAGGTTGTGGGCGGATCGGAAGCTCTCTAATACACCTTAGATCCTGTTATGGGATCCGGATCAAGCGGTAGCAACCTGTTTATCCTACTGAACCATTTTTTTGCAAGGCTCCACTCTGGTCAACCCCCTCTAGAAAAGGGTTGAAAAGATTGGATTTGTTCTTACCCCATCAAACTCAGGCTAAATTCCCTAGCCCACAAACGCTCCCGCACAAACCGTAACCACTTGTCCGGTCATGCCACTCGCGCGATCTGAGGCCAGAAAAGCTACGGTGGCGGCGGTTTCTCCGACGGAAATGGGGCGACCTAAGGGGGGTAACTCCATCGTGGGCAGGGATCCCATAAGTTGCTGTTGACCGGCCATCGTTTCTTGAATAGTGCGGGTTTCGGGCATTGCGGATCCCCTGACACAGTTCACCCTTACTCCTGATCTGCCAAATTCTCCGGCTAGCGAACGGGTCATGGCTTCAATCGCGCCGCAGGTGGCGGTGATGCTAGCCATATGGGGAGCGGTCATGCCCGTGAGAGTGGCAGATAAGGTCACAATCGCGCCGCTCCCCTGCTGGATCATCTGCTGAGCAACCGCTTGTGAGGTCAGGAAAGTGGATCCCACAATCAAGCGGAGGGGCTTAAAAAATTGCTCCACATCTAAACCCAACGAAGAACTGGGGTAGCCCAAATCGCTAGGTCTGCCACCAATGCCGTTGAAAACTACATCAATCGATCCTGCCATTTGAGTAACCCGCTTGACGTAGGCGATCACGGCGGAGGCATCGGTGGCATCAACAAGTTCGACATGAGCGGTTCCCCCCGTCGCCTCAATCTGCTTTTGTAAACTGCTCAATGCGACCGCGTTTCTGCCCGAAAGCCAAACCTGTGCCCCCTCTTTCGCAAATTGACGGGCAACCTCTCCCCCAATTGCTCCGCTAGCCGCAAAGACAAGGGCATTTTTGGACAACAACAGCATAAGGGCTTCCTTTGGTTAAGTGGCTGAATTTTATCTAAGCGATGCTTAGAATCTGAACACCTCTAAGATGAACTATGATCTAAACGTTGTCAAGATCCCATGTGGTTTCTCTTGTGGCTCCTAAATCTCTCAAAAAAACCGATGCTTACCACCACGGCAATCTCCGCATTGCTCTAATTGAGGCAGCCGGACAACTGGTGCAGGAATCCGGCATTGAGTCCCTGACATTGCGGGAGGTGGCACGGCGAGCGGGAGTCAGTTCGGGTGCCCCCTATCACCATTTCAAAGACAAGGCAGAGTTGATTCAAGAATTGGTCTGGCATCGCTTTGAGCGACTGGAGCAGGCTTACCAGCGTGCCTTGCTGGGCCAGACAACCCCCCAAGAAAAGTTACAAGCCGTTGGAGTGGCTTATGTGATGTTTGCTGTTGAACATCCGGCGGACTTTCGCCTGATGTTTCGCCCCGAAATGGGATCCCCTTTCACCAGCAATAACCCCGCCTGCACCTCGGTTTTTCGTACCGTCATGCAGGTTATTGATGAATTTCAGCTAGCTGCCCCGCGACGGGAGCAAGCCGCGATGGGAGTATGGAGTTTGGTGCATGGATTAGCGGCTCTCTTGGTGGATGGCCCTCTGCAACCCCTCAGCCATGACTTAGCGCAGGTGCGAGCATTGGCGTTGGGAGTTACCTCCTTGATGAATTTGGCCAATAGGGAGGGACAGCCCATGCAAGAAGAGACAAACTAACAAAAATCTGCTGATTTCAGCAAGGGGATCCGCTAACTTCCTACAATAACGATGGATGGATAGCAAAGGGATTTGGATCGAATGCAGACCCATGCTGCTGCCAATTCTGCTCAACCCCTTGACTTTGACGGTAGTCCCGCCCAAGCCCATCTCTGGCTGCGGGGTCTGCTCAGTTTAGCCTGGGCGGATGGTCATTACGATCCGCAGGAGCAGGCTTTGATTGAAGATCTCATCCGTTCGGAGTGGCCACAGGAAGCCGATCAGCCTCTGGAGCCGATTAGTCCGGAGGAGCTAGGACAACAGTTGGATCCGAAACATGCAGAAGATTTTCTCAGAACAGCCGTGATGACAGCGGTGGCGGATGGTCTGTATTCGAAGGAAGAAGACAAGTTGCTACAAGCTTTTTCTCAGGCTTTGCACTTGCAGATTCCCCAATTAGAATTACTGCGTTCTACGCTGGTGTCTGGGGTGTACCCTACCAGCGAGGATGCCTCGGAGACCAGCCCCGATTTGTTGGCACCGATGCGGCAGTGGATGGATGGGATTGAAGTTAAAAATCCAAAGGTGGCTAAGTTTTTATGCCGACTGATTCCAGCCCAATGCCCCTTTGAGCGGGATGTGACAGTATTTGGACAAAAGGTGATTCACATTCCCCCGATGTGCAAACTCAATCCTCTCTACGAGCAGGTGGTGGCTCTCCGCTTTCGAGCCCTCTCCTACCTCGCCGATCAGTGTGGAGAAGATGTCACCCCTTACATCCAAGGATAGTTCGATGGGTTCCTCCCCTGTTGAGGGGGAGCAAGTAATTTAGGATCCCAACGATTAGCTAGCCGACTGACTCAAAACATCCTTGCGAATAGACTCGGCCAGTTGACCCACCTCCCCAATGAGTGGTTCAGCCACTTGTAGCTCTTGCAAGGTTGCCACCAGGTTTTCGACCACGGCATCGTAGTGGGTATCAGTCAACCCCATCTGCTGCACTAGGCGTTCGTGAGCTTTTTGCATGGATCGCCCGTCATACTGAGAACTGCCCCCAAAGGCATAGGTGAGAAAGGCCACCTGATGGGCGCGTTGTTTTTGCATATCAACCCCAGCAAAAAAGTGATTGATCCGTGAATCCGCCATGACCCGCTGATAAAAGTTATCCACCGCCAATTGAACGGCAGCGGCTCCACCGATTTGCTCGTATAAAGTTGCCATGAGAAAAGCTAACTCCCCGAATGCTTCGCCTTGATCATAGTCGCAAGCTTCCGTTTGTCCAGAGGGATCCTCCTTCTCCACAGGGGCTAGGGTTTTCGATAGAGATTCCGATAGTCAATAGCACTCCACTCTTGAGGCTAGACGATTCGCCCATCGGACAATTGTGTCCGCACACTTGAGCGTAAATAGGCTTCTGCCTCCCCCGCCAACTTCAGAGCAATACGCTGTACCTGTAGCAGGGTTCGGTCGGGGCTATGGGGATCCACACACATCATATTCATCTGATAAGCCGCCTGCATCACGTCTTGACCACAGATAGCTTTGAGTTGCTGCTGTTGCGGAATGGAAATCTCCCGATAGAGCAACTCCAATACGAGTAAAACTCTGGCAAATTCTGGGATCCGTTCAACATGCTGACAGATCTGATCAAGGGTGCGGTTGTGGCTCTCCTGCGGACTGTAGCCAGCGGTAGCTAACTCTTGATCCAACACAGCTGCCTGCACAACTCGGTTCAGGCTCCAGCAAAAAGTGAGCAATACCTGATCTTGGGGAGAGGGCTCCTGCAAATGGGTTAGCAGGGAATCGGGAGGACGAACCCAAGGGATGGGCGGGTGGGACCAGCGCAGGCGCAGCAAAGCTTCCGCCCATCCCACCGTTTCCACTTCAGGGCTGGCATAAATCCACCCCCAATCCCCCACCTGTAATGACCAATCAAAGGGGAGCCACGGATACGGACGCCATTGTAGGGGGGATAAGGGATCCCCCAATCGCTGACGTAGCTCAGCCGGGATCGGGTCAAAACGGAGGTCGCTAGCCCCAGGGAGAGGGGGGAGATTAGCAGTCATAGGAGGAGAACTCTCACCAGGCTAGGGGATATCATCCATGCAGGGGATCGACACAATGCGGTCAGTATTGGGTTGCTAAGTTAGCAATATCTCAGCAATCCACCAGCGACTCAATATTTTTTGAAAAAACATTTCTTTGAAAAGAAGCTCTAAAACTCTTCTTCCAATGTTTCCTGTTCCGTAACTTCGGTCTCATCGCCTTCTTCGAGGGGGGCAACCGATGTGGCAGAAACCGCCACTCCACTAGCCAGTTTTTCCTTCAGCAATAACTCAATTTCATGGAGAATCTCTGGGTTTTCTTTAAGATAAATAATCAGATTGTCACGACCTTGGGAGACATTTTCGTCTTTGTAGCTATACCAAGAGCCACGTTTTTTCACGATGCCTGCTTCTTCCGCCAGATCAATCAAACAGCCAATCGTTGAAATGCCTTGCCCAAAAATAATGTCAAACTCGGCGCGGCGGAAGGGAGGAGCCACCTTATTTTTAACGACCTTTACCTTCGCACGGATCCCGTATTCGTCATTGCCTTTTTTGAGGGTTTGAATGCGCCGGATATCAAGACGGACGGAGGCATAAAACTTGAGGGCATTGCCTCCGGTTGTGGTTTCTTGGGGGCCATACCCCATCCCGCCAATTTTGGCGCGCAGTTGGTTGAGAAAGACCACTAGGGATCCGGTTTTGCTGATGTTACCGGCGATTTTGCGGAGGGCTTGACTCATCAAACGGGCTTGCAGACCCACATGAGCATCGCCCATATCCCCTTCGATTTCCGCACGGGGGACGAGGGCGGCCACCGAGTCAATCACAATAATATCGACGGCGGCGGAACGCACCAGTTGATCGACGATTTCTAGGGCGGATTCGCCTGTGTCCGGTTGCGACACCAATAGATCCTGAATATTGACGCCGAGGGCTGCCGCATAGGTGGGATCCAGTGCATGTTCGGCATCCACAAAAGCCGCTACTCCCCCCGCTTTTTGTACTTCCGCAATGGCATGGAGGGCAATCGAGGTCTTACCGGAGGATTCAGGCCCAAACACTTCAATGATCCGCCCTTTGGGATAGCCCCCTCCCAGCGCTAAATCAAGGGGGAGGGCACCACTAGAAACGGTCTCCACCTTCATCTGGGCGGCATCTCCCAAACGCATGATGGATCCCTTGCCAAAGTTGCGCTCAATCTGGCCTAATACTTGGTCGAGGGCTTTGCGTTTTTCGGGGGCTAGTTTGTCAAAGCCGCTATCTCCAGCCTGCTCTTGGGCTTCTGATTTTTTTGGCCTAGCCATCCCCGATGCTCCCCAACGTTGGCAGATTGACATTCTAGCATTCTCCCCCAGCCCTGAGGTTTTAGCCATCTCAACTCAGGCCATTGGCAAGCAAAAACGAAAGGTACTGCCCTGCCCCAGTTGGCTCTCTACCTCAATGCGCCCCCCTTGCAGTTCCACCAAACGGCGGGTAATCGCCAACCCAATCCCTGAACCGCCGGAGGCATGGGAGCGGGAACGGTCGGCTCGCCAAAACCGCTCAAATACAAAGGGTAAATCTTCCGTAGCAATGCCGCAGCCAGTATCTTGTACGGACACCCAAACCCATCGCTCCTGATGGCAAGCGGCCACCGTGATGCTGCCCGTCGCCGTGTAGCGGATGGCATTGCCAATGATGTTGATCAAAATTTGCTCGATCCGGTCGGGATCCCCCTCAATCAGCGCCAGATCGGAGGGTACTTCCAGGCGCAACGTCGGGCCATCGTCGCCAATTTGGGATCCCAGTTTTTCCAGGGTGCGCTTGAGAAGGGGCAATAAACTGACCGATTGCAGGGTGATCGGTAAATAGCCGGATTCGGCTTTCGATAGCTCCTGCAAATCATCCACCAACCGCCGCAGCCGCCGTGACTCGTTGCCCAAACGGGCAAATAGTTCGGGGGTGGCTTCAATCGTCCCGTCGGCACAGCCCTCCAAATACCCCTCCAAGACCGTCAAGGGGGTGCGTAGTTCATGGCTGAGATCCCCGATCAAATCGCGGCGACGGCGTTCGATGTGGCTAAGGCTTTCGGCCATATGGTTAAAACTGCGCCCCAGTTGGTCTAACTCCATAATTTCGTTGGGGGGAACCCGAAAGGAAAGATCCCCTGCCGCCACCCGCCGTGAGACTTCTTCAATTTCTTGTAGGGGTTGACTGATGCGGTGAGACACCCAAAACCCCAGTCCGGCGGCGGTCGTCACCCCAATTAACACCGACCAATCAGCTCCTTTTGTCCAGGCCAACTCAAATCCCCGCACCAGATCCGTCCGTTCTAGCCGCAGGTTGATGCCCCCTACCTCCAACTGTTCAAGGTGGGTTACAAAAAAACGGGGCGAGGTGACCCGTCCCACCACAATCAGCGCCCCCACCCCCACCCCCATCACCGCCAGATGGGAGAGCAACAGACGGGTTTGCAAGCTAATTTTGGGCAACATAATCGGAATGGGTTACGGATAGACAGAATGGATAGGAGGCGATGATGACAATGATGGGTTCTTTGTTTGAAGGAGTTACCCTTTCGTTCAGCATATCTCCCCTACCCACAGGGATCCCCTTTTGAGGTCGAGCCTGTGAATCGTCGGCAATCGCTGGTCATTTTGGGGACGGGGGTGCTGCTAGCTAGGGATCCCCCTCCTCCTCAGCCTTGGGTGCGGGTTCGCCTATTTAGCCATATTCCTCAGCTTGACCAAGTGATATTGACCGCTCCCTTGACCTTGGCCGGAAAAACAGTGGCACACGGATCCTGGCGGTTGCGGGCAGAGGAGGGATCCCTCTGGGTGGAGAGCCTGACCCACGACCATTCCCCTCGCCGCTACGGCCAATCTTTGTTTGTGGAGCAGGCGCAGGGCATCCAGGTGCAGGTACAATCTCCTGCCCGTCGCTACCGAGGACGCTTGGAAATCAGCATCACCGCCGCCAATCAGCTAGCCATCCACAATTACTTGCCCCTGGAAGCCTATTTGTATGGGGTAGTTCCCAGCGAAATGCCCCCGGAATGGCCGACAGCGGCTCTAGAAGCCCAGGCAATCGTGGCACGCACCCACGCCCTCAGCCATCACCAACAGGGGGATCCGACGCCGTTGCTCGATTCGACGGCACAGCAATTTTATGGCGGACTCACCTACGAACGACCTACTACCACGCGGGCGGTGCAAGCCACATCAGGACAACTATTGACCTTCTCCTCCCACCCACAGCCGATCCAAGCCCTCTATCACTCCACCTGCGGCGGACACACCAGCGCCAACCAGACCATTTTTGCCCCGCCCGCCCGTCCCTATCTGCAAGGGATCCCCTGTGAATGGTGCCAACCCTCACCGTTTTATGGCCCCCACACGATCCACCTTGCACAGGCCGACATCCAGCGTATTTTTGGGGAACGGGAGGTGCACGTCCTGGAGCAGGATCCCCACGGTCGCCCCACCCAGATCGCGGTCGGATCCCGACGCCTAACTGGACAAGCCTTTTGGTTGCAACTGGGGCAGGATTTGGGATGGGGGGTGTTGCCCAGCAATCGCTATGACTGGCAGCCTGTAGAGCAGGGCTATCGCGTCACCTATCGGGGAGCCGGCCATGGAGTGGGTCTCTGTCAATGGGGAGCCTATGGACAAGCCCAAGCCGGACGGTCTGCGGCACAAATCCTCAGCTCCTACTATCCCCAAACCCACTTGGGATCCCTCCCCTTCTAGCCATGTTCCTCCACCTACAACATCCGCCCATTCATCCCTCAGGTTGCTCCCTCAGGTATGGCGAAGCACAAGCATTTGATTGGCCCCTTTTTGCAGTTCATAGGAGACAGAGACGAGGCTAGAGGGAATGCCAGATATGGCCAATTCCTGCTGAATGGGTTTGAGGTGGGGAGAGAGTTGTAGATCCAGAGTCAAGAGCGGAAAAATTCTGACCTCTCGGCCAACCCGCACCATCTCTTGAATGGACTTCAGATGAAAATTAACATCAAAATGAGCCGAATATAAAAACAAAAAATGCGAGCACAAAACCAGATCAAAGGCTTGATCGGGATAGGCAAGGTGAGGTAGGGATCCCACTTGATAGCGCCCTGTTTGTTTGCCCCCCGCATAGTCAGCCAAAAATCGTTGCATCACCTGAATGCGGTTTTGCTTAAGATGGGCAGGGGATTGATGATAACTCCACACCCAGTCATCGGGGGTATTGTTGACCTGCTCAATAATCGGATCCAGACACTCCATAAACCTCTGCCAAATGTCGGCTGAGTCCAGCGCATAGAGGGGATCCATCGATATCACTGACCATCCCTGCTGGGTCATGTCGGCATTAAAACTAGCTGGACCATCCGCCACACTCAGAATGGTTTTTTGCTGATCCTGAGCCGTCAGATTAAACATTCTCTGATACTCGGCTGCCGAACGCCCAAAGGGCACAACATTCTGCAAAACCACCGCCATAATGGTTTCCTTCTTTCCTCCGCAACAGGTTTGGCTAGGGATGCCTTGGCCTTAAACTGGTCGATAGGGATCCCCTTTCCATACTATGGCTACTATCCTCCGTTCCTGGAGCTATCGTTACCCCTGGTTTTATGGCAGTGTGGCGCGTTTAGCAGCCCTCACCGTCGGGGGATATGCTCAACTGCACCGCCTCCCCCTGCAAGGGATCCGCCTGCAAGGTCAGGATCGCGTCTTGGATCTCTGCTGTGGGCCAGGGGAAGCTACCTCCTTTTTGCTCCAGCATTCGCAACGGGTGACCGGATTAGATGCCTCCCCACGGGCTTTGGCGGAAGCCCGCCGACGCTTCCCTCAGACGGAGTTTGTGGAGGGGTTTGCCCAGGCGATGCCCTTTCCTGATGCGAGTTTTGAGGTGGTGCATATTAGTCTGGCACTGCATGAATGGCCGCAATCGGTGATCCTGGAAGTGTTGCGGGAGATTGGGCGGGTGTTGACTCCCGATGGATTGCTGCTTGCCCTCGATCTGCATACCCCTCAACAAGCCTGGATCTGGCCGGGATTGGCAGCTTTTTTGCTGGCCTTTGAAACCGAAACCGCTTGGGACTTTTTGGGGATGGCTCTTCCCGACCATCTGACAGCCTGCGGCTTTGGCGAGTGTCGGCAAGCTCTCCACGCCTTCGGCAGCTTGCAGGTGCTACAGGCTAGCCGTGGTCAGGCAGGGGCACGCTGGTATGTCTGATATTTTTGTTATGGTTCGCAACCACCTAAACAATGCCCTCACTTCTATCGACGGGATCCCTTTTGTCACCTATCTTGAGGGAGCTGGCATTGAGCCAGCCGAAGAAGTGATTGAATTAGTCTATGCAGACGCAGGCTTTGATGATCTCTCGCTTGGTGAGTATCGTGTCGGTGTCCGCCATGAGCGGGTGGAGCCACCCCAGGCCACCTGTGCTGTTAGGATTGAATCGGACGACGAAGTAATCTTGGTAACATTTGTTTACTTAGAGCCGGAACGGGTGCTGCTCAGTACGCATGTTTCTGTGGAAAAGAGGTTGTAATCATGTCGGTCAAGGTGATCCCCGCTCATTCCATCAAAGCGTTTCGCTATCGGGTGCATTGCTTAGGGCAAGATCTTTGGCAGGCTAAAGACCCCGTCTGTCGGGCTAACCTGGCGTTGCAGTTGGCGGATGCTGCCTCCACCTTGGCTCGCTTGGAGGTGTTAGAAAGTCGCAAACATCAACAGGGATCCCTCCTTTCCTCCTGATGACTATTGGTGATTCAGTCTCCTGGAGACCCTTGCCTCCGCCTCCAGAGGATCGGTATGTGTGGGTGGCAGATGTGCGCGCCCGCTATTGGCAGGTGGGATCCGGTGGGTCACCCCTGATTTTGTTGCATGGGGGCATGAGTTCCGTAGAGATTTGGAGCTATAATCTGGCGGCTTTGGCGGAGCAGCATCAGGTTTATGCACTAGATATGGTGGGGTCAGGACGCTCCGACAAACCGGAGGCCGACTATACTTTGGCCTATCAAGCCGACTTTTTGGCGGGGTTTATGGCCGCCCTAGGGATCCCGACGGCGACGCTGATCGGCAACTCGATGGGGGGAGGGGTTGCCCTACATCTGGCGCTTACCCAACCGGAACGGGTGGAGCGGCTGGTGGTGGTGGCGGGTTTTGGCCTGGGCCAGGAGATTGCTTTGCCCCTGCGGTTGGCTAGCCTACCTGGGGTGGGTCTATTGGCGGTTCCGACCCGCTGGGGAGCCTCCCTCAGTCTGCGGGGGAATGTGGTGGATCGCCGGATTGTGCCGCCGGAGTGGGTGGAATGGAGTTATCAAAAATTTGGCTGGCCGGGAAGCAAAACCGCCGCTCTCCGTCTGGCTCAAACCAACCTCAACCTTTGGGGCGTCAAACCGCAGGTCTATCAGCCCCTGCTTCGCCAACTGCCCAACCTGGATCTTCCCACCCTGTTGATCTGGGGATCCCAAGATCCCATCCTGCCCCTTGCCCATGGCAAGCGTGCCGTCGCTCTCATCCCACAGGCTCGCCTACGGGTGTTTGAGGAGTGCGGGCACTGGCCGCAGGTGGAAAAGGCAGACCAGTTTAATCAGTGCGTTTTGGATTTCCTGACCGAAGAGGGTTAGGGATCCCCCAGTTCCCGTTTCAGGAGAGCCAGCGACTCCGGTTTGATGTGGGGATGGGTTTGGAGTAAGGGCGGCAAACGGATTAAGTCGGGGCGGGCTTCCCTCAGTAAGGCTTTGACGGTGGCATAGCTGCCCGCATCCGCAATTAACAGATCCGCTCGCCTCACCATCTGTCGCAGCGGATCCCGCTCATCGGCGGTAGCCGTCAACACCAAGATCTCCTCTCCCCGCAGGCTATAGACAATCGCCTCCGCCACCCCCAACATGGCTCGGCTGAGGCTGACCAACCCCAAACAACGATCAGGGGGTAGCTGTTGAATTTGCTCCAACTCCGCTTGATAGTCATAGATCTCAATAGGAATCACCCGCACCGCCCAGGGATCCGCCACCGCCTCCACCTGCGCCCGAAAATAAGGGATAGTGACCAGCGTGGCGGAGTGGGATTGGGTCAAGAGGAGGGGCAGATCTTCAAGGGGAACCAGTTGGATTGGCAGAGAGAGTGCCGTCTCAAGTTCTCTCAGCATCAGTTGTCCAGTTCCCAGATCCGCCTGTGGCACACACAGCAACACCTGAGCACTGCAACGCAATCGCCAGTCAATTTCTGCCAGAAACAAATCCCTAGCTTGACTCAGGCTACAACCACTTTTTAGCAGTTGGTTCAGCCCTTGTTTCACCACCAAATAAGCAGCTTTTTGATCGGCTAGGTCATGGGTTTGCAGTGCCAAATGGACAGCCTGCTCGGAGGCACTCACGTAGATTCCCGATCCGGCGCGGGTTTCTACCAGGCCAGCCGCTTCCAACTGATGATAGACCTTGCTGATGGTGTTGCGGTGCAGACCTGTTTGCATGGCCAGTTGGCGGGTACTGGGCAAGCGATAGCCCTGGGGATAGTGTCCACAGGCGATGGCAAAACTGATCTGAGTGACGAGTTGGGTCGATGCCGGGATCCCACTTTGGGGCTGCACATGCAAACGCATCACGACCTGCCTATTTTCTGATGGCTACCTTAGTCTGCCTGATCAGGAGGCAGGGTCAGATGGCTTTGCCTTTTCCAGGGTTTGCGACCAGTTTTTGGCTAAATGGAGAAAATCAGAGGGCATCAAAATAATGGTTGCCGTATTGTTTTCGGCTCCGATTTCGGTGATCATCTGCAATCGGCGCAATTCTAAAGCGGCTGGGTTATTGACAATTGCTTTGGAGGCTTCAGCCAGTTTGATGGAGGCTTCCTGTTCTGCCGCCGCCTTGATCAAACGGGAACGTTTTTCGCGGATCGCCTCCGCTTCTTTCGCCATCGCCCGCTGCATCCCCAGAGGAATTTCTACATCTTTAATCTCGACCCTCTCAATAACAATACCCCATGGTTCGGTGATCTCATCTACGATTTCTTGAACCCGTACATTAATTTTGTCGCGGTTTTGTAGGATATCATCTAGAATGTTTTGTCCGACAACATTTCTTAAGGTCGTCATGGCTGTTTGATAAACCGCAACCTCATAACTTTCTACCTTATTGAGAGCCTTAATCGGATCCAAAATTCGATAATAGAGAACCGCATTCACCTTAATCGTCACGCTATCAGCAGTTACCGTTTCTTGGGGAGCCACATCCACCGTCTTCGTGCGAATATCCACTTGAACTTTTTGATCGATGACAGGAATAATCCAATAAAGACCGGGACCTAGGGTATGACGACACCTCCCTAACCGATAGATCACCCCCCGTTGATATTCCCGATCCAGGCGAAATCCACCGATGGTTAAGGCTGCCAATAGGCTCAATAAACCAGGAAACAAGACTTCCATAAGTTAGAGATCAAGGAGAAGATCTACCCTTATCTTAAACGTGGCAGGAAAGTGAGTGATAGTGTTGAGGGAAATGAAACACATTTTTTAAGGGTATGATTTCTCCTCTATGAAAACCTTAACCTTATTACAAACTTCAGATCTCCATGCCCATATTCAGGCTTGGAATTATTTTTCAGGGCAAGGCAGTGAACATGGCTTAGCTAAAATCGCCACCCTAGTTCGGCGGGAACGCCAGCTTAACCCCCATGCCACCCTCCTCCTGGATGGCGGCGATACGATTCAGGGATCCCCTTTGGGCAGTTATTACGCGACCATCCCTACCCAGACTCACCCGATGGCCGTGGTGATGAATGCCCTGGACTATACCAGCATGACCTTGGGAAATCATGACTTTAATTTTGGTCAAACGGTGTTGCATCGCTTTATGAAAGTGACTTACTTTCCTGTCTTATCGGCCAACATTCGCTCCAGTGATGGCGGTGAAGCCTTTCAACCTTATGCCTTGAGGCAGGTAGATGGGATCCCTGTGGGGATCTTGGGCTTGACTACCCCCCGCATTGATCACTGGGAGCGGGCGGATCACATTGTGGGGTTGCGCTTTGATCCGGTGATTGAAACCGCTCACTACTATGTGCCCTTGTTGCGGGACTTGGGGGCGGCGGTGATTGTGGTGGTTTTACACAGTGGGCCGGAGCGGATGCCCAACCAGAGACAACCCCAGGATTGGCTGAGTGATTATCACGACTGGCCGATGGGTCATCAACTGCCGGAGGAGAACCAGGCTCTCCAGTTGGCCGAGCAAGTAGCAGGGATTGATGTTCTTTTCACAGGACACACCCACCAAGCCATTCCTGCCCTCCCGATTGGTCACACCCTGATGGTGCAACCGGGGCATTGGGGATCCCATCTGGCGAAAGTAAACCTCCACCTGGAGGAGCAAGCCGACCACACCTGGCGAATAGTTCACAAAGACTCCTGCCTGTTCTCGGTAGAGGGGATCCCTGCCGATGCCGAGCTGTTGCGATTGGCCGAACCCTTTCACCAAGCCGTGCTCAGCTACCTAGCCCAACCGATTGGCCGCTCCCCACGAGCCTTTCCCAGTGGAGCTAAGGCGCGCTTGTGGCACAGTCCGATTCCCCATCTGATCAACCAAGCCCAAATAGCGGCGGCTCAGGCGGCGGGCTGGTCGGTGCAGATATCAGTTGCCAGCCTCAATTCCGATAGCGGTGGGATCCCGGCAGGGTTGGTCAGCCTGCAAGATGTCTTTAGCATTGTGGTCTATGACAACCATCTCTGTGTTTTAGAGATTACGGGGGAGATGCTGCGGCAAGCTTTGGAAAAAACCGCCGAATATTTTCAGCAGATGGATCCCGCCCAGTTGCCCGCCCAGCCGGAAGCGGCGAAAGCTCCTTTGGCTCGCCACTACAACTGGGATCTCTACACAGGCATCACTTATACCCTCGATCTCACCCAACCAATAGGGCACCGCTTACGCCACCTAAGTCTGGATGGAGAAGCGATCTTCCCCAATCAAAAGCTACGGGTGGCACTCAATCACTATCGAGCGGTGGGAGGGAGTGGCTTCAGTATGTTTAGGCAGGGGCAACTGCTCTGGCAATCGGATGAAACCATTCGGGAGCAGGTGGTTCGCTACATCCAAGAACAGCCTGAGTTGGATCCCAATCAGTTGGGCTTAGCCAATTTGACCCTGATTCCTGACCTGCATCGTCACTTTAATGCCCTTCAATCTGACCCCTTAACCTCCGTCACCTTGGCGGGATCCCGATAGGATCGATGGTTTTCGATATTTCTATTTGAGATCCCCAGTTGCCCCGACAGGTTTTTCCTGCCCCGAATCTGGCATGACTGTCTGAGAGGAGTCAGGAGAAAACTGCCGATGGCGATCATGACCGCTATGCCGTTTCCTTCGGTATGAGAGTTCGCACATCAGCCACGCTACCCGTGACGGCGGCGGCCACTACCATAGCGGGACTCATCAAGAGCGTCCGTCCGGCGGCGGATCCCTGGCGTCCCTTGAAGTTGCGGTTAGAGGATGAAGCACTTAACTGCCGACCCTCTAATTTGTCGGGATTCATGGCTAGACACATCGAGCAACCGGGTTCTCGCCACTCAAAGCCCGCCGCCCGAAAAATCTGATCCAGTCCTTCCGCTTCGGCCTCCTGCTTGACCCGCTCAGAACCTGGGACAACAAACGCTTTTACCCCTGGAGCCACCTGTCGTCCTTGGGCAAACTTAGCCGCTTCCCGCAGATCACTGAGGCGTCCGTTGGTGCAACTGCCAATAAAGCAGACATCCACCTTGGTACCTTGAATGGATGCCCCCGGTTGCAGATCCATGTAGGCATAGGCTTCTTGCGCCAACATCCGCTCACTCTCGGCCAATTCTTCAGGAGTCGGGATCCGCCCATCCACCGGGATCCCTTGCCCAGGGGTAATGCCCCAAGTGACGGTGGGGGCGATATCTGCTGCCTCAAAGGTCACCACATCGTCGTACTCCGCGTCGGTATCACTGCGTAGGCTTTCCCACCAGGTCACGGCCTCTTGCCAAGCCGATCCTTGCGGGGCAAACTGCCGTCCCTGCAAATAGGCATAGGTGACAGGATCAGGATTGACATAGCCACAGCGTGCCCCCCCCTCGATTGCCATGTTGCAGAGGGTCATGCGGCCTTCCATGCTCATCTGCTCAATAGTCGATCCGGCAAATTCGTAGGCATAGCCGACACCCCCTTTCACACCCAGGATGCGGATGATGTGCAGGATGACATCTTTGGCATAAACCCCTGGTCGCAGCCCTCCATTCACCTCAATGCGTCGAACTTTCAGCTTGCTGAGGGCAAGGGTTTGGCTGGCTAAGACATCCCCAATTTGGGTGGTGCCGATGCCGAAAGCAATCGCCCCGAAAGCCCCGTGGGTGGAGGTGTGGCTATCGCCGCAGGCCACCGTCATACCCGGTTGCGTCAGACCCAATTCTGGGGCAATCACATGCACCACCCCTTGATGCCCAGAACCAGGGGGATAAAAGCGGATGCCGTAGTCTTGGCAGTTGCGCTCCAGGGCTTGCAGCATTTCTTCTGCCATGCTGTCGGCCAAGGGGCGAGCTAGGTTGTCAGTAGGAATAATGTGATCGACGGTGGCGACGGTGCGCTCAGGAAACATCACCGACAACCCCCGCTCCCGCAGCATGGCAAACGCTTGTGGGCTGGTCACTTCGTGGATCAGGTGCAGCCCGATGAATAGCTGGGTTTGCCCCGACGGCAAAAGGGTAACGGTATGCCGATCCCAGACTTTATCAAACAGCGTTCCCCGACTCATTGAGCAGCCACTCCGGTTGTAGATTGAGCAAATTCCACTGTAGCAAGCTCTAGCGTTAACGTTCTTGAGCTGGCTGCTCTCCTGGTAAGGGAGCGGCTTCTGGCATCCCCTTAGATCTGTCCCCATCTGACCTAGCCAAAGAACTGCCGTGTGCCACCGCCAACACCACCCAAAACAGGAGATTGATCCGCCCATCAAAAAATACAGCATCCAGCAATCCTGAGGCAAAATAGGCCAGCAGAGCCAGGTTAACCGCCAACAAAACGGGATCCCCTTGGATCTGTCGCCAGCCACGTCCCACAATCACTCCCCACAACCCCACCAACCCCACGGCGATCCCCAATCCCCCCTCGGCAGCCACGGTCAAATACAGGTTGTGGGAGTGGTTAAGGAGTTCGGTCGGTGGCGGTATCTGAGCATTGTAGTAAGCTGGGAAACTCTGCCAACCCCATCCTTGCCAGGGGCGCTGGCGGATCATCTCCAGGGCAAAATTCCACGCCTCCAGGCGGCTAATCGTCGATCCAAAATGACGGGCTTGCGGATCGAAGGCATCGGCGAGCCGTTGCCAAAATAGGGCGGGCACCCATTGGCGTAGGTTCCACCAGTTGAGAGCGGCAAGTAAAGGGATCCCGATCATCCCCCCCAAGGGGATGAAAGCCGCCCACATCCGCTTAAAAAGCAAAAAGCCCACCAGACTCAAACAGGCGATGGCCCAACCATTGCGGGAGGCGGTGGCAACCAAGAGGGGCAAGCCCAGGACAAGGGCAGCGGGAGCGAGCCACTGGCGAGGACGCGCTAGCCATAATCCCACTGCTAGGGTCAACACCACCACCAAGTAGACCGCCAGCGTATTGGGGGAGGTAAACACTGAGGTAGGACGGTCGGTTGCCGCTAGTTCCAGCACCGGCATCCCCAGAATGGTCACCTCACCTTGCCAATGCCAAAAAAACTGCCCCCAGCCCAACATCGCCACCCAACCACTCCCAGCCACCAATGTTTGCAGGCTCAGTAACCGCCATTCGGGATATCGCAATATCTGGCTGCTGGCTGCAAAAAACAGGAGAAAGGGCAAATAGTTGAACAAGCCTGGAATGCTCAGCGACCAATCGGTGGCCAAAAAGGTCACCCCCAGCAATCCCACCCCCAACCCCCCAACCCACCCCAGCAAGGGATCCGGTTGCCAGAGGGCGCGATGGCTTACCCCCCAGAGGGATCCCATCAGCATTACCAGCAAACTGGGGGCAACATTCACCGTCAGCAAGGCGAGAGCCAGGGGTACCCACCCCCCCACCCAAAACCAAGAAACAAAGCCAGCCGATCGAGACATAAAAATAGGCACAGCAGGATTGCCCTCATCACTTTAGCCAACCCAGTCCGACCGTTGAGGCTTGCAGAGGCACTGAATCCTAGTCGGTACCAATTTGAGACTCCATGATTTCGATTTGGCTGTGCAGGCGTTGAATTTCCACATGCATCTTGCGCTTTTGTTTTTCCAATTCTTGTTGCAGGCGGGTAATTTCTTCCACTCCCGCTAAGTTAACGCCTAGGTCGCGGGTGAGCTTTTGAATATAGAGAATCCGTTCAATATCTCGCTGGGAATATAGGCGATTCTTGCCGTCTCGATGGGGTTGCACTAACCCGCGTTTTTCGTAGAGGCGTAACGTTTGCGGGTGCATGTTCACCAGTTCTGCTGCTACCGAGATGATGTAGAGAGGTCGATCCTTAGGATCTTCAAACTCGCTCATACCCTTACTTGCTATTGGGTTTCTCAATTAACTTTATATTATCAGACTCATATTAGCCCTCCCCAACCGATCCTGGGCGAAGGAGGATCCCTGTAAATCTTTAGGTTCTGTTGCTCTTTATGAGGCTGACATGAGCTGGAGGAAAGTTCAGAAGAGATAGCCTCAGAAGGATGAGGAAGTGGTGACTCAAAGAAAAAAGAAATATGCCAGAAGCTAAAAGAGTGGAAAGCGCTTGTGGATTTTGGAGAATTGACAGTAGTTATGGTCGATGAGTGCCATCTGCTATGAGGTGATATTTGTGGCTATGGTTGGGGAGATAGAGGGAAACGAAATCGAGGTTTACCTTAAAAATTAGCAGTCAAAAATTCAGGATAACTAGTTCCTCTCTGGCTTGATTGCTGGGAGGCAATGTGACGATAATGTCCATAATAAATATGGCATAACTCCTCCAAATCAAGAAATGTTCATTGAACTACATCATTTCATTGTCCTGGGAGTTACAGATCTAATCTTAACCCCTTAATCGTTGTCGGCTAATACCCATGATAAAGGTTTAGCAGGCTAGCTCCACCCCAGCTAAGCCGATCCAACTTTGATCGTTGTTGGAGTTTGTAAGCGGGCAAATATCATCCGTCCCGCCGCTGTTTGAATGGCACTGGTTACCACCACCACCCGCTTTTTACCGATCGAGCGCAATCCTTCTTCCACCACCACCATCGTGCCATCTTCCAAATAGCCCACCCCCTGACCCGGTTCTTTTCCTTCACGGGTAATTTTTATTTCTAAACTATCTCCAGCCAGATAAACAGGTCGCAGAGACTCCACTAACTCATTGATGTTTAAGACGGTTACGTTCTGAACGTTAGCCACTTTCTTAAGGTTAAAATCAGTGGTTAATAAGGCTCCATTCACACTTTGGGTTAACCTCACCAATTTTTCATCTACCGTATCCAAGTCAGGATAATTAGTCTCGTGAATAACGAACCGATCGGGATAGGCATTTCTCAATTCTTGCAGCATATCCAAACCGCGCCGTCCACGCTCCCTTTTTTGGGGATCCGCTTTGTCGGCAATAGTTTGCAGTTCCACCAAAACAAAGCGGGGTATGACCAAAGTTCCCTCTAAGAAGCCCGCCTGGATCAGTTGAGAAATTCGCCCATCAATCAGGCAACTGGTGTCAATCACTTTGGCACTAGCCGGACTGACACTGCCCTCCGCCAAAAGAGCAGCTTGTAGACCATAGTTGGGATTGAATAAACGCAACAAAGCAGGGCCTTGGGTATCAGCTAATCCTGTGCCCAAATAGGCAAAGGCCAAGCTAAAAAAGACCGACGCTAGGGGTTCGATAAAGCGTAACTCTTCCGGTAAAGGCAATAAATAAACAGGTACCATGGCGAGATTGGCAATGACCAAACTAATCACCAGAGCCACTGAACGGCTGATCAAGATGTCAGGAGGAAGTGAGCGAATGTTGGCTTCAAAACGACGATAACCCCAGCGCACTCCTAGTCCAGTTGCTAACCCCACCACAACACCAAACCCAGCGGTAACAAAGCGAGCCCCGTCAATATTGGCTCCCTGAACAACCTCACTAGGCAAAAAATCTAAACCATAAAACCCTAACCCGCTACCTGCAACAATAAAGATGAACGTCAGGAGAATGTCTAGCATAAATTTGGCCTTGGCTTTTATGAATGGAATGATGTTGGATGATGATCAAGAGGAAGTAAAGGCAAACCGATCCGGCTCAGCACGTCGGTCACAGATCTAATTTCTGATACTCCGATAGATATACCTAATCATTCTAGACATGCTTCCCTGATGGGCTGGAGGGATAATACGGCATAAACATTAAAAGCAACCCGCCGCAACATCTGGATGACGCTCTGCAAAGGATTTCTCAGTCTGGTTAGAAAGGCTTCGGGGTGATGGGGGGACAACCCTCTCTGTGGGCGGATAGATGCGGCTTGGATTCGGGGAGGGAGTTAAGCTGAGTAAATAAACGTCACCTTCCGTAATTTTAAGATCCCATGCCCACTTTCGCCCACTGGCTTGACTTTCCTGAGCAGAGGAGGGATCCCTGGCCGCAGGCTGCCTACCTGCATATTCCCTTCTGCCGCCAGCGCTGCTATTACTGTGATTTTGCTACTGGCCTGGGAACGGCTGATTTGATTGAGACGTATGTCGAGGTGCTTTGCCAAGAGATTGAACAAATGCCCGTGGGGGATCAGCCCCTCACCTCTATCTTTTTTGGCGGGGGGACGCCCTCTCTTCTCTCAGGGGAACAGCTCAGCCGTATTTTATCTCGCCTACAGCAACGGATCCCCTGGTCAGCCGATATAGAAATTTCTCTAGAGGCTAATCCTGGTACTATCAGTCGTTCTCAGTTGCTTGATTATCGCCATGCGGGTGTGAATCGGGTCAGCCTGGGTGTACAAGCCTTTCAACCAAAGTTGTTAGCAGCCTGTGGTCGAGGGCATGGGGTGGAGGCGGTCTATCAGGCGGTTGCGGATCTACGAGCCGTGGGTCTGGAAAATTTCAACCTAGACTTGATCTTTGGCCTGCCCCAACAAACCCTACTTGATTGGCAAGAGTCCTTGACCGCTCTCACAGGGTTGCACCCAACCCATGTCTCCCTCTATGACCTGACGATTGAGCCACACACTCGCTTTGGGCGCACCTATCAACCAGGGGATCCCCCCTTGCCCAGCGACGCAGACACCGTGCAAATGTATCACCTAGCTATTCAGGAACTGACTGCCGCCGGCTATCAGCACTACGAGATCTCCAACTTTGCCCAAACGGGTTACCAATGCCGCCATAACCGTGTCTATTGGCAGAACGGCAGCTACTACGGTTTAGGAATGGGGGCGGTTGGGTATATCAAAGGCCAACGAATCAAGCAACCCCAAAAACTGTATGACTATTTTCAACAGGTGCAAAAGGGAGAGATTTGGCAAGATGCTACACCTACCTCGCTTGTGGAAGAGTGGCAAAATACCTTGATGCTGGGCTTGCGCTTGCGGGAAGGACTTTCGTTGAGTGAGCTGCGGTCACGTTTTGCAGAACCCTGGGTAGAGGCGGCTCTTGATTGTTTGGCTCCTTACGTCGAGAAAGGCTGGGCTGCTTGCCGAGATGATGATCTAAGGCTACTACCCCCGGAGGGCTGGCTATTTTCCAACACCATTCTGACTGATTTGTTTGCTATCCCGGAATCCTGCTGATCATAAAAATTCACAAGCCATTCGATAGATTGTTGATGCTTTGCCGCTTAGGTCGGATGATTTCTAGGATTACCTTGCCCTGAAATCCGTCCATAGGAGGATGACATTTCGTTAGGCGAACTTTGGTTTGAATAGCCCCTGTCTCCCGCAAAATCAAATTGGCAATTTCCTCAATTAAGGTTTCGATTAACTCAAACCGACTGGTGTTGATCAACTTGGTAATTCCTGCCACCGTTGATCGATAGTCGATAGTATCGGATAAAACACCGCTACGTGCCGCAGGCTGCAAATCTGTCCATAACTCAAAATCCACCTCAAACCATTGCCCCAAAGATTGTTCCGCCGGATCATATCCTGTGTAGCCATAGCCCCGCAGACCCGAAATAATCAGGCGATCCTGAGACAAGGCTAGGGATCCCTCGGTAGCCTGGGGTGGGATGGAAACGTCAAGAGGCATAGGGTAAAGCAACGGGGCAAATTTGCCATTTTGTGCGGTTTTCAAATTGATTATGGAGGATATAAACTCGATCTCGCCATAAACTCCCGAAGATAGTTTCTTCTCAATTTCGCCAAAACTTGTGCAACCTACAGCCTCTACACCACTGGTTCCCCCGCCGTGGCTAGTTCCCTGAGAAGAATTTACCTCAGCCAGAGGGGTGAATCCTTTACAAAAATTGATATCGTTTATTTTTGCAAACGCTTCTGCTGAACAAACCTCTAAGTCACGCCAATTTTTGTCACAAATCTTATTATTTTTCGGCAAAGACTCTCCCTGGAGTAGGTGAGATCAGCGTGGGAACTGGGATCCCCGATTTAATTATTGTTAAGCAACTGAGGGCGTTCATAGGCTGACCTATAATGCCTTGTAGTCCTTCCCTCCTTGCGCTGACAGGGGATTTTCTCCTGTACTTGAATTTGGCTAAAGGGACGGGTTGGATGATTCGTTCCTTGTCGCAAGAGAGGAGTTCTTGATGACAACTACGCCAAAGGAGCGAGAGCCAAAGGTCAAGGTTACGGTAGATGTTGATCCAGTTCCAACTTCGTTTGAGAAGTGGGCAAAACCTGGACATTTCGATCGCAGCCTGTCTCGCGGACCCAAGACAACTACTTGGATCTGGAACCTCCATGCTCTTGCCCATGATTTTGACAGTCACACCAGTGACCTAGAAGACGTTTCTCGTAAGATTTTTTCAGCCCACTTCGGTCACCTGGCCGTGGTATTTGTGTGGCTGAGTGGTATGTATTTCCATGGAGCGCAGTTCTCCAACTATTCCGCTTGGTTAACGGATCCGGTTAACATTCACCCCAGTGCTCAGGTGGTCTGGCCTGTCTTTGGTCAGGAAATCCTCAATGGGGATATGGGTGGTGGCTTTGAAGGGATCCGCATTACCTCTGGTCTGTTCCACATGTGGCGGGCAGCAGGCATTACCAACGAATTTCAGCTACTCTGCACTGCCATTGGCGGTTTGGTGATGGCTGGCTTAATGCTGTTTGCCGGTTGGTTCCACTACCACAAACGCGCCCCAAAACTGGAATGGTTCCAAAATGTGGAATCCATGCTCAATCATCACCTGGCAGGTTTGCTGGGTCTGGGATCCCTGGCTTGGGCTGGGCATCAGATCCACGTTTCCTTGCCCATCAACAAGATGATGGATGCGGGGGTTCCCATTGATCAGATTCCGTTGCCCCATCAGTTTATTCTCAACCCAGCCTTGATGGCGGAACAGTTTCCCAGCTTTGCTCAGGGATTGGCTCCGTTCTTTACGCTGAACTGGGGAGCTTACAGCGACTTCCTCACCTTCAAAGGAGGATTGGATCCGCAAACGGGTGCCCTTTGGTTGACGGATCAAGCCCACCACCACTTGGCGCTGGCTGTCATGTTTATCGTGGCAGGCCACATGTATCGCACCAACTGGGGAATTGGTCACAGCATCAAAGAGATCCTGGAAGCCCACAAAGATCCCATCATGATCACGGGTGAAGGACACAAAGGCTTGTACGAAGTTCTGACAACTTCCTGGCACGCTCAGTTGGCGATCAACCTCGCCATGGCCGGATCCGTCAGCATCATCGTGGCTCAGCACATGTACGCCATGAATCCGTACCCCTACATGGGTGTTGACTACGCCACAGAGATTTCCCTGTTTACCCACCACATGTGGCTAGGGGGATTCTTTATTGTGGGTGGAGCCGCCCATGCCGCTATTTTTATGGTGCGGGATTACGATCCGGCAGTTAATCGCGGCAATGTTCTGGATACGGTTCTGCGTATCCGTGACACGATTATTTCTCACCTCAACTGGGTTTGCTTGTTCTTGGGCTTCCACGCCTTCGGCTTCTATGTGCATAACGACACCATGCAAGCCCTAGGTCGTCCCCAAGATATGTTCTCTGACACGGCTATCCAGCTTCAGCCGATCTTTGCCCAGTGGCTCCAAGGGATCCACGCAGCAGCGGCGGGGGTGACCGCTCCTTTGGCGGCAGCGGGCGTTAGCCCCATCTTTGGGGGAGATTTAGTAGCGGTAGGTGGCAAGGTCTCCATGATGCCGATGACCTTGGGCACAGCGGATTTCATGGTGCATCACATTCACGCCATGACCATTCACATCACTGTCTTGATTCTGTTCAAGGGGGTGTTGTTTGCCCGCAGTTCCCGCTTGATTCCGGACAAAGGTAAGTTAGGCTTTGCCTTCCCCTGCGATGGCCCTGGCCGTGGCGGCACCTGCCAAGTCTCCGGTTGGGATCATGTCTACCTTGGCCTGTTTTGGATGTACAACTGTATCTCCATCGTGATCTTCCACTTCAGTTGGAAAATGCAGTCTGACATTTGGGGGACAGTTGATGCCAACGGCACCATCACCCATTTGACGGGCGGCAACTTTGCCACAAGCGCCATCAACATCAACGGCTGGCTGCGGGACTTCTTGTGGGCACAGGCTGTGCAGGTGATCAACTCCTACGGCAGTGCTCTGTCGGCCTATGGTTTGCTCTTCTTGGGCGCTCACTTCATCTGGGCTTTCAGTCTGATGTTCCTGTTCAGTGGCCGCGGCTATTGGCAAGAATTGATTGAGTCCATTGTTTGGGCACACAACAAGCTGAAAGTCGCTCCGGCTATCCAGCCTCGCGCTCTGAGCATCATTCAGGGTCGAGCTGTGGGCGTAGCGCATTATCTGTTAGGAGGGATCGTCACGACGTGGGCGTTCTTCCTAGCACGATTTGCCAGCATCGGTTAACGCAAGGAGGATTCAAATCATGGCAACCGCAACTCGGTTTCCGCAATTTAGTCAAGACCTTGCCAATGACCCCACTACACGGCGTTTGTGGTATGGCATTGCTACCGCTCACGACTTCGAGACCCACGATGGCATGACGGAAGAGGGGCTTTATCAAAAGCTCTTCGCCACCCACTTTGGGCATCTCGCGATCATTTTCCTGTGGGCATCCGGCAACGTCTTCCATATTGCATGGCAAGGCAACTTTGAACAGTGGATCGCCAATCCTAGTGGAGTTACCCCCATTGCTCACGCAATCTGGGATCCCCAATTTGGCAAAGCGGCTGTGGATGCTTTCACCCAAGAAGGCGGCTATGGCCCTGTGAACGCTGCGTATTCCGGTCTCTACTATTGGTTTGACACCATTGGACTGAGAACCAACGCTGACTTATATGCGGGAGCAGTGGGTTTGTTGATGTTGGCGGCCACCTTTTTGTTCGCGGGCTGGCTCCATCTGCAACCTCGTTTTCGCCCCAGTCTCTCCTGGTTCAAGAATGCGGAGTCCCGCCTCAACCACCACCTGGCTGGGTTGTTTGGGGTTAGCTCCCTGGCTTGGACTGGACACTTGGTTCACGTCGCTATCCCCGAATCTCGCGGTCAGCACGTGGGCTGGGACAATTTCATGACCACCTTGCCTCATCCGGCGGGTCTGGCTCCGTTCTTTACCCTCAACTGGGGGGTTTATGCTCAGGATCCAGATACCACCAGTCACATTTGGGGAACAGCACAAGGGTCAGGAACGGCGATTCTCACCTTCTTGGGTGGGTTTGACCCCAATACCCAGTCCCTCTGGCTGACGGATATGGCTCACCATCATTTGGCCATCGCGGTGATTTTCATCGTGGCGGGACACATGTACCGCACGAACTGGGGAATTGGGCATAGCATCCGTGACATTCTCAAGGCTCACCGGCCTCCCGAAGGCACACCATTTGGCGGCATGTTGGGGCGCGGGCATGAAGGGCTGTATGACACCGTTAACAATTCCCTACACTTCCAACTAGGCTTAGCTCTGGCTAGCTTGGGTGTGGTGACTTCTCTGGTGGCTCAGCACATGTATGCCCTACCACCCTATGTGTTTATGGCGGCTGACCACACTACGGAGGCAGCTCTCTATACCCATCACCAGTACATTGCTGGATTCTTGATGGTGGGGGCTTTTGCCCACGGAGCCATCTTCTTTGTGCGGGACTATGATCCTGAGGCCAACAAAAATAATGTCTTGGCTCGCATCCTTGACCACAAAGAAGCGATCATTTCCCACCTGTCTTGGGTCTCCCTGTTCTTGGGCTTCCACACCTTAGGGTTGTATGTGCATAACGATGTCATGCAAGCTTTTGGTACGCCTGAGAAGCAGATCTTGATTGAGCCTGTGTTTGCTCAGTTTATCCAGGCTTCCCACGGCAAGCTGATCTATGGCATGGATGTCCTGTTGGCGAATGCCAACGGTGCCGCCTCGGCAGCCGCTAGCAATCTTTGGTTGCCGGGTTGGTTGTCGGCCATTAATGATCCCAATGGAACCTTGTTCCTACCCATTGGCCCTGGTGACTTTTTGGTTCACCATGCTATTGCCCTTGGGTTGCATACCACCACTTTGATCCTGGTGAAAGGGGCGTTGGATGCGCGCGGATCGAAGCTGATGCCGGACAAAAAAGACTTCGGCTACAGCTTCCCTTGTGATGGCCCTGGACGGGGTGGCACTTGTGATATCTCGGCTTGGGATTCCTTCTACCTGGCGATGTTCTGGATGTTGAACACCATTGGTTGGGTGACCTTCTACTGGCACTGGAAGCATCTGGGTATTTGGACGGGCAATACGGCGCAGTTCAACGAAACCTCAGTCACCATCATGGGTTGGCTGCGGGATTATCTCTGGGCAAACTCAGCCCAGTTGATCAATGGCTATACCCCCTATGGCATGAACAATTTGGCCGTCTGGTCTTGGATGTTCTTGTTTGGACACCTGGTCTGGGCAACTGGATTTATGTTCTTGATTTCCTGGCGGGGTTATTGGCAAGAGCTGATTGAAACCTTGGTCTGGGCGCATGAGCGTACCCCCTTGGCGAAATTGGTCAAGTGGCGCGATAAGCCTGTGGCCATGTCGATCGTGCAAGGACGCTTGGTGGGTCTGGCTCACTTTACGGTTGGCTACATCCTGACCTATGCGGCTTTCTTGATTGCTTCCACGGCTTCCCAGTTTGGATAATTCCTGACAACCATGACAAGCAATTAGATTGACCTTTGTTGACTAAAACAGGGATCCCTTGATGAAAGGGATCCCTTTGTAACAGGTGGGTAGGCGGTCGATTCAGTCGTCTGCCTGCGCAGTCTTTCTTGTCCGGATGCTTTTGTGGTATTACTGCCCATAGCCACTATCGAAATTCTGCTGTCTAAATCAAGATTGCCAGGAGGAGAAGTTGCCATGCTAAGCCTGGATACTGATGGGGAGCTTTTCGCTCTGGATGATGCTGCATTCCGCCCTTTTCTGTATCTAGTGGATCCCTTATCGGAAGAGGAGTGGGAGATCTATTGCCAGCAAGCGGATGTGCTATTGGAGGAACGGGAAGAGTATGAATCCGCCGTTAGGCATGAGAATGGTCAGGTTTGGCTCCTCCCAGAGGAGGAAGACTTCTTTTTGGGTTGCCGGGTGATTGGAGCTGCTGCCGTAGCGGTGGCGGGGCGTGCGCGCTGGTCGGGGTCGGGCGGTCGAACCCTTTCCTCAGTAGCGGTAGAATATCCTCCCGAACACTTGACTCCTGATCGCCTGGGTAATCAAGCCGATATCTCGACGCTAGCGGCTTGGCAGGGGATATTGGCAACCATTGGCTTTCCCTGTCCAGCTCTGGGGGTTCCCCCTCGACCGTTTTGGTTGGCGGGTTATGAGGATGATCATGTGGGACTACTCACCCCTGAATGGGTGGTTCAGGTAGCAGATGGTTTCAGCGAAGCGTCTTTGGGGCAGGCGATTGAGAGCCTAGGGATCCAGGGCTGCGAAGCCGAGGATGTGCGTCGGGTGTGGAAATTTCTGGGAAGAGCGGCGGCGGCAGGTCACTGGGTGTTGGGAGCACAAGCGGCTACGTGACTGTCGAGTCGTCAACCCCAAACAAGGCTGCAAACTAGTCGATAATAGACAGCAGTTTCCCAGGAGAGATTGCGATTGTGTTGGATCTAAAATGGTTGCGAGATCAGACCGCTTGGGTTCGGCAGGGTTTGCAGCACCGCCAAGAATCTGTAGATCTCGACGGGATCCTAGCTTTGGATGCCCAACAACGCCATCTGGAAACTCAGCGTTCTTCCCTACAGGCGGAAAGTAACTCCATCGGGAAGCAGGTGGGGGAGGAGATCCGCCGGGGCAAAGATCCCCAAGCAGGGGAAGTCGTGGCTTTGCGGGAGCGGGGCAGCCAGCTTAAAGCAGAAATTGCCGCCCTCGAACAACAGGAGCGCGAGCTGAGTGAGCAGATTACCCTTCAGCTTTTGCGGATCCCGAATTTGCCGCAGTCGCTTGTGCCAATCGGCAAGAGCGAAGCCGACAATGTGGAGGTGCGCCGTTGGGGGGATGAATTTAAGCCTGACCATGGGGTGTTGCCCCATGACCAGATTGCCGAGAGCTTGGGGTTGTTGGACTTTGGGCGAGCCGTGAAAGTTGCTCAAAGCCGTTTTGTCGCGCTAATGGGATGCGGAGCCGCCCTGGAACGCGCCCTGATCAGCATGATGTTGGATCGCCATATTGCCGCCGGATATCTGGAAGTGATGCCCCCCTTCTTAGTCAACTCCGCTGTCTTGCAGGGAACCGGACAATTACCCAAGTTCGCGGAGGATAGCTTTCGCTGTGCCGACGATGATCTGTGGCTCATCCCCACCGCAGAAGTCCCCCTCACCAATCTCTATCGGGAAGAGGTGATTGCCAGCGAAAAATTACCTATCAATTTTTGTGCCTACACCCCCTGTTTTCGTCGTGAGGCTGGCAGCTACGGGCGAGATACGAAAGGACTGATCCGCCTGCATCAGTTCAACAAAGTGGAAATGGTGAAAATAACCCGCCCTGATCAATCGGAGGCAGAACACCTCAAATTGGTGGCTGATGCGGAGGCCATCCTGCAAATGTTGCAATTACCCTATCGAGTAATCGAGCTATGCACAGGCGATCTGGGCTTTTCGGCGAGTCGCTGTTTTGATCTGGAGGTATGGATCCCCTCGGCTAACCAATACCGGGAAATTTCTAGCTGCTCCAATTGTTGGGACTTTCAGGCGCGGCGTGCCAACCTCCGCTATAAAGAAGCGGGACAGAAAGGAACCCATTACGTGCATACCCTGAATGGTTCCGGTCTGGCGGTGGGAAGGACGATGGCTGCTATTCTAGAAAACTATCAAACTGCCGAAGGACAGTTGCGGATCCCGGAAGGGGTTAAGCCTTTTTTGCATCCCAGGTTTTATGACGATGCCGGGATCCTAGTCAGCTCGCCTCAGGCTAGCCAGAAGGCTTAACGCCCCAAAGAAACCACCAAGTCAATCAGGGTACTCTTGGAAACCACCTCGACAGCGATTAAGGCCAAAAATCCAACCATCGCCAAGCGACCATTCAGCTTTTCGGCATATTCCGTGAATCCGGTGCGCTGGGTAGAATCCACATACATTTCTGGCTCAATGGCGTAGTTGTTCAGTCTGCCGCCCTCTTCCACCACCACCGAACGATACCGAGTCATAAGATACCTCCCCCTGGGGCTAGCTTGATTGTGATAGTCCTAACTTAACAAACAATCGATGAAATGTAAAGTTTTGCAACATTGATTAGCATTGGCTTGTTGCAACAGAGTAGGGATCCGTAAGCACAACACACATTTGGCTATGCAGGAAACAGCCGCGATCAACGCCATTCCCCAGCCGCAATCGGGGGATTTGGTGTTGGGGGGAGGATCCCCCAAAGCCACAGGATTGGTGCTGGGAGGCATCACGGGGGCAAGACGCCGCCTGCTGAGTGGAGACGAGTCGGTGCGACTGGCTACGGTGGCGGGGCTGGTTGGCTATGGGGAAGCGGGCATCCAATTGTTGATCGAGGCGCTCAGCAGCAATACAGCTTGGGCGGTTCGCCTGGCGGCTTGGCGGGTGCTCTCAGAACTGGCGGATCCGCAGGCACAAGCTGCCACCCAACAACTGAGCCCTTTTCGAGATGTGGGGGGAGCGCAAGGGTTGATCGTGGCCTATCGGCGAGGGGAGCGAGATTTTTCCTATGGGGAGTTGGCTGGGGTCGATCTGTCGGGCTACCGTTTGGGAGGCATCAATTTTTTTCAAGCTAACTTGAAGAACAGCCAGGTTCGCCGAGTCAATTTGAATGGAGCCAATTTGGTTAAGAGTGATTGGCGAGCGGCGGATTTGACGGGATCAAAACTAAGCGGGGCCAACCTGGAGGGGGCGGATCTGCGGGGCTGTCGGCTGGGGCAGGTGAAAGTGAGCGGTACTAACCTGCGGCTATCCCAGATCTCGGATCCCAGCCTGTGGGATGAGAAGGTGGTGCTGATCTGGCAACTGCAAAATCAGGGAGGGGAACAGCGTCAACTTTCCCAGGTGGATTTGAGCAAAGCCGATCTGCGCCAGATTTCCCTACAAGGGTGTTCGTTGCGGGAGGGATCCCTAATGGGGGTGGATCTGCGGGGCAGCAATCTGAGTCGGGCGGATTTGCGGGGGGCGGATTTGAGGGGGGCGGATTTGAGGGGAGCCACCTTGCAGGAGGCCGATCTGAGCGGAGCCAATCTGAGTCGGGCTAATTTACAACACGCGGATCTGCGGGGAGCCGATCTGAGTCGGGCGGATCTGACGAAAGCAAACTTGCAACGGGCTAATCTGACTTCAGCCAAATTGGAGGGCTTGAAACATCGCGATACTTGGACTGAGGGGATGATTTTTGCAGATGGCAGTGGAACCAAGCCATGGTGGTGGTGAAGAGGGATCCCTAAGTATTGGCCGACCGCCAGCGGATCAGACGATCCGTTATCGATGACTTACATCTTGCAGGCGAGGGAGCTGGCAAAACTCAATGGCTTGATCAAGGGTTTCGGCCAAGTAAATCCCTCCTTCCCTCTGTTCTTTGAAATTTAACTGGGGATCCTCCTTTTCCCAACCATTGGGGACAAAGTAGACCACCAGGCGGGGCAGAGAGGTTAGGGATCCCAAGCATTCCTGCCAATAATCTGGCAAGCCGGATTGAATGTGGGAACGTAAAGCGAAGCTTCCCACGAAATTACAGAGCACCACTGAGATAGGAAGTCCCTTTTTTTCTCTGGCTAGCAAAAAAGAGTGGAGTAGCTGCAACCCCTGCTGAATTTGTGGCCATTGCGCCGTTTCGCCAATATCCAAAAAGTTGGCGGCAGGGGATCCGGCTTGCTGTAACTGATCCATCGTAGCCAGGGTCAGTCCAGCTCCATTGCCAATCATGGCAACTTCTCCCCCTGGCAAATCCACCCATTGAAATCCGTAGGCTGCCGCTTGAGTGCTCAGTTCGCTGGCGGGATCTCCAGGGAAGGGGGTTTCCGGCGCGCCACAAAGGGTGAGGAGATGCGGATGGCGACGCAACCCCTCTGGATTTACCCGAATTTTGCCATCGAGAGCCATTAACAACGGTTGCGCCCCCCCCTCGGCATGACGCACCCCAAGCGGATTGATTTCAATAAAATCCAAATCGTAGCTGACAAACAGGTCATACATGCGGTTAATCACATCCGCCACCGCCACCATCAAAGATCCCCGCAAACCCATCAATAAGGCCAGATCACGAGCATAAAAGCCAGAGAACTCGGCCATCACCGCCACCTGCTGAATGGTGTGGGTTTGGGCTTCAATCTCCATACCCCCAGCCGCGGATCCCAACAAAACGGGGCGGCGCAGGGAGCGATCCAACAAAATCGCCAGATAGTATTCCGCCTGCGAGCGATAGTTCACCTCAGCCAAAAGGCTACGGGGGCGTTCCCCCTGAATCGCCAACCCAAAGATGGCTTGTGCCAAGGCAATTGCATCAATCGTGTTGTCCGCAAAACGTACTCCCCCCACCTTCCCCCGTCCCCCCGCCCGCACCTGGGATTTCAACACAATCGGATAGGGAATTTGCAGAGCCTTGAGCTGACTGGGGTGATCAATCCGTTGGGAGGGCAAAATCGGGATCCCTGCCTGCCGAAATAACTCTTTTGCCTGGTATTCCAACAGATCCATAACCGAGACCAAAAGGAAAGATGAGTTAACCCAATCTTAATGTCAGCCGACTGGGTTGCCCCCTCAATTTAGCTCGCAAGCAGGTGGAAGCGGCGGTTTCAAGGCGGGCAACGGGCGGATTTCCCTTATCTAAGGGGTTGCTGCCCAACTATTCGACCGGCGAGGTGACCCATTCCGCCGCAGGAAGCAGCGTTGTCAGCAGGGTTTGCCCTGTTGGGCAGAGATCCGCCAAGAAACATTGCTGGCAGAGGGGTTTGCGGGCATCACAGATGGCTCGTCCATGCTCAATCAAACGAATCGACCAGTTTTCCCAATCCGGCTGGGGCAACAACTGCATCAAGTCCTTTTCGATCCGCACCGGATCCTCATGGGTGGTGAGTCCCAGGCGGCGACTTAAGCGTTTGACATGGGTATCTACCGTCACCCCGGCGTTGATGCCAAAGGCATGGGCGAGAACCACATTAGCCGTTTTGCGGGCTACTCCCGGTAGACTGGTTAGCTCTGGCATGGTGCGCGGCAGTTGTCCGTTGAAATCATCCAAGATTTTTTGACAAGCCGCTTGAATGTGTTTGGCTTTGTTGCGAAAAAATCCGGTGGAGTGGATCAACTGCTCCAGCTCTTGGCGGTCAGCAGCAGCTAAAGCGACGGCATCGGGAAAGCGAGCAAATAAAGCCGGAGTGACCTGATTGACCCGCTGATCCGTACATTGGGCGGAGAGAATGGTTGCCACCAAAAGCTGGAGGGGGGTTTGGTAGTGAAGGGCACAGGTGGCATCGGGATAGTGCCGCTTCAGGCGGATCAAAATCTCTAGAGCCAGTTGTCGAGTTTTGCGTTTAACCGCCATGGTCAGTTTTTCTCACCTCACGATGCTAGGGCGGCCTCCTTCCCTGCGGAGGGATCCAGTCTTCCGTCCTCCTTTCAGCCCAGGGATCCCGGCGTGAGCGGGTTTATACAGAGTCTCTCCGCCAGAAATGGATCTATCCGGCTCCCACCACCAAGGCAATTGTATCTTTGAAGATCAAGACAATACCCAGCCCCATCAACACCACCAATCCGGTGTGCATAACCCGCTCCTCAATTTGGCGGGGGAGCCGTTTGCCGCGTAGGGCTTCCAGCAACAAAAAGGCAATGTGTCCGCCATCCAAGGCAGGCAAGGGCAACAAATTCAAAATAGCCAGGTTGATGCTGATCAGAGCCGTGAAGTTAAACAGACTAACGGCATCCGATTCCGCTAAGTCTGCCCCCATTTTGACGATCCCCACCGGGCCGGATACTTGGTTGGCTGTATTTTGAAAATTTTGGATCAACTGGCGGAAGCCATCTACGTTAATCTGCACCAACCGCTTGTAGGCTTGGTTGGCCTGCCCCAAGATTTCCGGGATCCCCTGAGCAGCACGAAACTGCCTCTGCTGGTGGGGGGCTAAATTAACCCCAATCACCGGCGGTGAGTCACTGCCCCGAACTTGAGGAACCACCGTCAGGGAGAGGATCTGCTGGGAGCGCTCAACTTGCAGCGACAGGGGCTGACCCCCATGACTTTGGATGAGCTTCTGAAAGCGGTCAATCGCCTCTGTGGCCTCGGTCTCGTTGCCAATCTGACGATAGTCTTGATCAGCGGCAGCCACAACAACATCCCCTGACTGCAAGCCTGCCTGTTGGGCGGGACTAGCTTGCAACACTTGGGGAATTAAAATGCCCGGTTGATAGGCGGCGACCTCCGGGATCCCCACCGTGCCAAACATCGTCGCCAACACCAAATAAGCAAACAGCAAATTCGCCATCACCCCTGCCGCCATCACCACTAACCGATCCAAAACCGGACGATTTTTGAGCAGGTCAGGATCATTAGCCGGATAGGGGCAGTCCTCCTCCTGATCGGGAAAACCCACAAATCCTCCCAACGGCAAGAGACGCAAGGCATACTCGGTTTCTTGGCCTTGCCAGCTCCAGAGAATCGGGCCAAACCCTAAAGAAAATCGGTTGACATGGATCCCTTGCCACTTAGCCGCCGCAAAATGTCCGGCCTCATGCACCAAAATCAGGAGAGCCAAGATGCCAATCGAAATCGCAATAAACATGGGTTATTGAGAAAATTAAGGATAGGGAGGGCAGTGAGGGGATGCCGGCTAAGGCCACACTCGGAGAGGAGGGTCAATCCCTCAGGAGGAAACTAGATCGGCTAGCCATACCTCAAAGATAGGGATCCTTGGGAGAGGGCTAGAAAACAATTCGAGGTCGCCAATGATCAATCTAAAAATCAAAAGACCTGTTCCACTTCCAGAATGTCGGGGATGGTTTCCCGCAACTTCCGCTCAATACCCATCCTGAGGGTCATCGTCGAGCTGGGGCAGGATCCACAAGCTCCCTGCAAGCGCAAGCGCACCACAGGTCCATCCAGTTCTACTAACTCCACATTGCCGCCGTCGGCCATCAAATAGGGGCGCAATTCGTCCAAAACTTTTTCGATGTTGGCGGGGGTCATCTCTAACGCTTGTACCATAGCCGTGATCCTTATTCTGAGGATGATGGAAGGATGTTGTTCCTTCACGCTAAACCTTTTCTGTTGAACCGACAAGCTGAGAACACCCTGTCCAAGCTAAATTAGGGCTGCTCCTGGGAATGGATCCCCAGCCTGATCACCTTACCCCCCAAGGATCGGCTATGCCTATCATCACTGCCCAAAATTTGAGTAAGGTTTATCCGGTTGCGGTCAAGGATCCCGGCTGGTCAGGAACGCTCAACCATCTCTTTCGCCGCACCTATCGCCCTATTCAGGCGGTGGCAGGGGTTTCGTTTTCTATCGAAGCAGGAGAGGTAGTCGGCTTTTTGGGACCCAATGGAGCAGGCAAAACCACGACCTTGAAAATGTTGACGGGTCTGATTTATCCCTCCGCTGGAGAGGTGCAGGTGGTGGGCCATGTCCCTTTTCGGCGGGAGGCTGTTTTTTTGCAACAAATTACCCTGGTGATGGGACAAAAACAACAGTTGATTTGGGATCTGCCCGCTCTTGATTCCCTTCGCATCAATGCGGCGGTCTATGCCATTCCTGAACAGGAGTTCCAGCGCCGCTTGACAGAACTTTCAGAATTGTTGGGGTTAGATAAACAGCTTACTCAGCCCGTGCGTAAGCTCTCCTTAGGGGAGCGGATGAAAGCAGAGTTGATGGCGGCGTTGATTCACCAGCCCAAAGTGCTGTTTTTGGATGAGCCAACCCTTGGCTTAGATGTGAACGCGCAGGTGAGCGTCCGTCAGTTTTTGCAGGCATATAACCAACGCTTTGGGGCAACCGTTCTCCTAACCAGCCACTATATGGCCGATATCACCGCTCTCTGCAAGCGGGTGATGGTGATCGATGCGGGGCGACTGGTCTACGATGGGCATCTCCAAGATTTGTTGGAGCGATTTGCGCCCTACCGTGAGGTGACTATTGAATTTGCCTCTCCCTACCCTTTTGAGCAACTCACCCCGTATGGTGAACTCTGCCCTCCCCTGGCGACCCGTGGTTTGGCGGATCCTGCGGGGTTAACCGATGGCCTAACCCACTCCGCTCGTCTGCTGATCCACCGTGCTGATCTGACCGCTCGCGTTAGCCAGCTACTCAGCCGTTTTGATGTCACCGATCTCAAAATTACCGATCCACCTGTGGAGGAAGTGATAGGGCGAGTCTTTCAGACCGGATTTGTGGGCTAGATCGTTTGGGACGGATTGGGAACCAATTATGGATCTCTATTGATGATTTTAATTGTTCAGAGGATAACGTTGGTTATTCAGGGGGGAACTCGCATCCGCAAGGGAGAGAGGAATTTCCGGCAACCGTCTTAAACCTTAAAATATTTTTCAATAAACTCTACTGTTTTTCGTAAGTTCAACCGGAAAGATAGGCTTCTTGTCGGTCTCATGTCATGGCAACTTAGCGGTTACATTCTCCCAAACTAAAGCAACCCAACCATAAAATCTAAAGATCAGCAGAAAGGATAGTACCTGGCGGGGAAAAACTTTGGTTTGAGCAGCCAGCGTGTCCATTTTGTGCAAAACTCTCCTATAGTACACGGCTCACCTTCTCAGCCGCCTCACCAAACAGCCTATGCGGATTGTCTTGTTTACCGAAACATTTCTGCCCAAGGTGGATGGAATTGTTACTCGCCTTTGCCATACGGTGCGCCACCTGACGGCTCGCGGCAATTCGGTGTTGGTGGTTGCCCCCAGGGGTGCTCCCCGTCATTTTGCCAGGGCACGGGTTTATGGGATCCCTGGAGTGCCTCTCCCCCTTTATCCTGAGCTGACTTTGGCGGCTCCTGGGCCGGCGATTGGCCGACTGTTGCAACGCTTTCGCCCCGATGTGATCCATGTGGTCAATCCGGCTGTTTTGGGCTTGGGCGGACTCTACTACAGCCAAAAGTTTCGGATCCCGTTGGTGGCCTCCTACCATACCCATTTGCCCAAATATTTGCAGCACTATGGCTTGGGTTTTTTAGAAGGGCTGCTGTGGAATTTGCTCAAGCTTGGTCATAACCAAGCTCGCCTCAACCTCTGCACCTCGACCGCTATGGTTAAGGAGCTGAGCGAACATGGCATTGAACGGGTGCAACTCTGGCAACGGGGGGTCGATACCGAGCTGTTTCATCCCCAGGCTGCTTCTGTAGAAATGCGACAGCGCCTAACCCAGGGAAAACCGGATCGCCCCCTTCTCCTCTACGTGGGTAGGCTGTCTGCCGAAAAAGAGGTGGGCAGAATTCGGGTGATTTTAGAGCAAGTTCCACAAGCTTGCTTGGCGGTGGTGGGGGATGGCCCTGAGCGGGGAGAGTTGGAGAAGCACTTTGCCGGATATGATGTCGTGTTTACGGGCTATCTGAAGGGAGAAGCCTTAGCTTCGGCGTTCGCCTCCGCAGATTTGTTTGTTTTTCCCTCCCGCACCGAAACGTTGGGGTTGGTTTTGTTGGAGGCCATGGCCGCTGGATGTCCGGTGGTGGCTCCTCGCTCCGGCGGTATTACCGATGTGGTAGACAGCGGTCGGAATGGCTATCTATTTAATCCCGATTCAGATGAAGAATTTGTCGAGGTCGCTCAACAAATTCTTGGCAATCGTCATCGCCAGGATGAGTTTCGCCAAAATGCCCGCCAAGAAGCGGAACGCTGGAGTTGGGCCGCCGCCACTCAACAGCTCGAAGACTACTATCGTAACGTTACCGAAAGGGAGGAAATTGGGTGAGTCCTGCGGTGAAATAAGCCCCTCTCCTGAGGGTATTGTTGCGGCATCTTTTGATAAAAACCAGGGATCCGCAACGTTGGTTCATGTAGTTTTTAGAATCACCGGCGGAGAAAGGCATGGCATAGTTGATTTACTGAACGATGAGAATAGCAAAAACTCTACAATGCTTTTCAAGCATGGATTTCACTAGACTTGGTTGTCTTATTCTTAACCTGAATTAACCCTAACGCTGATTGGGATCCCCGGCTACTAGATGGGGTTGGTGACACAGGAAGTGCAACTGTTTCAAGCCACCATCCGCCAGAACCTGACCTGTTTCAACCCCCACATCCCTGACCAGCAGATCCTGGCTACTCTGGAGATCTTAGGGCTGATGGATTGGCTAGTCACCCAACCGTTAGGGCTAGAAACTCCCTTAGCCGCCGAGAGTGGTGGGTTGTTGGCGGGACAAGCTCAGTTGTTGGCTTTATCTCCCTTGGATCCCCATACGGAAAAACGGATCGAACAAGCTCTTGATCGTCTGTTGCTAGGACTTACTCCGACTATCATTGCCCACCGCCTGCAAACCGTAGAGCGAGTAGACCAGATTCTGATTTTGCAGCAAGGCAGCGTTGTGGAATACGGATCCCGTCGGAGGTTGCAGGAGCAGAGGGGATCCCATGGATCCCTGAGGATGCGGAGCGAGTAGGATCGATGGCTAGATCTAGGGCTGTAGGGTACTCAGATTTTCGGCACCCGCCACCACTTGCGCCTTTTCGATGACATCGCCCACCTTGACTTGGTTGACAACATCCATGCCAGAGGTGACATAGCCAAAGACGGCATAGCGTCCATCTAGAATGGGCAGAGCTGATAGGCCAATATAAAACTGTGATGAAGCCGAATCGGGGGCATTCGAGCGAGCCATCGCCACAGCCCCTAGTTTGTGAGGCAACAGCAACGCATCTGGTGAGACTGCCGTGGTGGGCTGGTTATAGCGGGGCTGGCTTTCTCCCTTAAACGCAATCTCAAGGGGAATTTGCCGAGGTCGGAGGCTGACGGGATCCTCATAGCCGCCTGTCCCATTGCCCTTGGGATCCCCCCCTTGAATCACAAACGGTTGGGGATCTTTTTCCACCCGATGAAAGGTCAGCCCGTCATAAAACCCTTTTTGCACCAAATCCACAAAATTGCCCGCCGTCAACGGAGCCGCTTTGCCGTCTAGCTCTAGGGTGATGGATCCCTTGCCAGCACTGGTATTGACGATCATATCAACAGTGGCAGTATCGGTCAGGATGGGGCGGTTGGCATAGGCGGTCAGCCCTGAGGGTTGGGAGGAGGTGGCTTGGGAGTTGGCTTGCCCGGTACAGGCGGGGGTCAGGAGTAGCCCGATCCCCCATAGCCCCAAGAGAATCGCTCGGAAGAGCAACCCGAAACGGTTTTGCATTTGTTGCCATGGCTGTCTGGTCATACCCACACTCCCAACACTGTTTTGGTCTCTGCCTTTTGAATCCTAGCCCATTCTCCCTGAGGAGAGACACCAAAGCCTCATCGGTGTTAGAAAGCTTGCCTCTATTCCTAAGCTTAAAGGCGTTGAACACACGTCCATCCGTTTTTGCCAGCATGTTTTATTGTGGCGGGGATTAGGGATCCCACTGGGATTCAGAGTGCCATAGTCGTTTTTCCCAGGCTAGAAATTTTTTTAGACTGACCCGCAGGATAAACAGGCAAGCTAGGTAAGCAATCTGGCTAAATGTCTGGGCTTCTAGGGTTTTCAGCACAGCAACACAGGTCATTAACGATAGTCCCAGAATCATCCCTTCTGTTGCCACTAAACGCGCTTGTTCAAGGTTGGGCAGAGGAAACAGGCATCGCAGCGAAAAGGCAACGGAGGTCACCACCACCCCAGCCCCACAGACTTGGGCGAACAATTCCCAAAAGCCAAAACTCCACAGGAAGAGGGTGGCTCTGTTCATCGGGGATCCCCCACCGTGGGCAAAGCTGGCGTTGCTCCCCTTTGGCTTTTCAACTCCTGAATTTCTTTATTCAAAAAGTAGTTGAGACCGGTGCGAATCGCCGCGATGGCCGCTAACTTGCCAATTTCGGTAAAGGTAGGAGCAGCCACACTCGCCAAAATATCCGCCGCCAGAGAAAACTCCAAGGCCAGGGCTAACCACTTGCCCAACCCCAGACGAATATCCTCATGGATATCCATGGGAGTGCATTGCCCCAAAATCATCAGCACCACGATTTTGTAAGCAGCCTCCAGGATGGCGTAGGCCACGACCAAACCCGCCAGCAATTCCACACCTGTGATTAACACCGAAACGATGGACTTGATGAGAACTTCCATGGGTAATGGGGCTTGTGGGATGTTGGGATCGTCGTCGGGGGATGACAGGGCTAGGGTTGGAACCATCCCTCACTCATCGAGATGGCCGTCTCTAAAAAAGTGGGTAATTCGATCTGGGGATCCCTGCCTTTCAAGGCTGATCCGGTGAGGACGGCTCCCAGCCAGTCTTGGGTGTGCCAAAAGGCTGGTTCGGGTAAGGGGGGAAATGGCTCAGGCTGAGGATAAGGGTAAGCACTCACATACCAGTAGGGTTGAGCATAATAGTGGTCTCCGGGAGAAAGTCCTACCCCAATGAACTGTTGCGGTTGGGGTTGGATTAAGACCGCCATATCAAAATGATGGGGCCAAATGCGGAGAGGAGAAGCTCCGCGCCGAGGAAGAGCAATGGTTTGCAACAGGGGGGCTGTCTTGGCATAGTAGGCCACCAATGCTGCCAAAGGCAGACCCTCAGGATCCGCAAAAGGGCTGCCCTCCCCTAAAGCATGGGGGGGGAAATCGGCAGGATAGCTCAACCACGCCACTTTTTCAGCCTCAGCCCCCCGTTCCGCCAAGTGGGTCTTCAGCCACTCCAGCCCCGCCGTCATCGTCTGTCCCGCCAAGGGATAACTAGCGAAGGGATCCCCAGTGTTCGAGAGCAGCAGCACTGTCAGGGTCAACGGATGCAAGGCCACCCGCAGGGGCATTTCCGCTGGCATGGGTTGACTGACAAAGACTGGGGATCCCTGAATGGTCTCCCAACTCAAGCTAGTGTGACCTAAATCGGCTAGAGGTACGGCCAGAGCCGCCGCCGGAGCCGCCAAAAATTGAATGGCATAGTGCAGTTGCAGACGAGCCTCGCTGAGGGCAAGGGGGTCTATTTTCTCGACGTCATGCCAGGGTATAGTCATGGCTGCATCCAACCGATTGGGATTCTGAACAAGGGGCACTCCCCCACAACTGTAGAGCTATGAGATTAAGGATCCCTGAGATGGCTTAGCCTTCAGCTTTTTCTCTCAGGCCGGATCAGGGCTGTCCGGGGTGACGCAGCCAACCGTTGATCGTCAATCGCCCCTCCCGAAAAGCTGGGGATCCACACTGAATGGGCAAGACTTCATGCCAGCAATAGCTGGGGAAAAAAACGATGCTGTTGTAGCGTGGCTGAATCAGATGAAAGGTGGAGGCAGCTTTGATCTCTCCCTTCTCCTGCTGGCTGTCATAAAGCCGTAACTCTCCCCCCGTGAAGCGTTTGGGCAGGTGATGGAAGTAGTAGACGTAGGAAAGCACTCGATTGCGGATCCCCACGGCTCCATTATCAGGATGGATCTTAAAAAAGTCCCCGTTCCCATGCACCGTGAGCTGGGCTTCCATTTCACTGACTGCAAACGGAGGGATCCCTAACTTGGCGCAAACCTCCGGTAGGATCGCCCGCACTCGCTGCCGTATGTGATCGGCGAAAGGAGGAAAGGAGTGCAAAATGAGCGCCTGTCGATAACCGGGATCCCCTGATGTCACTCCGGCGGGGACAAACTCGGCTTGAGCAGCGCTGACAAAATCCAGCAATTCCTTCACTTCCCTTTCGGGTAACCAGTCCTCCATCTGTAAAAAAGGAGAGAGGAGGGTGACGGGATCCTCCGGAGGGCTGTGGTTTGCTCTAGCTAGGGGAGAGAGAGGGAAGGGAGGACTCTCGGTCGGCTCACCTGTAAGCACCAAATCAAATCCCAAGCGCTGGCAATACATCCGCCGATCCGGCTCCGAGAGTGCCTGCCACCACTGGATATGGCCTTGCCAATCGACATCGAAGGCATTGGCAGGGGGAGGCTCCCCTACGGCTCGGTAATGGGAAGCATAGCGGCTGCGGTAGGCCACGGTTGCTTGTCCCGTAAAAGCGCAGCGAAAGCCTAGTTTCTGGATGCCTTGCCAAATAATGCGGTCGTCAATCGGCGAGAGGGGCTGGGGAATATGCCCCCAAAGACTAAACAAGCGAAAGGCGGGGGGGAAAATCATCAAACAGTTAGAATCAACATGGCTACCGCCTTCTTCCACTTCTCGAAAGGGCAGTAGGGATCCATCCAGCCGATGTAATGTCCGTGCCGTAGTGCAAATTTCTGCTCCGGTTGTTTCATGTAGGGCGAGCAGGCTGGCCAGATGATCCGGTTGATACCAGTTATCCGCATCCAGAAAGGTGATTGCATCGAATCCCTGGGCTACGGCCAATGCCCCACCGATGGCACGGGGGGTGTCGCCCTTGTTGTTGTGGTTTTTCGGCAGCTTAATGTGCTGCACTGCCCATCCATCAATCTCAGACCGAGGGATCCCGTCCGCCACCATAATGTGTTCGCAAGGGACGGACTGGCGGACTACACTCTCATGGCATTGCCGCAATATCTGCAAAGGTTCATCAAAGTAAGGGGTAATCACCGCCACCCGCCTGTTGGGGCGAGGAGGAGAGTTCGGCAAAGCAGAAAGCGGTTGGGGAGAGAAAGCCTTTACAGGAAAAACCGGAGGGGGTTGAGGTTGAACCCGTTGGCTCTCAATCTGATGGGGTTGACCGATGGCATTCAGGCAAAAAACAAGGTTGCTCTGCACCCGTGCCTGCTCCGACGCGGGGAGGGATCCCTCCGTTAGCAGGCGTTGGTTGGCTGAAATGGCCTCCAGATAGTTGCCAACCCAATAGGCGGCAATTGCGTATTCATCCAAGGCCTGCCAGGTATAAACGGCTTCATCGATAAATAAGCCATTGGGGGGGAGGGGAATCCTCATCGCCTGTGCCGCAAAAAGATGAGCCAGGGTATGTTCCCCCTGCTGACGGCAATAACGAGCCAGATAGCAGAGAGCTTCTGCTCGCTGGGGAAGATAGTGATAGGCTCGCAGGTAGGCTGCCCAAACCAAACCAGCATCCACCGCTTTTCTTTCTAGCAGTTGGGGGATCTGAAGCAGAGCTTGATAAACCTCCTCAGCCCAGCCCCCCATCAACACCCGTCGCTGGTAATAGGTGAGCGCCTCATCCCATAACTGAGCATCCCGATAACTTTGCGCCAAATAAAATACATAGCGAGCATTGTAGGGATCCGTCTGGAGAGCGGATTCGAGCAAAGCAGCATCACGGCGATATTTTTCCGGATCCTTCCAACTGGCTCCATCGTAGCCCCGACAATAGGTGATACCCGTTAGGAGTTGCCTGGTTTGAGCCTCTTCACAAACCGGATATTCATGAAGCACTCCCTCGTAGCGCCAAGGCAGACGATTGTTGAAAATTTGCAGCCGTTGATAGCGAGTATGCTCATCCCGAATGGACAGAAAGTAGGCATCCGCTTGTAAGGGAGGTAAGACAAACTCTGGAGTCAACTCTAGCCAGTCATCGGCATCCATCACCAGGCTGTAATCTGCCCAGGAACGGGCTAGTTGCAGGGCTTCTGTCCGATTTACCCCAAAGTTTCGCCAGGGACGCTCCTCCAATCGCCCAGGGATCCCACTCAGGGTTTCGGCAACCAAGCTCTGCGTGCCATCAGAGGATCCCGTATCCACAATCAACCATGCCGAGATCAACGGCTTGACCGAGGCTAGGCATCGCCCCAGAACGTGAGCCTCGTTCTTGACAATCATCGCCAAGCAGAGTGAACTCATGATTCAATTCTTGCTGGATAACGTTGTTATTGATTCCGTATGATCCCCGCAGGATCATTACGGAACTGGAGGCACTTCAATAATGGCAATGTTATAGCCATTAAAAGATTGACCTTCACTAAAAGTCCCAAAGATGTTGATCTCGTAAGTTACACTGCCTCCTGAAGCAAGTTGAGTGCTGCCATTGGTGATCACAACAATAACGCTGTCTGAAGACTCCACCGTGATTTGTACGTTAAACGGAGTGCCATCTGGAACGGGTAGATTGTTAAAGGTGACAGATGATGTAACACCTCCTTCATCTAAAGCTCCATTATTAGTACATTCGCCTGTAACTCCGGTAGGGCCAACGAGAGTCAGGGTATTAGTGCCGGGTTGACTAATACAGAAACCAGTAGCAATTAGTTGAGTGGATCCAGTGGGTCCAGTAGGTCCAACAGGCCCACTCGGTCCAACAGGCCCACTCGGTCCAACAGGCCCACTCGGTCCAACAGGCCCACTCGGTCCAACAGGCCCACTTGGTCCAACAGGCCCACTTGGTCCAACAGGCCCACTTGGTCCAACAGGCCCACTTGGTCCAACAGGCCCACTCGGTCCAACAGGCCCACTTGGTCCAACAGGCCCACTTGGTCCAACAGGCCCACTCGGTCCAACAGGCCCACTTGGTCCAACAGGCCCACTCGGTCCAATAGGCCCACTCGGTCCAACAGGCCCACTCGGTCCAACAGGCCCACTCGGTCCAATAGGCCCACTCGGTCCAGTAGCTCCTGGCTGTCCTGGTTCTCCATCTGGACCCGTAGCTCCTGGTTCTCCGGCTGGGCCGGTGGCTCCTGGATTACACTCCTCTCCCGGAAAACCAATAATATCGGCACCAATTAGCCCAGCGCCGGGTAATAAATTGTTGATCTCGGCAGCTAACTGGTTAGCGGTCAGGGATCCGGTGGGAACTCCCACCATCGCTAGAAATCCTGCTACATCTCGTAAATCAACCAGTCCACTGGGAGCAATGCAGTCAATGAAATTAGGCCCCGGCAGAGGATTGAGTTGATTGGGATCAATTTGTCCATTGCCAAGCAATTGATTGGCTTGAGCTGCCAGGTTGCTAGCGGTGCGGAACTGGGAGGGCAGTTGCAGATAGGCCAGAACTAAAGCGACATCTTCCAACGTGACGGTGTTGGGATCCCCTTGAAACACAAGAGAAACCCCTCGCTGACGGAGTAGGAACCCTACGGTATCAAGCTGGGGACTGCTGACGGCATCAACCACTTGCACTTGGGTTCCATCGGGCAAGGGGAGATCCAGTTGATTAAAGGCATCGAGGGTGAGGAGAGCAGAATTTAGACTGGCTGTAAAGGAAGTAAATTCGGGATAGAGACTGACCGCCATGGGGGCAAATGTTGCCCCCTTCACCTGCAGGGCATCGGGTAGATCTCCGAGATTCTGAATATCCAAACGAAGTTGGCCGCTATAGGGAGTGCGAATGGTTGAGGAGAAGGTGACAACACCCCCTTGAGCAACTCCAGTCGCGGTAAAGGTTTGCCCGCCGGTAGGGGATTGGGGATTGATGGCAACAGAACTGCTGTCGGTGCCTGAGCAACCCGAAGCTAATAAGAGAAAACCAGCCAAGCCTGAGCTGGCTAAAAACCTGGGAAAACTCAAACGCTTATCCTCACATCTCTACCTGAAAGATTAGCGCCAGTTTTGCCAGAAATCCATATCTGGTGCTTTAGTTCGCATCACTTGTAGAGGAGAATTCGTAACTCAAAACAGTCCAGAACCCTCAATCATGCTCAATCTACGCCTTCTTTAAAGAACAGAGTGGACTGGGATTCATCAACAGATGAGTACCCATAGCCAATTCAAGCCTTGATCTGCTGCGGATCCTTCCACTGGGTCTGCCATGATCTCCAATCAGAGGCTAGGGCAAGCGGTGGCGGTGGCGAACTTGCACCAACGGACCTAAAGCGGCTAGCAAGTGATGACCATAGCTGCGATAGAGAATTCGACTATCCAAAATGGCTAGCTGGGGCAGGGATCCCTCATCTCTTAGCTGGGAGGAGGAACGGGGGCTGCGGAGGGGAGCGATAGCCCGCTGGAGTTTGCTGGCCGCTGTCGGCAGAAGGTAGGTTCTAAACCAATCCTGTCGTTGCTGACGCATGTGCTCAACCCGTCCCGCCACTAAGGGATCCTCCATCGAGGGGAAGGGCAAGGTGGCAATCCCCAACAACTGGGGGATGGGTAGGCTCTCCCGTTGGGTCAGCCAATAGTCCCAATCACACACCAAAATGCCCCGTTCCACGGCGTGGGGCAAATTGAGCCGTACCCGTGAGCCAAACTCCGCCGCTAAACTTGCCGCAATCTGGGTTTGGAGGGGCTGATCCGAGACCAACACCACACTGGATCCCTCGATTTGGCAGATCAGTTGCTTCAGTTCGCTGATCACCTGATCCCGAAACTGGGGGGTGTTGGGGGGAGGCAAGGGCGGGGTGTAGAGGGTGAGGGGGGGCTGAGCCAGATCGGCGGCAAGGGCAGAGGGAAAGCGCAAACTGGTCAAATCCGGCAGACCAAACCGCTGGCGAAACGACAGGGCATTCCGATCCAGATCCAGGCTTTCGCCCATCATGACAAACGGTTGACTGAGCCAGAGGGAACTGAGCAAAGCGGAAAAGGCCAACGGGCTACTCAGGAGAGTGACTTGTCCGGTTTGCCGATCTACCCTAGCCCACCAACAAAAACAGGGATCCCCTAGGCGCTGTTGCAGAGTCAACCAGACGCTCGGCCAGTGATCCCCCGCAAAGGGTCGCAACTCCCACAAAAAATCCTTGAGCAGTTTTAACTCTTCTTCGTGTAACAAGAACTCCGCTAGCGGTCGTTGAAGGAGGGCTACGGTGAGGCGAATCTGGGTATCCCCAATGGTTTCGGAGAGGAGGGGAACGGCTCTTTGCAAACGGTGCCAATCGCTGGCGGTGAGGGTGAGGGTGAGAACTGTATGCAGCCAGGTTTCCAGATGTTCGGCTTGATCGAGAATTAGGGGGATGTGCGAAGGAATGGGGATCCCTTCTGCCGTCAGACGGTGGCGCAACCAGGTCAGGGGATCCATCACCCACAGCCCTTGAAAATCGTCTCCCGGCCAGACGGAGGATTGCAGGACGGGTTTATTCAGTTGCAGCGCCTCCTGGAGCCAGGGAATCTCCACCCGCAAAATTTGCGCTTGTACCGCTTCACTCACACAGAGCAGGGTAGCCCCTGACCACATCAGGGCGGGCAGCAGATAGCTGAGGCGATGGTGATCTCCTTCTGGCACCTGAATCAAGGCATTGCGCCCTAACCGCAACCCCCGCGCCACCAAGCGCGCCATCGTCAACTGATGAGGCCAAACGGCATCAGGGGATTGGCGGAGCAATTGCCGCAACTGTTGGTGAACCTCAACTTCGATCACAGGCGTTGCCGAAAGAACCCTTCACCCTGAGATGAGCAGGCTTGCTCAGGGACTCAGACCTTTTAGTCTAGCCGGATCGGCGGGGGAGCACTCTATCCCTGACTGGCTTGCCATGGGATGTGGTCTGGGGGGAAGGGATCCCTATCAGCCGTGAGTGGACATTTCGTAGCCGAATAAGTGGGGATCCACCGCCTCTTGCACAATGTCCGCCAAGCCGTATTCCACCCAACGCCGCTCCACCTGTGCCGCCATCTGCGGATCCGACTCCAGGGGATCCCCCCAGGGATGGTTGGTTTCCGGGGGGACTTTGGTGGTGGCATCAATTCCCATCCGTCCTCCTAAACCCAAGCGCTCGCTGGCAAAATCAAGGGTATCAAAGGGGGTATCCGGCAGAATAAACACATCCCGCACCGGATCCACTTTGGAGGTGATCGCCCAGACCACTTGTCGGGGATCCCGAATGTTGATGGAACGATCCACCACAATCACAAACTTGGTGTAGGTAAACTGGGGCAACGCACTCCAAAAGGCGAGGGCGGCACGACGGGCTTGCCCCGGATAGGCTTTATCAATGGAAATGATGGCCGCTTTATAGCTAAGTGCCTCCATCGGCAGGAAAAAATCCACAATCTCCGGCACTTGCTGACGCAGGATGGGGGTATAGATTCGGTTGAGGGCAATGGCGAGCAGCGCTTCCTCTTTGGGGGGACGACCGCTAAAGGTGGTGAGAAAAATCGGCTCGCGGCGATGGGTCAGACAGTGGAAACGGATCAACGGGGAGTCTTCCACCCCGCCGTAATAGCCCATGTGATCGCCAAAAGGGCCATCTGGCAAGACTTCCCCAGGGGTGATGGTTCCCTCCAAAATCATCTCGGCCTGGGCAGGTACCTCCAGATCGAGGGTTTTGCACTTGACCAGTTGTACCCCCTCCCCACCGTACAGCCCAGCAAAAATCCATTCCGACAGATCCACCGGAATCGGCGTCGCCGCCGCCATAACCAGGAGGGGATCCACCCCCAGCGCAATGGCAATCTCCAGCTTTTTGCCCTTTTCGGCAGCTTTTCGCAGGTGTCTGGCTCCCCCCCGCACCGACAGCCAATGCACAGTCATGGTGGTGGCCGATTGCTGTTGCAGTCGATAGACCCCCACATTGGGGATGCCCGTTTCCACATCTTTGGTGATGACCAAACCCAACGTAATGACTCTGCCGGCATCCTGCGGCCAGGGGCGCAATAGGGGCAGACGATGCAAATCCAGTTGGGATCCCTCCACCACCACTTCTTGGCAGGCGGCTCCCCAGAGGACGGGGTTAGGTTTGGCCTTCAGCACATCAAACAGGAGCAAGCCAAACTCAACCGCCTGCCTGGGATTTTTGGGGGGCTTGGGGCTTTGCAGCTTGCCCAATTTCTGCCCCAGTGCTTCCAACTCACTGGCGGTTTCCATCCCCATTGCCCAGCAGACCCGTTGCAACGTGCCCAGCGTATTAACCACCAGGGGATAGGGGGATCCCTTCACCTGCTCAAAATAGAGGGCAGGCCCGCCACAGGCCAAGAGGCGGTTACTGATCTCGGCAATTTCTAGGTCGGGATCCACCAGTGCCTTGATGCGGCGGAGTTGTCCACGCTGTTCCAGGAGACGGAGAAATTGACGCAGATCGCGGGGCATAGATGAAGAAACGTAACAGCTTCTTTCACTGTAGCCCCAAGCGAGGAGAGATTATTCAGCGGAGATCGGTTGTTAATCTTTAATGGATGTTGAGAGTTTGTGGATGATGAATGTTTCTGCGCCATAGCTATCCATAACGATGTTGAACCTGCTAAGACATGCTTGAATGGCATGAGAATTGAGGTTTATAGATTCGGCAAATTTTCACTATCTTCACAAGGCAGGGATCCCGATGAGTGAGCGCACTTTTCATTTCTCGGATGGCAAGTCAGATAAATTCTGGAAAATTATCCTGACAGGATCCAGTCATACTGTACATTTTGGGCGGGTGGGAACGGCAGGACAAGCCCAAACCAAAGAGTTTGCTAGCGAAGCCGAGGCGCAAAAATCCCATGACAAACTGATCCAAGAGAAAATCAAAAAAGGCTATGTGGAGGTGAGTGATAGTACCACCATCGTTCCGGGATCCCAACCCACCTCTAAAGCCAAATCTCCTCAAGTCAAAGAGACCCCAAAAGAGAGTTTAGGGCTAGCTGTAGACTCCGCCAACCTAGAGGATGGGATCCCGCCAGCAATCGTTAGCAATCCTCCAGAAAAAGGGAAAGAACCAGTTTTAACCACAGCCGTTCCTAGAGAGTTGATGGTTACTCGCTCTATTCAACTGGAGGTCAAAGATAGCTATTGGGATCCCAAAAATCGCCCTTATATTCCATTGGGGGATCCACCTCCTTTTGATCGAAAGGCAGCCACCAAAACCTTTATTGAAACCGTCATCAAAGATGGTTACTACCACTACTATCATCGAGCTATTCCTGGCATGGAAAAACTTCGGTTGCCCCTCACTCAAGAGGAAGCTCGCTTTTGGATCCATGCACGTGAATCCTTGCATCAAGATCGGTTGAATCTATATCAGGGAAATAAGACAAGCAATGCTAAATCATTGACGGCCTATTTAGAAGAAATGGAGTCTCAACCGATTACCTTAGATACGATACGACAATTATTTTGTCGTCATGCCTCCGATCACGCCATAATGATGATTCCTCTTTCGGTCATTTTTTCACCGGAGGAATTGATTACTTTAATGCGAGATGAAGCAGCCTTTCAGCAGGTAGCTCAAACCTCACCCAATCCCTACTACAAGCACTACTGGACTCAAATGGTGATGGGACTGTTGGCGGGTTTTCATACCCATGTGGTTCCTCGTCTATCCTCTGAGCAGGTCGCATCTCTAAGCAATATTTTACGCCCCCACTTACATCCCAGCTTATGGCCTTTTGATTATCAGCAAGCGGTCAATCCCTATGAATCTTCTCCCGATGCAGCCTTTCACCTCGCGGCTTATTTGGGTATGACCGGAGAGATGCAAACCTTGGTGAATAGTTGGCCTGATGATCTCTATCGGGCGGATCCCTATAAATGGAGTTGTCACCTGCCGCAGGATATTGTCTTGCGCTTAGGGGATCCCGATGCCGTACAACACCATATCCGTCGCCTAAAATTACCTCTTACTTCTGTGGACTATTTACGGGGCTGGCTTTATTACAGCCAATATCAAGGGTTAGATATTGTTTATGAAAATGTGTTAGCGGGATCCCAGGCCAGCAGAGATCACGGAGCCGAATTGCTCAAGGTTTTGAGTCTGGTTGAAGCGCCCGAAATCGCCCCTTATATGTTGGAGTTAATGCTCCAGTCAAAATTAGCGATTCCGGCCATCGAATGGCTAAAAAAACATCCCCAACTAACGATAGTGGGATTGTTGCCGCTAGCCAGTGGCAAAGGGCGCTCCGCCGATGCCGCTGTGCAGTGGTTGCGCGATCTGGTTTGGCAGGGCTGGGGATCCTCGATAGCCGCCATCCTGCAAACCCAACCCCCAGAGGCAGCCGCCAAACTCACCGCTCTGTTGCTGGAGTCCCCCACTGCCGGCATCCCACCGTTGGATGAGCAAACCACCCCCGCAGATCTGAAAGAAGCCTTTGCTCAGGTGAAAGCCAAAGCCAAAAATGGCCTGCCCAATTGGTTTTTGTTGACTGATTGTCCGCCCATTTTTGTCGGGCAATTCTGCCTGAATCCTGACCAGATACAAAAGCTGGTGATAGCCCTGCAACAAAGTACCCTCACCGCCCCTCATCCTTTGATCCCAACCCTCAAAAAACAGGCGGATGCCGTCAGTCTGGATCAGTTTGCCTGGAAAATCTTTGATCGCTGGTTAAACCGTACTGCTCCTTCTGCCGACAAATGGAGCTTAGTCGCGGTCGGGTTGCTGGGATCCGATGCCTCCGCCCTCAAACTGGCTCCGCTGATTCGGGTTTGGCCGGGAGAAAGCCAGCATCAACGGGCGGTGCTGGGTTTGGAGTGTCTGCGTACCATCGGTAGCGATACGGCTCTCATGCAAATCAACGGTATCGCCCAAAAAGTCAAATTCAAAGGTATTCAGGCCAAAGCCCAAACCTGTATGGAGGAGATTGCCCAAGCCCGTGGACTCAGCCGTGAACAGCTAGAGGATCGGATCGTGCCCGATTGTGACCTGGATGAACGGGGATCCCGTCTGCTCGATTTCGGACCGCGCCAGTTTCGTCTGGTGCTGGGGTCTGACATGAAGCCCCTGCTGCGAGATAGCGAGGGCAAGCTGAAACCCGACCTGCCCAAACCCAACAGCAAAGATGATCCGATCAAAGCCAACCAAGCGATTGCCGACTGGAAGCTGCTGAAAAAGCAGGTCAACGAAGTGGCTAAAGTCCAGGCCATCCGCCTTGAACAAGCCATGATCACGGGTCGCCGTTGGACGGTCGCCGATTTTGAGAGCTTGATGGTGCATCATCCCCTTATGATCAACCTAGTGCGGCTCTTGGTGTGGGGAGCCTACGATGCGGTAGGTCAGTTGGTCACCACCTTTCGCGTCACCGAAGACCAAACCTATGGCAATGCCCAAGACGACCCGCTCGATCTACCAGAATCCGTGACCCAGATCGGCATCCTCCACGCCGCCCACCTGCCCCCTGAGCAAGCCGCCCTTTGGGGAGAACTGTTCAGTGACTACGAAATCATGCCCCCCTTCCCTCAACTGGGACGAGAAACCTATCAACTGGATCCCGCCCTGGTCAACAAAACCGAGATCACCGACTTTGCTTCCTACAAAATTCCCGCCATCACCCTCGTGGGCATTCTGGAGCGACTCAACTGGATGCGCGGCATTCCCGAAGATGGCGGATGCTTTCACAGCCATTCCAAACCCTTTCATAGCGCCAATGTCACCGCCGTTATGGAGTATGACGGGATCCCGGTGGGCTACATGATGGACTGGGATCCCCAATCGATTGATCGCTGCTTTTTTGTTCCTGGCATTCAACTGCCCAAAGCCTACCCGCAATACCTGGAAAAGATCCCATTGGGTCAGGTGGATGCGGTGGTGATCAGCGAAGTTCTCAAAGATCTGCATACGCTTGCCGCCAAAGCCGGATAAATCAGAGCCATTCACGAAAAAAAGTTTCCCGTTCCATAACCGTCCCTGTCAGGCCAATCCTCTTGTCCGGCAATCTGTGCCATCCTGGAGAAATCGATTGATGATGGAATTTATGTCTCACTCCCCTGTTGACCCCCGCCTGGTTGTGGTGCCCACGGTGATCGAACAATCCAGCCGTGGAGAAAAAGCCTTTGATATCTATTCGCGCCTACTGCGGGATCGGATTGTCTTTTTGGGTAGTGCCATTGACGATGATGTGGCAAACCTGGCAATTGCCCAAATGCTTTTTTTAGAAGCGGAGGATCCCACCCGCGATATCTATCTCTATATCAACAGCCCTGGCGGATCCGTTTATGCCGGTATGGGCATTTTCGACACGATGGAATACATTCAACCGGATGTCTGCACGATCTGTATGGGTATTGCTGCTAGCATGGGGGCATTTTTGTTGACCGCGGGGGCTCAGGGCAAACGGCTCGCCCTACCCAATGCCCGCGTCATGATTCATCAACCTCTGGGTGGGGCGCAAGGACAAGCCACCGATATTGAGATCCAAGCCAATGAGGTGATGTTCATCAAACGGCAGATCAACCAAATTATGGCGGAGCGCACCCACCAACCCCTCGAAAAAATTGAGCGGGATACCGACCGTGATTTCTATTTGAGTGCTACCCAAGCCAAAGAATATGGGCTAATTGATGAGGTTTTGGATCGGCGACTGCTGCCAACCGTCAAGCGTCCTGAGATCTCCGTTCTCTAGAATTTGGCAGCGTTTTACGACTGACTCGACCCCAAGGGAGAAGGATCCAATGACTGAAACCATGACTGAAACAATAGTAAAATCTCTCTACAGTACCGACTTTTTCCTGTGGACTCAAGCAACAGTCATCCACCTAAAAAATGAGGACTTTAGTCAGCTAGACATCAAAAACCTGATCGAGGAAGTGGAAAGCTTGGGGAAATCGGAGAAAAAAGAACTCAAAAGTCGTCTCACTGTTTTGTTAGAGCATCTACTAAAACGGATATACGTTAACAGGCCAGATTGTTATAACGGCTGGGAAAATACGATCAGTGCCCAGAGAACTGAGCTTGAGCTGCTTTTCATCGATTCACCCAGCCTCAAGTCTCTTTGGGAAGAAGCTTTCCATATCACCTATCCTTTGGCACTACGCAATGTCCGCAAAAGCTATAAAAACAACTCATTTCCCGATGATTGGCCCTACGAGGATGATATTGATGCCATCCTCAACGCTGATTTTTGGCAACAACCCGAGATACCCTCAAAATCGGTCATCCACGGGTAGAGGTAGACATTGCCAGCCATCATCCCGCAGGCGGGGAGCCAACGCTGCCACCGTCGCCGCCACCTGACTACCTCCATAACGTCCATCATGTAAAACAATCAGGGATCCCGGATAAATCTGTTGACAAATCCGTTCTACCACCACCTCTACCGGAGGCAACAGCCAGTCTTCCGGCACAACGCTCCACATCACCGTCCGCATCTGCCAAGCCCGTAGATAGGTTAACGTTTGTGGCAGAAACAAGCCGTTGGGAGGACGGACATCGCGGAAGTCGGTTGGGGATCCCTGGCAGGCATCCGCCAGAATCTGCTGGGTTTGGTGGAGGGAGGCTTGCAAGTCTGGCGGCGATAGGCTGGGAAAGGATTGGTGGCGATAGCCGTGCATCCCGATGTGGTGACCCGCCTGGGCAATCGCTCGGATGCACTCCGGCCATTGAGCAGCTCGCTCCCCCAGCACAAAAAAACTGGCCTTGAGTCCCCATTGATCGAGGGTTTCTAAAAGGTGCGGGGTGTAGTAGGGGTGGGGACCGTCATCAAAGGTCAGGCTATATCCTTGGCACCCCTGCGGCATCTGTTGACGAGAAATTTCCCAGAGACAATCCGGAAACAACATTTTGAGACCACGATGCACCCATGGATAAAGGGCTGGCGGCAAAATGGAGCGCACTTGCGATCGACGAGAGGTTAACACAAGATCCCTTCAGAATTTAGTCGTCAGTTAATCGCACTTTATCATTTGCCCACCTATCATTTGGATGGGATCCCTGCTCTTCTCAAAACCCTAAGGATCTCAACGGATCCCACTGATCATCTCGATATATTCTCCTTGTTTTGCGCTCTTGTTTTGCACTGAGGAAATTGTCCTATGTCACGTCTTTCATCCCTCTATTTTTACCCCCACTCTCGCCGTGCTGTTTTGCTCCAACTGGCCAGCTTCCTAGGGGGATCCATCGCCATTGCGGCCTGTTCCCAAGCGGAGGAAAGTTCCTCCTTAATTGTTGGTTTTTTGATGGGAGCGGGGGGATTAGGAGATTTATCGTTTAATGACATGACCTATGCAGGGTTGCAAAAAGCCCAACGCAAATATGGTTCGCAAATTTTGGTGATTCCTCAAGAATTAGCGAAGGCAACCGATCAGGAGGCCGCCCGTGAAAATGCCATGAAAGCCCTCATTCGAGAAAAACCCAGCCTGATTGTTGTGAATGGATTTGAATTTCAAGATTTGACGAAACGATATGCCGAGAAGTATCCATCGATCCGATTTCTGATCAATGATGTGGAGCTATCCGGTTTGCCCAATGTGGCCTATACCTCCTATGGTCAGCATGAGGGATCCTTTTTGGCAGGAGCCTTGGCTGCCTGGATGTCAAAAACCAAAAAAGTAGGGGTGATTGGCGGGGTAGATATCGATGTGGTGAAAGCCTTTCATCAGGGTTATCAAGAGGGTGTTGCTTATGCGGATCCCTCGGTGCAGGTGCGAGAAACATTTGTCAGTCGGGTGCCCGATTTTAGTGGATTTAGTAATCCCGAAGTGGGTTATCAGTTGGCTATTGAGCAATACGAGCAGGGAGCTGATATCGTTTTTGCGGTGGCTGGATTTACGGGTAACGGAGTGATTCGCGCTGCCAAAGATCAAAATAAGTTGGCTATTGGGGTGGATGCTGATCAAGATCATTTAGCTGCCGGAAATGTGTTGACCAGCATGATGAAACGGCTGGATAATGTAACCCTCGCGGAGGTCTCGAAGGTTGTGGATGGCAACTTTAAGGCGGGGGGAACCTACTATGGGTTGAAGGAGGGAGGGGTGAGCCTCAGTCCTATGAAATATACGCGACAACTTATCCCCCCTGAGATCTTGCAAAAACTGGAGGACACTCAAAACAAGATCATTGCGGGAGAAATTCAGGTCACGAATGTATTAGGGGGATGAAATTAGGAATTGAATCCGGTTCTTCCCGGAATCAAGGGGGCTAGGGGGGATCCTAGACTCTGTTTAGTTTTTTAGGAAAGGGCAGTATGCAAATCGGCATTGTGGGGCTAGGGTTAATCGGCGGATCCCTGGGTTTAGAGTTTGTGCGGCAGGGGCATCAGGTCTGGGGAGTTAGCCGACAACCGCAAACCTGCCAGCAAGCGGAAGCTCGCCATGTTGTCCATAAGGCGAGTACAGATCTTTTTAGTCTGGCTATTCCCACGCTGGATATCGTGTTTGTTTGTACGCCGATTGGATTAACATTGCCGACGATTGAGCAACTCAGCCAAATCTTGCTTCCGTCGGTGGTGATCACTGATGTTGCGTCCGTGAAGGGGGCGATTGTACCCCTGGCTAGCCAACTGTGGCCGCTTTTTGTGGGGGGACATCCGATGGCGGGCACAGAACAGCAGGGGATCCAAGCCGCTCAGATGGATCTGTTTCAGAATCGCGCCTATGTGCTCACCCCCCTCCCTACTACACCACCGTCGGCGGTGGACTGCCTAGCAGGGTTGATCTCCCATCTGGGATCCCGTCTGGTGGTGTGTGATCCCTTCTCCCATGATGCCGCGGTAGCCCAGATTAGCCACCTGCCCGTCATGCTTAGCGCCTGTTTGCTCAGCAGTGCCCAGGGGATGCCAGAAGAGAGGAGAAAACTGGCTCAGCAGCTAGCCAGCAGTGGCTTTCGAGATACCAGTCGGGTGGGGGGAGGCAATCCCGAATTGGGGCTGGCTATGGCTCAATATAATCAACCCGCTCTACTGGCGGCTCTGCGTGACTATCAGACGCACCTGCAATACCTCACCACCTGCCTGGAACAAGGGGAATGGGGATCCCTATCTGACCTGCTCACCTCAGCTCAGCAAAGCCGTCCCGATTGGATAGATCCACACAAGGGAAAAGAGAGCTAAAAGGGAACGGAAAGTTTGTGTCTGCTTTTGGCCGCTATAGTCTCAGATGGAATGATTCCTCTGCTTTGACCCTGATCCTGTGGGTTGGCTAGGTTGAACTGCTCTTTTGAGTCTTGCTTATTTCCCCACTTATTCCGTAGTCTCTAGAGTAGAATACTCTGCCACGATCCGCGTGTGACTACCCTTTTAGCCGAAGATGATGTTCTTTACCGCCAATATGTGCAAGGGCTGCTCGACAAGCACCTGCCCCAGTTTGGCCCGGTTTATGTTGCGTCCAATGGGCATGAGGCTCTTGAGCTTTCCCGTAAGCATGAGCCTAATTTTTTGCTGATGGATATTCGGATGCCAGAAATGACGGGCATCGAGGTAGCCCGACAAATCTGGGCGGAACGTCCGAGCACCCGCATCGTTTTTTGGTCTCATTTTGCGGATGAAGTCTATGTGAGGGAATTACACAAAATTGTTCCTCCTCAGACGGTGTATGGCTATTTGCTGAAAAATTGTACGGATGAAAAGTTAATTAGTGCCATTCAGGCGGTTGTTCAGGATGAGCAATGTGTGATCGACCGAGAAGTCAGAGGAGTAGATTCTCGTTCCCAAAATAAGATCACAGGGTTGAGCGATGCCGAATATGAAGTGTTGGTGGATATTGCTCTTGGCCTGACCGATCAAGCGATTGCTGCACGGCGTTTTTTGTCTCGGCGTGGAGTAACCAATCGCCTGCGAAATCTCTATGACAAGCTAGAAGTCAGTAATGATCAGATTGAAAGTGATGAATGGGGCACCACTTTTAGTCTGCGAGCTAGAGCCATTCGCTTGGCTTTCAAACGGGGACTGATCAATGCCCAACTGCTGGATGAAGAGGAAGGCGAACTGGATCGCTGGTTAAGCCGTTATCGCCTCGAACCGCTTGATTAAAAGTGGTTAAAATTAATTAGAAAGGAGTGGTCAAAGCCAAAAATCTTTAGGCCATTCCCAGAAAAATTGGCGGATCCCAAGCTCATGGCTAACCATTGATCCCTCGGCTATTGAGCAATTTTACCCCTATCAGTGATAAACAGAGAGTTATTGCAAATAGCACCGCTCCCATAGCGGCAGCATAGCCCATGTTGAGGCGGCTGATACCTTGTTCGTAGAGGTAATAGACCAGCGTAAGGGTACTGTTGGCAGGCCCCCCTCTCGTCATAACATAGACTTCTTCAAACACCTTCATGGCGGCAATGGCTGACAAAATCATCACCAAAATCATGTAAGAAGCCATCAGAGGAAGGGTGATTTTCGTATGTTGTTGCCAGGGGTTAGCGCCATCCATAGCAGCAGCTTCGTAGAGATGCTGAGGGATCCCTTGCAGTCCTGATAAATAGATCACCATATAATATCCCAATCCTTTCCAAATGGTGACGGTGGCGAGGGCAGGCAAAGCAAATCGCGGATCGGTTAACCAGTTAATTTGAATAGGGTGAAATAATAAACTTGATAGGACATAATTTAAGAGGCCATTTTCGGCGTAAATCCACTTCCAGGCAAGTCCTGCAATCACCACAGAAAAAATCACGGGCAAATAATAAATCACTCTAAACCAGCGTATTCCAGGCAAGGATTGATTCACCAAAATAGCCAATCCCAATGGCAGAATCACCAAAAATGGCACAACGCAAGCCAAATAGAAAAGTGTGTTGACCAGTGCTTTCCAAAATAGCGGATCCCCAATTAATTGAACATAGTTCTTTAGCCCAACCCATCTGGGGACATTCAAAATATCGTAGTTGGTAAAGCTTAAGCAAATAGCCTGAAGAATCGGCCAAAAGGAAGAGATAAGAAACAGAACTAAAGCGGGTGCTAAAAAAAGATAGGGATCCCAGCTACTTTGTTGACGAGGTGTCCCATGCCTTAGAGTGGCAGCCTGACTATCCTGTAGATCGGTATCGGAATCGAACGGACTCACTTCCTATCCTCATGCGTCGATAAATTTGTTCAAGAAGTATGGGGTCAGATTTGGAGAGGAGTAGCTCCCGATTACGCATCAGAGATAGAGCCCATTCGACAATTAAATAGCACGATTACTGCACTTAGTAAACCAGTTCCTAAATGAGGCCTTCTCAACCAAATATAGACTGATCTGTATCAGCTTTCCCATGCCTGCCAGACGAATGACAGTTTGGGCAGGTAAACATGGCTCAAATAAGAAATAGAAAAAATCTAAGGCAATAGTATCATTACTCTAGGGGCGCTACCATTACTTGCATAGGACTACCCAAACATAAAGGCACCCAACAAATTAGCAAGTCGAATTGCCTTCATTAGTGATCTCCGGTCGGCATAACGGTCGTGCTCGCCGGACGCAGATAATCTTTGCAACTCAACCAACATCTTGCGGCGTTCCGGTGCAGCGCGGTTGTTAGACCGATTTATCGCAATTCTAGCCTTAATGATTATGATTAGTAAGGAGGACTTTAGAGACTAATACATGGATGATCAAGAGCTGAAGGCACTTTTAGGTGATCTTGAATCTGATAGAGTTGAGCGTAAAGCGTCAATCTCAGACGGGAAAAAAATTAGACAGGCAATTTGTGCTTTCGCCAACGATCTGCCAAATCACAAAAAGCCTGGAGTTCTTTTTGTGGGAGTTAACGATGATGGAACCTGCGCTGCCCTGCCTATTACAGACGAGCTTCTTCTAAGCCTTTCCAGTATACGCTCTGAAGGAAAGATTTTGCCGTTCCCAGTGCTACAGGTTAATAAGCGTGTTTTAGGTAATTGCGAATTAGCTGTTATTATTGTGGAACCATCAGATGCTCCTCCAGTTAGATTCGATGGACGGACATATATTCGAGTTGGACCCAGACGCGCAACAGCAACACCTGAAGAAGAACGTCGCCTTAATGAAAAAAGACGCGCAAGAGACTTACCTTTTGATTTGCGCCCTTTTATTTCCGCTTCTATTGATGATTTAAATTTAGAGATTTTTCAACGCGAATACTTGACATCAGCATTAGCACCAGAAGTGTTAGATGAAAATCAGCGATCTTTAACACAGAAGCTAATCTCACTAAGATTTGCGACTCCAGAACCGGATTCGCGTCCAACTAGCTTAGGTATTCTAGTAGCTGGGAAAGAACCTAGGCAGTTTATTCCAGGATTTTATATTCAATTTGTCCGCTTTGACGGAACTGAATTAACCGATCCCATTCGAGATCAAAAAGAAATTAGTGGTTCTCTTATCGATTTACTACGCTATATAGATGAAGTTCTACAAGCCAATATTTCGACAGCTTCTGATATTACAGCGCAACCTCTCGAAATAAAGCAGCCTGACTATCCCATCGTAGCGTTACAGCAGCTTGTACGAAATGCTGTTATGCACCGTTCCTATGAAGAAACTAATGCTCCGGTGCGGGTTTATTGGTTTAGTGATCGAATTGAGATTCAAAGTCCAGGTGGACTGTTTGGACAAGTAAATCGTCAAAATTTTGGTCAGGGTGTTACCGATTATCGAAATCCTCATTTGGCGGAAGCGATGAAAAACCTGGGATATGTTCAGCGCTTTGGTATCGGAATTCCAACCGCTCAAAAAGAATTGAAGAAAAATGGGAATCCTCCCGCAGAATTTGCCATTGAGGATTCATATATGTCAGTTGTTATTAGGAAGCACTCATGACCGCACCAATTATTGCTTTCTTCAATAACAAGGGAGGAGTTGGAAAAACATCCCTTGTCTATCATTTGGCTTGGATGTACTTTGATTTGGGGTTAAAAGTAATAGCAGCAGATTTAGATCCTCAAGCTAATCTAACAGCGGCTTTCCTAGATGAAGATCGATTGGAAGAGGTTTGGGAAGGGAGCAATGCTGATAGCTTTAATACTGTCTTTCGATGCGTCAAACCCTTATTAAGTGGCATTGGTGATATTGCGACTCCAAATTTAGAAAAAGTAGAAGATGGATTAAGTCTTTTAATTGGTGATTTACAACTGTCTGGGTTTGAAGATGAATTGTCCTCCCAATGGTCTGATTGCCTTGATCGCAAAGAGCGAGCATTCAGAGTTATCTCGGCTTTTTGGCGAATATTGAGTCAAGCAGCATCCATTAATAGTGCTGACGTTGTTTTGGTTGATTTAGGACCCAACTTAGGAGCAATTAACCGAGCGGCTCTGATTGCCTCAGACTACGTTGTAGTTCCTCTCTCACCAGATCTCTTCTCATTACAGGGACTCAAGAACCTTGGTCCAACCCTAAGACGCTGGAGAGAGGAATGGCAGGAGCGTATCCCCAAAAACCCAGTCTCAGATCTCGCTTTACCAAAAGGGAAAATGCAACCTGTTGGTTATGTTATTCTCCAACACGGTGTTCGATTTGACCGTCCTGTAAAAGCATTTCAAAGATGGATTGAACGAATCCCACACATCTACGGTGCTGAGGTTCTTCAAGAACCAAACGAAACCACCTTAACGCCATCAACCGATCCAAATCGTTTAGCGTTACTTAAGCACTATCAAAGTTTGATGCCAATGGCTCAAGAGTCTCATAAACCCATTTTCCAGCTTAAACCGGCTGATGGAGCTATAGGTGCTCACATTGCTGCTGTAAAGCTAGTGTACTGGGATTTCAAGGATCTAGCCCAAAAGATTGCTGGTCGTACTGAACTATTATTGCCCAACTCTCAACTAACTCTGGAACCAGAATTAAAGTAGCTCACATATGCTGAAGGTTTGGGGTATCGGTCTAACGCCCCAATCACTCGGCGCAGATAACCTCGAACTATAACCGATCAACTCTCGGCGGTCGGTGTGCATTGGGGTTGTTAGCTGGAGAGCACACCACTGTCCCTTAATCTCATCTGATAGACAACCTCTTTGGTAAATTTGGAATGGCAGATCGCTGTTTGAAATTTTGGGTCACCACAAATAACCTTCATTTTTTGAATTCTAGTTCAATAGCTTGGCAAAACTTTTTCACCTGTTTAAGCGACTGAAGATGATACACTCGCTTGCTTTCCTTGGCTTTATGCACATACTCCCGATATTTTGGAGTAAGTTTCTTATGGCACAGCCAAACAGTATAGTAGCTGTTCAGTGTGCCCTTCAGGAGTGGACTATTCTCAGGCCAATTTTCTGGTGGAACCAAAAAGCCTTTCAAAAATCGCTTCGTTACCCACCAATAATGCCGGAGAAGTGGCAAATCTAGGTAGATTAAGGTGTCCGCAACCTCTAGTCGTTCCCATACTGTATCCAAAGATCCATATCCATCAATGATCCATTGGTCCTGCTGGAGGAGTTGATCATGAGCTGCTTTATATTCTTCATAGGGTACTTCTCCACCGCCAGGTTTATACTTCATAAGGTCTAAAGCGATCATAGGCAAATCAGTCATTTCTGCTAAACGTTTGCTGAGTGTAGACTTTCCGCCTCCAGCATTACCAAATACAGCAACTTTGTTCACAGGCATCTACTTGATGAAGGTTGCTTTGGGCTACTATAGCACCTTGTAAGCACTTCTAAATGATTGACAAGAATAACAGGTATATCAATAGCTACGCCCCCCTAACGCCTCACCCAGCTAACGGTGAAGTTGTGCTACGGCAGATAACCTTGGACTCGCACAAATAACCTGTGTAACGTTCGTACCAACGCAGTGTTAGCCTGCGCTTCACAGCGATCACACTCTTTGTAGATAACATTAATCCCTCAAGCTTCTACACTTAAAATTCAATGGTCGATCGAGCCTTTTGAGCAATTACAGCTTTTTCGTTATTTACATAGAACATGAATGAGTTAAGGTTAGAGAGGTTGAGTTTTCCAACAGCATGAGCCGTTATTCCCTTGACCTCCGAAAGAAAGTGGTAGCAGCCTATCATCTCGGCAATACCTCCATCCG
>JANRIL010000043.1:0-18537 GCA_033764955.1 Cyanobacteriota bacterium | reverse complement strand
TGTCCGACTGTTTCCTTCTAGGGGGATGGAAAGCATAGAAAAGCTGATAGAGATCGCACTATATTTGGTAGAGAAGGCATCATTCAGAAACTGGTTTACCAAGTGCTGTTACTGTACTAGCTAATCGTCGAATAGGCTGTACTATTATTTTCCCAAGCTTTTGGCAGTCTCTTCCATAACCTTTTTTGCACTATCTCTAGTTCTGGATCCGAAATAAGTGGCTACAACCATTCGAGTCTCTTTCTCCATGGCTATCCAGAGCCATTGCTGATTTTCTTTGGATCCTACAAACAATCACAGTAATGGCTATACCAAGCTACGCAAACATCGCATTGCGGGAAAAGACGCTAACGCGAACTAAGTGCCTTTTTTTACGGATAAACCTCCATGATTTGTGACGTATAATGCGGATCTATGGTTATTCCAGATAAGAATGCGACTATCTAAGTCCCTGTATGCAAGCGGTGAGAGGCTTTGCGATTCTCAAATTAAATTGGAATGATTATATGATTGATATAGTTTTGTAGCCATGATTCTAAGATGTTTGTTATTGGAGATATGGCAGCGATGGAAAGTCGTTCTAGCAAGAGTTTATCCACTAAAGATCTATCCGCATCCGAAATAACTTTCTGAGAGGAATCAGGGGTAAACTGCCCATGGCCATTATGGCGTCTATATTGTTTATATCGTTGTTTTTTATTATGGGTTTTGCCTTGGTTAACAAAATTAGAAGAATGACAGTTTGGACAGGTAAACATGGCTCAGATAAGAAATAGAAAAAACTCAGGCGAATAGTATCATTACTCCAGGGGCACTACCAAAATTATTTACTTGTTTCAGATGCTTGGATAAGAGCAGCTTTGTTACCTATCACTCTACCCCTTCACCGATTCCTCTCGGCTTATCCAGTACTTTCCCATTCCAGCAGGGAAAACTTTTAGTCCGATAGTTGACAAAATTCAGCCACCAATAGCTGACCCAAGGGATCATCATCCGCCGCCGCATAGGGCAAACTGGCTTGGCTCAAAACCAGGGTTTCTCCCTGCCACCAAAACGCTTCCCCTTCCAGAAACCCAGCTTCCTGCATATAGTCAATCGCGGCAGCTTGGATCCCTTGTTTGAGTTGCTGACGGGTTGCTTCCGTCATGACATGCCGAATAAACCACTGGGCGGTGGCGGGATCCGTCAGGGCGAGTTCTTGCAAAACGGGGGTGACAACGTGGGAACGCTCAGACTCAGCCAAATGGTTGATCACCTTTGCCACTTGAGGAATCTGGCGAGACTGCATGGCTTGCCGCAGCGCGGAAATGTCTTGACTCGGATCGTGGGTCATCTTGGCTGGGTGCAGGGTTGCCCTGTCAGGTGGTGCCAGTTGTCTTGCTAATTGTACGTTATGGCTTATTCTGCCTGACCATTTGACCAGGGAACTGTGGAGTGATCCCTTGACCTGCATCAAAACGGGAAAAAAAACAATAGAACAGAATGCTCAACATCATTAAAGCCACCGATAGGCGAACCTGCCGTATTGACTGATCGCTAACCATACACCACCCCTAACCTAGGCTCACCCCTGGGATAAGCCAGACACCTGTAGCGAATCTTACCGAGATAAATCCTCAGGGGCTACTATCTCCTTGCAGATGGAGAGAAGCCGGAATGGAAGGCATCCCCATTACTATTGAAGAACAAACCTTCCTCTGGGATCCCGACGTGCCCTCTCCTTCTTCGCTGCCCTTACCCTGGAACCCCAAACCCATATCCAAGCTGGGGATCCCGATGATTGGCGGGCTGATGGGGTTGGGTTTAGTGATCTTACTGGTGGGGTTGCTTTTTTTGGGATCCGATCTGAAGCGCATGGTTTCGGGGGCGCGGATTGAGGATACCGAAGCTCTTCAGGGATTCATCGGTACCTTGGCTCAAGTGCTTTCGGGGGTGCTGGGATTTACGATTTCGGTGGTGGCTATTGTTGTTCAACTGAGTGCTGATCGCTTTACCCCCAAAGTCACCGAGTTGTTTTTACGAGAAAAAATCAACTTTTTTATCATTCTCTTTTTGATTGTTTCTACCCTAACAGCGGTTTGGACAGCCCTGGTTTTTAGTGTGGTTGCCAAGCCAATTTTATTAATTTGGCTAAATTTAATTTTGGGCACACTATCTTTCTTAGTGTTAATTCCCTACTTTATCTTTGTTTTTAACTTTCTTCGACCTACTTCGATTATTGATCGTATTGAGCAACAAACCCGCCAATCGATTATCAATGCTTTTCGCTATCGTCTGGATCAGCCAATCCAGGAGGTTCATCAACAGTGTTTATCCGCCCTCGATGAAATTAAGGGAATTGCAGCTAGTGCCATTCGACAACGGGAAAACCTGATTATGCTGGATTCTCTCGATAGCCTAAAAACCTTTTTTCTCTTTTATGGAACTTACAAACACAAACTGCCCCACCATTGGTTTTTGTTAACCCCTGCTGTTTGTCGGGATCCTGACTTTGTTTCCGTTGATCTGGCTCATTTACGAGAGATCGAAACCGAAAAAATATGGGTAGAACTTAAGATATTTCGACAATATCAGGCTATATTTAATGAATCTCTCAACGAACTACGGGAAGCCTGTTATATTATTAGCATCAATACTCGTGAGATAGCTGACAGAGCTTTTCAGAGTCAAAAAGATGAAATTATTAACCTGAGTATTAAATTCTTTAATACCTATCTAAGAGCTGTTATCAACACGAAAGATATCCGTACCGGTTACAATATTCTCAAGCAATATCGCTTGTTAGCAGAATCCGCATTGCTAAATAGGCGACATAGTATTGTCCTAGACATTGCTCAATACTTTCGTTACTATAGTTTAATTGCCTATAAAGCCGGATTGTTTTTCCTGTCTGAAACCTTTGCTTTTGACTTGTGTCTTTTGGCTCAGTTGTGTAACTATCATCAATCAGAAATCGGTGTAAAATTACTTGAGATACTTCTAAAAATTGATCAAGATTCTGAGGGGGAGCAACAGGAAATTACTCTACAAGGGATCCGCAAATCGCAGGTCAAGCTGGCGGCTTGTTATCTCCAGACTGGTCAACCAGAGCTGGCTCAATTGATCTATCATGATATGCAACATGAACCCCGACATCGCCTACGAACGATTCATTATGAGCTACGTTCTACCAAAGCAGATTTTTGGGAGTTTACGGATCGCGGAGAGAATTTTTATTATGTAGAGGCCGAATTGCAGCCTTTTGTGGATCAGTTTTTTACTTGGTTTGATTGGCAGACGGAGAGCCATCAAGTAGGGGATCCGCACCCCTGATCATGCTCATCCTTTTAAGTAACCCCCATCATGTGACTAAGTAAGATCTTGTTTATAAGACCTATTTTGGATCCCTAGTGTATTCCCAATGTCTGTGATTTTGATTACGGGTCCTACCCGTTCTGGAAAAAGTTTTTATGCTGAATCTTTAGCCAAACAATCCGGTTGGCCGGTTATTTATGTTGCTACTTCTCCACCAGCGAGCTTTTCTGAAGATGCCGAGTGGGCGGAACGCATTCGCCTCCATCGCCAACGTCGTCCGGTTGAGTGGCAAACCTGGGAAATTTCCCATCATCTGGAGCGGGCGATTGCCGAGTGTCCGGATCGCCACTGTTGTTTAATTGATGCTTTAGGGGGGTGGGTGGGATCCCGATTGGATACCGCGCCGCCGGATTGGCAGCAGGAGGTGGAGGTTTTTTTGGAGGTTTTATATCGTGAAACCGCTCAAAACCGTCTATCTGTGATTATTGTGGCGGAAGAAGTAGGCTGGGGTGTCGTGCCTGCTTTTGCTATGGGGCGGCTGTTTCGGGATCGATTAGGAGATTTGACCCAGCGGGTAGCTCACGTAGCCGATCCGGTCTATCTGGTGGTAGCGGGCTATGCCCTCAATCTCAAACAGTGGGGAGAGGCGATTGGGGATGCTGCCCTGCCAAAGGGATCCCCTCACTTCCCCGAAATGGGCGACCGAGAGAATTTCTGTCAAAATAAAGAAACGGAATCTGCACCCTTATCCCTCGACCCATACTTAAATTAAGGGTTTATGATAGGAATTCCTCCCTAGTTTCATTTGTTTGAATAATGGATCCCTCATGACCACCTCGTCTGTTTCTCGCCTCGATTCGGCACAAGCCATTGATGATCACCTTTCTCAACGCCCTCTCCAATTGGATCCCGCAGGCTATTTCATCATTTATGTGGATCGAGATCATGCCTTGATTTATGCCAAGCACTTCAGCACGGTTATCAATGAACAAGGACTCGCCACTGATCCCTTAACGGGTAAGGTGATTCCCGCCAAAGGCAAACTCAATCGCCCTCCAGAACGCATTTTTTCTGGTCGCACGGCCAAAGAAATTTGTGTTGAGTTGTTTGAAAACCCGGATCATGAGGGGATTGTTTCTCAGTTTAGCCATGCCGCTTATCTGGGGCGAGAGTTGCAGCGAGCTGAGACCGCCCTCTGGCAGGGAAGTGAGTATGTGCAAGATTGAGGGATCCCTTGACCTCGCTCTGGCTCATTTCTATCCGGGCGATCTATAAAGGAAAGTGAGTTCCGCTGGTCTCACGGGGGTAGCCGAGCCTCCCCTCCAATTTATTCCCCATCCGCCGCCAAAGAGTGATGAGTGACAGCATCAGCAAGGGAACATTACTCGATGGTCGCTATCGCATCCTAGAGGAATTGGGGCGAGGGGGCTTCGGTATTACCTATCGTGCCACCAACCTGCGGGTGGGAATCACCTGCGTGGTTAAGCGGCTGCGTCCCCAATCCTCGGATGCCTACACCATGTTGACAGCTCGCACCTTGTTTGAGCGGGAAGCAAAGGTAATGGCTCGTCTGAATGGGTTTGATCAAGTCCCTGATTTAATTGATTATTTTGAACAGTCAAATGAGTTCTTTTTGGTACAAGAGTTTATTGAGGGGCATGATCTAACCCAGGAAATGCCCTTGGGGCAATCTATGCCGGAGGATAAAGCCCTCAATCTCTTGAGAGAAATCTTAGAAATTTTGGTGGTGGTGCATGGGCGTGAAGTGATTCACCGCGATATTAAACCTGCCAATTTACGGCGGCGGCGGCAGGATAAAAAACTGGTGTTGATTGATTTTGGAGCCGTGAAAGAAGTGAGTGCATTGCTCACCGACGATCAAGGGCAGACCAACTCTTCAACGGTGATTGGATCGATTGGCTTTATGCCCTCCGAGCAACTGCTGGGCAAGCCCAAATTTAGTAGTGATCTCTACGCGGTGGGGGCGTTGATTATTCAAGCTCTCACGGGTCGCTCTCCCAATAAAATTCATGATGATCCCTCTACAGGACGCCTACTTTGGCATCATTTTGCTCAGGTTTCTCAACCGTTCGCGGAACTGATCGATAAGTTGGTTTGTGTCGATTATCAACGTTATCAAAGTGCTGCTGAGGTTTTGGAATCTCTCAGACCTCTGCTCCTTTCTACTGTTGAAAGTATTAACAGTTCTTTGCCGAGTGTCGAAGATGTTTTTTTGATGCGGGGGATTGACAAGGCCAAAAAAGGAGATGTGCGAGGGGCGATTCTTGAGTTTAACCACGCCATTCAACTCAATTCTGATGATATTCGTGCTTACAGCAACCGTGCCCTTGCTCGTTATAAATTGGGAGACACATCTGGGGCTATTCAAGATTATTCGGAAGTGATTCGACGGGATCCCACGGATGCCAAGATTTATTTTAATCGTGGAATTGCCTATTATAAATTAAACCAACTAACAGAATCTATTTTAGATTTGAGTTCTGTTTTAGATCTGAATGCCAAGTGGACAGAAGCCTATTATTATCGTGCTAATTGTTATCGCATATTAGAACGTTTTGAGCAGGCGCTAGATGATTATTCCCAGGTAATTACTCTCAACCCAAAAGATAGCCGCGCTTATTTCTATCGTGGAGTCGTGCAGGGAATTTTAGGAAATTCACAAGCAGCTTTCGCGGATTTCTCTGAGGTTTTGCAAAAAAATCCCCAGGATAGTGAGGCTTATTTCAACCGCGGGGTAGCCCGCAGCACCTGGGAAGATTGGGAGGGGGCAGTGGAGGACTATACCCGTGCCCTAGCCATTGCCGATCAGGATGCCAAGACCTATTTCAACCGGGCAGCGGCTTTTGTCAAGCTGGGATCCCTTGAACCCGCTATCAGCGACTATACCCGCGCTATCGAGCTGAATCCCCAAGATTTGGCTAGTTATCTGCAACGGGGATTGGTGCTTTTGCAGATGGAGAATTATCGGTTAGCCATCAGCGACTTTAGTCGTGTTTTGCAACAGCAACCGAGTCATGCCGCCTGCTATGTTCACCGTGCCATCGCTCAAGCCCAGTTGGGCAATACTCGGCAAGCGCTGGAGGATTTTCACCAATCCATCGAATTGGATGCCAACCAACATCAAGCCTACTGGCAACGGGGGTTGTTGTACCTGCGTTTAGATGATGCCGGGGCAGCCCTGGCGGATTTTTCCCAGGCGATTGAGCTGTCTACCCCCGAAGCCGATGTCTACTGTCAACGCGCCAAGATTCTCCTCACCCTCAATCAACCCGAGGCGGCGCTCACCGATCTGGAGCAAGCCCTCACCCTCAATCCTGAGGCTGCCGAAGCCTATTACCTGCGGGGATCCCTTTATTATCAACGGCAGGAGTGGGAAGCGGCTTTACAGGAGTTTGTCCAGGTTTTGCAGCGGGATGACCACCATGCCCTTGCCTATCTGCGGTGCGGAGAAATTCGGATTCGCTTGCGGGAGTGGCAGGGGGCGGTTGTGGATCTGAACCAAGCTCTGCGCTTACATGTCAAGGATCCCATCGTCTATTTTGAGCGGGGGATCGCTCGGCGGCAAATTGGCGAGCTGGAAGGAGCCTTTCAAGATTTTTCTCAAGCGACTCGCCTGCAACCACAAAACCCAGAGGCTCATTATTATCGAGGGTTGGTTCGCCTAGAATTGGGGGATCCGGAAGGCTGTTTGGAGGATTTTGAACAGGCTATTGCCCTCCAACCGATGGCGATCGGTTATCTGCAACGGGGACTGGCTTATCTGCGTTTGGGGCAAAAGCACCTGGCTTTGGCGGATCTGACGGCGGCTCTCGAACAGGCTGATCATGCCACCATGAGTTCTCCGACCGAGGATCGGTCGGGCATTCACCCCGACTTTGATTGGGGACAAGCCTACGAACAGCGCGCCTATCTCTGGCTAGAACATGGGGATCTGACGGCAGCTTTGGGGGATTTTGATGGTCTGCTGCAACGGGATCCCCACCGTCTCGACATTCGCTATCAACGAGCCATCCTTTATGAACAACGGGGACAGGATCAGGAAGCTCTGCAAGAACTGGAAGCCCTCTTAGCTCAGGATCCTAACCATGAGCAAGCTATTTTAGCGCGGGGCAGACTGCGAGCTAAAACCGGAGATTGGCAGGGATCCGAGGCGGATCTGACCCAGGTGATCCAACGCAATCCGCATCTGCCGGAGGCCTATCTGCAACGGGGGCAACTGCGTACTAACCGGGGGGATCTTGCTGGAGCCATCAGTGATTATGACCAAACCCTCACGCTCCATCCCGACCATCTGCTCGCTCAACGGTTGCGGGGTAAAGCCCTCCTGGCGATGGGAGATTCGCAAGGGGCGGTGACAAGTCTTACCCAAGTCCTGCAACGGCAGCAACCGGATAGTGATCTCTATCTGCAGCGGGGTAAAGCGTTTGACAGTCAGGGCAATCTGGAAGCGGCTATCACCGACTTTACTGAGGCTTTGCAGTTGTTGCCGTCTGATGCCCCGGTGACTCAACAGATGGAGATCTACCAGCAGCGGGGTCAGGTTGCTGAAAAACTCGGCCAATGGCAAATCGCCTTGGATGACTTTACCCAAGCCCTGCAACGGGATCCTGATCAGCCGCACCTTTACCTGCTGCGAGCCAGGGTGCGCCTCCACCTCAGAGACTATACCGGAACCCTAGCCGACTGTGAAGCCTATCTAAATAGGGATCCCCAGCAACTGGAACCCTATCGGCTGCGGGGGCTTGCCTATAGCTATTTGGGAGATGCCGCCTGCCTACCGGATCTCAATCGTTGGTTAGAGCAACAACCCCAGGATGTGACGGCTCGCCTGCACCGGGGGATCGCCCATTTTCAGGCAAAAAACCTCGAGCCAGCCGTTGCGGATTATCAGCAGGTGATAGAGCAGTCGCATGGGTCAGGGCAGGAGCAGGCCATCGCCCACTTTAACCGAGGGTTGGTCTATGTCGCTTGGCAGCGGCAGGAGGAGGCGATTGCTGATTTTTCACGGGCACTTGAGCTTGGAGAAGCCAGATCGGCGATCCTCTATCAGCGGGGGTGGGCGCGCACTCACCAAGGGGATTGGACGGGCGCTGCTCAGGATTTTCAGCAGGCGATTGCCCTCAACCAGGGCTGGGGATCCCTCAGCTTGGCTGACGCTTATCTGGGGCAAGCTATTCTGGCCGCCAAACAGGAGGAATGGGATCCCGCTTTACAGTTATTTTCAGAAGCCCTGCGTCTGGATCCCGATTTGGCAGATGCCTATGCCAACCGTGGCTTGGTGAGAAGCCTATTGTCCGATCCGGTGGGGGCACTGAGCGATTACCAAGCCGCCATCGAACGGCAGGTTCACTCCTGCCCCACCCTCTACAACAATCGTGGGTTGTTGTGGATGCAGCAGGGCAATCCTGAAGCGGCTCTGGCTGACTATGATCGTGCCCTCCAGTTGGATCCACAAAACGGGCGGATCTATCAAAATCGTGGCCTAGCCCTGGCTCAGATTGGAGACTATGAACGGGCTTGTGCTGATTTTAGTCAGGCTTTACACCTGCAATCGTTTAGGGGAAATGACATCACTTGGCAGCACCAACCCGCCAGCGATCCCTACTGGCCCTGAGCTTTGGTAGCAATGGACAAGAGATCCGATTGCCTCAGATTTGGCTGGGGGAACCGGGGATCCCTACCTAATTTTTTTAAATATTGCCCTTGCCAACCCCCTGTAACCCTCTGCTATATTACTTGCAGACTAAAGCTCTTGAATTGCCCATCCAGGCGGGGTTCAGGAATCAGATCATGATACCGATAAGCCTGTAAGCCGTTCAGAAAAACCTTATTTTATGCTGCCCTCTCTACTCTGCAAATTCACTTCTATTCAGCTTTTTAGTGTTTTTGGTGATCGTATCAATACTATTGATATTCTTCTCCACGATCCCCTCCCCTCTTCTTTTGGTTAGCGTTGCTTTTATCAAAAAAAACGTCAACAAATTGAGCAACCTTAAGTTAACGCTGGAGCCTCTCTCTAGGTAGACTTTCCCTAACTTAACTTCTCAGCTATAGGATAACCAGAGATTATCCGTTGCCGATCCTAATCGATGAACGGGATCAGGATTTCCCCAATTCCTCGTTCCTGCGATCACGGATTTTGAACATTTTGCAGAGATTTTGGCCAATTCGTTTAATCTCTCGTCAATCATTGATAGCTCTGAACATTGGCCTGTCGATCAGATGTCTTTCTGGCCATCTATCTATTCCGGCCATTATCTTCTCAATCTCTTGCTTTGAGTCGCTAAAGGCAGAAGGGAGAAACCAATCGATTGGGTTATCCTTACATTGCTCTTGAACCACTCATTTGGCTGAGAGTCAGGGACATTTCTCGACCATAAAATACGGGATCCCTGTCTCGTTATTTCAAAGAAACTTCGCTGTTTATTACTCAGACTTTGTTGGGGTTTTCCCCGTTCTTGTTGCTGATTTCTCGGTAATTTATTGATTTCTTGTTGATTTCTAAATCGAATTATGTCACCTGTTATGTCATCTATTGCTGCCCCATTAACTACCCACACCCCTCTGCCCACTCCGCTAAAGCCTAGCCTTAGCCCACCCACCCACCCCCTCGATCCCCTCACCGCCGAGGAAATCCGCCAAGCGGTTCACCTCCTCCGGCAAACCTATCCGATCGATAAGCAGTGGCGATTTGCCACCGTTACCTTACAGGAACCCAACAAACAATCCGTGATGGCGTTTGACCAAGGGGATCCCTCACCAGAGCGGCGGGCCTTTGTGCTGTTGCTGCACCGTCAGACGGGCATCACCTACGAGGCGGTGGTCTCCCTCTCTCAGCAACGGGTTGAATCCTGGCAGTCTCTCCCCGGCGTGCAACCCTACATCCTCGATGCGGAGGTGCATGAGTGCGATCAATTGCTCAGAGCGCATCCCGACTTTCAAGCGGCTTTAGCTAGGCGGGGCATTACGGATCCCAGCTTGCTGATGGTGGATTATTGGACAGTCGGCAACTTTGGCTTAGCCGAAGAGGCGGGTAAGCGATTGGTGAAAGGCTTATGTTTCTTACGCGCCCATCCCCTTGACAATGGCTATGCTCGCCCGATTGATGGGCTTTATCCGGTGATTGATCTGAATCGCATGGAATTGTTCAAGCTGGAAGACGAAGGGGGAGTACCGCTACCGCCGGAATCGGGTAACTTTGACCAAAGTTTGTTGCAAGAATTTCGCCAGGATCTCCGCCCCCTAGAAATCACTCAACCAGAAGGAGCCAGCTTTCGGGTCAACGGTCATCATGTGCAGTGGCAAAAATGGGATTTTCGCATCAGCTTTAATACCCGAGAAGGATTGGTTTTACACACCCTGGCCTATCACGATCACGACCGGCTGCGCCCCATTCTGTATCGCGCCTCTCTGGCGGAGATGGTGGTTCCCTACGGGGATCCCCGTACCCCCCATTTCCGCAAAAATGCCTTCGATGTCGGAGAATATGCGGTGGGATCCCAGGCCAATTCTCTGACCTTAGGCTGTGATTGTTTGGGAGAAATCTATTATTTTGACGCGGTGATGGCGGATAACTTCGGCCATCCACAGGTGCTCAAAAACGCCGTCTGTATGCACGAAGAAGACTTCGGCATCCTCTGGAAACACAGCGATTGGCGCACCCAGCGCTCCGAAGTTCGTCGTTCTCGCCGCTTGGTGATTTCTTTTTTTACGACTGTTGGCAACTATGATTACGGCTTCTTTTGGTATCTCTATCAAGATGGCACCATTCAATTTGAGGTCAAGTTAACGGGTATCATCAACACCGCCGCCGGAATGCCGGGAGAAGTTCCCCACTATGGCACGCTTGTGGCTCCTCAACTGTATGGGTTGATCCATCAACATTTCTTTAACATGCGTTTGGATATGCAGATTGATGGCTGCCATAACTCTATTTACGAAGTGCATGGGGAAGCAGAACCCATAGGGCCAACCAATCCCTATGGCAATGCCTTTGTTGCCAAATCTACCCTCTTAAAAACCGAATCCGCAGCCCAACAAAAGGCCGATCCGTTGCGTGGTCGCTATTGGAAAGTAGTGAACCCTACCGTCACCAACCGTTTGGGTCAGGCGGTCGGCTATAAACTGATGCCCGGAGAAGCCACCGTCCTGCCATTGGCGGATCCCCATTCCAGTCTGATGAAGCGGGCGGGCTTTTTGGCAAACCACCTCTGGGTTACCCCCTGGGATCCCCAGGAAAACTTCCCAGCAGGAGACTATCCCAACCAACATGCTGGTGGGGATGGCTTGCCCCACTGGACAAAAGCCAATCGCTCCATTGAAAACACGGATATCGTAGTCTGGTATACCTTTGGGGTGACCCATCTTCCTCGCCCCGAAGACTGGCCTGTTATGCCTGTCTCCTATGCAGGTTTTATGCTCAAGCCCGTCAGCTTTTTTGATCACAATCCTGCTTTGGATGTCCCCCCCGCTCAGCCCAAGCAGAAGTCTTGCTGTCATCCCAAGCCGGCCAGTTGAGGGGATCGGCACGCGTCAAGTCAAAGGAGGGGTTAGGCTACGCTGTCGAGAGTGTCATTGAATTGTCCACTGCGGGGGAAAGGCAGCCTAACGCCAACGTACAGCGGCGGCAGATACCTGCTAACCCAGTACCAGCAAATTTCGTCCGTCCGCTGTCACGTAGTGTTAGCTAGGTTCTTATACAGAGGTTCTTATACAGATAGAATCTCCCCAGGATACATTCCTTATCAAGGCCAATATGGATAACCAGCATGGCTAAGTCTATCCTTTACCCATTTAAGTTGCATCAAATCCTCCTATAACCACTGGTAGGTTAAGGATTTTCTAGGCTATCGATTGGGGAGATTGGAGCGAGATTAAATAACCACAATGGCTTTTGCCTTCCGCTAACCAGGTGATGCGCTCCACTTGGCAGTCCGGTAGCGCCGTGGCAAACATCTCCAATTCATGGCCGCAAACCGTGGGAAAAGTTTGAGCAATCTGGGAAATGGCGCAATGATGCTCTGTTAACAAGTACTGACTGTTGAGGATCTCTTGCCGAGGGTAGGGCTGGCACTCCGCCATGTATCCCTCCTGCCGACGCAGTTCCACCAGCTTAAGTAGTCTTTCCGATAGGGATCCCGACCCCAAAGCCTGACGATAGGCCAGACCTTTCTGCTGCCATTGTTTGTGGAGGATGGATCCCATCTGGTCGCTGCCCACGGTTTCCACGAGGGTATTGAGCAACCCCATCGCAAACCGGTCATAACTATCCGGAAAACGTTCAGCGGCGGCGTCACTCAACTGATAGATATGGTGAGGTCTTCCCAGCCCCTCCTGCGCCACCTGAAAGTGAATCAATCCTTCTGTCTCCAGATCCTTAAGATGGCGACGGATCGCTTGGGGGGAGATATGCAGATGCTCAGCTAACGCTTGGGCGGTGGCTGGCCCTTGTTTTCGCAGACAGAGCAAGATCGACTGCTTGGTGGAGGTGGTCTGACTGGCGATCATGCGGCTTCTCCCGAAGGCTAAGACAACAAGCAAACTCCACAAAAAATCCCGTTACTCGATGGGCTTGCCCGAAACCAGGGACAATTTTGGAGAGATCCGTTCTATCCGTCAAACCACGGGATCCCTGTCCCCCGACTTTGACAACCGGATCGTTTCTAAAGTAACCTGACAATAGCTTAAACAACAACCTTGTTGCTAAAGTTATTTTCACTGTTTCCCCTGAATCATCCATCGATAGCCAGAAGATCGTCAGGCCTACTCCTGTCAATCTCCGATTTTGTTTTCTGTCAGTCTATGGATACAACCTCAGGGATTATCACTCTTGAGTAACCAAAAAGATCCCATGACTGCCACTGTCAAAACCCTTGTCAACCAGCCCTACAAGTACGGATTTGTTACGCAAATCGAATCAGATGCCATACCCAAAGGCTTGAATGAGGATGTGATCCGCCTAATTTGGAGCAAAAAGCAGGAGCCAGATTTTATGCTGGATTTTCGCCTGCGGGCTTATCGGCAGTGGCTCAAAATGGTCGAACCAACGTGGCCAAATGTGCATTATCCGGCCATTGACTATCAAGATATTGTTTATTACTCCGCTCCCAAAGTTACGGAGAAAAAAAAGAGTCTGGATGAGGTGGATCCCATCCTATTAGAAACGTTTGAAAAACTAGGGATCCCACTTTCTGAACAGAAACGTTTAGCTAATGTCAATGTGGCAGTGGATGCCATTTTTGATAGTGTTTCGGTAGCCACCACGTTTCGCGAGAAATTGGCCAAGCAGGGGGTGATCTTCTGCTCCATTTCTGAAGCGATGCATAACTATCCCGAACTAATTCAAAAATATCTGGGCAGTGTGGTGCCAATCGCAGATAACTATTTTGCTGCACTTAACTCGGCGGTTTTTAGTGACGGCTCCTTCGTTTATATCCCTAAGGGTGTAGCTTGTCCGATGGAGCTATCCACTTATTTCCGGATCAACAACGGAGAATCTGGACAGTTTGAGCGAACTCTGATCATCGCTGATGAAGCTAGCTCGGTAAGTTATTTGGAAGGTTGTACCGCTCCCATGTTTGATACGAACCAACTGCACGCAGCGGTTGTGGAATTGGTAGCCTTGGATCGAGCTGAGATCAAATATTCCACTGTCCAAAATTGGTATGCAGGGGATGAAAATGGCAAGGGAGGAATTTATAACTTTGTCACCAAGCGGGGTCTTTGTCAGGGATCCCATTCCAAGATTTCTTGGACGCAGGTGGAAACCGGATCCGCGATTACTTGGAAGTATCCCAGTTGCGTGTTGGTCGGGGATCATTCGGTGGGAGAATTTTATTCGGTAGCCCTAACTAATCACTATCAACAGGCCGATACGGGCACCAAAATGGTGCATATTGGTCGCAACACCCGCAGCACCATTATTTCCAAAGGCATCTCCGCCGGACATTCTCACAATAGCTATCGCGGGTTAGTCAAGATGGGAGCAAAAGCCCAGGGATCCCGGAACTATTCCCAGTGTGATTCGATGCTGATTGGCAACGATTGTTCGGCGAATACCTTTCCCTATATTCAAGTGCAAAATGCTTCTGCCAAAGTGGAGCACGAAGCCTCTACTTCCAAAATTGGCGAGGAACAAATCTTTTATTTTCAGTCACGGGGAATTTCGTCAGAAGATGCCGTTTCCATGATTATTAATGGCTTTTGCAAGGATGTTTTCAATCAGTTGCCTATGGAATTTGCCGTAGAAGCCAATCGCTTGTTGAGCCTCAAGTTGGAGGGGAGTGTAGGCTAGTGCATATAGTTTACCTGAGATTTTCCCCTGAACCTATTCATAGACCATGAACTCTTCTCGTAAGTTATCTCACAAAAAAAAGAACCTTTCTAGCTTTGATCTCAAAAAGGCTTTCAAGCATTTGGGGATCCAAAAGCTGCTCCCCTGGACTTTGCCAGTTCAGCCCCAGAATCCTATTCGGTTTTTGACTGAACATTTGATCCGTCTCCACAGGTTTGATTTAAGAAGTACCGAAAAGTCTAAAGAGCTATTGATTGATGCTATCTTACAAGAAGGTATCCAAAAGTTTGATAGGCTCAAAATCTGGAAAGGAGCCTATATTCAAAGCGATCATCTCTGTGGCAGTCCCGATTATTTATTAGCGGATGATCGGGAATATCTAGAAACTCCTTTTCTCTCTATTATTGAAGCAAAGCGAGATGATTTTGAGCAGGGTCTATCTCAATGCTTGCCAGCCATGCAAGTGTGTAGCTGGATAAATCGCCATCATTCTCCTGTTGTCGATACCTATGGTATTGTCACCAATAGAGTGGGATGGCAGTTCTATAAGTTAACGACAGGGGGCGATGTCTATGAGCCACGCTTTATGCCCTGAGTGATACACTTATGCTCCTGGGGGTTTTATGGCAAATTTTTGCAGCCTGCCAGGAGCATCTCTTAAATGTTGAATTGTCATCGTCGAGTTATTAAGGATGCTCAAGCTTCATGATTCGTGATCATAGCCCCACCGTTCTTTCCGTGGTCAATCTAACGGCTGAAGTAGATCAAATCCCTATTTTGAAGGGGTTAAATCTAGAGATTAAAGCGGGAGAGATTCATGCCATTATGGGACCAAACGGCTCTGGCAAAAGCACCTTCTCAAAAGTTTTGGCAGGACACCCCAGCTATACCGTGACGGGCGGAGAAGTTTATTTTCAGGGGCAGAATCTTCTAGATATGGATCCCGAAGATCGGGCACGCTCTGGTATATTTTTGGCTTTTCAGTATCCTATCGAACTGCCTGGGGTGAGCAATGCTGACTTTCTGAGAATTGCCTATAATGCTCGCCAAAAGCAAAGGGGATTACCTGAACTGGATGCTCTTGATTTTGATGATTTTGTGCGAGAAAAATTGAGCATTATCCAGATGAATGCTAGTTTTTTGGAACGCAATGTGAATGAGGGCTTTTCGGGGGGTGAAAAAAAGCGCAACGAAATTTTGCAGATGGCGATTCTTCAACCTACCCTGGCCATCTTGGACGAAACCGATTCGGGGCTAGATATCGATGCGCTGCGGATCGTGGCGCAAGGGATCAACCAATTGGCGAGTCCTGCCAACAGCATCCTTATGATCACTCACTACCAGCGTCTTTTGGATTACGTCATCCCCGATTATGTGCATGTCATGGAGGGGGGGGAAATTGTGACGACGGGAGGCAAAGAACTGGCCCTCGAGCTGGAATCCCGTGGCTATGCCTGGGTCAGGGATGAGGACATAGCGGAGGTGGCAGGATGACTGCTTCCCTTTCTCCTCGTCAGCAAAATCTAGAGAGTCGCCGCTTTTTACAGGACTTATTGGCTGTCTATCAACTGGCCGAACAAGATGTATGCTCTACTCCCTTTAACACCTCCCTCACCAGACAAAAGGCTCTTCGTCGTTTGAGCGAGTTGGCTATTCCCTCTCTGCGGGATGAGGACTGGCAATACAGCGATCTTTCTGCCCTATGGTCTCATCGCTTTCAGCCAATTACCCATCGTTGCCAATCTTCTGATTTGCCCTCAGAAAAAATGGCCTCATTCCTCGCTTCTCCCTTAACAAGTGTGTGGCTGGTGGTGGTGAACGGCTTGTCGAGGGCTGACAACGGCTATCTGGATAACCTCCCGCCGGGGATCAGCCTGCATTTTGGCTCTGATCTGGATAGCGACCACTCAGACAGCCTCTTGCAAAAAAGCTTCGCTCAGCCGGACTTCTTTACCACCCTTAATACTGCCTGCTGCCAAGATTTTGTCCAGATCACCGTCGCTGACCATGTGGAAGTTGCCCAGCCCCTCCACCTGCTCTGGTTGACGGATCCCACCCTAGGACGTTCACCAGGTGTCTCCACCGAAACTGCCGTCATCACTCAGCCTCGCCTGATGGTACGGATGGGCAAGGGGAGTCGCCTTACCCTAGTCGAGGACTATGTTTCAGAGGCATCCGTCACCAGCTTCTGCAATAGTGTTAGTGAATTGGTCTTGGCCGAGTCCGCTGTCCTCAATCACACTTATCTGCAACGGCAGAGCCTCTCAACCTTTCATCTGGGTAAAACGGCGGTTTCCCAGGCTAAGGGTAGTCAATATCAAGGACAAGCGATCAGCTTGGGATCCCAATTCTCCCGACATACCCTAGAGATTGAGCAAACCGCCGAGCAAGCCCAGTCGTTGATCAGTGGCTTAACCCTGATGCAAGGGCGGCAGGTGGGGGATACCTTTAGCCAGATTGATCACCAAGCCGCCTATGGCAGTAGTCAACACCTACACAAAACCATCGTCACCGATCAGGCTCATGCCATTTTCCGTGGTCATATTCGGGTTCGCCCGCTGGCGCAACTGACCGAAGCCGCTCAGTCCAACCGTAATCTTCTGCACTCTACCCAAGGGCGAGTCGATACCAAACCACAACTGGAAATCTTGGCGGATAACGTCAAATGTGCCCATGGGGCTACGGTCAGTCAACTGGATGAAGACGAACTGTTTTATCTGCAAAGTCGCGGCATTGATCCCGCTACCGCCCATCGTTGGTTGACCTATGCCTTTGCGGCAGAAGTGCTGGAGCGGATCCCTATGAACTCACTGCGTCAGGAGTTACGTCAACTTTTACTGGCCAATACCCAGGCAGACCCTGAAGGTGACTCCGCGAAATAGGCAGGGGTGGAGAGGGGATCCCTCCGATTGAGTGCCCTATTCAGCAAGATCCTCTGCGTTTTATTGTCAAAGTTTCTTCTCCTCTGACTCCTCCCGTTTGTGGGGAATGGCAGGCTTTCGGTTGTGCTTAGGGTTACCATTTCCCTATGTTTTTGCATCCATTTCACGGCAAAAGTCATCAATCCTCAACATTTGAAACAATCTGCAATAATTGTCAATTGGCTCAGCAAAAAAATGCCTGTATTGCCTATCCAGAAAGGATCCTGGATATCCTCAATAGTGTCAGACAAAAGGGATCCGCACCTGAAAATGCTTCTATTGCCTGCTCAGTCCCGGAGGGGGAGGATCCCTGCGCTAAAGGGTGTTATCCACTACATTTCCTCAGGACAATTCCTCTCTACTATGAACGAGTGACAGCTTGACTGGGGAGGAGGGGCACACTTAAAGTATTAAGGCGTTGTTAGAATAAGCATAAATTACTACTTGTTAGCTTTTTAGGTTAGCATGGGTCAGAGGAAAGGAGGAGTGAAATGTTTACACGCCTAGCGGATCAATACCGCGACTACATTCAAGACTTGGTGATGAGCTTACAGGCTCTCGCTATCGTGCTTGAGCGACGCGGACACCTGGCATCTTGCTACACCTGTGGAGATAAATTTGAGAGTGCCTCCTTCATGGTGAGTATGCGAGAAGGTCACCTGATCCGCTTTTTGGTTTCTGAATGCACGATCACCTGGACGGAAATGCGGGATGACCGCGAGTTAATGAAGCTAGAGGGAGCAGAAGCCATCCGCCAACTGCAAGAGTTAGCCAACTTGATCAAAGACCAAGTGATCAGCGAATCGGAAGCAGCCTCTGCCTCTCTTTCCGCATCCTTGGTAGCCTAGGCAAACCCTTAGCTCGTGCTTCGTGACATACTCCCGACGCTCATGCTTCGCATAGAGCGCGGGCTTCTCTCCGAACCAAAGTTCTTCGAGCTTTTTTGAGTGAGGTGATGCCCAACCCCACTTTTTTGATCAGAACTCCAGAGTTGGTATCGCGTGGCAT
>JANRIL010000042.1:0-196204 GCA_033764955.1 Cyanobacteriota bacterium | reverse complement strand
TCATGGAGATTACAACGCTGCGGTGAACATTCGTGAGGATTTTCTTAAGCTCAGGGCATCAGTCAATGTGCCTATTGTGGTCTACCCAGAGATGGGAACTTGAATCACAAGCCCCATCCCCTTGTGGGTGGGGTTGTTGACGACCAATAGTTCACCACCGATAGACTAGGTTGGAGTCAGGCTCGTGGGTCGGGGGGGTGCGGGTGATCTTCAGGGCGATCCGTATCCAGCAGTAATCCACTCCCAGAGGCCAGCATGGCTCGTTGCTCCGGTTCCAGTTGGTGAGAACGCAGCAGTTCTAGCCCCACCTGCACTAAGCATGTGGCGGCTATCAATCCCATAAACACCAGGGGCGGCAAGGGCAGACTGGTCATCACCAGAGCAAAGGCCACGGCTAGCAACCGGTAGAGACTGAGCATTTTGCGATGCCGTTCGGCCAGGGAAGCCGTGACCCCATGCAAAACCGCCATCGCCAACAGGCAAATCACCACCGATCCCCCCAATACCCAGCGTGCTGAACTATCTAGGGATCCCGCCATACTCCCCGCCACAATTTTTTCGACCCCTACCCCTGTTCCGGCCAGACCAATCACTAAGGCCAAATGAATATAAAGCCAGACAAATCCGGTTTTGGCATCTCCTGCCTTTGCGGCTTGCAAAGGGGAGTTGTCCATACTGTCAAAATAAATCCACCAAAAGCTAAAGGCGATACTTAATCCTAAAAAAGCAATGAGAGCCGACAGCCAATTCCACTCTTGCTCCGAAACCCCTCGCACGGCTCCTAACACCGCTTCTCCCAGGACAATAATCGTGAATAAACCCATCCGCTCTGTGGCGTGGGAAACATCCACCGGGATCCGTGTAATTAGACGGCGATCCACCAAAGGGGTCAAAAAATCCACCACCATCGCCATTCCCCACAAGATAAATCGCTGGGGTGGCGGCACAAAAACGGAGATTACCCAAAGACTCATGGCCAGTGAAAAACCTCGAACATAGATTCGAGCCAGTGGGCGAGCCTGCTCAACACTTAACCAAACGCGGATGTATTCGGCAATCGTAATCAGGCGAACCGTAGCATAGGCAAGGGCAAATCCGACCGCTGTGGCTCCCGTCGCTTCATAAACATTGACGGCTAAAGCAGCAACCGCCGCAATTTGTAGGAGGGTCAACAAGCGATGCCCCAAATCATCGGTATCAAAGCGGGTGGCATAAAAAGTGGCTCCAATCCACGACCACCAAATGGGCAAAAATAGGCCGACAAAGATGAGAAATCCTTGCAGTGAAATATGAGTGCTCAAATAGTGGGAGAGTTCGGAGACAGCTACCACAAAAACGAGATCAAAAAATAACTCTAACCATGAGGCGTGACGTTCGCTATCGGTTTCAATACTGCGGAGGCGGGGGGGCTGCCAAGGGTTTCTCTGGGAGGTAGGACTCATAGGATCCCTGGGGAGTTACGGCTATTCATAATAGCGAGATTTGGCAGAAGCTCTCCTGTCTTTTTGTGCTTAGAAAAGAGCCTGTGAGGCAACGGTGCGGCTAGCTTAAAAGGAGTGGGTGACATTGACCGGAAATGACTCGTCATCATCTGCCCGTCATCACCAAACGACTGCTCTCTGCCTTTGCTGATCACAATGACAGTTCTCAGGGGCAGAGGAATACTAAGTTTTAAGGATCGGGAACATGCGAATTTTACGGACTATTGCTTCGGTCAATCCGGCGCAGGGAGGGCCGATAGAAGGGATCCGCACCCTCACCCCCATTTTGAAGTTGCTGGGACATCCTACCGAAGTGGTTTGTCTCGATCCCCCAGAAGCTGATTGGTTGGCTACGTTTCCTGGAAGAGTTCATGCCTTGGGATCCGGTGTTTCTGGCTATCATTTGTCTCACCGATGGATCCCTTGGCTGAAAACTCATGCTCCTGACTTCGATGTGGTGATTATTCATGGACTCTGGCAATTTTCTAGTTTCGGCACGTGGTTGGCTCTGCGGGGCAGTGGGATCCCCTACTTTGTCTATCCCCACGGCATGTTGGATCCCTGGTTTAAGCGGGCTTATCCCCTAAAGCACCTGAAAAAATCGCTTTACTGGCTACTGGCTGAATATCATGTACTTAGTCATGCTCAAGCGGTGTTATTTACCTGTGAGGAGGAAAAAATCCTGGCCCGACAGTCCTTTTGGCCTTATCGCTGCCGTGAGCAGGTAGTCAATTATGGAACCGCCATCCCCATCGCCGATCCTGAGCAACAGCAGCAAGCGTTTTTACGAGAGTTTCCTCATCTGCGCGATCAGCGAGTTTTTCTTTTCCTAGGACGACTCCATCCCAAAAAGGGTTGCGACCTGCTGATTCAAGCCTTTGCAGCGGTTTGTCGAGGGCAAGCGGATTGCCATCTTGTGATGGCTGGCCCCGATCAGGTGGGTTGGCAAAAGGAATTGGTAGGGCTAGCGGATCGCTTAGGGGTGGGATCCCAGGTCACCTTTCCAGGGATGCTGACGGGGGATTTGAAGTGGGGAGCTTTTCATACGGCGGATGTGTTTGTGTTGCCTTCCCATCAAGAAAATTTTGGCATTGCCGTGGTGGAAGCCCTGGCTTGTGGGATCCCGGTTCTGATCTCTCAGCAGGTGAATATTTGGCAAGAAATTGTCAGGGATGGCGCGGGCTGGGCGGCAGCCGACACACTGGAGGGATGCCAACTGTTGCTGGAGGGCTGGCTCCATGCTTCTTCGGAAGAGCGGCTTGCGGCTCGTGCTGCAGCTAGGCGCTGTTTTGCCAATCGCTTCGATATAGGCCAAGTAGCCCAATCGCTCGTGCAGACCTTGCAGACCAGTGCCTCGTCCGAAGGCCATAGCGGGTAACAAACGAGCCGAGTAGGGTTGCCCTCAAGGTGCTGCTCCCCTATCTGCCATTAGCTGCTAAGGTGATTGGGTGTTCTGACGTTATCTACGCTTTTTCTTGCTTTTTTGATTATGACCAGCCCGATCCAATACCTGATGTGTCCTCCCCACCACTACGACGTGGACTACGTAATCAACCCGTGGATGGTGGGCAATATCCACCGCTCCTCCAAGGAACGTGCTGAGGGGCAGTGGAAAAATCTCTACACCATTTTGAGCAGTCAAGCGGATGTGCAATTGGTGGAGCCTGCTCAGGGATGGCCGGATATGGTCTTTACCGCTAATGCCGGTTTAATTCTCAACCAAACGGTTGTCCTCAGCCGCTTTTATCACCCCGAACGGCAAGGGGAACAGCCCTTTTTCAAAGCATGGTTTGAGGCGCAAGGATACACCGTTTATGAGTTGCCACCCGAACTAGCTTTTGAGGGCGCAGGAGATGCCCTGTTGGATCGGGCAGGACGCTGGTTGTGGGCAGGCTATGGCTTCCGCTCGATGCTAGAGTCGCATCCCTATCTGGCAAAATGGCTAGAAATTGAGGTGTTATCCCTCCGCTTAGTGGATGAGCGATTTTATCATCTGGATACCTGTTTTTGTCCCCTTTCCAATGGCTATTTACTTTACTATCCAGCCGCTTTTGATACCTACTCCAATCGTTTGATTGAGTTGCGAGTCCCTGCTGAAAAGCGGATCCCGATTGATGAAGCGGATGCGATCAATTTTGCCTGTAATGCTGTGGATGTGAATGGCACAATTGTCGTGAATCGCGTTAGTCCTGAATTGCAAGCTCTATTAGAGGCAAAAGGATTTCGGGTTGTTGCTACCGAATTGACGGAGTTTTTGAAGGCAGGCGGAGCCGCCAAATGTCTAACCCTGCGGGTGACAGAAACGATTGCTCCACAGACGGATCCCGTCGCTACAGTTTTTAGCCGAACGGTTATCTTAAGCGGACATTTGGTTGACAGCAATATTTTGAATGATGCCATTGATTTAATTGTCGAAAATGGTGGCAGTTTTCAAATCGTTAAATTTACCTTGGGAGAAAAACGACAAAGCACCTCCAGTATTGAGCTGTCTATTTCAGCTCCCACCGAAGATATGTTGGCTACTATCTTGAGTGCTTTGATTGAACGGGGAGCTATTTTGCCCGATCAATCCCAGCAAGATGTCCACTTAGAAGTAGCTCAAAAAACGGGGGTGGCTCCCGATGATTTCTATGTCACCACCATTTACCCGACCCAAGTGAGGGTGAACGGACAGTGGGTGGATGTGCAGGGGCAGCGGATGGATGGAGCTATTGTGGTCAGTACCGATCCGGAGGGCAAGTCGCAGGCTCGTTGTGCCTTGATGCGAGATATTGTGGCGAACCAGCAGGTGGTTGTCGGAGTAGAAGGGATCCGTACCCTCCGGCAGCCCACCAAAGAGCGCTCCCACGAGTTCTCCTTCATGGGGGCGGGGGTATCTAGTGAGCGGCGGGTGGAATTGCAGGTGGAGCAAATTGCCTGGGAACTGCGCCAGATCAAAGAGCGGGGGGGCAAAACCGTGGTGGTGGCGGGACCAGTGGTGATTCATACGGGGGGGGGATCCCATTTGGCCACCTTGATTCGAGAGGGATATGTGCAGGCTCTCCTGGGGGGAAACGCCATTGCGGTGCATGACCTCGAGCAAAACGTCTATGGCACTTCTCTTGGCGTGGATATGCACCGAGGCAGTGCGGTCAAAGGAGGGCATCGCCATCACCTGAAAACCATCAACATGGTGCGAAACTATGGCAGCATTCGAGCCGCCGTCGAAGCGGGATCCATCACGGGTGGAGTGTTTTATGAGTGCATTCACCATCAGGTTCCTTTTGCTCTAGCCGGATCGATTCGGGATGATGGGCCATTACCCGATACGGAGATGAATTTGATTCAGGCTCAGGCCGACTATGCTCGGCTGATTGCCGGATCGGATATGGTGCTGATGCTGTCATCCATGCTGCACTCGATTGGGGTGGGCAATATGACCCCCGCCGGGGTGAAGCTGATCTGTGTGGATATCAATCCCGCCGTGGTCACGAAGCTAGCGGATCGGGGATCCCTAGAGTCGGTAGGGATTGTAACGGATGTGGGTTTGTTTTTGAGCTTGCTAGTGCAACAGTTGCATCGTTTGGTGGGGCGCTACGAAGGGCTGTCCGAGACTCCTCTTGCGGCTACTCCAGTCCTGTGACGGCGCTGATCCAACCACTCCTGCAAGATAACAGCGGCAGCGTGCTGATCAATCAGATGCTTTTGTTGTTTGCTGGCAATCCCTACACTTTGCAGATCCCAACTGGCTTGTACAGTGCTGAGATATTCATTGATATATTCAACGGGCAGATTAATTTTTTGTTGAATGACGCGCACAAACGCGGCCACCTTTTCCGCTTGGGATCCGCGGCTACCATCGCTGAGTAGAGGTAAGCCAATGACTAAAATTTTTGCCTGTCGCTGTTCGATCCAACCATTGAGGGCCGCAACATCTTTGACATAGTTTTGTCGATGAATGACTCCTAATCCAGTGGCGATTAAGCCAGTGCCGTCACACCCTGCCACCCCAATTCGGCGGTTGCCAATATCAAGTCCCAAGGCAGAAAAACGAGCCGAAGTCATCATCAGTTTGCTCTCCTTTCCTATCTCTTTAATAAACCCCAATCGAGGCGATAGCTAAGCGAAAGGAGCCGGAGTGAAAGTGCGGGTTTAACAATCCATCTGCTTCAAACTTGCTCAACATAATTTGCAGGGAAGAAACCTGAGCAGGATTAAAAGGAGTAGCGCCATTCACAGTTTTGGCGCGAAAAATAGGTACTAAATCGGCAAACGGGATCCGCACCGTCATCCATTCCCCCGCTTGGGTATCAAACCCCTGATAATAGGCCAGACTATCCCAACCCGAATCATTTCTCAGGAAAAACTTATAGCGCTGACCATCCCCCTGAAGACGCAACTGGATCCCTTGATAGGCAGAAAGATCAAGGGGTGGGTCAAAATTGCGGGTACGCACCGAGACAAATCCACCAGAATTCGCCGTGGATACCGATCCCTCAAAAATAGCCTGATCCGGCAAAAATTGTAGATAGCTTTGGCTGACTCCTCCCATCACCACATCATCCAAAGATCCCCACAGTTGTGGTGCGGATTGAGCTGAGGATTGGCTACTAAAATCACAGATATAGCTAGCCAGGGATGGAGGCGATGGTAAATCCGCTGCCCCCCCTTGGGAACCCCGGAGGGGATCTCCAGCCACCCAACGTTGCAGGCAACTCAATCCCTTAGCCCAAGGAATCACCTCAAAAAAAACGAGGGTTTGCCAAAAGCGGAAAGGATCCCAGGAGGGTGGTTTGGTGACATCAGACATAATCTAGGCAACCTAGGCATGGAAGGGTAGATCATCCGTAAGCTAACCCACCCCAACCGCTAGAGGGTAGGGGGCTGGTTTTCGACCTACCCCTCACACCCGCTGGCTCAGTTGTGCCTTGAGGTGCTCTAGCTGTTGCATGGCGTCCATAATCTCAGCCTCCATGAGGGCAGCTAATTCGGCCAATAAATCTTGACCCTCTTGCTGGGAATACTCTACGCGACACTTGAGCTTGTAGGTGTCAGAATTTTCGAGGCTGGTGATCTCGCGGTGGATGATGTGCAAGCGTTCTTTGATCTGGGTAATTTTGCGGGTGGTTCGCAACAATTGAGAGGGGATCCCTTCGCCCTGTACCGACTCTGGACTTTGATTCCAGGTGTCCAAAATGACTCGCAGACGACGTTCATCCCCCGCTTCATAGGCTTGGTTAGCCTGAATCATCAACTGCTGCCGATGCCCTCGCTCGTTCTCATCCACCGCTAGATCGGGATGGATCCGTTTCGCCACCTCTCGGTAAAGTTGCTTTAACTGGGGAGAGGGCTTAAACTCCTTCACCGATTCCAGATAAGCCGTATATTGACGAATCTGGGTTTCAATCTGATGCAACTGTTGACGGCGTACCCCCACCCGGCGTTGATACTCCTGATCAAAGGCGTTCAAGGCTGCCTGAAGGGTGGCTAGCTCCAGCTCCCGTTCCGACAACTGCCCCTGTAATAATTCCAATTCATCCAACTTGCCAGCCAGTTCCCGTTCTTCTAGCGATTGAGAGATGTTTAGCCAGCTATCCATATCCGTTAAACGGCGTAAAACCAATGTTTGTAATTGTACACTGGTCTTCCCAAGCATGAACTAACCTGGGCTGGAGAGCAGGGCACGGATTCCTAACCGTTGGCTGCTGCTTTCCTGCAACAGCAGATCCCCTTGCATTTGCCGGAGCAGGGTTTGACTAACTCGCCAGGATAAACTTTCTTCCGGATCCACCGGAAACTGACAGCGCCCCTCCAGCTTCAGATCCAGTTGGATGTGAGTGGGAGCAGTGGGGCTGGGTTGAGCGGTCAACAACATCGTGCCATAACGCAACCGACGAATGCTCCAGCGACAGATTCCCAGCAGAGCTTGTACCAATCCGTGGGGATCCGCCAACGCCACCAGATCACAGGGCTGAGGGGTTTGGATCATCGACCAGTCATAGCGGATCCCTTGATCGTGAGCTTGCAAAAGGGTCAGGTGATAGACATCCTGAAAAATGGGTTGCAGCGGTAGCACTTCTAGGCTGAGGGGCTGGATAGGGAGGTGATGGCGGGCAAGACGGGTATAGTCTTCTAAAAGCTTGAGAAGTTTTTCAACCGATTGCTTCGCTGCCCCAACATATTCCCGCTCTTCTTCGGGAGAATCACAGAGATCAGAAAGGATCAACTGAAGGGATCCCATCTGGCTACTCAGGGGGTTACGCAATTCATGCCCAATGCTGACCAATAGTTCCGACTGAAACTCCCGCAACATTTGGGATCGTTCAAAGGCAAACTTCCAGTCCATCTCAGCATTCAAGGGATGCGTCCTCTCTGGGAGTAAGGGGGGGGATAAGGCTACTGTTGTTTAGCCTAACAAGTAGCCTAACAAGTTAAGGTTGCCCAGAAAAAACGATGACGATGATTTCATTAATGGATTTCGCCACCCAAAAGGAGGGTTGATACCTCAGGGGTAAAGCACCCGTAGGGATAGCCCAGAAGAGGCTAGCCAGATTCAGTAGGCTAACGTGGAGAGAGTTTGCTCCAGATATTCATGCGCCAACCGATCCAGTTCGGATTCTTCTTGGGGCAGATGGCGACCCTGTAGCCAACCCAAAAAACCCGAACTTTCCACAATCGCCTGACGTAGAGACTTCCAAATCGCCTGTTCGGCTGAGAAAGCAGTAGGAGGTGTCATGGGAGAGGAGGGAAAAAAAGTTTGCACCCTCACGATAACCCAGGCCAGCAAAAATGCCGATCTTTTTCAAGCGCTCAGGATCCCTCTGGCCAGGTTTGCTGCAAGACCACATAGGGGGGACGCACACCGCCATTGCATTGATGGGCGACCTCTAATGCCCGCTTTACCTTTTCTGCTAGAGACAACAGCCCATCCTCCCGTAGAATCCAACAGGCTCCGTAGGCAAAAGACTCCCCGCAACCGACAGCATAAAAGGGTTGCTGGGGTTGCGCCACCTGAAAATCATCCTCCTCCGCATAAATGTGGCCGCGATACCCAATAATGAAGCTGCCCCCCCGTTCCACGCCATTTTCTAGCCGCGCAAAGCCGCCCACCTTGAGGCAAGCCCGAATTGCATCCACGACATCGGTACAGAGAAACTCATAATCCCCTTTTTCGACGGGCTGGCTAGGGATCCGCAGTGAAAATCGTAATAGTTGGGTCATGCGAAACGAGGTGGTACAGCCAAACAACATCTCGCCATTACGGAAAACCTTTTCATCGGCCCGCACCATCAGGTTTAATCCCGACATTGCCGCCGAATCACCGCCAATACAGACCCGTTGCCCCTGGGGATCCGCCCAGCCCACGATACAAGTCATAGCTTTGGTAATGAGAATGTCAGCAGGAGGTCATAGTAGGGTGATCACCACCCCGGTGAACGGCAAAATCCCCCCTGAGAACTGGGATCTTGAGGGGCTAAGTTTGTTAGGATGACTGCGGTTTGCCTGTTTTTTTGGGTGTGAGGCTATCGTACTATGTCCCTGCCATTTGGTTGCTTGTCTGCCGTTCCTCGGCTCTCTTCCCTGATTCTGCTTGCTGGTCTGTTGGGATTGGGATCCCTGCCGGCTCTGGCACAAACTACCCTCGACGCCACCCTGTCAGGTCAACAAGCTCCGGTGGGGGTGCCACCACTGCCCAACAGCTTAATCGCCATTTTTGTGGATGCCACTAATGGCAGCGATACTTCAGGCGATGGATCCCAGGCAGCTCCCTACCAAACCATTACCTATGCCGTCGAACGAGCCTCAGCGGGCAGCTTGATCCAACTCTTGCCAGGTTCCTATACTGCCGAAAGTGGCGAAGTCTTTCCCATCAAACTGAAAGCAGGCCAAATTTTGCGGGGGGATGAGGCCAGCCTGGGGGAGGGCTATCTTATTTCTGGTGGTGGCTCCTTTGTTAGCCCCACTCTGGCTCGCCAAACCATCACGATGCTGGCGGAAACCGGATCCGAAATTCGTGGGGTGACCATGCGTAATGAAGGACGGCGTGGCTATGCCCTCTGGCTAGAATCCACCTCTCCCAAGGTCTACAACAACAGCTTTGTGGGCAGCATCCATGACGGCATTTTTATGGCCGGATCCTCCAGCCCTTGGGTAGAGGGAAACCGCTTCTATAAAAATGGAGCCAACGGCATTTCCGTGTTGGGAACTTCTGCTCCCACGATTGTCAACAATCTGTTTCAGGAAACCGGATTTGGTATCACTATTGACCAAAAATCCACCCCTCAAGTCAAGAACAACCGGATCGTGCAAAATCGCAGTGGCGTGATTGTGGGGGGAAGTGCTCAGCCGATCCTCCGCAACAACACGATCAGCCAAAACCTAGAGACGGGCTTGGTGGCTATCACCAAAGGTAATCCCGATCTGGGAACCGCTGGCGATGCGGGCAATAATGTCTTTCAGGGCAATGGACAATTTGACATCAACAACTCCGCTAAGGGCATCTTGATCAGCGCCAATGGCAACCAACTGAGCGGGCTAACCAAAGGGGATATTGATATCAGTGGCCAAGCCACCGTCACCCCTGACTCCTTGGCGGCTCCTGCCCCGATTGCTGAGGGATCCCTAACCTTGCCCAGTCTCCCTGCCCCTGCTGCCGTCGCTGCCAACCCCGCTCCTCAACCCAGTCCGGCAGGCAATGCTGCTCCCTTACCCTCTGTGCAAGTCCCCATCTCCACGGCTCCCCTACCCAGTCAGCCGACTCCAGCCGCCCCAGCAAACCCTACCCCTCCGGCTCCTTTGGTCAATCAAGCGACTTCTAGCCTCGCCCCCACCCTAGCTCCGGCGGATCCCAGCAATTCAGCAGTGGCAGAATTTAAACCCGTGCCCTTTACCCCCGAAGCCAGCCCCCCCTCTTTGACCCAACAGCCCACCCCCGCCCAATCCCCCCTCTTAGATATCACCACCCTCAAGCCTCGCCCCCAGCCCGCCCCCGCGACGGTAGCCCCGCCCCCACCCACCACTGTGACGACCGCCGATCCGACGGCTGTAGCGGTCAATCCTCTGCCTAACGCAGGGGATCCTGTTGCCAGCTTCCGGTTCCGGATCTTAGTTACCCCCAACAACGCAGCGGATCTGGCTAAGTTGCAGCAGCTTGTGCCAGAAGCCAGTGAAACCTCTTTTAATGGGCGCAATATCTATCAGGCAGGCACCTATCAAGATCGAGCCACAGCTCAGGCGGTGCTCGAAAAGTTACAGGATGCTGGGTTTGAGGCTTTAGCGGAGATGGTGTCCCAGCCCTAAAGGATTGCTCCTCAACGTGCCCCATCTCGCCAAGGGGTTAGTCCATAAGCCAACATGCTAAATAGATCCTTAGGTCCTGCTGTGGCGGCTCTCCCAGCAGTTAGGGATCAAAGTTAGTGATCCATTATCCAACGGGCATGACTCAATCCGAATTAGCGGCTGAATTAAGCAAAGAAATTGAGCGGCGGCGAACCTTCGCCATTATTTCCCACCCTGACGCGGGCAAAACCACCCTAACGGAAAAGCTCCTGCTCTACGGTGGGGCTGTGAATATGGCCGGAGCCGTCAAAGCCAAACGCCATCAGCGTCACGCCACCTCAGACTGGATGAAGCTGGAGCAGCAGCGGGGCATTTCCATTACCTCCACGGTTTTGCAGTTTGACTATAACCAGAGGCAGATCAATCTGCTGGATACCCCCGGACACCAGGATTTTAGTGAAGATACCTATCGGACGCTGGCGGCGGCGGATAACGCGGTCATGCTCTTGGACGGAGCCAAAGGGCTAGAGACCCAGACCCTCAAGTTATTCGAGATCTGCAAATTACGCCATCTGCCGATTTTTTCGTTTATCAACAAAATGGATCGCCCCACCCGCGAACCCCTGGAACTGCTGGATGAAATTGAGCGGGTGTTGGGGCTAACCCCCTATGCGGTCAACTGGCCGATTGGCACAGGGGATCGCTTTCAAGGGGTTTATGATCGGCAGACCCAAGAGATTCATGTGTTTGAGCGGCAAGCCCACGGGCAGAAAGCGGCCAAGCTCCAGATTGCCCATTTAGGGGATCCGATTTTGCTGGAATGGCTGGAGCCGGAGCTTTACTATCAACTGAAGGAAGAACTGGAGATTTTGCAGGAGGTCAGCCCCCAACTGGATCGGCAAGCGGTACACGCGGGCGTGATGACGCCTGTTTTCTTTGGCAGTGCTATGACCAATTTTGGGGTGCAACTGTTTCTGGACAACTTCTTAGAGATGGCACTTGCCCCCGGCGCTCACCTCAGCAGCAACGGCTCTGTGGATCCCGATGAACCGGATTTTTCGGGATTTGTCTTTAAGCTTCAGGCCAATATGGATCCCCGCCACCGCGACCGCATCGCCTTTGTGCGGGTTTGTTCTGGCAAGTTTGAGAAAGATATGACCGTCCATCACGTCCGCACCGGTAAAGAGGTGCGATTATCTCGCGCCCATAAATTGTTTGCTCAGGATCGAGAGGTGATTGAAACTGCCTATGCGGGCGATATTGTCGGACTGATCAATCCAGGTTTGTTCTCAATTGGCGATACGATCTGCACAGGCAAGCCTCTGCAATTTGAAGGGATCCCTAGCTTTTCTCCCGAACATTTCGCCTGGATTCGCAATCCCAACCCTTCTAAGTTCAAGCCCTTTATGAAGGGCATTGAACAACTCAAGGAAGAAGGAGCTGTGCAGATTTTATACTCCTTAGATGAGGCCAAACGGGATCCGATTCTGGCAGCGGTTGGTCCTTTGCAATTTGAGGTGGTGCAATTTCGTCTAGAAAACGAATACAACGTCGAAACCCGTCTGGAACCCCTCGCCTATACGATTGCCCGCTGGATTGAGGGAGGTTGGGAGGTGGCGGAACATTTGGGATCCCTTTATAACTCGGAGATCTTCAAAGACAGTTGGAGCCGCCCTGTCTTGCTGTGTAAAAACATCTGGAGCCTACAGCAAATTCAAGAGCGGTTGCCTAAGCTGAAATTGTTAACGATTGCCCCCGTTCAGTCCATCACGGCTAGCTAAAGGAGCTTCTCAGCAATAGGGATATCGGGACTGTTACGGCTATCCCACTAGGGCAGGCCACAGCCCCGCCACCGGATTTCCAAACACCATGAAATAAGGATTGAGCAGATCGGGCTTGTTGTAGCGCAAGGGATCCCCCTGGAGAGTGGTAACTTCTCCTCCGGCCTCTTGGACAATGGCATGGGCGGCAGCGGTATCCCACTCCATGGTTGGGCCAAATCGAGGATAGAGATGAGCGGATCCCTCAGCCACCAAACAAAACTTGAGGGAACTGCCCATCGACACCACACTCACTTCCCCCACGGTCTGACGCAGCCGCTCCAAAAAGTCGGTTGTTTCGGAGCCAGCATGGGAACGACTCGCCACCACGCGGCAAGGAGTTACCGGATAATCAGCCACTCTGATGGGTTGTTCTGGCTGCCCAGATGCCTGCTTAAAGGCTCCCCCCCCCCGCGCCGCTGAGTAGGTGGTAGACAAAACAGGGGCATGAACCACCCCCAAAATGGGGATCCCCTCCTCAATCAGGGCGATATTGACCGTAAACTGCCCATTCCGTTGAATAAACTCTTTGGTGCCATCCAGAGGATCGACTAACCAAAAAGCTGACCAGGGCTGCCGTTCCTGGTAGGGGATGGCCTGAGATTCTTCCGACAAAATCGGCAACCGCCGCTCCTGATTCTGCAACCCCTCCACAATTGTGTGATGAGAGACTAAATCCGCTTGGGTGAGGGGAGAGTCATCGGTTTTGTGGGTAATCCCTAGATCCGCTTGAGCGTAGACCTGCAAAATCCCTTGTCCGGCCTGTTCTGCTAATCTGACCATGCTCAAGCGCAGGGATCCCAATTCCTCAGAAGAAAACATGCCAGTTGCCCAGATAAGGGTGTCTCCTCTCAGTGTAGAGGTTCTCTTGACCTGGGATCCCTCAAGGGGTGATGGCAACCTAAGTCGAGTGTGGATTGCATTGGCCTCACCATTTGTCTATGGATCTGGATTGAGTTGGTTTGAATCTACTGAAATTTCCCAGAGTGTACAGCTTGAAATCTCGTGATATTGACAACCCTCAGCCATAAAACCTGAACCATCAATCAAAATTTTGCCCAATCGATAACGGGCTGTTGTGGAAGTGTGCCCCAAATCGGTAGGTGTTTTCAAAATAATCACAACGGGTGCGGCTCTGAGCTTGAGCAAGAAATACAGGTTGATTAGATACAGAAAGATTTGAAGATGAGCCACAAGATATCAAAAAGAATCCTAATATAAGAGATAAAACCAAGCTCAGTTTTTTCATACAATGCTTTCCTCTGAATTCTAAAATTCACATAATTGTGATCGTTTCTCATCGGGGGTCAAACTTACTACACGACCACTGGAATGGCTGTCAGCCGTTACCTCAGCGATGACTCTTTGTTTCGTATTAACAATTTGTGCTGCTAGTTCTGATGTTAGATCCATGCCACTTTCTTCAGATCCTAGTTGTTTAGAATGCCACCAAGAGCATTCTAGAGATCTCAAGCGACGAAGAGATAAGTCAAGTGATTTTTGCTTATCCTCAGCATTTAATAGAGATAGCTGTTTGATTTCTGCATACTTTAAGAGTGACTTTCTAAGATTTTCCTCATTAGGAACCCTTTCATAAATCCATCGCTGCACATCATCTCTCACTCCATCATTATCGACATCTATTCCTGCCAACGTCTTCTTTCCTTCCTCCCCCGGATCCGGCGGCAAATCAGGAAATAAATCATCAATAGATGATGAGCCACAAGATATCAAAAAGAATCCTAGTATCAGAGATAAAACTAAACTCAGCTTTTTCATACAATGCTTTCCTGTGAGTTCTAAAATTCACACAATGCTGGTCGTTGATCGTAGGGTGTTTTACTTACTACACCTCCGCTGGAGTGGCTGTCAGCCGTTACCTCAGCGATGACTCTTTGTTTTGTATTAACAATTTGTGCTGCTAGTTCCATTGTTAGATCAATACCATCTTCACCTAAGCCAAGCTCTTGTGAGTGCCACCAGGAGCATTCTAGAGATCGCAAACTACGAAGAGCTAGTTCAAGTGATTTTTGCTTATCCTCAGCATTTAATAGGGATAACTGTTTGATTTCCGCATACTTTAAGAGTGACTTCCTAAGATTTTCTTCATTAGGAACCCTTTCATAAATCCATCGCTGCACATCATCTCTCACCCCATCATTATCAGCATCAATTCCTGCCAACGTCTTCTTTCCTTCCTCCCCTGGATCTGGTGGCAAATCAGGAAATAAATCATCAATATCAGTACCAGGACTTGGCGAAGAACTTGGACTTGGCGAAACCGATGGACTCATCGATGGGTTAGGGCTTGGCGAGGAATCAGGACTAGAACCTGGCACTTGTGCCAAATTGACCACAATACCAAAGCGTTGCCACACCTCCGCCTCTACCTGTTTAGCCGTGGGGTCAGGGATATTGTTGGGGGGTTCTCTCAACACCGCCACTGCAAAGGCCACCGCCGCATCAATCGAATTGGTTGACCCGTTATGATCAAAATCGGCTGAAGCCAAGACAAAAGCATTATTGGCACTCAGCTCAGCCTCGGTCAGCGTCAAGCCAAAGCGATTTTTCACCTCATTAGAGATTTGAGCATTGGTGGGGTTAGCCAGATTCTTGGGAGGCTCTTTGAGGGCGGCCAAACCAAAGGCAATAGCCGCATCCGTGCTATCAAAAGCGGTGGGGTCACCCTCAAACCAGACGGAAACAGGAGAGTCAACCTGCAACGGATTCGCTGGATTGACAGCTAGGGAAGTGCCGGATCCACAAGCATGAATGAAGCCAACTACCATTGGAACCAAGAGAAGCAGCATAAACCTGTTGAGGACACGGCTCAACTCGACAGACCTTTTCAGCATAGGTGATAAAAATTAAATGACAACGGATATGTGTTGTAAAATACTCAAGAAGTGACGCGAGTTTCAATAAATCTCTGAAGCTACTCAAACCATAAACGAGAGTCTTGAGTTCCTTCATTAAGAATTATAAAGAGTTATTGATAATCTCTTGATCGCGCTTATTCAAGTCAGGCTTTATAAGTTCAGAAAAGGGTTGATGCTTTTCAATCTTCCTTCAATGATGCATTCATGCTGCATGTGTTCAGATATTTGACATAAATGCGATCACATCGGGCAACCCCAACCTTCACAGGCGGATCCGGAATGCGATAGCCCGCCGATTCATAGAGAGCCACCGCCTGCCACAAAACACTCGCCGTTTCTACCCAGATCGCCTGAAAGCCATGAGCCGCAATGGATCCCTCTAGGTGGGTCAACAGTTGTCGTCCCAAACCCCGCCCCCGTACCTCAGGCAACAGATACATCTTGCGAATTTCCACTGATTTTTCTCCCCGTGCAATCGGGAAATACCCTCCCGTCCCCACCACCTGAGCACCCTCTGGATGCTGGGCTTCCACCACCCAAAACTCTCCACCAACGGCGAGATAGTGGCTTTCCACCTCTAAGACTTCTCGATCGGTCGTTTCTGGTTCCCAAGGCAAGCCATATTCCCGCAAAACCGATTCCACCACGGCGGCGGCGGCTAGACGATCCTGTGCTTGCCAAGGGCGAATGATGGTTGTCCCCATAGTCTCTCCAGATTATCGTCTATCCCCCAAAAAAACGTTGCCAAAGTTCTTGCCAATGAGAGGGTAACGCCATCATTTCTCGAAAAATACTCAAGGGTGTGATGCCAAACAAAAAAAACAAAATAGCCAAAATAACGAGGATCCCTAAGCCTGTCCAAATAGTTTCTTTGACTACACGAATTAGTAAACCAATCAACAAAATAGCAATCAATAATGCTGCTAAAATCGGTAGCCCCTCTAACGCCAGCATCAAGATATCCTCCCTGATTATGAGACCGTTGCAACGGCTCGATTTTCAATGGTAGATTTCACTAAGCCTAGGATAGATAGTGGGCTAGTAGCTTGTCAAACCCTCTTTTCAAATCTGGATCAATCATTAGGTAATGACATCCTGGCTCAGCAACTCTTTATGATCAGAAAGTTCATGTATTCTGTGATTCATTTTATAGACAGGCAAATGAACTTTCACGGTAGTTCCTGAAGTTACTGATTCAATCTCCAGCTCCCCGCCATGAGCAACCACAATTTGTTTTGAGATTGCCAATCCTAGCCCTGTCCCCGATGGTTTTGTTGAGAAAAATGGGGTTGTCAATCGATCCAATAAATCGACAGGAACGGGATCCCCACCATTATGCATGGCAATGCAGACCCATTCGGAACTGAGGCCATAATCAATCAAGCAGTTAACGGTTTCATGAGTAGAGATAGCTTCTAAAGCATTACGAAATAGATTTAAGAAAACTTGCTTTAGTTGATCACTATCAGCAAGAATGTAAACATCGGTTATTTTCTTAACACAGGAAATATAACGCTCGGCTGCCTCTGGAAGCTCATGAATCAACAGGAGGATATCATCCAGAAAATCACCCATATTGATTAACGAAAGCTGTAGGATTTGCGGCTTGGCATAACTAAGGATTCTCTGTAAAAGGCGATTAAGGCGATAAGACTCGCTGAGAGATAGGCTAATGCGTTGTTGAGCAGCTTCACAACCGAGGGTGCGTTGAGCGTATCGCAAGCCCATCTCAATCGTCGTCAGGGGATTACGAATTTCATGCACGATCATCGCCGTAAACTCTCCAATAGCCGCCAATCGTTCCCGCTCGCTTAGCTTTTGTTGCATCTCTTTGAGATTGGTCAGACATCGGCTCACTTCTTGCAGCAGCTTTTCATTGAGTTGCTGTTGATGCTGATAGAGTTGAAAATTTTCGATGGCTGTGGCTGCTCTTTCTGCAAAGGATTCAATCATCGCCAGCTCACCCTCGGAAAAATGGCGGGGAGACTGTTGGAAGGAGCAGATGGTTCCTAATACAACTCCCCCAATAGTTTTTAGAGGAACCCCTAAATATGCTCGATATTCCTTCTGGAGTGCTGAGCAATTGGGAAGTTCTTTGGGGCAGTCGTAGCAATCTTCGATCATGAGGGGTTGACCGGATTTTATAACATAATCAGCTAGGGTATTATGCAGAGAAAGAAGGGTTATTTCGTCCCCTAAATCGGGACTACTGGCTATCATGTGTCCAGCTTCTGACCCACCCATGATTACGACAGTCTGATCGGATTGAATCAGGCGGTGGATCCCTTTGACCAGTTCTGCTAGGTAGGTTTGCAAATCTCCCGAACGGTAACTAAGTGGGGATAAACAGTTCAGCATATAACGGTAACGCTTGATCTAATTGAGTTCAGCCCCTCCAGTATTAGGCACGCTCAATCAGCCTGTATTCAAAGCTTTTGCACCGTTTTTACAAATTCTTGCTACTGTCGCAGAAACGCTTTGGGAGTAAGTCCAACATGCTGCTTGAAATGATAGTTGAGATGACCTTGACTGGCAAACCCTACGCTGGTGGCAATCTCGGCTAGACTTAGTTCTCTTGCTTTGAGCAGTTGTTTGGCTCGATCAATCCGACATTGGATGTGATATCGGTGGGGAGCCATACCAGTCGCTTGCTTAAACAGGCGGGCAAAATGATAGGGACTCAGATGAATCAGTCGAGCCAAATCGCTCAATCGCAGATCCTGATCCAAACAATCGTGCATATGGGTAATCACCCGCTTGAGCTGGTGTTCGGAAAGTCCTTGGGAATGCTTTTTTGGTGTGAGCTTATGATTGGAGTAGTGGGTCAGCAAGTGAACAGCCAAGGCATTCGCCATCGTATCACCGTAGAGCTTGCTGGCGGAGGGATCCCTTTCTAGAGAAGCTTTGAGGGCATTGGCCATTTCATAAATCAAGGGATCAAAGCGGGTTTGCAAGATGGGGATCAACTCGACCTGATCGTATTCAAAAAGTTCACGGCCTGTTTGAGTAAGGAGACTTTGCTCAAAAAACAGATCGAGGAAGGTGACTTCCTGTTGCCACTGAAAGGATTGCCAGAGATTGGCAGGAAAGATACAAACATCGGTGGGATAAGAATGTCTGACCCATGGCTTTCCATCGACTGAGAGTTCAACCTGAACTGGCTTGCCATAGTTAATGCAAATCGTGTGATAGGTGGGTCGATGCTCAGGAATACGGTGGGAAGGCATTTGAAAGAGTGCCAGTTGTAAATTTTCCCAACCGACTGAGTGGCTGGAGACAATAGGTGAATAGGGAAGTAAGGAAGGATTGGGCTTGGCTGGTTCAACCTCAGACTTTCTTGTAGACGACATTTTCTGCTGGCTCCTGAATAGATCAAGGTTGTTTACCAGCCCGTTGCTATCGGTTGCCTATATTCAAGGAGCATAATTACTCCCACCACCATTGCCAGATATGTTGGCAGGAATCCTACAGGCAACTTGTTGATTCGCAAGAGACTGAAACAGTTTTTAAGTATTTATTTATAATCTACAGGAAAGGGAGGAGATTGAGATGTACCTCCTAATACGCTTTCTCTCATGTAGGAATGCAAACCGTTTATTGAGTCAGTTCTGATTGAGAGAGTCATCCTGGTACAAGGAAATCAAACCAGAAGGATCCCCACCATGCAAGTTGTCCTCTGTACCGATTTTGGCGGAGCTGGGGCTGTAAGCAAGTGAGATTGCTCAACGGTTGAATCTCTCTCCCACCCAGGTGGCGCAAGCGTTGGATCCCTAGTTCTGCACCTCAAAAGATCCCATGTTGACAGTGCTATTCACAATCCGAGCCGATCCTGGGATCCGTAAGCCAGTGACAAGGGATCCCTGATGTAGACTGCTGCCATAACGCCGCATCAACTGTTTTCATGGCCTTTGACAACCTGTGTAAATATTTGCGCCAATGTTTTCAAGATGATTTTTCCCTCTGGTTGTTGGGGCAAACGTTTCCTTTTGCGGAAATCCAGTCCTCAGAACTGATGGTGGATCCCATCCGTGCCGATTCGGTGGTGTTGGAATCCCCAACGTTGATTCTGCATTTGGAGTTTCAAACGGTTCCCAAACCCGATATCGCTTTTCGCATGGCGGATTATGCGTTGAGGTTACAACGGCGTTATCCGGATCCCATCATTCAAATTCGGCAAATCGTCATCTATCTCAAACAAACGGGATCCCCACTGGCTCAAGTGAGTGCCTACCAACGGGGATCCCTGGTGCATGAGTTTGAGGTGATTCGGCTGTGGGAACAGGATCCAGAGCAGTTAGCCGGATTAACAGGGTTATTGCCGTTGGTGGTGTTGACGGATCCCCAACATGGGGAGGAGCGATTGCGGCAGGTGGCGGGGGAGATTGAAAGGATTGTGGATGAGGGGGTGAGGGCAGATATTGCAGCGGCAACGGCGGTGTTGGCAGGGATAGCATTGAACAAAGAGCTGGTCAAAAGGATTTTAGGAGAGATGACCATGAGAGAGTCAGCGATTTATCAAGAATGGCGACAGGAAGCTCTGGCAGAAGGGATCCAACTGGGCAAACAAGAAGGGATCCAAATTGGGGAAGAACGCACCAAACAACAAACCGCCCGCCATCTCTTGGCGATGGGTTTGGATCCCCAACAAATTGCTATGGCAACTGAGCTGACCCTGGAGCAGGTGCAGCAGTTACAGCAAGAGTATGAGGATCCCCAGGAGCTGTTGTGACCCTCCATGACCAGTTTGCCAAAAGTCTGCTGTGTGAGTTTTTGGATCCCTTCGGCATGACCGTCACCAACCTGGAAATTAGCGATGAACCCCGCTTTGTGGATCTCTATTTTGAACCCAGTCGGGATCCGGAGGAGTTGGGCTTGTTGGGACAGATGACTCGGATTCCCTGTTTGATGGAGCCGTTTCGTAATCCAGTGGACGAAAAAAGTATTCAGTCCTGTTTGCTCAAGGCCCTGATGGTGCGGGTCAAACAAGAGCGACAGGGATCCCACGTTGTTCCCTATTTGTGGATCCTGACTCCCACTGCCTCAGAGCGGATCCTGAATCTATTTGGAGCAGTGGGGGAACAAGGGATCCATCACTTACCCAGCGGCTTGAATGGGGCGATTGTGGTGATCCATCAGTTGCCCAAAACCCGTGAGACGTTGTGGATTCGGCTTTTGGGGCGGGAAGGGTTTCAGAAGCGGGCGATTGAGGAAGTAATAGGGTTGCCGACAGGGGATCCGAACCGGAGTCGGGTATTGGAACTATTGGGGAATTGGAAGATTATGCTGGATGAGAAGACAGAAGCGCAAAGAGAAGAAGAGAGGGAGCTGATTATGAACCTGTCACCGGCTTATCTGAAATGGAAGGAAGAGACCCTGAATGAAGGGATCCAGATTGGTAAACAAGAAGGGATCCAATTGGGTAAGCAGGAAGCTGTGCCAATTTTGGCGGAGTTGGGGCTGTCGGTGGAAGAGATTGCCCAACGATTGAACCTCTCCCCCGACCAAGTAGCCCAAACTTTGGATCCCTAACCCTACTGCACCTCAAAGGATCCGATATCCACTGTCGTGTTGACAATACGCGGGAAGCCAGATCCCCGTTGGTCGGTGGCTAAGGGGTTGCCATTAGCATCAACCGCTTCGTCATTATCCCCCGCGTCGATAGCAGGGCTGCCAGCAGGTAGGGCATGGGTTTGGATCCCGGCTGTGGATCCTGGTGTGCCAGGGATGAAGCCACCATTGTCGGCTAAGGGACTGAGGATGGTGTTGAGGGCACCGGATGGGGTGATACCATTTGATCCACAGTTCCCATCATCATTGCCAAATCCAAAGATATTGTTGCTACCCAGTGATACACTGCCGCATTCTGGGCGAGTTGGCGCGGTGTTGCCGCTGATAATGGTGTTGTAGGCAAGCACCCTGGAACGAACCCCACCGCCATAGTATGCCGCGCTATTGCCGCTGAGGGTGCTATTAATTATTGTTGCCTCACCAGCGTTGGCATCAATACCGCCCCCGCTGGAGCCAGCGGTATTGCCGCTGAGGGTGCTGTTGATGACGTTGACAGAGCCGGCAAAGATCCCACCCCCCCTTTCAGCACTATTGCCGCTGAGGGTGCTGCCACTTACGGTCACTGTACTGCTAAGGATCCCGCCGCCACTACTACCATTAGTTCCCGCGCTATTGCCGCTAATGGTGCTATTGCTCACTGTCACGGTGTTGTTGGCCCAGACCCCGCCCCCATCGTCTCCCGCGCTATTGCCGCTGAGGGTGCTGTTGCTCACGTTCGCGGTGATGGCACGAATCCCACCGCCCTGGGATCCGGCGCTATTGCCGCTGAGGGTGCTGTCGCTCACCGTTGCGGTGGAGGCAAAGATCCCGCCGCCTAAGGATCCGGTGCTATTGCCAATGAGGGTGCTGTTGCTCACTGTCGCGTTGCCGGCCCAGATCCCGCCGCCCTGGGATCCGGCGCTATTGTCGCTGAGGGTGCTGTCGCTCACCATTGCACTGGTGGCATAGATCCCGCCGCCAGAGGCTCCCGCGCTATTGCCAGTGAGGGTGCTGTCGCTCACCGTTGCAGTAGTGGCATTAATCCCGCCGCCAAAGCTTGCGGTATTGCCGCTGAGGGTGCTGTTGGTCACTGTCGCTGTGGTGGCATAGATCCCGCCTCCTTGCCCATTGGGAAGCAATCCGCTGGCAGTGCTATTGGAAATGGTCACACTGTCGATGGTCAACAGTCCGGTGCTGGCACTGAGAATAGCACCGCCGTTGTCACTGGTTGCCAATCCTTCGGTGAGAGTCAACCCTTCGATGGTTACAACTGGGTTATTGGTGGCTCCAATCTCAAAGACGCGGAATTGGTTATCGCCACTGACTGCCAAGGTGCTGGCTCCTGGCCCATCAATCTCCACATCCTGAATGATTTGGGGCAACGCTGAATTGGTGATGGTGATAGTACCTGTCAGTCCTGGTTCAAACTCAATCGTGCCTTGGGGATCCACACATCCGCCAAAGTCAGCTCCAGTGTTGTTAGCGATGATGGCTTCCCTCAGACTGCAATCGGATCCGGTGTCATTTTCATCCACCAGGGTGTTGACTATAGTCGGACTTGGAGATGGACTGGGACTTGGTGATGGACTGGGACTTGGAGATGGACTGGGACTTGGTGATGGACTGGGACTTGGTGATGGACTGGGACTCGGAGACGGGGTTGAGGTGGGAGTGGGTTTAGGTGTGGGGGTGGGTTTAGGTGTGGGAGAGGGAATCACCCCAGGAGGATAACTGGTGGTGGAGGTGCAGGGAATAGGATTGCTCACATTCACCGTCAGACCAAAGCGAGCCTTGACTTCCGCCTCCACCTGCGTCGCTGTCGGACAATCCAAGTCGTTGGGAGGTTCGCGCAACACCGCAATGGCAAAAGCTACTGCCGCATCGGTTGTTGTTCCAGGCTTATCATCCCCATCAAAATCGCTGGCCGCCAAGACAAACCCTGCATCACTGCTCAACTCTTCATTAGTCACCGTCAAGCCAAAACGGGCTTGCACTTCAGCAGCAATTTCGGCAGAAGTGGGATCCGGATTATTGTTGGGGGGATCGCGCAGGGCAGCAATGGCAAAGGCGATGGCGGCATCAATGCTGTCAAAGGTGGAGGGATCCCCTTCAAACCAGACCTGTGTGTGGGCAGGAGTTTGAAGAGTGGTGGGGGAGGAAGTGGTGCAAGCAGTCAGAGTAGTAGTGCTCAACCCCAGCGCGATGAAGCAGCAATAGACGAGTCGAGGGGAGAGGCGCATACTCAGTTGAGGGATAGGGGACAAACAGGCACATGCTACCATCTCTCCTTCAAAAAGAGTCAACTATTTAGCTGCTAGTTACGTGTGGATACTTATGGAGGAGTCTGATGGCAGGGATAGGGTTGAACTAAAGACAGGGATCTCCCATCCCCCCAAAAGCCAATATCGGCAGTAAATGACGGGTTAGCCTGGATCCCCAATCCTGGGCGCGTTGGTTGACCCAGAATCCCTAACTCATTTTTCGAGAGATGCCCAATCAATGGGGAGTTTCAGTGGATTGGGCGATAGGGATCCCCACAGTTAGGCTGCTAGAGATCGACGCGAATCACCCCTTCCGCCTGAGCCACTCGCCCTTCAGCATCCAAAACGCTGACCGTGACCAGATAGTCGCCCGAAACTGTCAACAGCACTTCCCTGGCATCAATCGGGTAGTTATTCAGATTACAGAAAGAAAGAGTCACACCGCATCCCGGTACTTGAAAAATATCGATGGTTTCTACACCAATTCGGGATCCTAGAGGCGGGGTGACCGTCACCAAAAAAGCATCGGTGCTGGCATAGCCAGCCTGAGCATTACTCACCACCGAGATATCAAACAATAGCGGCTGCCCCAAAACAAAATTGCTGGGGTTTATCGTATTCAAACTAATTCCAGGCGGAGGCAGGGGGCCAACACCAGGGGGAATCGTGGTTGTCTCACTTTCCCCTCCACAAGCCACCGTCGCCAATCCCATCGCTAGGGATCCCAAGATAGTCCACAGTTGACGTTTCATCACTTACCTCATGGGTCTATATCCATCCACACCACCTGCACAAGAAACCCTGAAAACCAATAGGCTCATCCCCATAGGGTATGACTTTCAGGTTGACTGTGGGGTCACAGATTGTGGATTGCAAGCAAGCTAATTTTAGATCGATTTCCACCTGATTTATTGAGGATTTGCCTAAAGATAAGTGCCACTTCTCGCTATCCGTAAAACACCTCTAGGAAAATCTAAACAAGCTAATGATTGATCTCAATAGTGAGCCTAAATAATTGATCCGAGGGATCCGGAAAATCTTAGATCCCTGGTTAGATATCCCCAAAAGGCTTTTGAGCAGCAAGTAATAGGATGGTCAGCAAAATGCAGCCGCGAAAGCTCCTTTCTCAGGGTTTGATTCTCAGGGTTTGAACAGAACAGACAGGCTTTAAGAAACCTGTTCCTTCCGCGTCACTTCCGTCGGTTGTCCCTGAGCATCCAAACGACGTAGGATCCCCCAGCCCTGCAAAGCTTCTAGCATCGCCTCCCGCACCACCGCCACCGATTCTTGATCAAGTGCCAACCGCAAATAATCCACCGCTAGGCGTGTCTGATCAGGATCCCTATCCGCCTGCTGGATGAGTGATTGCAGACGGCGAACCCCCAACAACCGCTTAAAGGCATCTGGTGAGGCAATATCGGCTAGGTAACGCTCAAACAGGCTAGCCGTTTGCTGCTGACGGCGCTGTGCCCACTCCCAGAGCAACAGCCCCAATACCATCAAGGTGGCGATCCCCTGCACCATTGCGCCCGTAGTCAGCCAGCGCTGCTCCGCTTCCGCCCACATAGAAGCCATCGTATAGGTACCCAGAGTTGCCACCGCCCCCCCGGCCACCGCCCCTACCACAGGTGTCCGTCCATTACCAATGAATTGCTTGAGCCGCCGCCACTGCTGCTGCCCTTCCCCCACCTGCCAAAAATGGATGCCCATCATCACCAGGGATCCCGACAAAATAGACAGCCCCAACCGCCAGTGCCAAAGCAATAAAGCCAGCGCCGTCACAATAATGAATAGGGGAGCCGCTAACGGAGAAGACTGAGTATAACCACTCAGGCGAATCAAGAGGGTATGGGTGTTGTGGCGTAGCGACTGCCAAATAGCGAGCCAGGGCACATCCTGAAGGTGGCGAAAGCGGTGGTTCATCCAAAATCCTTAAGCGCTGACCGATGATGACACAGCCGATGAGTGGCCTTCAAGCCCATAAAACTCAATCCGATAGCTCTGGATTTTGGTACCCGTTTTGGCCTCGACATCCTGCAACAGTTCTCGGGGCAGACTGATCTCCACATCCATAATCCGTTGCGTATCTAGGCAGTTGACATGGCTGTGGGGATGGGTACGGTTGCCATAACGGCGTCCCTCCGCCCGATCCAGACACTCAATCACCTCATGGCTGGCCAGAGCCTCTAGGTTTTGATAGACCGAGGTATGACCAATCGGCTTACCCTGCTGGTTGAGGCGGTCATAAATTTCGCGGGCAGAAAGATGCTCCTCACACTGCCATAGGAGTTCTAGAATAAAGCGCCGTTGACGACTGAGGCGAAGGTTTTGCTCACGGCAATAGTCAAAAGCGGCTTCAAGCGAGGTAATCGGTTGAGCCATAGACTGAGTCTCAGAACTTATTCAAAGAGAGTATGAGAAAGAGAACCACTCCATCTCTCTTAGCCTAGCATTAATCTTTCGAGAAGGGAGCCAGTGACGCCCTAACTCCCATAGCAACTATGGATCCAATCCGCCAGCAGAAGGGATCCCTATTGTTTCCTGAGAATTTGGAAGGAGGGGCTAAACCGTGCTGATTTCTTTCTCTTTTTCGGCTAACAGTTCATCGACTTTTTTGGTGTAGCGGTCAGTTAATTTTTGAATTTCCGCTTGCAGGGAGGTGGATTCATCCTCCGAGATCTCCGCCTTCTTCTCTTGTTTACGAATGCTATCAATGGCGTCTCGCCGCACATTGCGAATGGATACCCGTCCTTCTTCTGCTAGCTTGGCTACCGCTTTGCTCAGTTCTTTACGCCGTTCTTCCGTGAGGGGAGGAATGTTTAAGCGAATCAGAGTGCCATCGTTGCCAGGAGTCAGACCCAAATCTGACATCGAGATGGCTCGCTCAATGGCGGCTAGTGTGGTGCGGTCAAAAGGTTGAATAGTGATCGTGCTGGAGTCAGGGGTGGCAATGTTGGCAAGGGATTTGAGTCCGGTCGGAACCCCATAATATTCCACCTGAATCCGATCCAACAACGCGGGACTGGCTCGCCCCGTCCGCACCGTGTTAAAGGAGCGCTGGGTAGACTGAATCGCCTTTTGCATCAGTTCTTCGACTTCGGGTAGTTTCACGTGATCCTCTCAACCTGCCCACAGGGGGAACTTCATCAATCGCTATTGATCTTACTGTGGTTTGATCGCAAACAGGGGGTATTCCCTCTGGTGCTAAATCTCGCGGCGGGCTTCTAGGGCGCGGGAGAGGGTGACTTCATCGGCATATTCTAGGTCGGATCCCATCGGCAAGCCAAAGGCCAAGTGGGTCATGCGGAGATCCGGTTTGAGTTGCTTGAGGTAGTCCGCCACAACATGCATGGTCACTTCTCCCTCGACGCTGGGACTGATGGCAAAAATCACCTCTTGGGGAGACTCACGAGCCACCCGCTGCACCAATTCCCGCACATGCAACTGATCGGCCCCAATCCCATTCATGGGAGAAATCAACCCTCCCAAAATGTGGTAGCGCCCCTTAAACTCGCGGGTGCGCTCGAGGGCAATTACATCCTTCGACTCCGCCACCACACAGCAAATCTGGGGATCCCGTTGCGGGGAACGGCAAATCTCGCAGGGATCCTCGGCGGACCAGTTAAAGCAGATGGAGCAGTGTTTGATGGTTTGCTTGGCTTCTAAAAGAGCTTGGGCAAGGGCTTCGATCTCAGCCGTAGGACGGTTGAGTAGGTGGAGGGCTAGGCGTTGAGCCGTCTTTGACCCAATTCCCGGAAGGCGTTGCAATTCTTCGATCAGGCGAGCCAGTGGGCGAGTATACATAGCACCTTTGCAGGAGCCATCCGCCGACCAGCCCCTTTGTTCGTGATATTAGGTTTTTCTTGCGTATTGGGCTTGGTATGAGGGCAGAGCAGGGGTTGTTTAGAGACCCAGCCCAGGCAAGCTGATATCGCCCGTTAATTCTTCCATGCGCTGACGCATCGTTTCTGAGGAGCGGGTGTAGGCATCCACCATCGCCGTCAAGAGCAAGTCTTCGATCACATCAGGGGCTTCCTTCAATACTTCCGGATCGAGGGATACCTTGCGAGGCTCTTGGTTGCCACTGACGGTGATTTTCACCAGGCCATTGCCCGCTTCGCCCACCACTTCCATGGCTTCTAGTTCTTGCTGGAGCTTTTGCGCGCCATCCCGCACTTGTTGTGCTTTCTTCAGGGCTTCCTGAATTTTGCCAAAAGGCCCAAAACCTTTGCCCATTCGATCCTCTACTTTTTCAGATCCGTGCTGTACTACTTTACCTAGTCGCCTACCAGAGGGCAAGGGACGTTGCCTTTGCCGCTCCATCCCCCTCTCTTGAATAACTCCCCCATCTGGCAAGCGCTCAGCAAGGGATCCCTGCGGCTCTCTTCTCGCCCACCGATTTCTCCACTACACTGACACATGAAGATTCAGATACAGAAAATGGGTCAGATAGGGGGTGATACCCCTGACGGGTTCTACCCCTTCTGGCTTAGCATGGGGAGCCAAAGCCGTTCTCCGGTCGCTTGAGATTGAGGCACTCTCTGCATCTAAAGATATGCCTATGTTGGGGATTTCGGTTGAGCGCTATGACCTCTATGTGCAGTCCTCGCGGCTACTGCAACGCTATCGCCAAAATACTCCCGAACTGCGTAGTATTGGGGTGGAGGTAGCCCTCGCCATCCAATATCACCGCACCCAAGCCAGTCATCAGCCCCAACTCCCGTGGGTGGGATCCCCCCATGGAATGCCTGTGCAGAAGGTGGCTCAAGATATCTGTGATCCCTTCTATACCAAATCCCATACCTGCTTACCCACCCTCCCTGAAAGCTGGGGATCCAAAGCGGGGGAAGCCCTCGTCTGGCCACTCTTTAACCAAGGGGAGTGGGGATTGGTACAACCGTTAGCTCCCTGTCGGGTGGGGGGAAAACTGACAGAACGGCGCTGGTTCAAAGCCTGCAATAGCCAGGAAGGGGTTGGCTGTCATGCCTTGGCTGCCCATCTCTGGCAGGAGGAAACTTTTTTGGCGGAAGACCGCGATCTCTGCCCCTTCCGTCTTTATGATGGGCGGTTTCCCCTGACGGTGGATCAGGGGCGACAGACCTGTGGGTTTGATGATCATCCCTGTGGTTGGCAGCCCGGTTATCCCAAGATGTTGCAGGTGATTGGCAAAGGCAAACAGGCGGAAGTGTTGCAGGTGCCCTGGACGGAGGCCATTTGGGGACGGTTGATTCCCCGTCATCGCCCGATTCCCATCTATCCCCTCTTGGTGATGATTTATTTTGGGCATGACGAGTTACAACAGGGACGCAGCACCATCAGCCCCGAACATTTCCGCCTCGATCTCAATTTCTCGCTGGCGCAGTTTCGTACTCTGTTTGATCTCAATCCCGAAAGCTGGCTGAATCGCCAGGTTTTGCAGCAGGCTGAGCAACCCCAACCCCCGGAATCGATTAATCTATTGCCGCGCATGCCCTCCTTGCTGCATCCCCCGGTGGGGGGGCGGATCGTGTTGGATCCCGATGAGCGTCCCCAGTTTCGAGCCAGTGGTTTGCCAACTGCCAGTAGCGGGGATCCCTTGATGGCGGAGCGACGGCGGCGGCGGCAACTGGAGCGCAGCGAACGCCACAACCAGATTCTCCACCACTTCCGCCGTTGGTTTCGCTTGGCAGGTTTGGAGGTGCGGGAGGATCCTTACTATTTTGACTTCCTGGCGGTGACGGATCATCGCCTGGTTTTGGCAGAGGTGAAGCTGTTATTCCAGCAGGATGTGGCGGAATCGATGCAGGAGGTGGTGGGTCAACTGCTGTTTTATGAACGGTTCGCCCTCACCCCCTGGTTGGATCAGGGCTATCAGGTGGCGAAGGCGGCGGTGTTTGACCGTCCTCCACTGGGGGAGTTTATCGACTTTCTACGGGATTTGAATATCTCCACCTACTGGCTGACGGAGGCCGAACAAATTGATGGCCCCGAAGAATCACTGCGGCTATTGCGGCAACTGGAGGTGCAAATCCGTCCCGATCCAGAGTTTCCCGATGGAGGGTAAGAGAATCTATGGATCAAGAGGCGAGGCCAGAAGGATCGAATGACCCGCGCATCGAGCTGGGTCGATTTCCGTTTGGAGCCAAGGTTCGCCACTATTGGCGGTTGGATGAAGAGGCGATCTTTCTCAACCACGGCTCCTTTGGAGCTACTCCCTCGCCTGTCTTGGCGGCGCAAGCGGCATGGCGAGAACGGATGGAACGGCAACCCGTGCTGTTTTTGGCTGGAGAATTACCGGATTTGCAGCGGCAAGCGGCGGCGGTGCTGGCAGAGTTTGTAGGATCTCGACCGGAAAATCTGGTGTTTGTAGACAATGCTACAACGGGAGTGAATGCGGTTTTGCGCGGCTTGGATTGGCACGCTGGGGATAGGGTGGCGGCAACTGACCATCTGTATGGAGCGGTGGGACAAACCCTCACCTACCTGGCGCAACGCCATGGTTATGGCTTAGATTTGGCTCATATTCCCTTCCCTTTGCGGGATGAGCGGGACATTCTGACCGCTTGGGCTGCGGTTCTTACCCCCCAAACCCGCTTGGCGGTTTTCGACCATATCACGTCCGCTTCCGGCTTGATTTTCCCGATTGCCCAGATGATCAGCCTGTGTCGGGCACAAGGGATCCCGGTGTTGGTGGATGGTGCCCATGCGCCGGGGATGATTCCTCTTGATTTGGAGAACCTAGCCGCCGATTGGTATGTGGGCAACGCCCACAAATGGCTCTGTGCCCCCAAAGGCTGTGGATTTTTGTGGACTCACCCTCAGCACCAGGCTCAAACCCACCCCACGGTGATTTCTCATGGCTACGGATCCGGTTATCTGGCCGAGTTTGATTGGGTGGGCACAAAGGATCCCAGCAGTTGGTTGGCCGTGAGCGCTGCTATCGAGTTTCAGCATCACCTGGGATCCGCCGCTATCCGTCAACATAACCAAGCCTTGGCGCTCTGGGCGGGAGAGCATTTGAGCCGCGCTTGGGGATCCCCGCTCCCCGCCCCTGTGGGAATGTTGGGATCGATGGTGGCGATACCTTTGGATCCGCAACAGATGCCTGTCCCCCCACAGGCCAGCCTATCCCAACTGGCTCAGCAGATTCACGATTGGCTGTGGCAGCAGCACCGCATCGAAGTGCCGGTGTATTCTTTTCAAGACCGGCTGTGGTTGCGGATTTCTGCCCAGGTTTATAACCAGCCCCATGAGTACGAAAGGCTGGCTGATGTCCTAGGCAAAGGTGGGATCCCTTCCGCATGGTAGACTGAGAAGCCTGTTAGATAGACGCCATATGCTCAATCTCACCGGAAAAAAAGCCCTCGTCACGGGCATTGCTAACGACCGCTCAATTGCCTGGGGGATTGCTCAACAGTTGCATCAAGCGGGGGCAAGTCTAGGCGTAACCTATCTACCGGACGAGCGGGATCGCTTCAAAGCCAAAGTGCAAGCTCTCACCGAACCCCTGCAACCCGATTTCTTACTTCCCTGTGACGTGCAAGAGGATCAGCAGATCAGCGATCTGTTTGCCGCCATCGGCCAAAAATGGGGACATTTGGACATCCTTGTCCATTGTCTTGCCTTTGTCAAAAAAGAAGAGCTTTCGGGAGATTTTTCGGAGATTTCGCGGGCGGGGTTTGCCCTAGCCATGGATGTCAGCACCTTTTCGTTGATTGCCCTCTGCAAAGCCGCCAAACCCTTGCTACGGGAGGGGAGCAGCGTCTTGACCCTCAGCTATCTGGGTGGCGTGAGAGTGGTGCCCAACTACAACATGGCGGCGGTCACCAAAGCAGGACTAGAAGCCTGTGTGCGTTATCTGGCGGCGGAGCTTGGCCCGCAAGGGATCCGTGTCAATGGCATTTCAGCAGGGCCGCTGCGTACCCTCGCTTCCTCCGCGATTTCTGATTTTCACTCAATGCTGCGCGCCGTCGAAGAAAAAGCTCCCCTGCGGCGCAATATCGACCAAATTGAGGTGGGCAACACCGCTGCCTTTTTGGCCAGTGATTTGGCGAGCGGCATCACGGGACAGATCATCTACGTCGATAATGGCTACAGTATCCTGGGGATCTAGCCCTTGAACGACGATCACTTTCCAACAGAGCGCCTTCTGCCATTCCGTTTTGGTCGCCCTGCTATGAACCGATTGACCCGCCTACAACGAACCCTGCTGACGTGGATCTTGATTGTGATCAGTGGTTGGCTGGCGATGAAAGTTGGCCAGACGTTTGGGCATCTCATCACGACGATTCTGACGGCGGCGGTGCTGGCTTTTTTGCTCAACTATCCCGTGCAGGTTTTGCGGCAATACCGAATTGGGCGCGGTTGGGCGGTTGCCCTTGTGTTTACGCTCTCGGTGCTGCTGTTGGTGTTGGTGGGGGTAGCAGTGGTGCCGGTTTTGGCTAAGCAATTGGTGCAGTTAGGGGCACGCATTCCCTCCTGGGTAGATAAATTGCAGGAATTGCTGGATACCTTTAGCAATTGGGCCTACGAGCGCAATATCCCCTTCGGGCAAACTGAATTGGTCGATACCTTAATTTCTCGCCTGCAATTGAGTGCCGAACGGCTGGCGGGGCAATCTCTCGATCTGTTGTTGGGAACCTTTAACCAGGTGGTGGATCTGGTGCTGGTGCTAGTGTTGGCACTTTACATGCTGCTCTACGGGGAGCGGTTCTGGCAGGGGTTGCTCAGCCTCATTCCGGATCCCTGGGGACCCCGCATCGGTGAAGCCTTGGCACTTAGCTTTCAAAGTTTTTTGATCAGCCAACTGGTGTTGGGGCTGATCATGAGTTTGATGTTAATTCCGGTTTTGGGGATCCTGAAGGTACCTTTTGGACTGCTGTTGGGGTTGTTGATTGGCCTCTTGGAGGTCATTCCCCTGGTGGGTGGGGTGGTGGGGATCGGAGCGGCTGCCTTGGTGCTGGCCTTTCAAGATATCTGGTTGGCGGTGAAGGTGGTGCTGGTGTCGCTGGTGGTGCAGCAAATCAAAGACCGCTTTATTGCCCCTCGCATCATGGGTGATTTGACCGGACTCAATCCCCTCTGGATTTTGATTGCCCTCTTGACAGGAGCGCAATTGGGGGGGATTTTGGGGGTGATTGTGGCGATTCCTCTCACTAGCGTTATCAAGAGTCTTTATGAGTTGGCAAAGACCGCCGATACGATGCCTCCCCTAGCCCCAGAGGAGGCACGAGTAGCCAGCCATGCTGAGCAGGATGTGGGAGCTGACCACACAACCGTTTGAGCCGGCTCCTTTCATCCAGTCGTTGATCGTGATGGGGATCCCGGCTAAAAAACCTCTAATTTCCTTTCTGCGAAATGCCCAACTTGCTGCTGACAACCTGCCAGATTTGTTCGCTCACCTGCTCAACAGGTTGATGGCCATCAATACGTTGAATGCGTTCGGAATATTGTTTGGCTAAATTAGAAAATCCTTGATAAATCTTTTGGTGAAAATCTAGACTGCTTTGCTCCATTCGATCCAGTACTGAGCTATTGCTTGATCGATCATTTGTGCTATTTTTTGCTCCATCAATAGTGTTGTTGGGATCCCGACGTTTTTGAGCGCGTTGTAAGCCTATTTGATAAGGGACATCCAACCAGAGGGTGAGATGGGGAGCAATCTGCTGTTGGGCTAACTGATTGAGATCCTCAATCCACCGTGGATCCAACCCCCGACCATACCCTTGATAGGCGCGCGTGGAATCAATAAACCGATCACAAAGCACAATTTTTCCCGCCGCTAAGGCGGGTTTGATCACCGAGACCACATGCTGATTGCGATCCGCAATAAACAATAAAAGCTCAGTATAGGGATCCATGCTGGCATCCCCGTGATCCAGCAAGAGGCGGCGCAGGGATTGACCCAAGGGAGTTCCCCCTGGTTCATGGGTACAAACACAGGCATAGCCGTGGTCAGTCAGACGGGCAGCCAGACACCGCTGTTGGGTGGTTTTCCCTGCCCCTTCTCCCCCCTCTAGGGTGATGAACCATCCCTTTGACATGGGCTTAGGTGACCAACTGGAACGGAAAAAGCATGGCTAGCTCGACTTTATTGAGCAATCATTTGCGGTTGCAGGTTGAAGGAATGACCAGGGATCATCACATAGACATTCGATAAATTAGTCTTTACCAGATTTTGTAGCCCCAATCCCTCCCCATTACTTTCCAGGGCTTGGGAAATGATTTCCTCCACCTGTTGCACGGGATCCGTAGTGGTGGATCCATCTCCGGCGATGCCAGGGAATTGACTGACAATGGCTTGGGCGAGGGCGTTGGCAAAGGGCGTTTCAATCAGGGTGAGGTTGGATCCCCCCAATTGGGGGCCAAGGGTTTGCGCCCGTTTGGTTAATCCCAGTTGTTGCAGAGCGTTAGCGGTTTGGGAGACCGGAATGGTGCAGGTGTTGAGTTTAACAATGGGCACCGAGGCCAGCGTTAAGGCAGAAACACTGGTTAGCTCTACCACAGTAAACGAGGCCAAGCCATTGTAGGCATAACAAAACTCGCGGAGAGCAGGCGGCACGTCATCGGCGTTGATGGTGCGTTCTTCATCAAAGGTGGTAGGGGTGGTGGTAAAAAAGTTACGCAGCACAAACCCCCCACAAAAGGCGATCAAGGCCACCAGGGCAATCACGGTTAGGTTGGACGGCATCAAACTACCGCGACCGGATCCCGTTTCAGGAACTGTGGCTCCACCATAACCCGAGGCAGCACGGCTTGAACCAGGCACATATCCGCCATAGGTGCCCCGTCCCGCCGAACTGTAGCCATCTCGACTGATGGGGCGACGGGGGGCGAGGGCTTGCCCCTCACGGGGCTGGGGTCGGCTGGTACTACTGGGTAGGGGGGGAGGAATCGGGCGGCGTGGGGGATCCCCCGTGCGGGGATCCCGTAAATTCTGCTCATCCTCATCAAACGGATCCGATTGGCTCATTGGCAACTCCGATTTCTTGCCCATTTTAGGCTAACTCAGCACTGCCCTCTCCGCGAACCTGCTGCATCAAGCGAACCGCAATCTGGTAGCTTGAGACTAGAGGGTAAGTTTATTATGTTTGGGAGGGTTAGACGCGATGGGGTTAGTTTTTCAGTTGACGCTGCTGGTTTTTGTCCTCTACAGCCTCCTGTTGGTAGTGGCCATTCCGGTACTCTACAGCTCCGCCAGCAACTGGAGCCGTGCCAAAAATGTGATCTTGGTGGGATCCCTCCTTTGGGTGGGTATGGTGGTGGGGGTCGCCGTCCTCAACTTCCTGAAATAGGCTCCTGTCCTGAGTTGGCATGACTCACCTACTCCGTTTGGAAATACTTTGAAAATAAGCAGTGGGTCGATCCCCTAAACGGATACTCGGCATTTCAGCATGGCTATCCCCCTATTCAGGGGATCCCTACCCACATCCTGGTTGAGGAGACATGGCAGTTTTTGAAGGTAATTTTGTCCACACCCAAGATTTGCGCTTGGCTTTAGTGATTGGGCGGTTTAACGACCTGATCACCGAAAAGCTATTGCAGGGGTGTCAGGATGGCCTGAAGCGGCATGGCATTGATGTAGATCCCCAGGGATCCCAGGTGGACTATTACTGGGTTCCGGGTAGCTTTGAGATCCCGTTGCTGGCGCATCGGCTAGCGCAAGGGCGGCAGTATGACGCCATTATCTGTTTAGGAGCTGTGATTCGCGGGCAAACCCCCCATTTTGACTATGTGGCGGGGGAAGTGGCCAAAGGAATTGCGGCGGCGGCTTTTCAGACAGGTGTTCCGGTGATTTTTGGGGTTCTAACGGTCGATTCCATGCAGCAGGCACTAGAGCGGGCAGGCATCAAAAGTAATAAAGGTTGGGACTACGCCATGAACGCCATTGAAATGGCCACATTGTTGCGACAACTGCAACCGATGCCAGAACGCTCCGCCAGCCTCCCTCTAGCCAATCCCAAGTTTTTAGATAACCGTGTGGATAGGTAATTTGGAAAAGTGAGAGAGGGGTTGAGGTAACGATGAAACTAATTGACGAACGGGGGCGATTGCTCGGTAAGGTCAGCTTGCTGGATCTCGGTGCTTTACTGATCATCCTGGTGGCGATGGCTGGAGTTTTATTTTTCCCCGGCAAGCAAGCCAGCAGTGTGGTGCAAGTGGGGGGTGGAGAGAGCTTCCCCGTGGAGGTGGATATGATCGTGCGAGGGATCAGTAGCCGCTCCCTGGATCCCTTCAAAACCGGAGAAAAAGCCAATCTGATTATTCGCAATCAAGCCTATGGACAGGTGGATGTGATCCAGATTGAGGATGTCAGCCGCAAAATTCCCTTGGTTTTCCCCGATGGATCGGTGCAATCGGTGCCGGATCCGGAAGCCTATCGCCTTGATTTGGTGATTACGATGGCCGGAAACGCCCAACAAACCAAGGATGGACTGGTTTTGGGCAACAACAAAATTAAAATTGGCACTCCCTTGGAGCTGGAAACCCTTACCTATAATCTGCGGGGAACGATCATGGATATTCGCCGTGTAACGTAACTATCTCTGCGCTATTTCAGGGCACGATGTTGATGGGGGAGGGGCTGGCTTTGAAGGTTTTTTGTCCGTTGCGCTCCAAATTCACTTGCAGAGTGCCATTCGTAATAGAGCGGCTTGTGGCCGGGATCTTGACCTTGCCTTCATAGAGTCCTGGGCTGATCTCCTGCATCTCGACGGGGGGGCTATAGTTGAGAATTTCAAAAGTAGCTCGTCCCAACATATCTCCCCTCATGGTGATGGTGAGAATATCCCCTGCTTCCAGTTGTTGATTGGCAGGGTTGACGGTGATGGAGGTGATTTGAGGTTGTCCCTGCCCTGCCGGAGCCGGATTACTCGCTTGAATCGTGGAGCGAGTCCCCACCGAGCCATCTACCGTGAAGGGGTAAATTTCTTGGTGTTGAGAGGTTTGTCCGTCTTTGCTGAGGGAAATTTGAATGGGAGGATTGACGGCTCGGTCACTGGGGGCTACGACATAGGTTCCCTGATACACATTGGGCTTGATTTCCCGCATCGGTTGGGTTGAAGCAAAATTTCCCACGCTAAACTGCGCGATACCTCCACTAACTCCCCAAACACTGACGGTGAGGATATCGCCTTCCTGCAAATTTTGCTGGGGTTGAATCTGAATGCCGTTAAACAAGGGAGGGGTGTTGGCGGCAAGCGGCAGGGGTGGAGAGACGGATCCCAAGGGGGGTGTTGCCGGTGGAATCGGTGTAGCAACTCCGTTTCCGTTGGGAAAGACTGCCGTATTGACAGGCGGAGGAGCGGCATTGCCAATCACCAATTGCGGCTGGCGCTGCTGGACACGGGTGCTTGCCCCATTCACCGTCAGTTGAATACCAATATCGGGGCTGGGGTAAGCGTCATCCAACGTAGGGCTGTAGGTGGCGCGGTAGAACCCAGGACTAACCTCCGTCATCAGGATGCCTTGAACCGTGCCGTTGATATCGGCAATGGCTTCCCCGTTGGCCGTGCCTTGCATTTCGATAGTCAGGGATCCCCCTGCCGGAATCGTGCCAGTTTCAGGAGTTAGCCGCGTCGCCAAAATCTCTGGTTTGCCGGACTCAGGGGAGGTATTAGGGATCCCGGTGGTCGGGGTGGTGGCGGCGATGGGGGCAGAAGCGGGCACTAGCTGTGCCACCGGAGGAGAGAGCGGTGTCAACAGCCCTCTGGCCACCAAGGTTTGATGCAGCAAAGCGGCACCTTCTCCCCGCCGCAACACCAAATTGGGGGAGAGCTTCTGGGGATCCGGCACATTCAAAATCAAACCTGCCTGCCCAGCCATGGCGACAAAGGCTCGTCCCACCTCCGGCACTTCCCCAGCATCTTGATATTGAGCCAGCCAGTCATCGATCACGGGGGCATCGGGGGGAGCCACCTGGAGCGCCCGCACCATGATGGCAAGGGCTTCTAGCTTGGTGATGTTACCCAACGGACGAAATTCGGATCCGTCATACAAACGCATCACTCCCGACTGCAAGAGGGCTTGGGCTGTCCAATAGTCAGGGGTGTCGGCTTCGATGTCACGGATGGGCTGAGCCTGAGTGCGATCCGGAATATAGCCAAAAAATTCCGCTAGCCAACCCGCCAGCTCAATGCGGGTTAGGGTATTGCTGAGGGGTTCTCCGTTGACCACTAAGTCCGTTTGGGTTTCGAGAGCGGTGGCATAGGCTTGTGTCCAGGAGATATCCCCAGAAGGGGTGGCATTGCCGATTGGCGTGGAGGATGGCATCGCCGTTTGGGAGAAAGCTGGGGAGGAGGTCAGGCCAACTAACCCCGCCGAAACCACTATCAACCACAGCCGCGCCGAGGAAAAACAACCCATAACAAAACCATAACGAGCCTTTGCTGTCAGCTTATCCCATCGCCAGTTGCCCACTTCAAGAGGGAAAAGACAGGGACTGCCTACGCTAAGCCGTAACTCTTCCGGTTTGCCCGCAAACCCATTTTCTCCAGAAGGGAGGTTATCAAGAAGAGCGGCAAGAATCGCAACGAAACTTTACAAAGAAGAGGAGATTCTCAGATTTTTGTGGTGGGAGTGACCAATCGCTATCATAATATGGTTGAAACATTAACCTGTTCCAGTTTTTGGAGGAGCTTCGATGTCTGGAAATACGGGGGAACGCCCTTTTGCCGACATTATTACGAGTGTTCGCTATTGGGTCATTCATTCCCTAACTATTCCTGCTTTATTTTTAGCAGGCTGGTTGTTTGTGAGTACAGGACTCGCCTACGATGTCTTTGGCACTCCCCGACCCAGTGAGTATTTTGCGGCAGATCGGCAAGAATTACCGATTTTGCAGGATCGCTATGATGCCGCTAGCGAACTAGAAAAACTTGCACCCTAGGATAGAACCCACCTTTAGGGATCCCTAGCCGGGTTGCCTGTGATGTTTGTCAATTGGTTTGATCTTGTTTTATCCATCTGAACTGAAAAATTCCCAACCTATGCAAAGTTCTTCTTCCAACGACGAGCCAGTTTTTTATCCCGTGTTTACGGTGCGCTGGCTAGCTGTTCACACCCTAGGTATCCCGACGGTTTTCTTCTTGGGATCCATCGCCGCTATGCAATTTCTCCAACGGTAACTTTTCATGGCTGATCAACCTCAAAAAAATCCAAATTCCCAACCCGTTGAGCTAAACCGGACGTCTTTGTTCCTCGGTTTACTGCTGATATTTGTGACTGGACTTTTGTTTTCCAGCTACTTTTTGAACTAGCATTGAACTAGTAGTAGAGGACAAAAGTTGAGTGGCACCCTGGCTGACAACGGTGTTGATGGGGAACGTTCCCCTACTCAGAAAATACCTTCAAAAATAATGGGATAAATCCGGACAAGTCCGGGAAAATCATTTGTAGACTTAGTGGACATGGTTCGCTGAAAGTGGTTGGTTTGATCTAAATTTCGCATCATCACATTTTGGGAGACTGAATATCATGGTGAGTCAAGCACGCATCCCGTTGTGGATTGTGGCGGTCGTCGCTGGATTAGGAGTATTGACGGTGGTCGGCCTGTTTTTCTATGGCTCCTATGTGGGTGTGGGTTCGGGGATGTAAAAACGGATCCCTGCCCCTCCTTAATCGACCACCTGAGATTACCGTAGGGATCTCAAAAAAAGGCCACTCTCAATAAGGAGCGGCCTTTTTTAATTGTGTTTTTTTTGATTAGGCTTAACAAGGATGCCTGAAAACGGTTTGTCGGGATCCCTTAGTCGGCTGAGGGACTGCCCCGCTCAATCCAAAGGAAAAGGGCGACCATAGAGACAGCAGGCAGTAACCAGCAGGTTGTTAAGACCATATAGGGTTGCAGGTAGGCAGCAGTCATCGGTTTACCATCCGCGAGAAGAACTAAAGCTAACCCTACCAGATCTAGTTTCTCCCCTCAGAGAGGTGATAAGGTTCGTAACGTTGAGGTCGTCTTACCTGCTCAATTTTCCCAGTAGGGTCAACCTAAATAGGCGACATCCGAACCGTTGATGCTTTGTGCCTGCCCTCTTCGCTATTGGTTGTTGCCCCTATGGCTCCCTCTCTGCTGTTAATTGTCTTGCTGGGATTGCTCTATCTGTTTTGGCAGATCCGCGAGATTTTGTTGTTGATGTTTGGGGCGATTGTGCTGGCCGTAGCGGTTGATACGCTTTCCCTGCTGCCTCAACGATTGGGTTTTCGTCGAGGTCCTTCCTTAGCAATGACGGCCTTAACCCTAGTGGTAGCAGCCATTTTAGCGGGTGTCATCATTTTGCCTCCCCTTGTGGAGCAGTTTGGCCGGTTGTTTACGCTGGTGCCCGATGGGATCGGACGTGCCCAGCGACTGGCGGAGGGTTTATTAGCTAACCTGCCCACCGATTTTGAGTTGCCGAGTGTTCAAGAGCTGTTTAATACCCTCATTCCCCAAACGTCTCAACTAATCAGCCGCTCCCTCTCTTTTTTCTCCTCCTCCCTCAATGTATTTATCAATTTATTTTTGGTGGTGATTTTAACCGTGCTGTTGCTGGTAGATCCCGACTCTTATATCAATGCCTTTATCCGATTGTTTCCTGCTTTTTATCGCCCCCGTATCCGCCACATTTTGCAGCGCTGCGAGGTCTCTTTGCGGGGATGGCTGTTAGGGATCCTCTTGACCAGTACCTTAGTCATGTGCCTGAGTGGGGTTGGGCTGGCTATTTTGGGAGTGCCCTTAGTGTTAGCTAATGCGGTGCTAGCGGGGGTATTCAACTTTATTCCCAATATCGGTCCCACCTTGAGCGTAGTCGCCCCCCTGACGGTAGCCCTCACCGATTCTGCCTGGAAACCGATTGCCGTGCTGATCCTCTACATCACCATTCAGCAGGTAGAAAGTATTGTCTTAACCCCGATTATCATGTCGCGGCAGGTGGCCCTACTACCCGGATTTACGCTGCTGGCGCAGGTGTTGTCGGCAACCTTTTTTGGGGTGTTGGGTCTGTTTTTGGCCGTTCCTTTGGCAGCGGTGGCTCAGGTCTGGATTCAAGAGGTGTTGATTCATGATGTGTTGGATCCTTGGCAGGGATCCCCTACTCTGGCGGAAGGCTCAGTGGTTTTGCAGTTGAGTCCCTCTGATCTCCCCCCAGACAAGACCCAGCACCCCCCAAGACTCAGTCCAGAAGAGGCCGAGGCTAACCCTGAGCACCCTGCTGAGCAAACCTAAATAGCCCCTCAGCATCTTTTCAGGTAAAGTTCTCAGGTGGAGCGGGGGCGCAGGCCATCTACCAAAATCGAAACCATTTCCTCAGCAATCACCTCCCGCGCCGCTGTGCTGCCCCAACGGGTATTGCTGAAGGCGGCACTATCCATCACCGCCAAAAAATAGCCAGCTAAGGTGGAGGGAGCCACCGGACGGATCTCGCCTTGCTGTTGGGCTGTTACAAAAATTTGCATGAGCGGGGCAAACACTGATTGAGAGAGGCTGGCAAATAACTGCTGAAAGTTGGCTTCACTTAAGGCTTGCAAGTCAGAGTGCATCAAACTAAAAAGATGCAGGGGAGGCTGTGAGGTAAACCATTCTGTGGCGGCTCGGAGCTGACTTTGCAGATTGGCTTCGGCCATCTGTAATTTTTGCTCTAGTCCGATGTGATGGCGCTGACAAATCCGCTCGATCACCTCTACAAACAATTGTTCTTTACTGGTGATGTGGTAGTAAAGCGATGCCTGACGAATGCCAACCTCTTTGGCGACATCCTGCATGGTGACGGCGTTGTATCCCTTATCTCGAAATAGTTTTTCCGCCGCGTTGAGTAGCCGCTCACGGGCATCTACTTGATCCTGCAAAGCTCAATGCTCCTGATCTCAACTAACCTACCAAACACTTAATAGACAAGAGCCGTTTTCCGATTTTTTCGGATTGATCGTAACTTGTCCTGATCCCCACTGAATTTCTCAGTTCCTTGACTTATCTTTACCCTTTAATACTGTCGCATAATGTCTCCCCTTTGGGGCTACCCTTTTTAACGGTTGGTCTCTAACCGAGGAACTTCCCTAAGCCTTAACCCACAATCCTTCTGGCTCTTTCTCCGATACACTTTGTCACGGAAGCCAGGTGGCTCCAAAAAGCTGTGATACGATGCCAGCAGTTTTCAGCCAGTGCGGGGGGCGGGGAACCTGATCGGGATCCCTCTAAAACGATGGCTAAACGGTATTGACGATGGCATGACTGGCATAAGGAGATAGGATCTTGACCCTACGAGTTGCTGTTGTGGGCGGAGGCCCCGCCGGATCTTCTGCGGCAGAAGTATTGGCGAAAGCGGGCATCGAAACCTACTTGTTTGAGCGGAAATTAGACAATGCCAAACCCTGTGGCGGGGCGATCCCCCTTTGTATGGTGCAGGAGTTTGACTTGCCGCCTGAGATCATCGACCGCAAGGTACGCAAGATGAAGATGATCTCCCCCTCTAACTATGAGGTGGATATTGCCCTCGACAAAGAAGACGAATTTATTGGCATGTGTCGGCGGGAAATTCTGGATGGCTTTTTGCGTCAACGAGCCCAATCGCTGGGGGCTAAGCTGATCAACGGCAAAGTCCTCCACTTGGATATTCCCAAACAGGATCGGGATCCCTATGTGATCACCTACAGCGATTTTTCTCAGGGGGGAGCAACCGGACAGTCGGCACAGTTGCAGGTGGATCTAGTGGTGGGAGCGGACGGCTTTCACTCCAAAGTCGCGGAAGCCATGGGGGCAGGTGACTATAACTATGCCTTAGCTTTTCAAGAGCGGGTGCGGATCCCGGAAGACAAAATGGCCTATTACCAGGATCGAGCGGAGATGTATGTGGGGGATGATGTCTCCACCGATTTTTATGCCTGGGTCTTTCCCAAATCCGATCATGTGGCGGTGGGGACGGGCACAATGAAGGTTCACCAAGCGGATATCCAGAAGCTGCAAGCGGGGATCCGCGCCAGAGCTGCCGAACGAATTCGCGGCGGCAAGGTGATTAAAGTGGAAGCTCATCCCATCCCCGAACATCCTCGCCCTCGCCGTGTGGTGGGACGAGCTGCCCTGGTGGGGGATGCCGCCGGATATGTCACCAAGTCGTCCGGAGAGGGCATCTATTTTGCCGCCAAATCGGGGCGGATGTGTGGGGAAACGATTGTGGAAACCTCCCGAGGTGGACAACGGATCCCAACGGAAGGAGATCTCAAGCAATATCTGAAACGCTGGGATCGGCAATACGGCATGACCTACAAGGTGTTGGATATTTTGCAGCAAGTGTTTTATCGATCCGATGCCACCCGTGAGGCGTTTGTGGAGATGTGCGCCGACAAAGACGTACAAAAAATGACCTTTGAGAGCTATCTCTACAAAACCGTGGTGCCGATGAATCCCTGGGTACAACTCAAGGTCACGGCCAAAACCATCGGCAGTCTGCTGCGGGGGAATGCCCTGGCTCCTTAGGGATCCCCGCCTCTCCCCACCCCCCTCCAGATCTGGGATCCCCGATGGTGGCTCTCAGAAATGAGGGGGGTGTATTTTTTGTTGCCTCCAGATGGTGCCTGACAAACGAAAAGTCTGGGCGGCTATTAAACCTTTATGTAGTGTTTGACGATTTGGATAGACACTACCTATAGTATTTCTTGGGTTCTGATTTTACAGGCTTCTCCAAGTCTGCCCCTAATTCTCAGTCACGTATCCCTGCACTACCCCGTGGTGCTGGGTTCTTCTAGCATCCGGTTTCGTGTAGGAGATGAATCGATGAATATGTCGTCAGTTAAGCAAACTTTCCGGTCATTATCAACGTTGGGTTGGGGTTTAGCCATCGTGGTGCCCACCTTGGTAGCTTGCCAAGGGGAGAGTGATGAAAGTCCAACCGTCACTATCACCCCCGCCCCGATTGTGACGCGCACCCCCACCCCTAGCTTCACCCCTACTCCCTCCTTTACGCCCACGCCCACCCCTCTCCCCAGCCCTAGCTCGACTCCAACTCCTTCCCCGTCTCCCACGGCGGCTTCCTCGCTGGTGATTTCTGCGATGCCTCAGGTTTATCAAGGGCTAACTACAACGGTACTGGCGATTGCCAATACTCCCGCAGGCTTGAATGGTTCCCTAGCCTTTCGGGTGGAGGCGGCTAACGCTCCGGTTTTCTTGATTTATGACTACACCCCTGGCACGGTTGGCTGTGTAGCCGGATCCCAAACTTGTACCGCTGCTATCCCTGTGGAGATCCCCAGTTCTGTGCCAGTCGGGGACTATAACCTGACGGTTAAGGTTTATGATGCTGCCGGGTTGACCGCCAGTGATAGTGCGGTGATGAGCGTGGTTGTCAACCCCAACCCTACCCCAACACCTAGTCCCAGTCCTAGTCCCAGTCCTAGTCCTAGTCCCAGTCCTAGTCCTAGCCCCAGCCCTTCCCCTAGCCCCTAGGGATCCCTAGTCCATCACCAAGGGATCCCTTTTGGGCTTGACTCCTCAGGCATAGATCTGCTGAATCAGATCTTGATAACGCTCATTGACCTGCAAGCGTTTGATCTTGAGGGTTTGAGTCATCAGCCCGTTGTCGATGCTAAAGGGTTCGGGTACAAAGCGGAAGTCACTGATCTGGTCATCGGGACGATAGCCAGGGCGCTGGCGGATGCGTTGTTGCAAATCGGTCAGAAGCAAGCTACGCACTTGAGCACTAGCCAGGAGCTCTGATTCGGATTGGGCAAAACTCAGTTGCTCGCTTTCTGCCCAGGCTTTTAGGGCATCCAGGTTGGGATAGATCAGTGCCGCCAGTTTCTTTTGATCCTGCCCGACCACCACAAGTTGTTGTAGATAAGGGGATTGCAGGCAGACATCCTCTAAGGGTTGCGGCTCGATGTTTTCTCCATTGATCAGCACAATTGTGTCTTTGGCGCGACCGGTGATCACCAGTTGCCCATCGGGGGTGAGCCAGCCCAAGTCTCCGGTATTAAACCAACCATCCTCCGAAAGCACTTTGGCAGTAGCGGTGGGGTTGTTGTAGTAGCCCTGCATTACCTGCGGTCCCCGTGCTAGAATCACACCTTTTTCTCCTTGGGGGAGGGGATCCGCCGTTTCGAGATGGACAATTTTGAACTGGGTTTTGGGCAGGGGGGGGCCAACGGTTCCCCGCACGTTGTTATCGGGACGACGAGCCGCCAAAATCGGGGAGGTTTCGGTCAGTCCGTAGCCATTCAGAATGGAAATGCCCACAATCTCATAGAACAAGTCGAGATAAGCGGGTAGGGATCCCCCACCACTGATGGCGTGTTGGAAGTTAGCGCCGAGGGCTTGCCGGATTTTACGGTAAATCAAGCGATTGGCAATCTGATGCAGCGGGTAAAGGGTGAGCATCTGGAGCTGCGCCAGCAAGCGTTGGCTAGGATTAGCCTCTAGATGCTGAATAGACTGCCCCGTGGCGATGCGGCGGGCTAAGACAAAGGCTTCACTGATCCCCAACAGTTGCGTGACCAGCTTTTGCATGAAGGGGCTTTGTTCTTGCAGATTTTTTTGGATGCCGTCATAGAGGGTTTCCCAAATGCGGGGCACGGCAATCAAGAAGTGTGGTTTTTCCTGCCGCAGATCCTGCTTGAGATGGCGGGGTTGGGTGTAGATGAGGGTGCAGGCGCGGCTCAGCAAAAAGTATTCGCAGGAGCGTTCGTAGGAGTGCCAGGTGGGGAGAATCGCCAGCACCCGATAGCCAGGTTTGGGTTGCACCACCACTTCACAATATTCCACTTGGTGCATCAGGTTGCCGTGGGTCAGCATCACTCCTTTGGGCTGTCCACTCGTGCCGGAGGTATGGATGATCGTTGCCAAATCACTCCGTTCTATGGACGGAGCCTCAAACCCGTGGGCGCGTCCTTTCTCCAGCAGTTGCGGAAAATTGATCAGGGCATCTGCCGTTTCGTCGGAAAGCAGGATCACCCGTGGGATCCCCGCCTGTTCGAGGGTGGCATGAATGCGCCGATAGGTTTTTAGATTTTCCACAATCACCGTCGTACATTGGGTGTTGCGGATGATGTAGTCAATTTCCTGGGCATCTGCTGTGGCGCTACGGGGCACATTCACCGTTCCCGCAAAGAGGGTGGCCAGATCGGCTACCAACCAATAAGGAGAATTATCGGCAATGATGGCAACCTTGTCGGCAGGCTTGACCCCTAGAGCTTGTAACCCGCCCGCAAACCATTGAATTTGCGTAAACAACTGGGCATAGGTGATTTCTAAGACGGGCTGAGCATGGGGATCCCGTAGCGCCATTAGGTCGCCGTGCTGCTCTGCCAAAATTTGCCAAACCGAATAGAGAGTAGTGCTGGATTCGGAAAGGGGGGCTGGGGAGGTTATTGTCATCGTTACCAAGCCAAATCACACCCTTAGTGTAGTGATAGATGTGTGGATTTGAAACTTGACAGGTGACAGTTTTTAGACTGGATCCCTCAGCTTATGCTATCCCTGGGGGGAAGGGGGATCCCCAAGTCAAGGGGGCTGATTCTATTGGTCTATAGTGTTCAGCGATTCCGCATACCCTTACCAACTGGGTTATGGACTGTGATTGTCAGAATTTCTTCGCTTACTGGTAGTGACCTATAGGTAATGCTGATAAATTCAGCTAGATGCTTATTGAGAATGAGCAAAGCCCACAGCCCTCACTCTAGCTTGCCTATTCTCAATAAACTAACCCTGTAGAATATTCTGGTATTTCATAGCCATTACTTGAATAGGGCTACCCGAAAAATAAGTGCTGAGACAAGCTAATAAATTAAGTTGGTAATAAGTATAAGAATCCCAATTGATTTGACAAAAGCTTCAATGGCGAGTGCTCTCCTACTTAAATGACTTGTCTATAGGAGATTATTGTATTTTTTGCGGTTCACACATGCTCAAGAGCCGCTGCCAACTCCGACTCAAACCAGAGGGTGTGAGCCATCATCAACTGCTCAGCTTTCAAGGGATCCCCATCCGCAATAGCTTGCCAGATCTGCCGATGCTGTCGAGCCGATTCTTCCAGAGGAGCTTTAGCCACCTTCCAGATCAGGGGGCGCACCCGATCCATATGCTCCCGCAGTTGCACAATCTGGCTGGCGATACGTTGATTGCCTACCTTATTGGCTAACGCCTCGTGGAACTGATCCCCCAAGTCGCTGCTCAGATGTGGGGATCCCTCTCGCCAAGCCCGTTCCGCTTGATCCAAAATGTTGGCCCAGGCTTGCAGATCCGCTTCACTACAGATCAGAGTGGCTCGACGGGCAACATAGCCCTCCAAAACCGCCTGCATTTCAATCACCTCCATCACCTTCTGCACAGACGGCACCGTCACTCGCGCCCCCCGCCGCCCTTCATTCTCTACCCAGCCCTCCTGCTCCAGCAGAATGAGCGCCTCCCGCACAGGGGTACGACTGATGCTGTATTCTTTTGCCACATCTCCAATGATCAAATAGTCTCTAGGGCGAACTTGTAGGGAAAGAATCGCCTCCTTGAGAGAGGTATAGACTCGCTCCGCCAACGAGCTTTCGGGACAATCCGAGAGAGGAGGCAACGGCATAGGATGCGGTGACCATTTCAGAGGCAAACTACAATACTCAATTTTTGACATCCTCTCCCGCCAAACGCTGCGAGCTGTGGCGGGAGATTCCCAAGCCTCACAACTTAGGTTTCTGTTTCCTTCCCTTGCGGGTTTTACGCAACTGCCCTCCAGACTCATGCCTAGCTTCGCACGACGTTCCGTCTACAGGTCTTACGTTTGCTCCACAGACTGTTACCGCCTGTCCAGCGGCCAATATATTGCGGGCAGCATTGATATCTCGGTCATGCACAGTCTGACAGTGGGAACACTCCCACTCTCGGATGTCCAAGGGCAAAGACGCAACGATGTACCCACAATGTCCACAACGCTTGGAACTGGGAAACCAGCGGTCAATCTTGACCAACGTTCGCCCGTACCAAGTGCATTTGTAGCCCAGCATCCGCACCAGTTCTCCCCACCCCGCATCAGCGATGGAGTTGGCCAGCTTGTGATTCTTGACCATGTTCTGCACAGCCAGGTCTTCCACGACGATGGTTTGGTTTTCACGCACCAATCGGGTACTGAGCTTGTGCAAGAAATCTTTGCGACTATCGGCAATTTTGGCGTGTTGCCGTGCCACTTTGTGTCGCGCTTTGTCTCGGTTCTTGGAGCCTTTTTGCTTGCGGCTCAGGAACTTCTGAACCTGCTTGAGCTTGCGGCGATGTTTGTGAAAGTGGCGCAGATTGGAGATTTTCTCTCCACTGCTGAGCGTGACCAAACTGGTCAATCCTGCATCAATACCCACCGCGCCATCGGTAACAGGCAATGCCTCCACCGTGGGATCATTCACCAACAGCGACACAAACCACCGCCCCGAAGGATCCAGCTTCACGGTCACCGTCGAGGGATCCACCCCATCGGGCAAAGCACGGCTCCAGACAACAGGCAGGGGATCCTCGCACTTGGCCAGATAGAGTTGACCATCAAGGACTCCGTCCCGCTGCGGCGAACGGTATTTGAAGGCCGATTTGGTGAACTCTGCACTGCCCCCGTTGTGCTTTCTCTTGAATCGCGGGTAGCGGATGCGCCCGTCAAAGAAGTTGGCAAAGCCCTTTTGCAAGTGACGCAAACCCTGTTGCAAAGGCACACAACTAACCTCATGGAGAAACTGCAAATCCTCTTGCTTTTTCCATTGGGTCAGAGTTGCCGAAGTTGGAACATAGTCCATCCGTTCTTGGCGTTCATACCAAGCCTCAGTCTGAAGAGCCAAGGCTTTGTTGAACACCAACCGCACACAGCCCAATGTCCTACGCAGCAAGTTTTCTTGCTCAGCAGTGGGGTAGAAACGGTAACGGTAAGCGCGTTCAGTCATGCTTCACGTTATAGCGCAGATGATGTGATATCTATTGTACTTGCTCCCTCTCCCGCCAACCTGCGCTGTGACGGGAGTCTCTCGCAGTTTTTAGATGAGGGATCCACAGGATAGTGGTGTTGTATGTACTCAGCGACTTCGCCGCAGGTTGCCCACCAGACCCGCTCAAAAGATTGCATATATTCAATCAGTCGGTATAGCATCCGCAAGCGCCCCGGTCGCCCCGTCAAGTTGGGGTGAAAGCTGGTGGAGAAAAAACCCCCATAGTGGTGGATCCCTTCAAATTCTTCCCGCCAAATCTGATAAGCCGACTCGGCTGTCCCATTGACTCCCGTACCGGAGTAGGGACTACCCCCAAAAATCCCCCAATCATCCAGCACCATACTGATGGGCAACTCCAACAAATGCCCCTGGGGGATAGCCAACCAATAGGGACGGTCATATTCCATCAAACTGCAATCGTAGCGAAACCCCAGTTCATAAAGCAGATTGAGGGTATCGGGGTTAACTCCCCAACACGGCGCGCTCCAACCCAAGGGATCCCGACCGATCAGATGACGGAGCGCCTCTGTCCCTTTCTGGAAAATCTCTCGCTGGGCATTGAGATCCAGAGGAAAGCAGTTTTCGTGGCGATAACCGTGGTGGGCGACCTCATGGCCATCCGCTACAATCGCTTCGACGGCCTGTGGATGTAGCTCTGCCACATACCCCGGCACAAAAAAAGTCCCAGGGATCCCTAAATCACGGTGCATTTGCAAGATGCGGGGAAGAGCTGTGGAAACCCCGTAGGATCCCTCCGAAAGAGCGGTTAGGTGCCAAGCTGCTTCTGGGGCTGCCGCGATCACCCCGGCCTCCCCATCCACATGCCAAGCCAAGGCTACTATACAGGTCTCACCTGCCGGACCTAGGCATTGGCGAATAGGCAAGGAACGGACACCTGTGGAGTTGGGCTGATTCACAAAACTCATCGGTTTTCCTAATCAAAATGTCTATCAAAATGTCGGTTGCCCTCAATCTCAATCATGGTGGTGAACTGCTGAATCACCTAGGTAGGGATCCCTAACCGCTCTTCTAGCCAGCGGGAGGTGTGGGTAAGCAGACTGACAATCAGCACATACAAAATAGCCACGGGGATCAACACTTCCGCCACGACAAAATGCTCAAAGATCAGGTCATTCCCCACTTTGGTCAGTTCTTTCACTGAGATTACCGAGAGCAGAGAGGATGCCTTGATCACATTCGCTAGCTCATTGGTTAAGGGGGGAATCATCCGCTGGAGGGCCTGGGGCAGCAAGATCCAACGCAAGGTCATCCCTCGATCCATGCCGACGGCGAAGGCCGCCTCCGTTTGCCCCTCTTCCACCGACTGCAACGCCGCCCGCACAATTTCCACTTCGTAACCCGCTGCGATGATGGTTAAGGCGGCCACTCCTGTCCAAAACTCATTCAAGACTAACCCCAGGCGAGGCAGAGCAAAGTAGATAATAGCAATATGCACAAGAGGAGGCACCCCCCGCACAACATTGACAAACCACTGAATCAAGGTCTGCAACCAGGCTGGCCCGATCACCCGCCAGCTACCCAAGAGTAGCCCCACGACAATTCCTAACAAAACCGCGAGACCACTCAGTTGCACCGTAACTAGAGCAGCCCGCAGCAGGGTGGGAAGTTGCTCCTGCATGAAGGCCAGATCGAGGGCAAAAAGAATAGCTGGGCTGCCTCCCTCCATACCCATTCCCCTAACCCATGACATAACTAAGAAATCGCTGGGTTTGCGCCTGTTGCGGTCGATTCAAAACATCCCCCGCCGCCCCAGTTTCGACAATCTGCCCCTGCTCCATATAGACCACCCAATCGGCAAAGCGGCGGGCAAAATGAATCTCGTGGGTCACCACCACCATCGTCAGCCCTTCTTCCGCCAACTCCTGCATCACCTGCAAGACTTCGTGGGTAAGGCGGGGATCCAGGGCGGAGGTGGGTTCATCAAACAGGATCAGCTTGGGATCCATCGCCAGGGCGCGGGCAATCGCCACCCGTTGCTGTTCTCCCCCCGACAGTTGCGAAGGATAGTGATCGGCATGGCGATCCAGATGTACTTTTGCCAATAGCGCTCTGGCCTGTTCTCGACATTGCGCTTGGGGGCGACCCAAAACGCGGTGGGGACCAATGGCAATGTTGTCGAGGGCATTCAGGTGAGCAAACAGATTAAATCCCTGAAAAACCATACCGATCTGCCGCCGTTTGCGAGCCAGTTGATTGGGGGTATCCGCCTGCCAAACCATACCGCTAGCTGTCTGAATGGGATGCTGGCCGATGGGATCCCCATCCAACCAAATTTGACCCCGGCTGGGGGTTTCCAAATAGTTGATGCAGCGTAGCAGCGTACTTTTGCCGGAACCGGAAGCCCCCACGATCACCACTTGCTGACCGCGATTCACCTGCAAGTTGACATCGATCACCGCCGCTAGTGACCCATAAAATTTGTGGAGATGCTCGATTCGCAGCCAAGGGAGCCCTGGCTCTGGGGATGGCTTTTGTGCTGGTGGATCTTGTTCCCTATTTTTATTCGCAACCATTCCGCTCTCCCTGGCGACCCGCCATGCTTATCAGGCGATGAACCCGCTATCTTAGGCTGAACATTATGCTCGAATCCCCCATGCTTCTGTGCCAAAGGAGGAAGGTTTGCGCCCATACCGAAATACATGGTGCTCCAAATAGCCAGTTCCCCAACTGAGGGTTTGGATCAGGGCAAAATAAAGAATAGCTTGGAGAGCCAGCATTTCCACAAACTTAAAGCTGGAGGAGGCAATACTACTGCCTGCTTTATGTAACTCAAACAGAGCCACTACAGACAGCACCGAAGAGGCTTTGACCAGATTAGATAGCTCATTGGTCAAGGGGGGAATCATCTGGCGAGCTGCCTGGGGTAGTAAGATGCGGCAAAGGATGATTCTGTTGGTCATACCAATGGATCGCGCCGCCTCCCACTGTCCCTGCGGAATGGATTGCACCGCTGCCCGCACAATCTCGATCTGATAGCCGACAGAGTTGAGGGTGAGGGCACAAACCCCTTCCCAAAAGAGGGGTAATTTGCTGCCCAGCAGGGGGGGAAGTAAAAAATGTACGGCATAGATCTGGATGATAATCGGGGTTCCCCGCACCAATTCCACATAGCCATCGATCAGCCAACCCAGGGGATTGTTGACCGGACAGATGACCCGCAGCAGACCCAAGACGACTCCCAAGATAGTAGCCAGGAGCAGCGACACCAAGCTAACGCCAATCGTTAGGCCCAACGGGGCAACCAGGCGGGGTAATGTCTGCACCATAAAGGGAAAATCCATCCTGACCTCCTGCAAACGCGACTTCAGGGTTAGGGGATCCCCCAGCCCTCACCTGGGAAACCTTGCCGTTCAAAACCTCTGTTCTACCAGGTAGGAGGTGCTTCGGGAAGGGAGCCAAACGTCCGCCCGAACCACTTTTCCTGTAGGGCATCAAGAGTGCCATCAGCTTTGAGTGCCAACAGAGTTTCGTTAAATTTTTGCCGCAACGCCTCATCTTCCTTACGAAAAGCGGCGGTTGTATATTCGGCAGCCCATTGCTCTGATTTGAAAGGAATGACCGCAAAACCCTCATTCTGTTGGGCAAAGTCATTCAAGCTGACCAGCGAGCTGGCATAGGCATCAATCCGCCCTGCCTTCATGGCTTCATAGGCAATGGCATCGTTGTCAAAGGTGCGAATCTCGCCGTTGTATTGGATCCCTAGCTCCTTGGCAGTAATCTCAAGCTGTTGCACCGAAGGCGTGCCAGCACCCGCCGCCACCACCTTACCGCCTAAATCTTGGCGATCCTGAATACCAGAATCCGCTTTGATCAGCAAACCGGAACTGGCATCCATGTAGGGGATAGAGAAATTTACCCGTTCGTAGCGAGCCTCCGTGGCAGTCATCCCGCCCAAAATTAAATCAAATCCGCCGTTGTAAAGGGTTTGAATGACCGTTGCCCAGTCGGTATCCACAGGTTCAGCTTTCACCCCCCAGCGTTTGGCGATTTCGTTGGCCAGATCGATGTCATAACCAACAATCTGGTTGTTTTCATCCCGAAACTCAAAAGGGCGATATTGGGCTTCTAACCCGTAGGTGAATTTGCCCGCATCCATGACCTTTTGCAGGCTGTTGTCGGTTTGGGCAGAGCCAGGGATCCCTCCCCCCAACAGAGCCAGAGTCAAGGCGAGTAGGGATCCCCCCAGGGTCAAGGCCGCTTTTCGTCTCAGCATCGTTAGGTCTCCTCAGAATCGTGAATAGTGAAAATAGTGACGGGTAAATCGTGAAAAATAGGGTGAACGTGGGGACAAGGGAGCCAGTTTACTCCAGCAAAGCCGTGGTCATCACCTGTTCCGGGCGCAGGGATCCCTTGAGGAGATGGTTGTCCGTTAGGTATTGAATACTTTTGGCCCAACGTTCTGGGTGCATGGATCCCAGCCGCTCCAGACCCACATCCCCGATCACCAACGGTTGAATCGCCATCAAGATAGCCTGCTGAAGATCAGGAGTAGATTCGTTGAGGTAATGTTCCACCACCGCCTGACTGGCTTCACGGGGACGGGTAAAGGCGGCTCGCCAACCCGCCCAAGTCACCCGCAAAAATTGCCGCAGAGTTTCGGGATCCCTGGCGATCAGATCGTCAGTGGTTGCTATCACCTCCGAATAGACTTGGTAACCCCACTCGTAGGCGGGCATGACCTGCAAATCAAAGCCTGCTTCTGCCAATTCCAGCGGCTCCACCATGACCAAGGTTTGTACCGCATCATAGTCACCACTTCCTAACAACTCAGGATAGTCGTAGCCGATTTCGACAATCTCCACATCCTCAGCCGTCAGCCCAACTTGCGCCAGCGAAATTTTTAGCCCCGCTTCCCCATCCCCATGAATGCCCACCCGTTTTCCCTTCAAATCGGACAGTTGGCGGATCCCAGAGGACTTGAGGGCAATCCAGCCCAAACCGGAATACTGCATCATCGTGCCAATCGCTCGATAGGGATCCCCGCGATCGATAGCTCGCAACAGCAGGTTATCTTCGGTGATCACCAGCCAGTTACCAGAGCGTTCCAGGGCAGATACCGGATCGAGAAACGGTTGCCAAGGATGGATGTCGAGGTGGATGTTAGCATCTCTGTACCAGCCCAAATAGTGGGCAAATAGGAGTCCCGCAAACTGGGCACCTGGCTTCCAGTCCAATTGCAAATGCAAAGCAGTCAATCCGAAATTCCTCTCTATGTAGAATAGAAGGGCTTTGAGGGAGTGAAATCGGGCAAGATATATCTAAAAATATATTTGTCTAGGTTACCGGAATGAGTTGTGCCCTATGACACCAAATACCCGTTGAACCCCATCATGGACAGCACCCCAGCAAAACCAAGTCAGCTTGTGGAGGATCCATCAGCAGTTACGGATCCCTAACGATTGCCAATTTTTAGCCATGCAAAAATTGGCTCGGCTGTGAAGTTGAAATGAACTCCACTGAGGGTTGAAAGCTGGCAATCGCCTCTACAAACACTAGGTTCTTGGTGCGGGGCAAAAATCACGACGGAATAATCATCGGGATCCAACATCCAGCCCAGCCGACAGCCATGTTTATAGTAGGGGTTTGCCGTAAAGAGGCCGCCATAGTTTTGATCAAGGAAGGCAGCTTGTGCCATTCGTTTTGCTATCAGTATAGTCTCTCGGTTTTATTGCTCAGATGGTTGTGTTTCATGACATCAAAGGGCAGACATCGTTAACTGGAAAAAAATGGCAAGGCTTTTAGCTTAAGGCTGACCTCCGCCACCTCTTGATCGGGATCCGAGTCCGCTACGATCCCTGCCCCTGCGTATAGACGAAGGCTTTGCGGCTGCATGAGAGCCGAGCGGATCCCGACAAAAAACTCGCCGTTGCCGTGCAGATCGATCCAACCGAGCGGTGCGCCATATAACCCCCGATCAAAAGGCTCCAGGCGGCGGATCAGGTCACAGGCCACAGGTGTAGGTACTCCCCCCACGGCGGGGGTGGGGTGAAGCGCCTCCAGCAGATCCAACAACTGCAAATGGCTAGGAATCTCAGCCTGAATACGGGTTTGCAGATGTTGAATACTGGAGAGTTGCAGAATCTGAGGTGGCTCCAAAATCGGTGACTCCATTCCTAGGTTGAGCAGAGCCTGCTGAATCGCTTGCACAACCACCCTGTGTTCATGCTGATCCTTGGGGCTGTTCAGGAGATGCTGCTTGAGGCGAAAATCTTCTCCCTCTGTCCGACCACGGGGGGCGGATCCTGCTAGAGCATCGATCCATACCTGTTGTTGATCGACCCGCAGCAGCCGCTCAGGGCTAGCTCCCCAAAACGTTGCTCCGGCTCTTGCTTGCAGGGCAAAGACATAGCATTCGGGATAGAGCCTCTGCCATTGCCGCAAGGTGGCCATCGGATGGAGGGGTTGCTCCAGTGGAATATCTAGAGCATGCGCCAGCACCACCTTGTGAAGGGATCCCGCGTGAATCTGCTGGAGAGCGGTTTGTATCCCTTGCCGAAAGGCATCAAGACTGTGGGGGGGCAGTTGCCAATCCAACAGGGGGAGCAAGGATCCCTGGTTCTGGACAGGCAAAGTACGCAGCCCCTGGCAAAATGTTGTGGCCTGAGCGAGGAGGGGCGTTAGGTCGTGATCGGGATGAATGTGCCAATTGCTGACCAAGTAGGTTTCATCGGGGGTTGCCGCCAGTTGCCAACGGGGCAACGTCAGAATCCCGCCCGTTGAGCGGAGGGGCGACCGAGCGTCGGCAAAAAAAGGAAATCCGCAAAAGAGGCGGGGCTGGGCTAAGGCCGACCAACTATCCCCAGCCTGGATCAGAGTGGGCAACAGGTTGGCGATATGCTGCTTAGCCTGCTGAAAGCGTTGGGATCCCTGCGGGCGGAGGGTGATGGCGGAGCCGATGCCCAAGAGCGTGAGGGGGCGAGCGGAAGGGTAACGGGTATAAAAATAAGGGGATCCCCTCTCCATCGCCTGTTGCAGGAGCGCCAAGGGTTCAACTGCGGGGATAGACTGAGCAAAACTAAGCAAATGAGGGGATCCCTGTTGCCGCGCCGAATGGTGAGCCGACTCCAGCAAAGGCAACAAATCTTTGCAATCTGCAAAGGCGAAAGGGAAGTCCAAAACAGGGGGCATTGATGACACAGGCAGAGCCGCTTTGGGAATCCGTTTTGACCGGCGGGATTCATCTGCATACCCAGTCAGCGTAAAATGGTCAGCACTCTGGAGAGGAGAGAATCCATCCCGTTCATTGTCGAATATTGTGGAAACCACTGATTTTAACGATTTCTTAAAAAATTGCTGATGAAGGATCAGAGCATGAGTTTTCAACCGATTTCTATCTCTCCCACTCAGGGGAAGCTATGGTTGGCAGCCATTAAGCCGCCTATGTATATTGTGGCAATTATTCCCATTTGCGTAGGAACTGCCATTGCTTTTCGAGAAACACAAGCTCTGCATCAAGGTATTTTCGGGTTGTTTTTGTTTTCATCTATTTGCATTCTAGCTTGGACTAATATCAGTAATGATTTTTTTGATTCACAAACAGGTATTGATCAGAATAAAGCCCATTCATTAGTTAACTTAACAGGTCAGCCTGAGCTGGTTTTTTGGATAGGAAATTTATGTTTGTTGATAGGGGTATTGGGGGTGGCTTGGATTAGCTGGCTTCAGCAAAGTTGGGTGGTTTGTGGATTGGTACTCCTAGGGTGTGGGCTGGGTTATCTGTATCAAGGTCCTCCGTTTCGCTGGGGATATCAGGGTTGGGGAGAGCTGCTTTGTTTTTTGGCGTTTGGCCCCCTAGGAGTGGAAGCAGCTTACTACAGCCAAACTTCCCGTTGGTCGTGGGTTGCTTTAGCCGCTGGGATTGTTGTGGGGCTTTCTACTAGTTTGATTCTATTTTGCTCCCACTTTCATCAGGTAGAGGATGATCGTGCCGCCGGAAAACGTTCACCTGTAGTTCGTTTAGGCACTGAGGGTTCTGCCCGTCTGCTTCCTTGGATTTGTGGGTTCATCTATGCGATTACCCTCAGTTTCGTGATGGGGCGAGTTTTTCCACTGTTGACATTAACGTCCTTGCTAAGTTTACCCTTTGCCATTCAACTGAATCGCTTATTGTTGCGACATCACCATCAGCCAGAGCAAATCAGTCATTCTAAGTTTATTGCTGTTTCTTTGCATTTTGTGGTGGGACTGGGCTTGGGTTTAGGATTTATGGTGATGAGCAAGTCGAGCCTATAACGAGTTTATGGCCTATATTTTTGAGAATCAGGTATACTTTCAGGATACGGATGCGGCAGGAGTAGTTTATTTTGTAAATGTGCTTAATTTTTGCCACGCAGCCTATGAAAAATCCCTGGTGGACTTTGGCATCCCTATCCGCTCTTTCTTTGCGGCAAATTCACTGATTTTCCCCATAGCAGAAGCCCAGATTGACTTTCGGTTGCCGATGTTTTGTGGGGATCCCTATCGCGTATTATTGACTGCCGAGTCAATTTCTGAGACCCAGTTTGTCAATCACTATCAAGTTTTTTTGATCAGGGATCCTCAGCGATTGGTTAGCCAAGCCAAAACTCGTCATGTTTGCCTAGAACGAGATTCTCGTCAGCAGCAGGCTTTACCCATTCACCTCAAAGATTGGATCCAATCGACTCAGCAGGCAACGACTCAATCCACTGCCGCAGATGGGGACGATTGATTTTTCCTTGAGGATTTCTAGGAATATACGGGGTTGCCATCCAGCGTTTGGGTTGTTTGTGGGCACTCAAGTGTTGGCGTAAATGGTCTTGTAGTTCCATGAGAATAAAATCTTTTGCTTTAGGAACATAAATGGCAACCAAAAGATCTCCCCATTCGGGATCCCCTATACCTACAATAGCAATATCCTCGACATATCCACTGGCTCGAATCACCGCCTCAACTTCGCTAGCCATCACCTTTTCTCCCCCACTGATCAGACAATCATCCACTCGCCCAACAATATGTAAAAATCCTTGGGGATCCCAATAACCTAAATCTCCTGATGTGAAAGCCTTGTGGGTGAGCCAGGGATGAGGGAAATACCCCAAGGCAAGTGAGTTCGTCTGAATGTGAATTCGTCCTATTTCTTGAGCAGAAACCAGTTGGTTGTGTTCATTCAAAATAGTGATATTTGCATGAGAAAGAGGCTGACCCACTCCGCTTTTTCCGGCTAAAAAAAACTCTGGCTTGAGTGTGCAAATTTGGGCAGCCGTCTCGGTCATACCATAGGTGGGGGCTAAAGGGATCCCTTGCATACGGGCTTCCGAGAGCAGTTCAGCCCAAGCGGGTGCACCACCCAATAAAATAGCTCGGAATGATTGGAGCCAAGCTAGTAAATCCTGATGTTTCAAGAGACGAGCCAATTGGGTAGGAACCAGAGATAAAAAAAAGTGACTGGGATCCAGCAAAGGAATTTTGCCTGCTTCTAGTTCTTTCCAAGGGGTGACAATAAAATTTCCCTTTGTCAAATAACATCGCCAAAACTGCATCAAACCACTCACATGATAAAGCGGTAACACACACACAGCATGAATAACTTGCGCCTGAAAAAAATCTCGAAATCCTGCTACAGCGGCGGATAATGTTTGCCTGGTATGGATAGCAAATCGCAGTTGACCCGAAGATCCACCCGTTGGGATCAAAATCCAGCCTGTGGGATCCGGAAAGGGATCCCCAATCGACCCACTTGGGGTCTGTATTGAGTAGAGTGACTCAGTAGCAAAACATTGTTGATCTCGCCATAACCATCGGGGGCGAATCTGTTCTAAGACCAAATCTAGCTCTGGCTTTTTCCAGCCTGGATTTCCCAAGCAAATGGGCAATGATAGCGATTGGGCAGCTAAAAAAGCTGCCAAAAAATGATGGGGATCTTTCTCAATAATTAACAAACAGGGCAAAGTTTGATCAATCAAATTTGCCAGCAAGCATCTATATTCGGTAACTTTGCATTCCAATACATCCCAGTCAACTAAAGAGGGAATTGGGTTGACCATTGGTTCCATAGGCGATCAAAATAGGGTTGCATTTCTCGCCAATCCGCTCGCCATAGATTAGGGCAATCGGGATCCCTATCCAAAAAATCCTCAATCCCCAAACCACAAGCTCTCGTTGGCGCGAACGCTTTGGTCAGTTGTAGACAGTGAAATAGACCAATCGGCGACTCGAAAACAGAAGAAATCACAATATCCAGTTGATGCTGTCTGAGAAATAATTGTAACGATAGCAGGGATCCGATAATGCTGGGCTTAATCACAAATATTCCTGACCATCCGGCTTGATAGCAGTCCTGAAGCTGACGAAGGTTAGCCACCGATTCGTCAAGGGCGATGGGAGTGATAAATTGTTGGCTGAGTTGCTGCAGAGAAGAAAATTCATGCCCAGGCAAGGGCTGTTCCAAAAACTCGATTGCTAGCCGATCCGCCAACACTAGCCACTGTTTAGCCTGGGCAAGGGTTAATCCTCCATTGGCATCTAAACGCAGGTGAGCGGATCTGGGCAACTGCTGGGATAGCTCTTGACAGAGGTGTTGCTCTTTTTCCAAGGCTTCAACGGCAATTTTCCACTTAAATGTGCGATATCCCCGTTGCCAAAGGGGTTGCCAAGCTGTCAAAGCCGCCTCCCCCGCTGGCAACAAACCACTGACGCGGATCGGAGGGGCAGCTTGCGGGGAGAGGGCAGAACCGATGCTGGCGTGAACCGATGCGTCCCTCAGACCAACCCAAGCCGACTCTAGGCCAAATTGGCAGGCAGGCAGGTGATTGGGGATCCCTTGAATGATGGACTGGGTCAGGCTAGAGGGCAGTTGCCGACAAAACGCTAGAGCCTGATCAAGGGTTTCTGAGCCAAACCAAGCCACGGGGGCAATTTCTCCATACCCTACTCTGCCCTGCTGATCCTGCAACCGAATCAAGAGACTTTGGCGGAGAGACCAATCACCGTGATGAGTGGCTAGGGGCTGACGAAAGGGACGTTCGTAGTAGCAATAAGCAAACTGAAAAGGCTCATCCATAGACGGCAAGTTTGGAAACAACAAGTCTAGTCTTTTTGGATTAGAGGGACATCCCTTAACCACATTCCCAAATCCTCCACCCACAGACAAGATAAAACTTAGAAGACTGGTTGGGCTGTCTGAGTAGTGGCAGTGATTCCAAGTGATTTCAACAGTGTCTGGTTAGGTAAATCGCCATGTGGGATCCCGAAGACTATGCCAAAAGTTCAGATGCCCAATTGCGGTGGGCAAGGGAGCTAAAAGAGAAACTTCAACACAAACTTCATTGGTATGGGGATGAATCGATATTAGATGTTGGCTGTGGAGACGGAAAGATTACGGCTGATTTCTCCACCGCTTTATCAAGGGGGCGCGTGGTTGGGGTGGATAGTTCTCCAGAAATGATTGCTTATGCCAGCCGTACCTATCCGACAACACAATATCCCAATCTCACATTTGCTTGTGTTGATGCCCGTTCCCTTAGGTTTACCGATGAATTTGATTTATGTTTTTCAAATGCAACCCTTCACTGGGTAGATCATCATCCGGCTTTCCTAAACGGGGCTAGTCGAGCCTTGCGCTGTGGGGGTCGGTTAGTGATTTCTTGCGGTGGTCAGGGAAATGCCGAAGATATTTTGCAAGTTTTTGCGGAACTGATCGCTAGCCAGTCCTGGGATCCCTATTTTGATAGCTTCTCTAACCCCTACTTTTTTTATGGAGATCGAGACTATAGGCTGTGGTTGGAGGATGCTGGCTTCACCATTGAACGACTCGAATTAGTGCCCAAAGATATGACCCATTTGGGTAAAGCAGGGCTAGCCAGTTGGATCCGCACAACCTGGATGCCTTTTACCCACCGCCTACCGGAAAGGGCGCGAAATGATTTTATTAGTCAGTTTGTAGAAATGTACTTAGAACGCATTCCTCTTGATCCCCAGGGACTCGCCCATGTCCGCATGGTCAGATTAGAAGTGGATGCCCTCAAACCGTAACCCCAACCATCCGATAGAACGATGGGGGAATACGCTTAGGTAAGGGATCGCAAGGCTAGTGGGAAAAACTCTATCCTTACGTCCAGAGGTGGGGAAACCATGCTCTGGCATAATCTGCAATTTCTTGTGTCACTAAAATGCAGCATGACTTGCATAGGACGACCCAACTTCTTTGATTCGCTATCTCGGATTTTGGGATATCCGACTCCCAGCCCGATTCATACTTCATTCAGCAACACCCAGGTTAAAGCCATCCTTCAAGGGTGTTGATTTCCTCCGTAATCTAACTCAAACGCCTGCTGCAACTGTGCGAGCGAAAGGGCAATCAGAGGGGATCCCGCTTCCTCTTGAATGGTTAGTCCTTGGCTAGCAGGGGTTACGGATCCCAGGTAGCACCAATCTTGACCCAAATGCTGCTCTAGCGTTTGTTGCCAAGCGAGCTGCTGAGGAGCAGGACAGGTGACCACAATGCGACATCCCCCTTCCCCAAATAAGATTTCATCCCAGCGGCGCTGTGGGTTGGCGGGTAGGGTCAGGCTGGCTCCCAAATTGGATCCGAGGCAGGCTTCCGCCAGCACCACCGCTAATCCTCCCTCACTACAGTCATGGGCTGAGCGAATCATCCCCGCTTGGATCTGGTGGCGACAAAAACGTTGGATGCGTCCCTCTAAATCCAGATCGACAGGAGCCGGTCGCCCCATCACCTGTTGATGGATGAGGGCTAGATATTCAGATCCTCCCAGGGAGGTGGCTCCTCCCCCCAAGAGGTAGATGGCATCCCCCACCGCCTGCCAGGCCTGTCCACAGATATGGTCGAGATTTTCGATTAGCCCCACCATCCCGATCACCGGAGTGGGATAGATAGCTTGGGATCCCTGTTCGGTGAGGGTTTCGTTGTAGAGGGAAACATTGCCGCCCGTGATGGGGGTGCCCAAGGCGCGGCAGGCGTCGGCAATGCCTCGGCAGGCTTCCGCCAATTGCCAATAGACCACGGCATGTTCGGGGTTGCCAAAGTTGAGGTTATCGGTGACCGCCAGTGGCTCAGAGCCGACGCAACTCAGGTTACGAGCGGCTTCGGCAACGGCAGCTTTGGCTCCTTCATAGGGATCCAGATAAACCCAGCGACCGTTGCCATCCAGGGTAGCGGCAACCGCTTTGCTGGGGGAAGAGAGTTGAACGGGGACGGATCCCACCCCTATTGTGGAGGAGCGAATCCGCAGGACAGCCGCATCGCCTCCCCCCGGCAGGATTACGGTATTGTTTTGAACCTGTTGGTCATATTGTCGATAGATCCATTGTTTGGAGGCAATGGTGGGGCTAGCCAGTAGTTTCAATAAAATGTCGCTCCAGGAGTTGTGTCCATCGGGCAAGGTTATTCCTGAGGGAGAGGCAGATGGTAAGTGGTCGGGATCCCATTGCCACGCTTTTTGAATATAGTCGGGTGGTTCAGATAGAATTGGGCGGTGATAGACGGGGGTGTTGTCCGCCAGTGCCGTAGCCGGAATTTCCGCCGCGATGGATCCCTGATGCCAAATCCGCACCATCGGTTCCGCTATCACCTCTCCAGCCACCACCGCCTGTAAACCCCAGCGGTGAAAGATGTCGATTAGCTCCCCTTCCCGTCCAGCCTGCGCCACCAACAACATCCGTTCCTGAGATTCTGAGAGCAAAAACTCCCACGGCTGCATCCCCGTTTCCCGCACCGGAACGCGGTCGAGGTCAAAGGTGATGCCTAGCCCCCCCCGCGCCGCCATCTCGGAGGTGGAACAGGTAATCCCTGCCGCCCCCATGTCTTGCGCCGCCACCACCGCCCCCGTCTGAAAAGCCTCCAGGCAGGCTTCGATTAAGCATTTGCCCAAAAAGGGATCCCCCACCTGTACGGCAGGCCGATCCTGCTGCGAGTCGGCGCTTAGCTCCGCACTGGCAAAACTGGCTCCCCCCATGCCATCCCGCCCCGTCGTGGATCCGACATACAAGACAGGATTGCCCACTCCGGCGGCTCCTGACTTGATGATGGTTGGGGTTTCCATCAACCCTAGTGCCATAACATTGACCAACGGGTTGCCCCCATAACAAGCATCCACCGCCATTTCTCCCCCCACCGTTGGGATCCCTGCACAGTTGCCGTAGTGGGCGATGCCACTGACGACTCCGGCCAGAAGCTGTTGCTGACGGGGTTGCTGCAGGGATCCAAACCGCAGCGAATTGAGAAGGGCGATTGGGCGTGCCCCCATCGTGAAGATATCCCGCAAGATACCTCCCACACCTGTAGCCGCCCCCTGAAAGGGTTCCACTGCTGAGGGATGGTTGTGGGATTCGATCTTAAAAGCGAGGTGATCCCCATCCCCCAAATCCACCACTCCGGCATTTTCCCCAGGTCCTACCAAAATACGGGATCCCTGGGTAGGAAAGTTTTTCAGAAAAGGGCGGGAATTTTTGTAGCAACAATGTTCCGACCACATCACGCCAAACATCGCCAGCTCATGGGGATTGGGATCCCGTTGCAGGCGCTCGACAATCATCTGGTATTCCGACGGGGTGAGTCCTCTGGCTTTGAGTTGGGCGGCGGTGTAGGTCACAACAAACTCCCGTGTATAACAGGCTGGGGAAAATTGGTCAGATGAATGTTAGGGCAGCGGGGCTAGCACCGGGATCCTAGAAACGGTCGAACCCATCGCCCTTGCGGATCAAACTGCTGCCGCACCTGTTGCATCAAGGCCAAGGCGTTGCCCCGATAGCCCCAGACTTCTACCTGAAGTTTAAGGGCAAGGGGAGCCTGAAGCACCGTCAGAAAGCCCCCCGTTGCCTCAACCATCCCGCGCAGTTGCTCGATCTCAGCCGCCGTTGTTCCGGCTACAGGCAGTTGGCAGCGCCCTAAGCCACTCCCCAAATGGATTTGTACCCGACTCTGGGGGCAGGTTTGCTGAATGGCGGCAAGGGTTGACATGGCCTGCTGGGGGGGAACGGCCAACTTTAGCAAAATCGCCTGACTGTCGGAAAACCCACGATAAAGATCCTCAATTAGCGGATCCGCAGGCAAGAAAAGATCAGCGGTCAGCCCCTGTTGGGATCCCCATTGCTGCACCTGTTCCACCTGCTCGGTCACCGCCCCCTGGCTACCATGCCACTCCAGCAGCACCCCCAACGGCTGGGATCCCCAAGCGGGTTCGACTAGCCCATCCAAGGTTGTCGGATACAATCCTGCCGCCATCACCTGATGAACCAATTCCGCCAAGCAAGGGAGATCCTCAGCCGATCCTTGCATGAGCAGATATTGACGGCAAGCCGGTAACGGATAGAGGCGCAGGTGCATTTCCGTCACCATCCCCAGCGTACCGTGGGATCCCGTCAGCAACTTCATCAGATCGTAGCCAGCCACATTTTTTACCACCCGTCCTCCGGCTTTCACCGACTGTCCATCGGCGCGGACAAAGGTCACCCCCAAAACGAGATCGCGGATCCCCCCATAGCGCTGTCGCCACGATCCGGCATCCCCCGTTGCTAGGATCCCCCCCACTGTGGCCTGATCGGGAAAGAGGGGATCCACAGGCCAAAACTGTCCGGATCCCGCCAGGGTTGCTTGCAAATCCACCAGTTTGAGTCCGGCCTGCACCGTTGCTGTCAGATCACTGGCGGCATGAGCCAGCAAGCGGTTGAGTTTTTGGGTGCTGACCACCGCATCCACCTCAGGAATTACGGATCCCCAAGTGAGTTTGGATCCCTGTCCGGCGGGCAGCAATCGCCACTGCCGTTCCGCCGCATAGCTAACCATTTCCGCCAAGGCCACCGGAGTCTCTGGGATCAGCAATGGCGGAGAAGCCAAAGGATTGGACAACATCGATTGGAGAACCTTTTGCCAGGTCAGGTCAGGGGGATGGTTCCACCCCAAAGCAATGGTGGGGGGAAGTTGAGACAGATCCGCAATCGACAACACAGGGTAGCCCCCTAACCTATCTCTATTTATTCTCGCTTGAATGACACCCCTTGAGCAGAAACCCAAAGCTGTCCATCCCCCTTCAAGCAGCCCCAGCCAGCAAGTTAGCTACAGGTATTTTCAGTGTTATCCCTTAACTTTTTTAGAACGGATCCGCAGGAGGGCGAGTTTCCCTAAGATTGGAAGGATCCCTGTGCAAGTGATCGGTTGGATTGCGGCGAGCCATAAAAACCCGTTCACCCCAAAGAGTAAGCTTACAAGTGATCGTCAAGGAGGCGTCTTGCATGATGAAGGCCATGATTTTGGCTGCGGGGAAGGGAACACGGGTACGTCCAATCACGTATGTCATTCCCAAGCCGATGATTCCGATCCTACACAAGCCCGTCATGGAATTTTTGGTGGAACTCCTCAAGCGGCATGGATTCACGCAAATCATGATCAACACCAGCCATCTTGCGGAACAGATCGAAGACTATTTTCGGGATGGACAACAGTGGGGAGTCCAGATTGGTTTCTCCTTCGAGGGCTACTTTGAGGACGGCAAACCCGTGGCTCAAGCCCTCGGTTCGGCAGGAGGCATGAAAAAGATCCAAGATTTTTCTGGCTTCTTTGATGACACTTTTGTGGTGCTTTGTGGGGATGCCTTGATTGATCTCAATATTACCGAAGTGGTGAAATTCCATAAGGAACGTCGCTCTATCGCCACAGTGGTGCTGCGAGAGGTGGAGGCTAACGAAGTGTCTAGCTATGGGGTTGTGGTCACCGATGAAGCTGGGCGCATCAAAACCTTTCAAGAAAAACCCAAACAAGAAGAAGCTCTTAGCCGCACTATCAATACGGGCATCTATATTTTTGAGCCGGAGATCTTTGACTACATTCCTTCCGGTCGCCAATACGATATTGGCAGTAATCTCTTTCCAGATTTGGTGACCGCAGGTGCTCCTTTTTATGGTGTAACCGCTGATTTTCAATGGGTGGATATTGGCAAGACCCCCGACTATTGGATAGCTATTCAGAAAGTTTTGAAGGGAGAAGTGAACGGCGTGAATGTTCCTGGCATTGAGGTGGCTCCTGGCATCTGGACGGGTATCAATCTCCGCATTAACTGGGATCGTGTCAAGATTGTACCTCCGGTCTATATTGGCTCTAGCACCTCGATTGCCGATGGGGTAGAAATTATTGGGCCAGCCATGATTGGATCTGGCTGTGTGATCAACGCCAACTGTGTAATTGACCAAAGCATGATTTTTAACTACACCCAAATTGCTGGGGATGTAAATATTCGTAACCGCATGGTCTTGGGCAAATATTTTATTTCTTCGGATGGGGAAGCCATTGACACCGAAGAAAGTAATTTGAGTTGGCTGATCCAAGATGCGCGGCGAGTTAATCGCTCCACAAGCCCTGGAGAACCTATCTGGTCTTGTGAGATTTGAAGGGGATCCCTGCCTTCCAACCCAACCGCAAGGACTTGGGTAGCTTCCCTGATCCCTCTTCATGCTGGCAAGTTCCGTGAAGTCACGCAAGTATTGATTAACTTCATGAAGTTACGATGAAGCTGCTGAAGGGTTGGGATCCCATCGTTTAGCGGCTGTTTCTTGGGAAGGATTGATGATGTCAAGCTCACCTCGCACCCTTGTCCATCTCTGCGAAGGGCAACACCAAGACGTTTTGGATCTGCTTTATCCCCTAACACAAGCCAGTAGCCAAACGTGGTCACCCCAAGACCGCTTGCTGCAGGTGCAACGGCTACGGCAACGGCTGTCGCGGCATCTGCAACTGGAGCGTCATGCCTTTTATCCTCCTCTTCGGCAACAGACGGCTGCCGATGCTGAGTTAAGTCGCCAACTGGAAGCCTGCGAGCAGGGGATGAGCAAACTGTTACCACAGGCTATTGGTTTCTTGCACGAAGCCGAGCGTAACCCCGGCTATTCCTGGACTCAAGCCGCCAGCAGTCTCTATCAAAAGCTGGCGGCTCAATTTGAGTGGGAAAATCGGCAACTGCATCCCCTTTTTCTGCAATATGTCCCCTTACCACTGGAGCAAAAGCAACTTAAGCTATTTCGCCGCCGCCTCCTAGCAACAGTTTCGCAACATACTCAGGCGACTCCCCTGCCCTGCAACGAGCTAAGTTCCCTCCCCTCACGTCCTTCTGTGATGGAGTTGGATCGACAAGCTATTACTCAGCCGGTTTTTTCGGTAGCTCAGAGTTGGGAGCTTCCCAGTGAAAGTTTATTCGGCAAAAGCCAACTTTCTTTGGCAAGCAGATAAAGTTCTGGCTCACAGCACAGGCAGGAATAAATCCATTAGCCCTATGTGATGTGACAAGTGACAAGTTGCAAAATCGGAGTGACATGCATTGTAATCCTACGTTTTCATGGCAAGCAAGGGATACGAATCGAAAAAAGAATGAAGCTCACGGGTCCCAAATACATCCTTTCACTATTTTGCTGGAAACAGTGAGTGATCTAGCTAAACGGTGACACTATGGCTTGTGTTCATGCATTAGCTTATCCTTGCATTTTATGGCTCAAAATGAAGGGACTACTCTACAGACATTAAGACAGAGATTAAAACCGACGTTGCGGACGATAGTTAATGAATGCCCCCACCAATAATAGGCCAGGGAAGAGGAATAACCCCAGGAAAAACATCAAGACCTTTTCCCAAGAGCTACCGGATGTCCAGCGCTTGTCGATGTAGAAGGTTGCCAGGATAGGTAAGACCAACAGATAGAGTCCTGCCAGGGCGGCGTAAGCTCCATAAACCAAAAAGATTGGATCCATCATAGGTAAACCAGACATCTAAGGTCATTGTAAGGCAACTTTGCGAAGCCGATTTTCTCTGTCACCTTCATAGGTCAAACTCAACATCAGTCATCCCCTCAGGGTAGCCCCCAACGCTTGGCTTGCGCGGCTAACCACCCCGATTCCCGCAACGCCTCAATCTCTTGGGTGACTCGCCGACTTAGGGATCCTGATTCCAGCCCTTTCGGAAAAGCGACCCCCAAACCAACCGCCGCCAAGGGGGATCCCAGCCACTCGTAGTCAGGGTGTTCGGCTAACCACCCACTCAACACCGTGCGATCCCCAGCAAAAGCCGCGATCTGACCCGCTTGCAATTGCTCTAACCCGATGGTGTAGCTATCCACTTCTATCCGCTCCACATGGGTCAGGAGGGTGGAGAGGTAGGGAATCGCTGCGGATCCCTGCAAAACCCCGACGGATTTCCCCTGCAAATCTAGCCAGCGACTCCAGCCATTGGCTCTAGCCACCACCAACGCCGTGCCATCGCTGTAGTAGGGAGGACTAAAATCCACCTGCCGCGCCCGATCCGCCGTGATGCCAATTTGAGCAATCGCCAGATCCACCTGCTCAGAGACCACAACCTCCAGCCGCTCTACATTGGTGACGACCCGTAGATCCAGGTTGTCCGAGGATCCCAATATTCGGTGTGCCAATTCTTTTGCCAGATCAATCTCAAACCCCACCAGCTCGTCTGAGTCATTACGAAAACCCAGGGGAGGAAGGTTATCTTTCACCGCTACCCGCAACTGACCAGAAGCGATGACCGCCTCTAGCGACCGTGCCCAAGCGGCTGATGCGACCAGTAAGTCCATCAATAGGATCCCCGCCCCAAAAAATCTGGCGAGATTGGTTTTGATGGTGACAAATAATGTAGGGGAAGTGGCGGTCACGCAGCCTTATGGGGATACCGACAGACGAGAGGCTTCCACCAGTTGCGCAAATCCAGTGGGATCCATCACGGCCATTTGAGCCAGCATCTTGCGGTTCAAGAGGATATTAGATTTGTTGAGCTGATTGATCAACTGGCTGTAACTAACCCCTTGCATCCGTGAGGCGGCGTTGATGCGGGCAATCCAAAGCTGGCGAAAATCCCGCTTACGACGGCGGCGATCCCGATACGCACTGCGGAGTGCCTTCATCACCTGCTGGTTGGCAGTGCGGAAGAGCTTAGATCCAGCTCCCCGAAAGCCTTTGGCCATCTTGAGAATTTTTTTGCGGCGGTTGCGGGCGACGTTGCCCCGTTTGACTCGTGACATAGTAAGTAGCTGGGGTTAGGACAGGGGCGAAGGGGCTAGAAACTGTAGGGCATTTGCAGATGGATCGCATCCACATCTCGTTCGTGCACCAAACCCATTCCGGCAATCTTGCGCTTGCGCTTGGTGGTTTTGTGTTCGAGGAGGTGGTTGTGACCCGTCTTACGATGCTTGATTTTGCCGCTTCCGGTTACTTGAAAACGCTTGGCAGCGGCTTTGCGGGTTTTGAGCTTCGGCATGGGTTTGTCAAAGTTTCACGGTCTTTAATGCTAAAGCATTTCCTTGAGTTTATGCAATCACTGCCTAGATTTTCTTGGCCTTACTGACGAGGCACTTGCTGGGAGGGGTTACGGTCAGAGGATTTGCTCTCTTGGGTCAAAAAGTGGGCAAGTAAAATCGGCAGGGTTGTAGTGGCGATCACCAGCAGGGCGGCCACATTGAGTACCGGACGTTGGCGGGGTTTGGTGAGCTGGCTGAAGATCCAGATGGGTAGGGTTTGTTGTTGTCCGGCGGTAAAAGTGGTCACCACAATCTCATCAAAAGACAGGGCAAAAGCCAATAGGCCACCCGCCAACAACGCGGTAGCGATCTCCGGTAAAACGATATAGCGCCAGGTTTGCCAGGGGGTAGCCCCTAGATCGAGGGAGGCTTCGATTGGGGAGGATCCGAGGCGGCGCAGACGAGCCAAGACGTTGTTGTAGACCACCACCAAGCAAAACGTGGTGTGTCCGATCACCAGCGTCCAGAGGCTAAACGGGATCCCCAGCCAGCCCAGCCCTGAGCGTAGGGCAATTCCAGAGACGATGCCGGGGAGGGCAATCGGCAGCAGGATCAGCAACGAGAGGGCTTCGTTGCCCACCAGACGACGGCGCGCCACCCCCATAGCAGCCAGGGATCCCAGCAGGAGGGCGCTCAGCACCGCCAAACTTGCCACCCGTAGCGATAGCCAGAGAGCCCGCCAGAGATCGACCCGCTGCCCAGCCACGGCAAACCAATGCAGGGTTAACCCGGAGGGAGGAAAGCGCAGAGTGGCTTCATCGCTGCTAAAGGCATAAAAAATGATCACCAGCAGCGGCAGATGCAAAAACAAAAATCCACCGATGGTCAGAAGGGTGAGTCCCCAAGGGGGGGATCCGCCTAGGGATTTCATGGCAGAATCAGCCCCCATAGACTGCCCGTCAACAGTAGCGATCCACTGATCATGGGCAGGAGGGTGAGCAGGGATTGCCGCGTAATTTTTTGCAGGAGCAGCAGGGAGGCGAACAGGGAAAACAACAGGACGGATCCCTGTAAAAAGCTGACCACCGCTGGATCCGCCGTCAGAGTGGGTAATCCGGTTCCTGTCAAACCAAAGGTCTGCCAACTCACAGGCAAAATCTGACCCGCCTCCCGTAGCCCTGCCTCCAGGTAGTGGGCTAAGGTTCCCCCCCACACCAAGGGCAAATAGCCGTAGATCCATTCCAAAAAGGGACGGGGTTTGACGGATCCCCATTGAGCCAATCCATGCGCCAAGAGGGGAACCAGGGTAGGGATCCCTAGGGTAAGCAGCGATAGACCCAGATGCCCGACAAAGCTATCCAGGTTCACAGGTATTTGCCCATGATTGATCAGGAGGGCTTGCAGTTGGGGGAGGTGGTGCAGATAAATGCCACCCAAAAGGAGGAGCAGCAGAGCCACTTCCGAGGCTTTGGGGGTATGGCTAGTCCACAGTTCGATGGCGGGCGGGCGAAGATTAAATTCGACGGAGCGGTGGGGGCAGGCTTTCAGACAGGTCATGCAGAGCACACAGTCTTTGTTTTCCTGCAATTGAGCGGGGTGAGAATAAAGTGGACATCCCAAAGAGGCTTGCCCTTCCCCTTTGGCTGGTCCGCCTTTGTAGCACTGGTAGGTGGTGCATTCGGCAGAACAGGTTCCCTGTTGGGCGCGCAATTCGGTCATGGATAACTTGGCATAGAGACCATTCATCCCCCCAATCGGGCAGAGATAACGACACCAAAGACGCCGCTCAAATAGTAGGGATCCCACCACTGCCCCTGCCGTGATCAGCAACAGCAACCAGGCTGACAAATAGGCAGTGTGGGGAAGATCCCACAGTTCTTCCCACAAAAAAATCAGGCCAAATAAACTCACCAAAAACCAGCCGCCCCCCGCCTCCATCACTTGGCGAGGCCAACGGCGTAAGGGACGAGGTAGCAGCCAGAGGGAGAGCTTTTGTGTCAGCTCGCCGTAGATCATAAACGGACACACCGCACACCACAGCCGCCCCACAAATGGAAAGGCGAGGAGGATCCCTGGCCACCACCACGCCCAAAATAGGTTGAGTCCTAGATTGTGGGGGCGATCCTGCGGACCCCACAACAATAGAAAGACCACCACCGTATAGGCGGGCAAGACCACCCCCCAGTTCAGTCCATCCGGCCACCAGCCACTCCGCAGAAATTTGCGCAGGCGGGGATAGGCGTTAAGGAGATTGAGGCGGAACCGTTTGCTTTTGGATCCGGTAGACCAAAAGACCTCCTCCCCCAAAATCGGGATCCCTCCGTTAGGGTTAGCAGATTGCACCACTGCCCGCTCCACTAGACTTTTCAGTTCCCGCAAATTGCCAGGGAAGTCATAACTTTGTAGGCGACGCAGGGCCTCGGGAGCAATTGTGGGGCGTGGGATCCGTCGCGAACGGCTGACTAGGCTGAGATAATACTCCACCTGAGCCTTGAGGTCGGCTTTGCGCACCCGCAGTGGGGGAACCTTGATGGCATGTCCTACCCAGGGATCCAGGGTGGGTAGTGTTTTTTCGGAAATCATCAGGATGCGTGCCTGACAGATCCGCTCCTCAACAGGTTCCTCCAGCCGTCGCACGGGGGTATATCGTCCGGTCTCCAGCAGGTTGGCTAGCTTGGGCAGGAAATCGGGATGGAGATCTTGCACGTTGTTGAGCAGCAGCGTTCCGGATCCCAACCACTCCAGCAATCCGGGTCGCCCGCCCGCCCGCCCCAACAACTCCGACCCACTGGCCTGCAAGAGGGCGCAATTTACCTTGATCATGGGTTCACGGCGCTGGGCAGAACTGAAGTGAATCAGGGCAGCAATATTGTCTTTTTCTAGCCCCGGTTCCCCAAAAATCAGGGCGGGACGCCGATCTTGGCTGGCTTCTTTGATCTGTTGGCGCAGACGCACCGCATAGCGACTGTTGCCGACGATCCCTCGGCTAGCCTTGGTCACCAAATAGGGGCGTAGCGCCGTTTGCCGATCCTGCTCGTAGAGGAGTTGGGCGGAAACCTGGGCTAATTCCTGAGCTAATTGCTGGGAAAAAACCTGGGTGACTTCGGGAAATTGCTGGATCCACTCGCGAAAGGCAGGGGCTGGCAAAAAGGCCAGTTGCACATCCGACAAGGCCACCACCGTGCGCTGGGCAGGCTGTTGCAGGATCAACTCCGGTAGATGCAGCAGGGATCCCGGTAGTAGACTGGTCGCCCACGCCATTCCGGTTTGGCGGGAGCGATAACTTTCCAGGCGACCCTCCAACAACAGGTAGAGACCCAGCACCGGAGTATCCTCCAGTACCAGGCGTTGGTGGGTTTGCAGGGATTGCTCTTGCCCATGCTCCCACAACCAGGTGAGAGCCTCCTGGGAAAGGATGCTCAGCGGGGTTTGCTCTTGCAGCCAGGGGATGCCGATCGTCCTAAGCACCATAAGCATCGCTCCTCAATGGGAAAGGATCTGGGTAAGCAACCAAAAGGCTAGCGGATTCTGGGGGTTTTTTCTATGGATAGGGGGGGGTATCCAGAGAAGGCAGCTCAACGCAGAAGGTGGTAACGCCTCCACTACTTTGCACCGTCAGGGATCCCTGCAACAAATCCACCACTTTCCGCACCATCGCCAAACCCAAGCCTGTGCCCCCCTGGTTGTAGTGATCCAGGCTGGGGATGCGATGAAATTTATCGAAGATCTGCGAGCATTGGCTGGCAGGAATCGTCACCCCCGTATTGGTCACCGCCACTCGCAGGCGACGGGTGAGGGCATGAATGGCTAGGGTAATCTGCTGCTGGGGAGGGGTATATTTGCAGGCATTATTGAGCAGCTCTAGGAGGATCCCTTCCAAGAGACTTTGATCGGTGGTGACGGGGGAAAGGGCGGGATCCAAAAACACCTGGAAGGCTTGCTGACGTTCGGCACAGCGCAGATGAAACGGCTCGACTAAAGGAGGGATCCAGAGAGACAAATTGAGGCAACTTAAGACCAACGGACGAGTGCCCGATTCCAGGGCTTGTAACTCCAGCAGTTCGTTCACCAAAGCCAGCTCACGGTTCCATTGCGCCTTGAGAATCGCCAGATAATAATCTTGCTTTTCGGGAGACGGTTTGCTGATTTCTAGCATAGTGATAGCCATTTTCATGCTGGTCAACGGCGTGCGTAACTCGTGGGATACCGTATGAATAAAGTCTTCTTTGAGTTGATTGAGTTCTTGAAGACGCTGCACCTGAGCCTGGGCTTCTTGATAGAGGCGAGCCTGTCGAATGCCGATGGCACATTGGTTGGCCACCTGCTTGATCAACCTGACCTCCTGGGGGCTGAAGCCATCCGCCGTTGGTTTGACCAGCCACATATCCCCCAGAATGTTCTGTTCGTCCTGAATGGGGCAAACCAGGCGAACCTTGCCAATGGGTTGTTCCCGCAGGCAGGGCTGCAATAGGTCACAAAATTGGGTAGGGATCCCCAAAAACACCAAGGAGCGGATCTCGGCGTGGGGGGTATCGGTGATGGAAAAGGTGGTGCCCTTAGCAGAGGTGCCGGAGCGGATATATTCATGGGTGATCGTGGAGGTGGTGCGATCAGGGTTGTAAATGCCGGTGTCGCAACACTCTAACTGCAATACCTCCCCCAATTCCCTCACCACCGTTGCTAAGATTTGGTTCTCATCCAAACTATGGCGAACTTGGTCGATGATGGTTTTGAGAATGGCTTCAAATTTGAGGGCTTGCTCGATCTGTTGAGTGCGTTCCTGCACCTGTTCTTCCAGATGACTGGCTAACGTTTTTACCTGCTGATACAGCTCCGCCTGGTGAATCGCAAGACCCAACTGATCGCTAATTTGCTGGCTCAGTTCCACTTCCCAATCCTGCCAGTCATGGGGGAAGGCACAATGATGCACACACAACAGCCCCCAGAGGGTCTCGTTGCTGACGATGGGCACCACTAGGTTGGCTCGCACGTGCAGATTATTCAGCAAGTTGAAATGGCACTCCGCCAGGGATGCGGTTTGAATATCAGGGATCCGGTTGAGGCGACCCTGTTGATAGGACACCACCAGATCATCCCGAAAACAGGGATCCATCAAATGGGTGGAGAGGAGGGGTGTCCAGGGATCCGCGACGGATTCGGCAATCATGTCGCCACTCCAATCGGGGCGAAACCGATAGATCAAAACCCGATCCGCGTTTAATATCAGGCGAATCTGTTGCACCGCAGAGGTTAAAATCACGCTCACCTCCAAAGACTGACGAATCTGCTGGGTGATATCCCGCAGCAGGCGTTCCCGTTGGGCGCGATGCTCTAATTCCTGTTCGATCTGTTTCTTGTCGCTGATATCTTCCATGCTGCCCAACATCCGCAGGGGACGGCCTTGCTCATCCCAGATGGCTTGTCCACGGGCGCGGATCCAGAGGTAGTGTCCCTGACGATGTTGCGCCCGAAACTCAATATGAAAGCGTTGCCCCGTTTGCAGATGGGCTTGAATGGCGGCATTGACCCGATCCAGGTCGTCGGGATGAATGCGGGCATGTTCTTGCTCTAAGTTGGAGTAACCGGGTCGATCGGCCTCATAGCCCAAAATCTGCCAATAGCGCCCCGAAACCTGGGACTGATTGGTTTGGGGATCCCAATCCCAAACTCCTTCCCCAATGCTTTCCAGGACGAGGGCATCCCGTTGGCTGGTTTCTTTGATTTGCTGATAAAGGGTGGATTGCTGAATCGCCATCGCCAACTGATCCGCCATGCGTTGGCTGAGCATGACATCCTCCGGTTGCCAGTGGCTAATCTGTTGAAAACGAAATTGGCTGAGACTGCCCCAAACCTTCCCTTGCATAACAATCGGCACCATCAACCAAGATCCGGGCACTCGTTGAGCAATCTCTTGGTTAATTGGGTCAGCAATCCTGGTGGTGTCCTCCACCTGAACAACCTCACGGTTTTTGAGGCGTTCGGCAAAGGGGTTATTCTGATCGGGAATGTCACCTGCCATTAGACGATTGGGCTGCTCTGGAGTCTGATCACTCAACACCAGATGTCGCCAGCAACCCTGCTCCGGCAAATATTGCACAATGGAGGCTTCCGTTTGAAAAATCTCGGCCACTTGGTTGGCGGCAATCCGAAAGACAGCCTCCAACTCTAGGGAGCTGTGAACGGCCTGCACTACGCGGTTGAGGGCTTGTTCACGGGCGGTTTGCTCCCGCAGTTTGGCTTGAGCCGCTTTTTGGTCGGTGATGTCCATAAAGACAGTGACCACCCCCTGATTGGGTGGGGGAAGCGGCGCGGCATTCACATGCAGCCATCGCAGGGATCCATCGGGGCGCATAACCCCCATCTCAACATCGGTCACGACTTGCTGGTTTTGCAGGGCTTGGCTAGCAGGCAGTTCTTCCAGTGACATTTTGCGACCATCGGGATGAAGGATTTGCCAATCGGGAGTATCCAAACGGCGATGGGTATGCTCAGATACCGGGATCCCTAAAATTTCCTCCGAGGCTAGGTTGGCGGCGATCAGATTGCCCTGAGAGTCAGCTAGCGATACCCCAATCGGCAAGATTTCAAAGAGGGTCTGATATCGGCGTTGACTGTCCTGCCATTGTTGCCGCCAGGGATGGTGGGGACTGCCATCCCGCCAACTCAGCAGGTGATGATCCGGCCAGACATGGGGGGTGAGGGTATAGTCCCCTTCCACAAAGGAGCCATCTTGCCGTAGTAGCTTCAGTTCCCCCCTCTGCCCATCGGATATCCAGCTTGTGGGTTCGGAAGCAATCCCCAAATCCCCCAGGGAGGAACCCAACAACTGCGCGCGCTCCACCCTCAGCAACTCACAGGCAGCGCGGTTCAGATCCACAATCCGACCCTGGGTGGTGATCACAAACAAGGGATCCGCTGCCGCTTCAAACAGCAGACGCATCTGGGCGTCACTCAGGGATCCCATCTTTTCAATCCTTTTCTTTCAAGATAAGTCCGCAAGAGAAACGGCAACTTTAATGAGTCCCATTCTCTTTCGAGTCCAGATTGGTTGGGAATTTTGTAATTTGATGTAATCTCTTTGGTTATTTCTGAAAATCAGGTATTGCCATCTGGTTGGGACATTTCCAGGGTTTCTGAGGGTATTCTGAAAAAGGTATCGTTTTGATCATCTATCGCTGTTTGGGAATGCTTCCTATGCGCCGTTCTTCTCTTTGGTTAAGCATCTTCTTGGCTGTTGCCTTGACCGCACCAGGTGTCAGCTTGCCCGGATTTGCCCAAAGCCTGAATGAGCAATTCCAAAAGGCAGTGGATGCTGGACAATGGCAAACGGCGATTGATCTGATTGATCAAATTGTCCAGCAACAGCCGGATCGCAAAGGGGATTTAGAACCCTATCGGCAACGCTATGTGCTGTTGGTAGAGGTAGATAAAGCGTTTCAGGCTGGACGGTGGGCGGAGGCGGTTGCCCTGATTGATCAAGTTACCAAAGAGTATCCTGACCCCAAAGGGGATGTGCGGCTGAAGGCTCTGCGGACGGAGTTAGAGAAACTGGCTAAGGTGGATGCGGCTGTGGCTGCCAATGATTTTCAATCTGCCCTCAACCAGATGGATGACATCATCAAAGCCCAAAACAACCGTCCCGATCTGGTGAATTATCGCAAGGCCATCGCGGCGCGGATCCCTGGTCCTGGCAAAGCCGTCAAAGCAGGCAACTGGACGATAACCGTGAATCAGGTACAAGCCCCCGGCAACAAATCTGCTCTGGTGAGCGGTGAGGCCAAAGGAGAGTGGTTAATCGTTTTGTTTTCCGCTCAAAATGGCAGCGGACAAGAAACCTCTTTGGGGGCAACCGAGTTTGGAGCTTACGATGGGGAAGGAACAGGCTATCGGGCAGTGGGGTTGAGCGCCGAGGCAGGGCGAGGGTTACAGCCCCTAGGAACAAAAGCCAAGGCAGGAACTACCTTGCGGAGTGGGATCGCTTTTGATGTGCCCAAAGGCTCCACCGATTATCAGTTGGTGTTTAGCCCCGCCGGAGGATCCCCGGTTTTGATCCGACTGCGCTAGGAGACCCAACCGAGGAGGTCTCACCCATGAACGATGCTACCTTACTAACCATCCCTGCCTCGGTGACGGGTATTTTGGGGGCAATGCCGTCAGAGATTGACATGTTATTGGCGGCGATGTCCGCCGTCAGTGTTCATCAACTATTGGGACGGCAATTTTATCAAGGACAGCTCTACGGCCATCCCGTGGTGTTGGTGCAGGGGGGGATTGGCAAGGTGCGAGCCGCCATCACCGCCACGACGTTGGTCAATCATTTTGCCGTTCATCGCCTCCTATTCACGGGGGTAGCCGCTGCCCTCCGCACAGGCTTAGCGATGGGGGATGTTTTGCTGGCTAACCAGGCGATTGAACATGATTTTGGTACAGGCCGACCGGAGGGATTTCGCTTGGGCCTGGATTTTTTGCCCGGAGAGCATGAACAATGGATTACCGCTAATCCCGCCCTATTGCATCTGGTGTTAGCAAAACAAGCGGAGATCGAGTGGGGAGAACCATCCCCGCCGCAGGTGCATCACGGTAGGATTGCCACAGGGGATATCTTTATTGCCAGTGCCGATTTACGCCAACAGGTTTATCAGCGCACCTTGGCCGATGCCGTAGAAATGGAGGGGGTGGCTGTTTTACGGGTGGCTCAGGACGCCGGGATCCCTTGTCTGCTGATCCGCTCAATTAGTGATGAAGGAGATAGCCACGATTTTTTGCAATTTTGTCACCTTGCTGCCCGCCATTCTGCTGCTGTCGTCAAAACCATCCTGCAAGCCCTAGGATGATCCGACAAAGCCTATTTATTCCTGCTGTTTGCAGTTTGATTACCAACCTCAATGATTGCTATCAGTCAAGGAACTTCTATGGGTTCTCTGAGTATTTTTAGACCTGCGATTCGTTTTCTCAATCACCTAAAATATCTTCAGAAATTTTCTGTTATTAGCTTACTCTTTCTGCTGCCCGTTACTTTATTTGTTTATTTATTGATTTCTGAAATTAATAGCCGTATTCATTTTTCTCAGATGGAGATTTATGGAACCACCTATTTGCGTCCCATCAGTCAGCTCCTTGAACAAATAGGTCAAAATCGTATCGAACTCTATCAAGTTCCCAATCCTGATCAAAGACTACTCGACTTAAAGCGATTAGAAGAACAACTGAGGGCAATAGCCACCGTCGATCAATCCCTCAATTCGGTGCTTGATATTCAAGACGAACTGGTAAAACTTGATCAAAATCGACAAAATCTTCTAGAATCTAGCCTCAGCCCCGTTACCTATGACTACCTTTATCAAGAGCTAACTGATCAAACCCATCGGTTAATCCGAAAGGTTGGGGATGTATCCAATTTGATCCTAGATCCTGATCTAGACACCTACTATTTGATGGATGCCCTACTAATTAAAATCCCAGACATGCAGATTCTTCTGCAAGATATTCATAGCTTGGCGGAGGAAGCTATTGCTCAAAACTTTGTTAGCTTAGAAGAACGCTCTCGCCTAATCAGTTTAGCTGTTTTGCTGGAGCGTTATCGACATGAACTGGATCAAGCGATCAATGTTGCCTTTGCTCAAAATATTCGCAAGACTATTGATCTCAGTCTTCGATCAGAGGCAGCCAGTTTTTCTGATCAAAGTCAAAAACTTAGTTCGGAAATTCTACTGTTGATTAATCCCCTAAATCAGCCAGACGCGCATCTTTATGCCCAGCTTTCCCAGGAGATATTGGGAGAGAGTTTTGCCTTTTGGCAGCAGACGACTAACGAAATGGATCAGCTACTACAATTAAGAATATTAGGATTTCAGCAGCGAAAATGGTTTGTCTTTATATTTTTGTCAATCATTTTGTTGTTGGTGACTTATCTCTTTATTGCTTTTTATCTGAGCGTTACTCAAACAGTTGCTGCTTTGGATGTTGCCTCTAAACAAATGGTTGAGGAGAACTATCAAGGAAACTTAAACTTAGAAAATCAGGATGAATTGGGTCAGGTGGTGCGATCCTTTAACTTAATTGCCACCAATTTAGCTAATGCCTACCAACAAATTCACTCCCTCAATCGCAGCCTAGAGGCAGAAAATGCCCGTCTCTCTACTGAGCTAGAAGTCACCCGCAAAATTCAGCAATTGATCCTACCCAGAGATGAAGAACTGAACCAAATCCCCGATTTAGAAATCGCTGGCTTTATGGAGTCAGCCACTGAAGTAGGGGGTGATTATTATGATGTGATTCGCCAGGGAGAACGCCTGAAGATTGGAATCGGGGATGTGACCGGACATGGGTTAGAAAGCGGAGTCTTGATGATTATGGTGCAGATGGCGGTGCGAACCCTTCTGGCTAGTGATGAAAAGGATCCCAAGCAATTTCTCAACGCCGTCAACCAAGCGATCTATGGCAATGTTCAACGGATGCAATCGGATAAAAACCTGACATTATCTCTACTGGATTACCAAAAAGGGTTGTTGCAACTAACTGGGCAACATGAAGAAATGATTTTAGTTCGTGCTGATGGAAACACTGAGCGAATTGATACGATTGATCTGGGTTTTCCGGTGGGTCTAGAGCCAGAAATCATTGACTTTATTGATCATCGAGAAGTATTTCTTTATCAGGGTGATATCGTTGTCTTATACACAGATGGCATCACAGAAGCCGAAAATCTCAATCATCAACAATATGGGTTGGAACGATTATGCGAGGTAATCCGGCACCATCGTTACCAATCCGCCCAAGGGATCCGCAAAGCAATTGTTGAGGATCTGCGTCAGCACATTGGTCAACAAAAAGTTTTCGATGACATCACCCTATTAGTCTTGAAACAAAAGTAGTGGCAAAAACTTGGTTGCGTCCTTGGGATTTGGCTCGGTAGAGAGCCTGATCGGCGGAGGTAATCAAGATATTCCAAGGGGATCCCTGGCTAGGAATTGTGGTCGCCAGCCCCATGCTGAGGGTAACAAACTCACTGACCGGCGAGCGCAGATGGGGCAGTTTGAGGGTAGCTAAATCCGCTTGAATTTGTTGGCAGACTTGTAGGGATCCCTGGCTGGTGGTGTTGGGGAGAATCCCGACAAATTCTTCCCCTCCATAGCGAGCTACCAGATCCAGCGGACGTTTGACAGCCTTTGCCAAAACTTTCGCAATCTGTTGCAGGCAATGATCCCCCGCTAAGTGCCCATAAAAGTCGTTGTAAAGTTTGAAGTAATCTACATCACACATGAGCAAGGAAATGGGGGTTTGCTCACGGATCATTTGTGACCACATTTTGGGCAGATACTCATCAAACTTGCGACGATTGGCAATTTGCGTCAGACCATCGAGATAAGCGGCTGAGCGCGCCAGGGCAACATCCTCTTGGAGTTGACTTTCTACGGCATCACCGTGGGAAACACTCACTTCCAGCTCGATTTGTAGGTTGGCTTTGTCGCTGAGGGCTTTTTCCAACTCCTGCCGTAGTTGAGCTTCAACACTCTGGCGTTCGGTTATTTCCTTTTGCAACTGCTCTTCTAAGCCCTGGTACTGCTTGAGTAAAACTTGATAATCTTTGATCAACTGCTGGTTGGCGGATCGCAACTCCTCCACTTGAGCGATAAGCTCCTTTTTCAGGGGAGCTTTTTTGCGATGAGACTGGCTCATAGAGACTCCACAATTGCCACCGGGAAAACACGAAAGCTGCGCCACCCCGTGTAACTTATACTACCCATCTTCTTCAGTATATCTGTCATCACCCCAGCATGAAATGATACAAATCACACAGCAGGTTATGGGGTGGCTAGATGAATAGGATCCCGACCACTCGCTGAAAGGGTCGTCTTCAGTCTATCGCCCGCCTCGGTCAGTCCCTTGGTCTGGATTTCCTAAGAGCTTACTGTATGGGTGATAGAGGGAGGATTTTTCAGTTGGATCAACTGTAAGGATGGCAAACGGGTCTGGATTTCTGAGAGTGCCCACAACATTTGTGACGCTGCTGATCGGCGTTTGTATTATTAGGTGCGGTCGAGGATATTACAGAGCGCAAACTAGCAGAAGTGGCCTTGCCGGAGACCCTCCAGCAGCTTGCCCAAGCCAACCAAGCAATCACTATCTTAAACGAGCGGCTCAAGCACGAGAACCTCCGACTCAGCGCTGAAGACGATCATGGTTCAAACGGCGGTGCGTACCCTACTGGTCAATCAGGAAAGGGATCCCATCAAGTTTCTCAGCACCCTCAACCAAACCATCTACCAAAACCTGCAACGGATGAATTCCGACAAAAACTTAACCCTGGCTTTGCTGGATTATTACGAAGGGCATTTATGGTTAACAGGACAACACGAGGAGATGGTATTGGTGGGAGTCAATCGAATGATGGAGCGGATTGACACCATAGACTTGGGCTTTCTGCTTGGTCTAGAGATGGATATCTCGCTTTTTATTGGGCAGACTCAACTGTTTTTGGAGGTAGGGGATGGCCTCGTGCTTTATACTGACGGCATCCCGGAAGCGGAAAATCCGGCGGGAGAACCTCATGGGTTGATCGCCTTTGCCAAATCATCGTGGACTGTTGGGGGGATCCCTCCCAACAGATTCGTGAAAAAGTGATTCAAGATGTGCGAAACTACATTGGCACTCAGAAGGTTTATGACGATATCACGGTATTGGTATTAAAACGGCAATGAATGGCAAGAGCTATCCTTTTATACTCTTTGATTACTCCCCTATTTGAGAGGTTCCCGTGAGTCAAATTTTTGGACAATTTCGAGATGACTTACCTAAAGGGGAAGAGTATTTAATTCTCAGGTTCTCCCCTAGCTCGGTTCCCCTCAAGGAACGATGGAGTACGAGTGGATTGTCGGCTGATTTTATGGCGGACTACATGGCGACGTTCTTCCCTGGTGAGATTGCTGCCCCTGTCAAAAGTGCCATCAGCTTTATTGCCAATGAACTGATTGAAAATGCCATGAAATATAACGATGATCGGACGGGTGATTCGATTACGATTGCCCTCTATGTCAACACCCATCACTTGATCTTTTTAACCACGAACTCGATTGCCCCTGCTAAAGTGGGAGGATTTCAGGAGTTTATCCAGGAGTTGAGCACCTCTGATCCAGGGGATCTCTATGTTAAGCGTATCGAAGAGCCGGATGAATCGGGGCAGTCTGGGTTGGGATATCTGACGATGATCAACGACTATCAGGCCGAATTGGGCTGGAAGTTTGAGACGATTCAGCGCAATAATATCGAGACGGTGGCCGTCACCACCATGGTGCAACTTCTCGCGGAAACCCTCTAAGGTTTTACCCCAGTCTCACCCATTTCGATCATGCGAATGAATAGCAAGACATAATCAAGGAGCCGTTGCAGCATGGAAATTAAGACTGACGACTATTACGTTTACTACGATGCCGAAGCGGGAACGGTGGTTTGCCAGGGATCCCTACGGCTAGCGGGCACAGAAGAATATGCCCCCGTAGCTCAGCTCTTAGGGGATGCTGCCGACCAACAGCAGGAATCTCTCAAGTTGGATCTGCGGGATCTGCAATTTCTCAACAGTTCTGGCATTAACATGCTCTCTAAGTTTGTTCTCAAAATCCGACAGCAGGGTAGCCTAAAAATCATCGTTCAGGGATCCAAGCTGATTCCTTGGCAGGGCAAATCTCTAAAAAATCTGCAACGTCTCCTCCCCAGCATGATCTTGGAACTAGAATAGTTGTGCCTTCCGTGAGGCTGCGCTGATCTGTGTCTGCTAAATCGCCCCATCCATCAGGCAAAAAGCCCCTTAAGAAGGATCTCCTGCTCAAAATGGAAGATCTCAAACTTGAGGTAGCCAAGCTGACTCAAGAAAAAGCCGCCCTTGTCCAGGATCTTGAGCGTTTACGGGGAGAACTTGATAGGCTTCAACAGGAAAAACTGGATCTGGAGATCCTGCTGGAAACCACCACTGAGCATGGGGATGCGGTTGAGGAAGACCTGCATTCCACCACCGAAGAACTATATTTGACCAAAACCGATCTGGAACTTTTATTAGAGACCACCACCCAGCATGGGGATTTGGTGGAGGATCATCTTTACGAAAAAGCGGAAGAATTGAGCCGCAGCAAAGCCGATTTAGAGTTAATTTTGGAAACTACCACCGAACATGGAGATACGGTAGAAGCCAGTTTACACAAAGCCGAAGCTCGTTATCGCGGAATTTTTGAAAATGCGATGGAAGGGATGTGTCAGATCGCTCCCGACGGCAATTATATTGATGTCAATTATGCGATGGCTCGTATTTATGGCTATCCATCTCCAAGTGAAATGGTAGAGCATTCCCGTGATCGCGTGCCCCAACTTTTTTATTTGGAACCGGAAGACCATCATCGATTCATTCGCCTTTTGCAAGAAAAAGGACAGGTATCCCGCCTGGAATCCCAGGTTTATCGCAAAGATGGACGAATTATTTGGATTGCTCAAAGCGCACGCGCTGTCTATGGCGAGGGGGGCACCCTACATCATTACGAGGGTTTGGTGGAAGACATCACCGAACGGAAAAAGATTGACCGTCTCAAAAATGAATTTGTTTCCACCGTCAGCCACGAGCTGAGAACCCCCCTCACCTCAATTCGGGGAGCTTTAGGGTTAATTGTGGGAGGGGTTTTGGGAGAGTTACCCGCCCAAGCCCGTGCGCTAACCGAGATTGCCTATCGCAGTAGCGAACGATTGGTACTGTTGATCAACGATATTTTGGATATCGAAAAGATTGAAGCCGGTCGCATGGAATTTAACGTTCAGCCAATGGCTTTGGTGCCTATTATTCAACAGTCGGTTGAGGCCAATCTGGCTTTTGCGGCGCAATATGGCGTGAGGGTAGATCTCGAACCGGGTTATCCGGATGTCTGGGTGAATGCTGACAGCAATCGCCTTTTGCAGGTGTTGACCAATTTACTCTCCAATGCGGCTAAGTTTTCTCCCCCTGATAGTGTGGTCAAAGTGGTAGTTTCGCAGCAAGGGTCATTTTGTCGGGTGGCAGTTATTGACCAAGGCTGTGGGATCTCTGAGGAATTTCGCAGCTATATTTTTCAGAAATTTGCTCAATCAGACTCTTCAAATACTCGCCAACGGGGCGGAACGGGCTTGGGGTTGAGTATCAGTAAAGCCATTGTCGAAAAACTGGGGGGACACATTGGTTTTGATTCGGTGGTAAACCAAGGCACAACCTTTTATTTTGATTTACCCATCTGGCATCCCCATACTTTTCAATCTCTCCCTGAAATAGTCGCCCATTAGAGGAGGAAGGGATCCCTGGTTGGGGGGGAGCCAGCGGCGGGGGATAAGCCGGATGGAGGAGTGGGAGGCTGGCTTAAAACCTGGAGCGCGCGGTTGAGATCGAGCAAAAAGAGAATGAGGGGATCCCCGCTTTGGGGTAACACGGCGATATAGCTGGCCATGCCGAGGGGATCCCTTTGGGCATAGGAGGGGGGCAGGGGGCGGATGGTTGCAAGGGGGAGTTCGAGTAGGCTAGGGGGATCGCTAACCGGGATCCCATAGCATTCTTGGTTGGGGGTCTGCACCAAAATTAAGAAGGGGGGGATCGCCTGAGCAGGGGTGGATAGGCTGTGCAGATTGAGAATGATCACATCCTGATCTTCCCAATGCAGCAGTTGTAGAGGATGGTGGTTCAGACTGACGGGGCTATGGATCACCCGTTGCACAACGGGAAAAGGGCTGTCTTTGCCCTGGGCTAGGGGGAGGGCTAAGGGTTGGGATGCCACGGTGAAGGTGATCACCTTGAGGAAGTCTGGGGCAGGGGTGGGTGTCATAGAGAGAGGGGGGGTGAGCTGGGCTGAGGAGTTAGCACCTGCTGGAGGGTGGCGAGCAGTTCGTGTTCTAGGTAGGGTTTGCTGAGATAGGCGGAGGCTCCCAACGTCATTGCCATTTGCCGATGCTTATCGCCGCTGCGGGAGGTGAGCATGACCACCGGAGACTGCTGGAGGGATCCGCTTTTTTGGCAGTGACTAAGGAATTCAAAGCCATTCATGTGGGGCATCTCTACATCGCAGATCACCATCTGAATGGTGGGGTTTTGCCGCAGTTGCTCGAGGGCTTCTCGACCATCGCGGGCTTGAATGACCTGGTATCCTGCCCGCTGGAGGGTGGCGCTGAGGGTTTGCCGCAGGGTGATCGAGTCATCCACCACTAATAACAGTTGACTGGAGCGGGATGGGGCAGCCAAGGCAAGTCGATCGGGGGCAGTGAGGCGGGGGGCGGGGGCAATCGGGCGCAAGATCTGCTGCATGAGGGCAATGCTATCCACCACCAGCGCTAGCCGACCATCCCCCAAGATGCTACAGCCATAGACGTAGGGGGGGGGAGTGATTACGTTGCCGAGGGGTTTGATCACCAGTTCCTGTTCGCCTAGCAGTTGTTCTACCTCTAGAGCCAGATGGCGGTGTTGATCGTGGAGGAGCAAGAGAGGAGAGGAAGAGCCAGCTTCCACGGAGGGTTGTGCCTGTGGCAGCGGATAGGTATAGGTGAGGAGGGTAGAGAGGGCGCGAACGGGCACGAGGGTGGATCCCCATTGCAGGACTTTTTGCCCACGGGTGGTTTGCATCTGGTCTGATTTGGGGATGAGGATTTGTTGGATGCCATCCGAGAGAAAGGCATAAACCCGTTGCCCAGATTGACAGACTAGCAGCTTGGCGATGGTGAGGGTTTGGGGAATTTGCAGGGTGAAGCTGGATCCCTGCTGAGGTTGAGAGGAAACGCTAACGGTTCCTTTCAGGTGGCGCAGTTGATCCCGCACCACATCCAACCCGACTCCCCGACCGGAAAGTTCGCTCACCTGCTCGGCGGTGGAGAAGCCCGGTTCAAATAAAATGTCAAATAGTTGGGGCAGGGGCAGAGATTGGGCTTGAGAGGCGGATAACAAGCCTTTTTCGACCGCCCGTTGCCGAATTCGCTCGATAGGTAAGCCTTGGCCATCGTCGCTGACCTGGATGTGGGTACGTCCCCCTTGGGAGTGGGCGCGCAGCATGATCCGCCCTTTTTCCGGTTTGCCCTGGGCACGGCGGGTAGCGGGGGGTTCGATGCCGTGGTCAAAGGCGTTGCGGATCAGGTGAAGGAGGGGTTCATAGAGTTTTTCCAGAACGGCTTTATCCACTAAAACTTCGCTGCCCACCATCTGCAAATCGACAGACTTGCCATATTTAGCGGATAACTCCCGCAGCATGCGGGGAAATCGATTGAACAGTTCCGCCAGGGGCAACATGCGCGCCTGCATGACATCATCCCGCACACTGGTCAACATGCGCTGTTGCTTTTCCAGGGTTTGGTTGGCTTCCCGCGCAAATAGGTCGATGGCGTCGCTGGCTTCTTGCAGATGCACCCATTCTTCAAAAGCCTGTTGCAGGATGAGCTGAAGGTCGCTGTAGTGATCCAGTTCCAGTTGGTCAAAGTTGGCCTGGGATCCCCAACGAGCCAGTTGTTGCCAAGTGAGGGGTTGCTGGGTGCTCTGATCGCGGGGCTGGAGGGAGGGCAAGATCCAAGATTGATCGGAGACTTCCTGAAGGCGAGCCAGGGTTTGCTGGTGGTGGCTGAGGCGGGTGAGCAATTGTTGCACCCCCTGTTGCAGGTTTTGGTTTTGGAGAGCCTGCCGATTTTGGTTGATCAGCAGTTCCCCTACCAGGTTGTTGAGCCGCTCCAGCAGTTCCACATCTACGCGCACGGAGGGACGGGGCTGGGTGGGCTGGGTGGGTGGGGCAAATTTGGCCTCTAGGGGGGGTGGATCGGCGATCACAAGGTTCTGGCTAGGAGCCGTCGCGGCGAAGGATCCCCAGATTTGGGAAAGTACGAGGGAGGTTGAACTCGCCGCCGGTGGTGAGCTTGGGGCGGGGGAAGAGGCTGTGGCAGGAGCCAGATCCGCAATGGGGAGATCAGGGATCCCAGAGGGAGGAGGCAGTGAGTTTTTGGGTAAATCCGATGAAATCACCGGCAAATTAGCGGGTTCAGCCAACTCAGGCTTCAACTCAGGAAGTACTGAGGGCATCCCTGGATTTGGGGAAGGGGGGAGCGGAGGAGCCAGTCCAGCAAACATGGCCTCCAGCGAGGGAGGATCCGCCAGGGGTTGAGGAGCCACCGATGCAGTCGTCGTCGGCAAATGAGATCGTAAATCGGGGGATAAATTGGAGGGCAAATCGAGGGGTAAATCGGATAGGGATCCCGTCGCCAAGCCCGCAAACATGGCTTCTAGGGAGGGGGGAGCGGGCAGGGGAGGGATCGACTCCAGGGAGGGAGGAGCCGGAGGGGGAGGATCCAAGCTGGCGGTTTGCTGGGTCGCTTGACTGACCAGGGCATCAATTTCGCTAAGCAAGGAGTCAATCGGATCGGGATCCGGAGGTAGTGGGGGCAGAAGCTCCGGTAACGGCGGGAGAGTTGTGGGCAGGATCAGCAAATCGTGGCCAGGGGGGGGTGCTGGCTGGACAGATTCGGTCATTGGGGGTAGCAACCAAGCCAGGAGTGCGGCTGAGGGATCCCCACCACGGTGGCGATCCCCCGCCAAAACCTCCGCCCGCGCCTGTTTGAGATCGGCCACGGCCACCTGAGCAATCGCCAGCACCTGATCGGGATGGGCATCGAGAGCCGCTAGGGTGGTCTGGGCAATTGCCCCAAATCCTGGCAAATCGAGAGATTCCGCCAGCCCCACAAACACCTCCAGTTGGGAGCGCAAACCCACCTCCACCACCGCGGGATCCGGTTCCTGCAACAGCGCCTCTAGATCCTGCAAGCGTTGTCCCACCCCCACTTCAAAAATCGATTGGGCAATATCAAACCCCAGCTCCACCGACGTGGGGATATGGGCTTCCTGACCCATAAAATCCCCCAGTTTCTCTTGCAGTTGAGCAAACACCGTGGCGGCTCGATCCAGAATCTCTACCTCATCCACCTGGGATCCCTGCAACTCTGCCATCAAGGGGATCCGCAAACAGTCGTAGCCCTGCAACAGCAACATCTCCAATGAGCTGTCGATCTCGATCTCTGGGCTGTAAAGGGCTTTGAAAGCATCCTCCAGATAGTGCGCTACCGTCTTGATCGTCTCTAGCCCCACACTGGCAGCGGATCCCTTGAGGGTGTGAGCCGTTCGCATCAGACTGTGAACCTTGGGCACAGTTTTTTCTTGGCTGAGACTGACTAACTCCTGCTCTAGGGTTTGCAGCAGTTCGGGGGCTTCCATCAGGAAGTACATATAGCCCTGATCAACAATATGGGGATCCATCGCCATAGGGGAGGTACTCCGAGGGTGAGGGGAAGCGGGATGGCAGAAAGTCGGTCGGCGGGGCACCGCTCGTGAGCGTTGCTTGAGGGCACGCGCCCGTTGGCGAAATTGCCTCCAACCATCCCTGGGGAAAGGGTTATCCATACGAGAGGAATGCCGGCGCTACTCCACCTTGAATTGACCCACACTGGCTTGCAGTGCCTCGGCCATTTTTAAGAGGTGAGAGAAGGACTGGGCAATTTGATCAGAATCGGCTGAGGTTTTGCTGGCAATCGAGGCCACATCCGTCATGGTATCGGTAACCACCTGCGCCTGCTGCTCCTGCCGAGCGGTAACGTGGGTAATCTGCTGTACCAACTGGCTGATCTGAGCCGTAGAAGCCACAATATCATTCAAGCTCTGGCGGGTTTCATTCACCAACGAGGTCCCCTCCACCACCTGTTGGATGCCAGTCTCCATGGCGGCGGTCACTTCGCTGGTTTCCATCTGGATCTCCTGCACCAGCTTTTCGATCTCCGCCGTCGCTGCCGCTGACTGGCGGGCTAGGGAACGCACTTCATCCGCCACTACCGCAAATCCCCGTCCATATTCCCCCGCACGGGTGGCTTCGATGGCAGCGTTTAGGGCAAGCAAGTTGGTTTGGGTGGCAAAGTTGCCAATCAGGCTGACCACCTTGGAGATTTTTTGGGAAGACTCGCTCAAGCGTTTGATTTTTTTGCTAGTTTCCGACACCGTATCGCGAATCGCCAAGATGCCATCCACCGTTCGGTTCATGGCGCGATCCCCCGCTTGCAGAGTTTGGTTGGCTTGTTGCACCGCCACTTCCACTTGGGTTGCATTGCTGACCACGGCCTGGGTTGACGTAACCGCCGCCTGCATCTCGTTCTGGGCTTGGGTCAGCTCCTCTAGCTGTTGACGGGCTTGGGCGGAGAGTCCGGTCATGGCGCTTTCACCCGCCAAAATGGTGTCGGCCACCTGGCTAGCGGCGGTCTGCACCTGCACCACTAATTTCCGCAGGCTTTGGATGGTGTTGTTGTAGGCATCAGCAATCGTTCCCACCTCGTCTTCGGTAATCGGGGCACGCACCGTCAAATCTCCGTTAAAAACCGGGCGTACCGCCACCAGCAGTTGAATGGCTCGCTGTTGCAGTTGTTCTTTGGCCGCTTTTTCGCGGGCGGCGGCCTCGGCTAGCTGTTCCGATTGCAGACGCAACTGGTTGAGATACTCCGCCTGCTGTAGCGCCAGGCCAAACTGGGATCCGATCTGCATCAACAGGTTGATTTCCGACTCTTCCCAATGGCGGGTGGTGCTGTTTTGATAGGCCGCCAATAAGCCCCACAGTTTGTCTCCCTGCAAGACGGGCACAATCACATAGGCACGCGCCTGGAATTGCTCCAACAATTGCAGGTGGCAGGCATCAAATCCAGTGGCGTAGATGTCATCTACGGCTTGGTACTCATTATGAACGTAGCGTCCTCCTTGGGTGCGCTCCAGGAAGCTGTCTTTGACCTGGCTCCCCAGCAGCTTGACCCAGCCCCCTGCCACTGATTCAGCCACAAATTCACCGCTCCAGTCTTCCTTAAATTGATAGAGGGCGACGCGGTCACAGGTGAGCAGTTGCCGCACTTCCTGGGTGGTGGATTTGAAAATGGGATCCGGATCCAGGGATTGGCGGATGCGATCAACAATTTTGGTGAGGGTTTGTTCCCGTTCTGCCTGCCGCTGCGCCTCTTTGAGGGAGGCCGCCAGATCCACTGCTACTCCCAACTGGGATCCCACCCGTTGCAGCAGACTGATTTCGGCTACCTGCCACTGGCGAGGGTGGGCGTTTTGATAGGCCGCCAACAAACCCCAGAGGGTATCCCCCTGCAAAATCGGCACGACGACATAGGCTTTGGCCTGGAATTGTTCAATCAACTCCCGATGGCAGGCGGAATGCCCCGATTGGGCGAGGTCGTGAACCACCAGACTCTGCCCCTGCCGATAGGTGGATCCCTGGGTTTCGGTGAAGTAGGTATCGTTGACATCCTGCCCCACCAATTTTACCCAGCCTGCTGCCACCGATTCCGCTACAAATTGGCCACTCCAGTTGGGGTTAAAGCGATAAATTGCCACGCGATCCGTTTTGAGGAGGGAGCGCAAATCACCGGTGATGCTCTTAAATACCTGCTCTATCGAGGCGGTCTGCCGGATTTGATCGAGCATTTTACCTAAGAGATCGCTGAGGTTACGCTCCCAGAGGATTTTGGCCTCGCTCTCGGCTTGGCTTTCTAAGGGTTGCAGCAGTAGCGTCAGTTCGGTCACCACCTGCGACAGTAAACTCAGATCCGCCTCCGACCAGAGGATCGGCTTGAGACAGCGCTGCACCACCAACAATCCCCAGGGATCCCCAGCCACGCGGATGACCAGCACCAGTTGTGCCTTCACCTGAAAGCGATCCAGCAGTTGCCGTTGATAGGGGGTGAGTCCGGCTTGACTGACATCATCCATCTTGAGGAGGGGAAAGCGTAAAAACTCGCTGCTCACATCCAAACCAAAGGTGGTGATGGGCAAGCTCTCCCCCAAGGCGGGAGTCCAGCCCTGCTCCATCGCCTCTGCGACCACGGATCCCTGCCGTTCGTTGCCAAAGCGAAAAATCAGCACCCGTTCCGCCCCCAACTGATCGCGGATCAACCCCACACAGGTATTGAGGAGAGAGGAGATATCGGGAGCCTGCCGCATCGGGTTGACCAAGCGAGCCAATTGTTCCCGTTCCGCCCGAAACAACTCCGCTCCAGCCGTCTGCATCACACCACTCACCTGATGTTGCAACCGTTGGGTTTGTAGGTCGAGGTGATGAAATCGCTCCCGCAATTCGGGATCCTCTAGGGTTCGAGAACGATTCAGTTCAGAGCGAATCGCCTCAAGCGCCGCCAACCAATCCCGCATTTCTACGGGTGATTCGGTAGGGGATGTCTGAGTCAACGGCTGGCTATCCGATTGATAAAGAGCAGTCATGGTGGGTGTCCTTGGTGGATGATGGAAAAAACTAGACTCAATAAAATGTTGTTAAATGGGTCTTGACGTGAAGGGGATCCACAGCAACCCTATTGAGTTTTTGATTGGGTTTTCGAGAACTGACGCTCAAAATATAGGCACATAATATTTGGGTAATAGTTGACAAGAATAGGATCCCTAAATTCTTTATCAAAAAGGATCTAATAATCCAAATCCTTATTCAAAATATACTGGCGAGATTGCCCGCATGGGTGGGAAATCAAATCGATTGCCATTGATTGCTTTGCAGCAGTGCCAACGGATCTAAAACCATCAAGATAGAGGCATCAGCATCCACAAGATAACCCTGCAAAAACTGAGCTACTTCTGGAGTGAAAACCCCCCTCAGCTCCGACTGAATAGCCTGTGGATCTTGCCATTCAATATCTTGCACCTGTGGCACCACCAACCCCAACCCCTGCTGATCCACATCTAGAGTGATCGTCATCAAAGAGCCACTGGTGGTGGCGGAGTGGGTCGCTACTGGGGGGGATCCCAGCAGGTAGCCCAAGTCCACTAGCCAGAGAATGGATCCCCGCCGATTATAGAGACCCATCACAGCCGTTGCTACCTCCGGCATCGGCAAAATCTCTCCGATCACCAAAGGAAAAACATCCTGAATGTGATCAACCGATAAAAGGGCTTGTTCGGCAAGACCAACCGAAAACCGCAAAAAGCGCGTTCCGGTGGCCGGAGTCGCCAAGGCAGATTCCATAACAACATGGCCTCAAGAGATGGGGGAGAAACAGCCGTTTTGGGGAGAGCTAGGTTGAGAAAATGGACAAAATCGAGGGAGAGCCGAACTATTTAATCAAGCGGCGCACGGCTGCAACCAATTCCGCCTGATCAATAGGCTTAGTCAAGTAGGCATTGGCTCCCAGCATATCTCCCCACATTTTGTCTACATCGGTTCCCTTGGTGGAGCAAATAATAATCGGGATCCCGGAGGTTTTGCTGTCGGCGCGCAGTTCTCGACATAGCTCAAATCCACTCTGACCCGGCAAAATCACATCCAAAACAATCAAATCCGGTTGCTGGGATGCCAATTTTGTCTGAGCTTCTTCTCCGCTTTTGGCACTAATTACGGCCATGCCCGCTTGTTGCAAGCAACGGCTGATAATCTCTAATTCGGTTGTGCTATCTTCAACAACTAAAACAGTGCTCACAAAATCTCAACTTGGTGAAAGGACAGGTAAAGGGTTGGTGAAAGGACGAGTAGCGGCAAAAAATACTAATCATCACTCAGTTTACCAAAGGAAATTTCCCGGCTATCTCTCTTTTGCATCCTCCCATTAAGGTTCCATCAGATCTTCATCAGGCCAGTCAGCTCTTCCCGCTCATCTCCGCTCAAACCGCTTGCTTATACTGTAAGCCCATCACACTCATGGATTGGCGGTTCTCTTGGTTAGGGATGAGGGGAGCTGTTGAGTCGAGAACACGAACCTGAGAAGGCAAGTATTTTTGCAGGACGGCGAGGACCTGCGCCGACTCAATCGGTTTGGCCATAAAATCTGTAGATCCAACCATCTTGGCGCGCATCCGATCCACTAAGCCATCGTTGCCTGTCAGGATAACAATGGGCGTGTTTTTGAAGGCGGACATGCGACGAATCTGGGCGCAAATTTCATAGCCATTAGCGACAGGCATGACCAGATCTAAAAAGATAAAATCGGGCTTTTGCTCCAGCAAGGTGGTTAGAGCCATCGCCGAATCTTGGATCCCGACAAAGCGATAACCGGCGTGGGTTAAGATCTGCTGCATGGTTTGTCCCACCAAAGGGCTGTCATCAATGCAGGCCACCAATGCTCCCTTCACCTGCGGCGGAGCCGCCGCAAACGCAAGCGGCTCGAAATCGGGGATATCCACCAAATCAATGGATTGCTGCTGAATATAGGGCAAAAGGGAACGGGTCAGATTCAAAAGATCCTGCCGCATCAGCAGCGCCAAGTCCTTGAGGGAACGCCGCCCATCCATAACCGCCACCATCGTTTCATAGACCTGCCGCGAAACTTGATCTTTGAGTTGACGGCGTAGCACCGGTGCCGAAAGGGGGGAGTAATCCGCTAATCCTGCCTGATGCCACCAATCCCAGTTTTGCTTAGCTTTCGGCCACACTTGCTCTAGAGCCAGTAGCGCACTCGGCGATTCCGCCATGGTCTGAGCGTCACAGACATAGCTACAATCTTCGCTGGACTGAAAAATATCAAAAAGAATTTCCGTAATAGTATGGTCAACCATGATCAGCATTTGTTCATAAGTGATCACATGACGCTTCAACAGGACATGCAAAGCGTGATAGTCCAGGCAAGGGATCCCTTGATCGGAGCCGCGCACGGTCAGGGTCTCCAGATCAACCTGCGGGCAAAACTGGCTCATCAACCGCCGCCACCGCCGCACAGCATGTCGTCCCCCACTGCCCCACGCTAGCTTCCCTTGATAGAAGTAGAAGACCCAACTGGCTCCCCGCTGGGTAGTCAGATCCATACGTCCGCTAAATTGCATCCGACTGAGGGCTTCAAAACGGGCACTCAAAAATTGAATCCAGTGGGGCTGATTGGGTTGACTGATCATGAGAATGTCCTGCGAAATTCTGTTGGCTCCGTTGTTTAGCTAATGCCGAATCATCACTCTCAACATCAACATACTACTGGCATGAAGGTGATATATGAAGATATATGGCAGTTTTAGCTGATTGATTTCTGGAGCTAAAGATACGCTACCGTGGTGGCTTCAAAAGAAACATCCTGAATTTCACGTAAGTCCCTTAGATGCCGAGGATATTCAGCATTCTGGCTCAGAGCTACGATGATTGGCTTACGCATAACTACGAAGAGGGTTCTAGAAATAACCCTTATCTGTCTGATGCTGGTCGGGGAAATTGCTGAGAGAACCCCAACCCAGATCTAGGGCTTGGTCACCTGGATCGGGAATCCCTCCGCTCCGCAGTAAACTCCTGAAAAATAGGGATCCCTGTCTTTCGTCTTGGGAGTGATCAGGCGGTTGCTTGGGTATAGGTAGGCAAACTGCTAATGGAGGTGGAATGAAGAGAAGCGGGAGGTTGTTGTTTTAAGTGCTTTGCCAGAGTTTGCAAAACCTGTTGACTATCGATGGGCTTTGCCACAAAGTCGGTGGAGCCAACCATTTTGGCACGCATCCGGTCAATGATCCCGTCGTTTCCCGTCAAAATGACAATCGGTGTATTTTTGAAAGCAGACATGCGGCGAATTTGGGCACAGAGTTCATAACCGTTAGCAACCGGCATGATCAGATCTAAAAAGATTAAATCGGGCTTGCGATCCAGGAGGGTGGGTAAAACCTGTGTAGAGTCTTGGATCCCTAGGAAGCGATAACCCGCCTGCGTCAAAATGGTTCGCATCGTCTCACAAACCGTTGGACTGTCGTCAATGCAGGCGACTAGGGATCCCGCATAGAGAGCCGTATGATCGGTGGCCTCACGGGGGGTGGGCTGGCTAGTAGATTGGGGATCCTTGACGGGGGTAAAGACCAAGATACCTTTGCTGACGTAGGGCAGGAGGGAACGAGCCACCAACAACACATCTTGCTGCATCACCACCCCTAATTCCCGTAAGGAGCGCTTGCCATCTAACAACAGACTGAGATGATCAAAGACGGCTGGCGAAACCTGCTCCCGCAGAAGCTCTGGACGGGCAATCCATAGGGCTAAATCGGGGGAGCGATCGGCCAAACCAGCCTGCTGCCAATTTAGCCACGCTTCTTCCGCCCGTTGCCGAACCACTTCAACGTTGATCACGGTGAGGGGAGTATCCAACGATTCTTGGCGATCCGTAATCACCGTCAAGCCATTGGCCTCTGCCTGCAAAACATCAAACAGCACTTCTCCTACGGTCTGGTCGATGATCGCTACCACTTGTTCGCGGGTGATGCGTTGCCGCCTTACCAAAAAGGTCAAAAAATGATAGTCCCAACAACGCATCGCTGCCGTAGCAGGAAGTTCTTGAGCAGCTTGGCTCTGCGGACAAAATTGATTGAGCAGGCGATGCAGCCGCCGAATCGGATGGGATCCGCCCGTCGCCCAAACCAAGCGTCCCAGACAAAAATAAAGGTTCCATCCCTCGACTTGTGAGGTTTCTGCCTCGATCTGAACCCGCCCACTAAACTGCACCTGACTAAGCTGTTGCAGTTGACTGACAACGCTATGAGGGGGAAAGGAAGGGGTGGTCATGCGGTCTATCTCCTAAAAAAAGCCAATAACCCAAAACCATGCAAAAGCAAGTGAGTGCGAGAGGAGGAAAATCGCAACGATGCAAGTTGACTGACTACCGTTACTCAGCAAACAGGGGGTAGGGAGAGCAAGAATGAGCAAGCGCAAGATTTGCCCTTTATAAGCGACAATAGGGGTTGAATATTGCCTATTCAAGGTATTTCTTAACAGATTGCCAGATAACCCAAAAAATACTGTATCAGATAGGACTGTTCAAGTATCCCCCTGAATTGACCTGGTAACCACTTATACTAGACAGAAAAGGAGAAAAATTAGAGAACGCATTGACCGAGCCAAAACACTGATTTGGTCAGCCTTTCAGAAACTGAGTGTATAGTAAAGCACCAAGCTATAGCTAAGATTTAGCCTTAATACTCCAATCATCACTGATAAAAAACTCACCAATCCACACGTTTTTCCACTCAGGCGGTCGCGGATTCCAGAAGCAGGGATCCCCGTCCAGACGATCTACCCAGGGGGGACTAACCCAAGGGGTATCGTCTATAGTAGAGGACATTATTCAGGCAACGTTAGCCCAAGGTTAAGCAGCTTGCGCTAGGCTGACCTCTGGCAACGATTCAAGACTCTCGTTTGGAGCTGGGCACTGTGGGGTTGTTTAGTCGGTTTTCCCGCGATATGGGAATTGATCTGGGAACGGCCAATACGTTGGTATACGTGGCGGGGCGGGGAATTGTTTTGCAAGAACCCTCCGTGGTGGCGATTGATCAAAATACGAAACAACCGCTGGCGGTGGGAGAAGATGCCAAAAAAATGCTGGGACGTACCCCCGGCAACATCATTGCAGTGCGTCCGCTGCGGGATGGGGTGATCGCTGATTTTGATACGGCGGAGATGATGCTCAAGCACTTTATCCATCGTGTGCATGAAGGACGTTATCTGATCGCCCCACGAATTGTCATCGGGATCCCCAGTGGAGTGACGGGGGTGGAGCGGCGAGCGGTGATGGAAGCCGCCCTACAAGCGGGATCCCGTGAGGTTTATTTGGTAGAAGAACCCGTAGCGGCGGCCATTGGAGCCGGCTTACCCGTGCAGGAAGCCACGGGAAATATGATCATTGATATTGGCGGCGGCACTACCGAAGTGGCGGTGTTGAGTTTACAGGGAACTGTCCTGAGTGAGTCGGTGCGAGTGGCTGGGGATGAGTTGAGTGAAGCCATCGCCCAATACATGAAAAAAGTTCATAACCTGACGATTGGGGAGCGTACCGCCGAAGAAATCAAAATCCAGATTGGTTCCGCTTATCCCATCCAGGAAGAGCTGATGATGGAGGTAAGGGGCTTACACTTGCTATCGGGTCTACCCCGCACCGTCACCGTCAAAAGTCCTGAAATCCGCGAGAGCATGGCCGAACCCCTCTCAGTGATTGTCGAAGCTATCAAGCGCACCCTAGAACGCACGCCCCCCGAACTAGCGGCGGACATTATTGATCGAGGAATCATGTTGGCGGGCGGGGGCGCTCTCCTCAAGGGATTGGATGCCCTGATCAGCCATGAAACAGGCATTTTGGTTCATATTGCTGCCGATCCCCTCAGTTGTGTAGTGTTGGGAACCGGGCGGGTGTTGGAAGATTTTAAGACCCTAGGGCGAGTCTTGAGCAATAGCTTCAAGGGCTAGGGATCCCTAGCGCAGAGTTGGGAATGGGGTAGGCATTTCTCTACTTTCTCTCTTTCTTCTCCTTAAATAGGGAGGAGATGTTTCCCCAATCCCTTAATCCCCCATCAATAAAAATAAAGAATCTTAACGGGAAAACTTAGGTCAATCGCGTAGATTTTTTCAGATAAACGGCCTAGGAAATTTGGCTCCGGTTTGTCAGTATGAGAGGAAAGGGATCCCACTCCAATCTGCTGACAGATTCTGAGATTTTTGAAACGCATCTTGAATAAGCTTGTCAAACCCCCTACGAATCCTGGTTTGAGGTATTTATGTACAGCCCCGAATTACGGTTTTATAGCTTTCTCTCCAGAGTCAGCTATCTGAGAAATTATGAAAGCAAGATTATGTTGATTGCTTTTCTAGGAACTCATGTGCCGCTTTTGGGACTTCTCTTTTATTTCATCCTCAGCCATTCCTTTCGTTGGGATGATATCCTATCCGTGCTCTTAATTGCCTTGCTGGCAACATTAGTCGGTACGGCCTTGACCCTTTGGGCTTTGCATCATTTATTAGTGCCAATGACTTTTGCTTCTAAAGCTCTGCGGGACTATCTGCGTGAGCGCAAACTGCCCAGCTTGCCCACGCAATTTACCGATGAAGCTGGCACGTTGATGGCGGATACTGTTCGCACGATCAAACAACTGGACGAAGCCCTGCGGCATTTGACTAACTATGACCAACTAACAGGACTCCCCAATCGATCTTTGTTTCATAGCTATCTGCAAGAAACTTTGGTAACAGCCAAGCGAAATCACCAGGCTTTCTATCTCCTCTCATTAGACTTAGATCGATTTAGCCAGTTCAACACTACATTAGGATATGAACAGGGCGATCACGTGTTACGAGAAGTCAGCCGTCGGCTAGCCAATTGCTTGCACGAAAATGATATTTTATGTCGACTGGGCAGTGATGAGTTTGCTATTTTGCATACCCCATCTTCTCGCACAAGTAATGTTGAACAATTCTCAAAAGGTGTCTTGCAAGTTCTGACTCAACCTTTTTTTATTCATCCTAACCAGCAAGTCTACATGACTGCCAGCATAGGAATTACTCTCTATCCGGACGATGGAAGTAGTAGCGACCAACTCCTCAAAAACTCCGACATCGCCCGACATCAAGCAAAAGAATCAGGACGTAATACCTATCAGTTTTATGATGCAACGGTTAATTCGCAACTTCAAGAACGTTTATATTTAGAGCAAGAACTGCGAGAGGCCATATCCCGCCAGCAGCTACACCTACACTATCAACCGAAAATCGAACTGGCACAGTTGCAAGTGTTGTCTTTAGAGGCTCTCTTGCGATGGCATCATCCGACGCTAGGATGGGTTTCTCCTGGAAAATTTATCCCTATTGCGGAAGACAGTGATCTAATTTTATCAATTGGGGAGTGGGTGCTTCGCACTGCTTGCCAACAATTTCGCCGCTGGAAACAAGCCGGACTACCGCCCGTTAGCATTGCTGTGAATCTATCCGCAAGACAGTTTCGTCAGCCTCATCTGGTTGAAGTTATTCACCAAATTATTGCGGAAACCGAGATGGATATCTCTTATTTAGAGCTTGAGTTGACCGAAAGTATTTTGATGGAGAATATCGAGCAGGCGATTGCCATCACCGAACAGCTTCATCAGATGGGGATCCGATTGGCGTTAGATGACTTTGGTACGGGTTATTCATCGCTTAATTATCTGCGGCGGTTCCCTATCCATACCCTAAAAATTGATCAGTCTTTTGTGCGTAACCTCCCTCAGGAAGCCAGCGATGCCGCCATTGCCAAAGCGATTATTGCCCTCGGTCAAAGCTTGGATCTGCAAATTACAGCGGAAGGGGTTGAAACCGCCGAACAGTTCCATTACTTAAGATCGCAGGGATGTGATGATGTGCAGGGCTATTTCTTTAGTCGCCCCTTGCCTGCCGAGCAGGTGATGGATATCCTGCGGCAACCGGATCACTTTAAGCAGTCTCCATTGGTTTAACGCCGTCTACCGGTGATGGGGGGTGACCGATCAGATCAAACTCGGCACTAAAAACTCTCAATCATCCGCACCAATCCAGTGTTTGGCTGTTAGCTACCTCTAGCGTATTCAGCTAACCAGGGGATCCCAGATCTTGCAGGCGGTAGAGGCTGGCATAAAGGCCATTTAAGGCCATCAGCTCACTATGGGATCCCTGTTCTTTCAGTTCCCCCCGTTGCAGAACTAAGATGCGATCCACCTGCCGAATGGTGGAAAGGCGGTGGGCAATCATCAGGGCGGTGCGGTTGTCGAGAAGATGATCCAGTGCCTCTTGTAGAAGAGCTTCCGTGCCGATGTCCAAACTAGCAGTGGCCTCATCCAAGACCAAAATGCGGGGATTGCGCCACATGGCTCGCACAAAACTAATCAACTGTTTTTGTCCGCTAGAAAGGTTGTTGCCCCGCTCCCGCACCGAGGTTTGATAGCCTTTGGGCAAATCTTGAATAAACGGATCCAGGTTGAGCTGTTGAGCCGTGTGTTGTACCGCCGCTAATTCCCCGGTTTCACCGAGGGTAATGTTGTCCACAATGTCTCCGGCAAACAAAAAGCCGTCCTGCAAAATCACGCCTACCTGCCGATGCAATTCTGCTTGAGTCAGATCGCGGATATCCACCCCATCAATTAAAATTCGCCCTCGACTCACCTCATACAATCGACAGAGCAGACGAATAATCGAACTTTTTCCGGCTCCCGTTGGTCCGACTAGGGCAATTTTTTCCCCAGGTCTGACGGTAAAGTTGAGATCCTTGAGCACCCACTCCCCCTCGGAGTAACCAAACCAGACATGCTCAAAAGCAATTTCTCCGCCTCCCTGTGAGGGCAAGGTGCGCGGCTGCGGGGGATCCTGAATGTCAGGAGTCAGGTTCAAAATACTGGTGATCCGTTCCACCGCCGTAAAACCCGCCTGTAGAGAGGTAAATTTCTCGGCCAGTTGGCGGAGAGGGTTAAAAAATCGCTGAGAAAAAAGAATAAAAGCGTAGAGACTGCCAAAGGTAAGGGGATCCCCGTTACCAGGCAGAGGGAGGGATCCCGACGTTTGAGCCACCCAATTCGGTAAACTCGCCTGCAAAATCTGCTGCCCACCCACCCAGAGGAGAGCCGCCACGGCTAGCCATGCCACCCATTCCAAAATGGCCGACAACACCGAATCATAAAAAATTGTGGCATCGACTTCCTGAATATAGCGGCGATTGATATCCCGAAAAATCTCCCCGTTCAGACGCTCCCGCCGAAACAGTTGGACAACATTCACCCCCAAGATATTTTCTTGTAGCCAGGAGTTGAGACGAGACAGCTCCTCCCGCACCCGAAAATTAGCATCGCGGTAGCGCCGTTGCAGCCCGATCACCAAGACAGCCATCGGGATGACCAGACCCACCATCAACAGCCCCAAGTCCCAGCGCTGACTGATCATGACCACCCCGATTACCAGCAAGGTAAAGAGATCACTGACTATGCCAATGGTTCCCGTGGAAAATACATCCCCCAAGGCTTCCACATCACTGGTAATGCGGGTGATCAACCTGCCTACGGGGGTTCGGTCGAAAAAACGGGCAGGTAGGCGCAGGATGTGGGCAAATAAATCGGAACGAATATCACGGGTCATCAGTTGCCCCAAGGTCTGGCTGGTGTAGCCCTCCAACCCCTGAAAGACTAGACGGGCAACAACTGTTAACAGGAGCCAAACTATGTAGATCGTTAAGCCGGAGATGGCTAACTGTCCTTCCGCCAGCGCTTGAGCAATTGGGCCATCAATCGCCCGTTGCAGGATGAGGGGCTGCACGGCATCAGCGAACGCCAATAAGGGCAAGAAAACCAGCGACCATACCAAATAACTCCAGTGGCGACGGGCATAGGGCCAGAGCGCCCCTAACAACCGCCAGTCGCTCTGTTGGCGGGATTGTTCAGACGAGTCGGAAGCAGTCGAAAGCAAAATCAATAGCCAAGCGAGGGTAGCTCCATTCTAAATTCCCATAGACGCTAAAATAGAAGGCTGGGGGTTATCTCAGAACTTGCTGAATAGGGAGGGATCCCGACTTCCTGGCTACCCAGTTGACAGCCGCAGTTGGTTTATGGATTGGCGCTGCTTGGCTGCCGTCAGTTTACCTTGAGCCAATGGATGAAAGGAATGTCAATAGGCAATGGATATGGATAAATGTGATAAGTGTGATGAATATCGGGCTCCCCTGACCTCTGTTTTGCTAACGTTCCGCCTCTCATTTTATTAGCATGTTAAATTTTCAAAACCTTATTTTTCGTCTGCATCAATTTTGGAGTCAGGAGGGTTGCTTAATCGTACAGCCCTATGACATGGAAAAAGGGGCAGGTACGATGAGTCCCCATACGTTTCTGCGGGCTTTAGGTCCAGAACCGTGGCGAGTGGCTTACGTTGAGCCTTGTCGTCGTCCCAGCGATGGTCGTTACGGTGAAAATCCCAATCGTCTGCAACATTATTATCAATATCAGGTTTTAATTAAACCTTCGGTAGACAATATTTTAGATTTATATTTAGACAGTCTGCGTAGCTTAGGCATTGACCCTGCCGATCACGATATTCGTTTTGTAGAAGATGACTGGGAATCCCCAACATTAGGAGCTTGGGGGGTGGGCTGGGAAGTTTGGCTAGATGGCATGGAAGTAACCCAGTTTACCTATTTTCAACAAGCTGGAGGTTTGGATTGTCGCCCTGTTTCAGTGGAAATTACCTACGGATTGGAACGTCTTACTATGTATTTGCAGAATGTGAATTCCGTCTACGATATTATTTGGAATGAGCATCCTGTTATGGGAAAGGTTTCCTATGGACAGGTTCACCATCAGGGAGAGGCGGAGCATTCTCGCTATAATTTTGAGCTATCTGATCCACAAATGTTATTGCAATTATTTGCTCAATATGAAGCCGAAGCTCAACGATTATTACACATGTTTTCAGCCGATAATTTAGCTGGCGATTTATTATCTAATAAGCAGAATGATCAGAGGGACACCCCTCATCCTGTCTATGCTATTTTGCCTGCCTTTGACTATGTTTTGAAATGCTCGCATACTTTTAATATGCTAGATGCACGGGGGGTAATCGCGGTTACGGAGCGGACACGTTATATTGGCAGAATCAGAAATATGGCACGGCGAGTAGCTGAGCTTTATGTGCAACAGCGGACTGAGCAAGGATTTCCTTTGTTGGCTTCAATCCCAGCTTCAGCTCTCGCTACGTAACTCTTGTTATAGATATCACCAGTTAGATGTTATCAATAGCTGGGTTCATGCTTCATGACTACTCACTGGATATTGAGATCAACAGTCTAGAAAATTGATTCGCTATTTCTCACACCCACGGCTTTAAGATTATGACTCACTTTCCCGTTAATCGAGTTTCTATCTTTATCGATGGCAATAATATGTTTTATGCCCAGCAAAAAAATGGCTGGTTTTTTGATCCACGGCGGGTTCTCCATCATTTTGCTCGTTCAAACCCTAATGTAGAATTGATCAATGCTTTTTGGTATACAGGGATTAAAGATCAACATGATCAGCGAGCTTTTCGAGATGCCTTGATTAGTCTGGGATTTACGGTTCGTACCAAACTCCTCAAAGAATATCGAGATGAAGATTCAGGTCGTTATTCTCAAAAGGCTAATTTAGATATTGAAATTGTTGTGGATATGTTTAACACCGTCGATCAATACAATCAAATGGTTTTATTTAGTGGAGACGGAGATTTTGAACGTGCTATTGAGTTATTAAGGGGACGAAACACCCTGATCACAGTGGTTTCTACGGAGGGAATGATTGCCCGTGAACTGCGAAATGCCACTGATCGCTATATTGATCTAAATGATATTCGTCCCCAGATTGAAAAGCTGGATACCCGCGAATTCTAGCTAGCCTTGAAATCTTGAGCGGCTCCGATCTTGCACCATACGCAACTCAGCATAACGATCCAGCAATTGCAAAAACTCGCGGCGATAACCGGCGGTATCCGATCCGAGGCTATCACTAGCCCATGCTTCCACCATTGATAGGGAGGTATCCTCAATATAAGGGGATCCCCGGAGGATCATGGCAAAAGCGGCGACGGCGGCGGAAAAGCGGAAGTTATCGGAGGTTTGAGTGAGGGGGGCAACCTGATTAGGCAACGCCACCGTTAGCAACTGAGATTGAGTGGCAGTGGGCTGTTGGTAGCGTAGTTTGAGCCACAGCAATTCTTCTTGCCTAACCTTGGCAGAAGGGACAGGTTGTTGGTAGCGCAGACTATCTACAGAGGGGAGAAGGGCATCGGATTCACTGCCCACGGGAACGATTTCGTAGAGGGCGGTTACGGAATGTCCTGCCCCTAGTTCCCCGGCGTCTTTTTGATCATCATGAAAGTCTTCATTCGCTAACAGGCGATTTTCATAGCCAATTAAACGGTAGGCTTTGACATGGGCGGGGTTAAATTCGATTTGCAGTTTGACATCTTTGGCTAGGGTGACTAGGTTTGCTCCCAATTCGCTCACGACAACTTTTTTGGCTTCTTGCAGGCTATCAATATAAGCGTAATTACCATTGCCATGATTAGCCAGTTGCTCCATTTTTCCATCCTGAAGATTGCCTGTTCCGAAACCCAAAACTGTCAAAAAAATATTGTCTTTTCGTTCCTTTTCAATCAGTGTGATCAATTCTGAATCACTGCTCAATCCGACATTAAAGTCACCATCCGTGGCTAAAATAACGCGGTTGTTTCCACCCTTAATAAAATGTTGACGCGCCAGATCATAAGCCAATTGGATCCCCGCTCCTCCGGCGGTGGATCCCCCCGCTTCTAGACGATTGAGAGCTGCTAGGATAGCGCTTTTCTGATTGCCCGAAGTGGGATCCAAAACGACTCCGGCAGCTCCGGCATAGACTACGATGCTGACGTGATCCTGAGGACGAAGTTGCTCGACTAATGATTGGAAAGCCGACTTGAGCAGTGGCAGCTTTAATGGATCGGCCATCGAACCAGAAACATCCACCAAAAACACCAAATTATTGGCCGGGATCTCCTGGAGATTGAGACGTTTTCCTTGTAGCCCAATATGGACTAAGTGGTGTTGTGGGTTCCAAGGGGTTTGGGATATTTCGGTAACTAAAGCAAAGGGATCCCCTTCGGGATCAGGATAGTCATAGTCGAAGTAGTTGATCATTTCTTCGATGCGAACAGCTTCAGCCGGGGGAATTTGTCCATCCAATAAAAAGCGGCGGACATTGCTGTAGGATGCCGTATCGACATCAATCGCAAAGGTGGAAAGGGGGCTATTAGCGGCTAATTGAAAGCCCTGTTCTGGTAGTGAGTGATAGCCCTCGCCGCTTGTTCCTTCCATCAGGGGGGTGGGGTAGGGAGCAGGTAGGCTGACTTTATTTTCTGCGGAGAGCGGAGGGGAGAGTGGCATCTCAGCAGGGTGCAGGGATCCCAGGGAAAGCGCTTGATCCCGACGGTCAAGGGCATTCGATTCGGCCTGGGGTGGCTGTTGAGTGGGAGCAACGGCAACAGATGCGGTGGAACCGGCGCCTGGGATAGCTGGAATAACCTGAACCGCTGAGCGCTCTTGTCTAAGGGGCGGGGGGAATTCGGCATCCCATTCTTCAGTAGGCACACAACTGGATAACGTGAGGATCCCAAAACTCAACCCTAGGAACAGGCGGGGAAAACCGTGGGCTGGAGATGAAAGGTTTCGCATAGTTCAGTTCCTCCGTGGGATATGGCAGTGATGGGATCCCATTGCCCGTGATCATGCCCTGCTGGATCGGGAGAGGAGGCTTCGTTACGCATTCCGCAACAACATGACCATTTTGAGGATCCCCTGGCTATCCCAAGAGACAAGCGGGCTGGCATAACGGGCTGGCATGACGGCTGGCATAATTAGAAAGCACGTTGATTCACCTTTACCCCCTATGAGCCAACCCCATTTCCACCTCTGGCATGCTGCATTTGGACTTGTGGGGGATGGGGAAAGCCACTCAAAGCCCTTTGCCCTACCGGGATCCCGCCCCCACTACACGCCGGATCGACCTGGACAGGTAGAGCATATCCGGCTGGATCTCACTCTTGATTTAGAACAGCAACGGGTGGCGGGCATCTGTCAAATTCGCCTCAACCCGATTCGGTCGGGGATAACGACCTTGACGTTGGATGCGGTTCATCTCGATGTGCAAGCCGTGCAGGTTAACCAACAAATCCAGACATTTGACTATGACGGAAAAATCCTAGAAATTTACCTGACTCAACCAACAGCAATGGGTCAGCTTCTAACCCTAACGATTACCTACGCAGTTGAACAGCCAACACGGGGAATTTATTTTATTTATCCTACCTCCGATTATCCTGACAAACCCAGGCAAGTGTGGACGCAAGGGGAAGATGAAGATTCTCGTTTTTGGTTTCCTTGTTTCGATTATCCTGGACAGCTAGCCACCTCCGAAATCATCGTCACCGTAGCGAATCCCTATCGAGTTATTTCTAATGGAACGCTAATTAGCCAAACATCCCTTGCCAATGGCTATAGCCGCTACCATTGGCACCAGCAAGAGGTTCATCCCACCTATCTCATGACTTTGGCAGTGGGAGATTTTGCCGAGGTGGTGGATTACTGGCGAGAAAAACCTGTCACCTATTATGTCGAGAAAAATCGTCTCGGTGATGTGACCCGTTCTATGGGCAAAACTCCGGCGATGATCGAGTTCTTTTCGACTGTTTTTGGCTATCCCTATCCCTATCCAAAATATGCTCAGGTTTGCGTAGCTGATTTCATTTTTGGAGGCATGGAAAACACCTCAGCCACACTGTTAACGGATCGCTGTTTGCTGGATGAACGAGCTGCTCTCGACTATTTTTGGACAGAATCTTTGGTGGCTCATGAGTTGGCTCATCAATGGTTCGGTGATTTGTTGGTGATCAAGCACTGGTCTCACGCCTGGATTAAAGAAGGGATGGCGACTTATGCGGAGACGCTTTGGGAAGAATTTGCCAATGGACAACAGGAGGCCAGCTATCATCGCTATCAGGATCAACAAGCTTATCTGGAGGAAGATCGCAGTCGCTATCGCCGTCCCATGGTCACTCACATTTATAAAGATGCCATCGAATTGTATGACTGTCACATTTATCAAAAGGGTGGATGTGTCTATCACATGATTCGCCAGCAATTGGGCGATGATCTATTCAAAAAAGCCATCCAAATCTTTGTTCAAAAATATGCCCATCAAACGGTGGAAACGGTTGATTTACTTCGTGCTATTGATCAAGCAACGGGACAGAATCTCTCTCCCCTATTTGACCAATATGTCTTTCGGGGAGGACACCCTGACTACAAAGTTTCTTATAGTTGGGATTCCGAAACTAAGCTAGCGAAAGTGACGGTTGCCCAGACACAAGGGGCAGATACGTTGTTTGATCTGCGGATCCCGATTGCTTTTGGTTATGAACAGGGGAAACGTCTCAAATCCTTTACGGTGCGGATTCAAGAGGCGGAACAGAGTTTTTACTTTCCTTTAGAAACTAAACCAGAATGGATCAGCTTTGATCACGGTAATCACACCCTCAAAACGGTAGAACTGACCTATGCTCTACCCGAACTAAAAGCCCAATTGCTCTGGGATCCGGATCCGATTTCGCGGATTCTGGCGGCTCAAGCGATAGCGAAAAAAGGTGGATTAGAGGCGGTCAAGGCTCTGCAATTAGGGCTAGGGCAAGAGACCTTTTGGCCTGTGCGGCAAGAGATTTGTGGGGCTTTGGGCACGATCACCTTGCAACAGGCATTTGCTGTTGTATCCCAAGCTCTCGCCGACCCTAGCCCGCAGGTTCGCAAAGCAGCTATCCAAGCCCTGGCTCAACAGAAAAGCCGTGACCATTTTGAACAGATTCGGCCCTTCCTGCAAATCGGGGATCCCAGCTATCAGGTGGAAGCCGCCGCCGCCACTGCTCTGGGCAAAATTGCTGGTGGTAGTGTGGAGCGGCAACCGGAAGCGACAGAGGTTGTCGAGATCTTTCGGCAGGCGTTAGCCGAGAAAGTAGGCTGGAATGAGGTGGTACGGGCAGGAGTGGTGGCGGGTCTAGCCCATCTCAAGGACTCCCCCCCCGCCTTGGAAGTGTTGCTCAGTCTGACCAGCTCCGGTACTTCTCAACCCTTACGCCTAGCGGCCATTCGCGCTCTGGGAACCTATGCTTCCCAACAGGATCAGCCCCGCATCATCGAGCGGTTGCGGGAACTGGCGCGGGAGGATTTTTTCTTTATCCAAATCGCGGTGGTGACAGCCCTGAGCCAACTGAAAACCCCCCAAGCCATCAGCATCTTGCAGAGTATGGATAGCCAGGATGGTCGGATCAGCCGCCGTGTCGCGGAAGCCATCCGTCAGGTGCAAGCCCAAATGGGCAACGATCCAGCTCTACAACAACTGCGGGAGGAATTGACCCAGCTCAAACAGACCCATGTGGATCTGCTCAGCCGTCTGAGCGCCCTAGAAAGCCAAGCCAAATCGCCGTCTGACGAAGCGACGCCAGCCTAGCTAAAAGATCTGAACTTAATAAAACAATCCCGCCAACCTTCCTAATCCTAGGGTTTCTCAAGTTGCCCAGCCAAATCGAGAATGCGGTGAGCCATCGCTTGCTTGCTGGTATAAGGGATCCCTTGGCTTTCTCCACTAGCCGTCAACCAAACCCCCTGGTTAAAAGAGCTAGCAAAGCCAGCATCGGGCTGATCAATGGGGTTAGCCACTATTGCATCCAAGCCTTTGCGGGTTAGCTTTTCTAGGGCAGCCGGCAGGGGATCCCCTGTTTGGGCAGCAAAGCCAATGACTTTTTGTTGAGGCCGTTTGCGGCTGACTAAATCCTGCAAGATATCTGGAATCAATTCGAGATCTAACGATAAAGGCAGATCGGCTTTAGGCAGTTTGCCGCTAGCTGGATAACGGGGACGGACATCCCCCACCGCCGCCGCCATGATCAACAGATCTACCTGCGGGAAGTATTCCGCTAGGGCTTGGTGCATCTCAGACGCCGTGGTTACCACGTGCCCCATCACTCCCGGAATATCTGGCAAGGGATCCCCAGCATGGATCCAAATCACGGTTGCCCCTCGCAACATAGCAGCCTCAGCGAGGGCAAATCCCATTTTACCGGAGGCAGGATTGCCAATAAAACGCACCCTATCGATGGATTCACGGGTGCCTCCTCCACTGATCAACAAGCACCGCCCCTGCCAATCTTTCTGGCCATTTGTCCACAATAAAGCGAATAAAGCTGCCTGCAAAAATGCTGGTTCCGCCATCCGCCCCTCACCTACCGAATCACAGGCCAAACGCCCACGGGTTGGTGACAGACCCCAGAAGCGCGGATTATTTAATAGATCCTGCCAATGACGCTGCACAGGGGGAGCTTTCCACATTTCTGTATTCATGGCCGGAGCCAGTAAAACCGGAGAAGTGCTGGCCAACAGGACATTGGTTAATAAATTATCGGCCAGACCGAGGGCAATTTTTGCCAGCGTATTTGCTGTTAGTGGAGTCAACAGGATGACTTCAGCCCATTCTGCCAACTCAATATGCAAAGGACGCCCTGATTGGTAGTGCCAAAAGTCCCGATCTGTATAGGCGGAATGGCGACTGAGGGCTGCGAAAGTAAGAGGGGATACAAAAGACTCCCCACTGCCGGTGAGGATAACCCGCAGTTGGGCCTCTTCTTGAGCTAAAGCCGAAACGAGTTGGCAGGTCTTGTAGGCGGCAATTCCCCCACATACCCCGACCAAAATTCGTCGCCCTTGCCAAAATTCTCTCACCCGAAAACCCTCCTTGACTGATGAGTTGCCTACCCGCACTTATCGAGTCTAGAGCTAAAAGCAAAGCAAGCAAAACAGGGCTAACCTTTTATAAGCAGTTTCCCAGAGCGACTTTCAGCCTATCCAATCATGCAGAAGCGATGCCAACTTTCGGCTAGGGATCCGGGCTCAAATGCGGTAAAGCCACTCTGTTATCACCCTCCACTCATGCCCGCCTCGTCACGAGAATCTCCCTCTTTATTCAGAGAGGAATCAGACTAGCCCAGAATTAACCCGATCCCAGACATCTCTGATGGAAGGATTATAAATCTTTTATCAGCGTTAAAGGCTATTTGGCAGTGCTATATTGCGCTGTTTTAGCGGCAGAAGACCAACTTTACTGTTATTCATCAAAAAAAGATTTGATTTTTGCAGATGTGATCTTGCCTGGGATCCTTCCCTATCGTTAAACTAGCAATTGTTCTCTAAGTTATTCACAATATGGCAACAAACACCAAGAGTAAGCCCCTCATCGGTCAAGAACTCTTAGATAAAGTCACATCCATGGAAAAGGCCGACCGCAAGGAAAAAGCCAGAGCCTGTGGTTATGTTACCAAGACCAAGAATGGACAAGAACGAGTCAATTTGATGCAATTTACCAATGCGCTCATTCAAGCGGTTGGAGTCGATCTCGATGCCAATGATGAATCCGGTTCCCGCGGGCGCACTCCCACCTACAAGGTTTCAGTTCATAAGAATGGCAACCTTTTGATCGGTGCTGCCTACACCAAAAAGATGAACCTACAGCCCGGAGATGAGTTTGAGATTAAACTGGGTAATCACAACATTAAACTAGAACGAGTTGATGATTGACCCCCTCTAGGGATCCCAAAATGATCAGTATGAACGATCTGGACGATGATCTAGATGATCTATCCGTATCATCTATTGCCAGATAGACATGACTTAGGGAGTGGGATCCCTCTATTTTTTATCGATATGGCCTATTCAGGAGTTGTCTGTTATGGCCTAAGATCTACCCTTTCCCGCGGCGTGGCGATAGCCGTAGCTTCTCCTAACAAGAGGGAACGCGGATGTAAAGTCCCTCTTGTTAGGAGGGATTTGCGGGGAGTCGGATCCCTTGCGTGTCATAGATAATTCGTGAGCAAGCTGTAATTCTGTGAGAATTTAAAAGCTCACCAGAAGCTCTGGCTCATGGTTGCCAGATCCAAAATTGTGGCGAGTTCCTCCTCACTCATCAAGCCTCGCTCTAGGACGACCTCTCGAATGGTGCGCCCGGTCGCTAGAGCAGTTTTGGCGACTTCAGCCGCATTTAGATAACCAATGTGGGGATTGAGAGCCGTCACCAACGAAAGGGTACTTTCGGCATAAGCTTGGCATCGTTGGGGCATCGCCGTAATACCCTCCAGGCAGCGCTCCCGAAAAGCCTCTAGGGCGTTGCTGAGAATCTCTAAACTGTGCAGCAGATCGTAGGCAATCAAGGGCATCATCACGTTCAGTTCAAACTGTCCAGCCTGTGCCGCCATGCCGATAGCACTGTCTAATCCCATTACCTGAAAACAAACCATATTCAGCATTTCTGCCATGACAGGGTTATACTTCCCCGGCATAATCGAGGATCCCGGCTGTACCGGTGGCAGTTGAATTTCTTTCAGCCCTGTGGTCGGCCCTGAATCCATCAGGCGCAGGTCATTGGCAATCTTAAGACTGTCTTGAGCCAGATTGCGTAAACACCCCGACAAATGAACAAAAGGAGCCATGCTTTGCATCGCCGCCATAAAGTGATTAGCAGGCTTGAGATTGAATCCTGTGAGGGCGGCTAGGCGAGCCACTACATCATCCCGATATTCGGGATGGGTATTCACCCCCGTTCCCACGGCACTTCCCCCTAGCCCCATCCATTCCAACTCCAAAGCAGCCTGGGAGATGAGGCGGTGATGATCTTGAATAATCCAGGCATAGGCTGCAAATTCATCTCCCAAGCGCACCGGAACGGCGTCCTGCAAGTGGGTGCGTCCTGCCTTGATGATGTCTCGAAATTGTTGGGCTTTGCCTCGGAGGGTTTCAGTCAGGCGGACTAGGGTGGGGAGCAGCCGTTGATAAAGGGTCAGCAAAGCCGCCAAACGAATCGCCGTCGGAATCACATCGTTGGTAGACTGTCCATAGTTGACGTGATCATTGGGATTAATGCGTTGATAATTGCCCTTTTGATCTCCCAGCAATTCTAGGGCGCGATTGGCCAAAACCTCATTGACATTCATGTGGTGGGAGGTGCCTGCCCCCGCCTGATAGATATCCACCACAAATTGATCCCGCCAGCTAGCCTGTCCATAGATATCATCGACAGCCTGCACAATCGCCCATCCCACCTGATCTGGAATGCAACCCAAATGGGCATTGATTTGAGCAGCAGCCTTTTTGATCAGCAAACAGGCGTCAACATAGATGGGCAAGGGCTTGATTCCACTAATCGGAAAGTTTTCGATAGCCCTTAAGGTTTGGATCCCGTAATAAACATGGTTGGGAAGCTGCCGCTCCCCCATTGAGTCACGCTCAATTCGATGATCAGATGGATGATCCAGTGGGTGATCTGGTGAGGTCATAGCAAGCTCATCTTGACTACTTGAGGATCCCAGATGCCTGTAGTTGTTCGGTAATCCGGCTGTTATTTTCGGCTAAAACCAAGACCATCGCCGCACAAGCCAGTTGAACTCCGGCACGGAACTCAGCAGATGCTTTGTACTGGGTTAAGGCTTCACTTTCGCCTTCACGCCCACTTAAAATGAACTGCACTGACTTTTGGGTAAGGTCAGAGAGTTCCCGTTGACTAAGACCTAGTTCCACAAGTGATTCCTCCAGATAATCAAACTGATAGGGAAACCGCATAGACTCAAGCGCTACTGATCCTACCTTGCTTCGGGATCCATTATTTTCTTATTTGGCCTAGCGCAAAGATTGCTCCCCAATGATTCTGTGTTTCATTGCGAGCAAAGCGGATCCCTGGTCAAAAGGCTCTCAAACATCTCTTCTTTAACCCATAAGAGTGATGCTTTTGCAAGATTAACAGGCTTGTAACGCCGCCAGGTCACCGCCCACAATATGATGCAAGTTGCGAGTAATTTTCTCGATCTCCCAATCCCACCAAGCAATCGCTAGCAGGGCATCAACTACGGAGTCTGGGTAGCGTTGCCGAATCGCTGTGGCTGGGCAACCTCCAACAATCGTATAGGGGGGGATATCTTTAGTAACCGTTGCATTAGCGGCAATAATCGCTCCACTTCCGATTTGAACCCCCGGCATAATAACCGATCGATAGCCAATCCAAACATCATGACCAACTACCGTATCCCCCTTAAAGGGATATTCATGAGGTTGAGGCTGGATTTGTTGCCATCCCTGCCCAAAAATTTCAAATGGGTAGGTTGAGAACCCTGACATTTTGTGGTTAGCCCCATTCATGATGAATTTAATTTCTCTTGAAAGAGCACAAAACCTGCCAATGATTAGCTTGTCGCCAATAAATGGAAAGTGATACAGCACATTTCTCTCAAAATTTTCAGAATCTTCAGGATCATCATAGTAGGTATAGTCTCCAACAATAATATTGGGATTAGAAACTGTATTTTTGATAAAACAAACTTGAGGGAACTCTGCTAAGGGGTGGGGGTTGTCTGGATCGGGGTAGGTTATGAGCATCTGGGGTAAGGAATCGGGAACATTGGCAGCCAATCAACCATAGGGTGGACAGTTATAAATCTGTCCATTCTTCTCAATCTATCTCCCCATTGGCTCACTATCATCAAAAGCATCGGGTGAACGAGACCCATGAATTGGAAGAGAGCAAGGAGGTTCCTATGCAACACATTACAATTGGTCGGGCAAAAGACACAACAAGCTGGGTTTTACAAGTGTGGGCCTCCTTTATAATTTCTACAACGGCAGCTACGGTCGGGATCCTTTATCTGGAAACCGATGCTTGGCAAAAAGCATTTGTCGGAATTGGCTTACTCTACGCCGTCACCTCTTCATTTACGTTAGCGAAAACCCTGCGAGATCAACAGGAATCCCAACGACTAACCACCCGCGTAGATGAAGCACGTGTAGAAAAATTGCTCACAGAGGTTCACCCCCTAAAATGAAAACCCCAACAATAGTCTGAATTGCCTCACTCAAGCCAGTAGCTGCCTATGTTTCATGAACTGCGCCGTATTTTCACTACGCTGTACGCAGGCCAAAAATATCCCGATAAGCCGCTACCACCGCACAGGTCGTTAAAGGAATCGTAAACAAAAGCCCCACTCCCAAGAGGAGGGCTCCTGCAACATTGATTAAAACCAGCAACAGACCAAAAATGAACACCCCAAACCAGTTTTTCCCCACCACCTGACGGCTAGTTTCCATAGCTTCCCAAAAATCTAGGTTGCGATCCACAACCAACGGCAACGCAAATAGATAAGAAACCCCCAGATAAATTCCGGGCAGAATTAGCAGAAGCGTGCCAATCGCCGTAAAAATGGTAACCAGTAGGTTGGCTAAAAATAGGGGTAGAAAATTCTGAAAGCCATCAAAGAAACGGGCAAAGTCAGTAGACTGGCGACGGATATGCCGGAAGGCAACGATGAAAAAACCAGCGTTCAAGGGACCAGCGATCACGACGCTGAGTAGACTGCCAGCTCTGGGGATAAAACCCAAGCCAATGTTAATGATGATGCTGACTACCGTAAACCCAATCATCAGACCCAAAATCGGCTTCAAGATCTCCCAGCCTTGACCAATATATTGCGTGGGCTGAAACGTGTATCCTTGACTAATTAGCGTTGCTGGATCTCTAGGGTTTTCATTAAACATGATGCTGCCTCCATTCCAAAACGGTACACACCAACGTCAAAATTTTGATTGAAAACTAAGCGGCTGATCAGGATTTAAGAGACTAAGCGTCTCAAACAAAGGGGTGAACAAAACAGGGCGCTACCCCCCCTTATGCTACCAGGGTCGATTTACTTCCTGAGGCAAAATTGAGAAAAACTCAGGTTTGTGAAATGTTAGGAAACCATTCTGCTGACTTGTCCAGGGATCCCTCTGGCTGGGACTCACTCGGTTAAGTGTGCTACTCTGATGCGGCTTCACCTGATGACTGGCTCTATGACTGCCCGTTTTTCTCCCGCCCAAGGTACCCTTGCCACTACTATCATCCGCCGGGGCATCGGTTTACATAGTGGCGCATGGATCGAGTGTCGTCTCTCACCAGCCGAGGTTGGGGAAGGGCGGCTGTTTATCCGCCGCGATCTCCCAGGATCCCCGGTTATTCCGGCTCATCTCCGCCAGGTTAGCCCCGCCAACCTCTCCACCCGCTTGCAGCAGGGATCCGCCCATATTCAAACCACCGAACATTTGCTGGCGGCTCTGGCCGTTTTAGGGATTGATAACTGTCGAATTGAGGTAGATGGTCCAGAGATCCCGATTTTGGATGGATCGGCTCTGCCGTGGGTAGAAGCCATTTTGCAGGCAGGGGTGCGTCGCCAAGCCGCCTTAGGGGTGGTGGTCGGGATCCCAAGTCCCATCACTGTTTGTCAGGGGGAAGCCTTTATCAGCGCCCTGCCCTCCCCTGGACTACGCTTCACCTATGGAATTGATTTTGCCGACTCCCCGATTGGCTGCCAGTGGTTGAGCTGGAATTTTAGTGCCGAGAGTTTTGTGGAAGATCTTGCCCCAGCTCGCACCTTTACCCGCCAACAGGACATCGAAAAAGCACAACAAGCGGGTTTGATCAAAGGCGGCAGCCTCGACAACGCCATTGTTTGCCATGCAGAGGGATGGCTTACCCCCTTGCGATTTGATAACGAACCGGTGCGCCATAAACTGATAGATTTACTAGGAGATCTGAGCTTGCTGGGAGTCCGCCTACAAGGGCATATCCTGGCCTATCGAGCTGGACATACCTTACATCACCAATTAGCCCATCAACTGTTGGCGAGTGGTGTGTTGCCCTCCTCCGATCCGCAGCCCTGCTTTTGTTAAGCCCTGTTCTTCTGACGATGTTTTGTCTATGTCTGTTGAATCTCCAGCCGAAGTTGAGGATCGCTACGATCCCTCTGATCCTGCTATTTTCACCGCTGAACAAATTCTGGATATCCTGCCCCACCGTTATCCTTTTTTGTTGGTGGATCGGATCATTCGCTATCTACCGGGCGAAAGTGCCGTGGGTCTCAAAAATGTGACTTTTAATGAACCTTTCTTTCAAGGACATTTTCCAGGACGCCCGATTATGCCGGGGGTTTTGATTGTAGAGGCGATGGCACAGGTAGGAGGGATTGTCCTGACCAAAATTCCCGATGCGGCGGGGCGTCTGGCTTTATTTGCTGGAATTGATGGCATTCGCTTTCGCCGTCCGGTTGTGCCGGGGGATCAACTGATTTTGTCAGCACAATTATTGGCGATTCGACAAAAGCGGGTGGGCAAGATGTTTTGCCGTGCCCAGGTGGCTGGGCAGTTGGTCACGGAAGGCGAACTGATGTTTTCGTTGGTGGATTAGGCAAATTGGCAGTGTTGGCATTACAGTTATTAAGCAGAGGTTTGGAGCTCAACCACGTTTGCTTGCTGGGTTAACAATGAGTTCTCTCTCTTCCTCGGATTCTCAAGGGCGGATCCACCCTACCTCAGTGATTCATCCCCGCGCCCAACTGCATGAAAGCGTGAGAGTGGGTCCCCACAGTGTGATTGGTGAACATGTGCAGATCGGAGCCGATACGGTGATTGGCCCGCAGGTGGTAATTGACGGCTGGACCACGATAGGGGAACGCAACCAGATCTTTCCAGGGGCGGTTTTGGGCATGGAACCCCAAGATCTCAAGTATGGAGGAGCTGCTACTCGCCTGATCATTGGCAATGACAATCGCATCCGTGAGTATGTAACCATTCATCGAGCCACCCATGCTGAGGAAGCGACGGTGATCGGCAATGAGAATTTGTTGATGGCTTATGTGCATGTTGCCCATAACTGTGTGATCGAAGACCAGGTGATCATCACCAATGCCGTTTCTTTGGCCGGACATATCCATATAGAGTCCCAGGCTCGCATTGGCGGTATGGTTGGCATCCATCAATTTACCCATATTGGCAAGCTGGCGATGGTGGGGGCGATGAGTCGGATCGATCGAGATGTCCCCCCCTACATGCGCGTGGAAGGCCATCCAGGGCGGATCCGTGGGCTAAATCTGGTGGGGCTAAAGCGGGCGCAGTCGGCGGGGATTTCTCTGACCAAGCTCAAAGCGGCTTATCGGGTGCTCTATCGCTCAGACCTCCTTCTCGACAAAGCTCTGCAAACCCTGCGAGACAGTGCGGATTCACAAGAGATCTTGCATTTACTGCACTTTTTAGAAGCCTCCCTAACCCAACCGCAACGGCGTGGTCCCTTGCCCCCCCAACGGGGATCCCGATCTGCCGATGAAACGGATGCCGATTGAGTCCAGACCGGGATCCGCAGGCAACTCTTGACAGAGTGTGATGTATGGTTATGGCAAACTCCCCCCATCTGTTGGTTTGCACCGGAGAAATCTCAGGGGATCTCCAAGCGAGCTATTTAATTCAAGCCCTGCTCCGCCGGGATCCCCATCTCCGCATTACTGCCGTGGGGGGGGAGCGGATGGCGGCGGCGGGAGCCACCCTCCTGCAAAAAACGACGGCGATCAGCTCGATTGGCATTGTTGAGGCGCTACCCTTTATTGGCCCCGCCCTTTGGGTGGAGTGGCGGATTCGTCGCTTTTTAGCTAGAGACAGACCGGATTTGTGTGTCTTGGTAGACTACATCGGGGTGAACAGTCGCCTTTCATCGGTTCTCCAGCGCCAAGGGATCCCCGCCATCTATTACATTGCTCCCCAAGAATGGATTTGGACGACTAGCTCGCGCATTAGCTTTCAATTGGCGGAACGGATGCGCTTGATGCTGGCCATCTTTCCCCAAGAGGCCGAGTTTTATGAAGCTGCCGGAGGAAATGTGCGCTGGGTTGGGCATCCCCTCCTCGATATTCTGTCTGCCGCCCCCGATCGCCTTCAGGCTCGCCAGCATTTGGGGATCCCGGCGGATCAGATGGCGGTCATGCTATTCCCGGCCTCTCGCAATCAAGAACTGCGGCATGTGGCTCCCGTCATTTTCGCGGCGGCTCGTCTCCTCCAACAGCAGCTTCCTCAGGTGAAGTTTTGGTTGCCCTTGGCGGCAGAGCGGTTTGCTCCCCCTCTCTTAAAGTTGGCTAAACAGCAGGAGATTGAGATTACCCTGCTCAAACCACAGGGATCCCGCGAACACCAGACGATCTTGGCGGCAGCAGATTTGATTGTGGCGAAATCGGGAACCGTCAACCTGGAGTCAGCGATTTTAGGGATCCCGCAGGTGGTGGTCTATCGGGTCAGCCGCCTCACTTATTGGATTGGCAAAACGATCCTCAATTTTTCCATCCCGTTTATGTCTCCCCCTAATTTGGTACAGATGCGTCTGATTGTGCCGGAACTGTTTCAAGAGGAGGCGCAACCCTCGCGGATTGCGGAGGAAGCCCTGGCGCTCCTGACTAACCCCCAACGCCGTCAACAGATGCAGCAGGACTATCAGCAGATGCGCTTAGCGTTAGGGGAGCCGGGGGTTTTGGATCGAGCCGCCAGTGAAATTTTACGGGTATTGGCCAGTTGCTAGCTGGCTCTACCCTTGCTGGCGTAGGACAGCCTTGCCGCTTAGCCTGTTGTTAGCTGGAAGCCTCAGAGTCTCTGGGTTCCGTATACAGCTTCGCTAAGAGTTGTCAATAGTGTAAATTGATTAAATTAGGTTGTCTCAAAAACCTTTATTTTCCAAGAACTCAGAGTTACTTTTCTATGCTCCAAAGGCTGTATGTACACAACTTCAGATGTCTGGAAAATTTTGAATTTTCTCTTAGGGAAATGTCATCTGCTCTTTTAATCGGAAGAAACGGTGCAGGTAAATCAACTATTGCTAGTTCACTAGAGCTATTTCAGAGCATTGGTCGAGGTGTCAATAGAGTTAGGCAACTGGTTCAACCCAAAGACTTTTCCCCTAACAGATCTAATGTCCCAATTCGATTTGAAATAGAGGTGCTAATTAAAAATAAGTTGTATAAGTATATGCTTGCACTGGAGTTGCCAGAAGATTTCAGAGAACTTCGGGTGTTTGAAGAACAATTACTAGTTTCAGGAAAGTCAGTTTACTCTAGAAAAGAAGCCCAAGTCACTCTCACTTCACGCAATCCAGAGGCTCAGTTCTTAATGGATTGGCATCTTATTGCTCTTCCGGTGATTCAGGAACAATCGGAAACTGATCCGCTCTGTATTTTCAGAACTTGGCTTGCACGAATGATTATTCTAGCTCCAATTCCGAGCTTGATAACTGGAGACTCCCAGGGTGAAACTTTGGAGCCAAAGCGAGATGGTTCAAATTTTGGAGAGTGGTTCTCAGGCTTGCTGAGCCGTTATCCCGCTGCTTATACAGAGATAAAGAAATATCTTCAAGTAGTAATGCCTGATATTAGCGATATTCAAAATCAATCGGTCAGCAGAAACTTCAAGAGTACGATCGTCAGCTTTGAAAAGAATGATAGAAACTTTACTATTGAATTTAAAGACTTATCTGATGGAGAGAAATGCTTTTTCCTTTGTGCAGTTGTCCTGGCTGCCAACAAACACTACGGTCCGCTTTTTTGCTTTTGGGACGAGCCTGACAACTATCTCTCTTTATCAGAGGTTGGACATTTCATTGTTTCACTACGACGTTCTTTCAAAAATAGTGGGCAACTTTTGGCAACTTCGCACAATCAGGAGGCTATCCGAAAATTTTCGAGTGAAAACACTTTTTTGCTTGACAGGAAAAGCCATCTAGAACCAACTTTGATCCGATCACTGAGTGAAGTATCTATTAGTGGCGATCTTATAGATAGCTTAATCCTTGGTGATACAGAGTTATGAGCGTTAACAAGTACTTGCCACATATTCTTGTGTTGCCCGAAGATGAGGCGAACTCAGACATAGCAAATGGGTTTTTGCTTCATCCTCAACTGAATGCACGATCAATTCAAGTTTTGTCCTATGTCGGTGGATGGAAGGTAGTAGTAGATAAGTTCACAACAAGCTTTATACCTACAATGCGTAAGTATCCGAATAGGCGGTTTGTATTACTTATTGATTTTGATAGAGAAGAAGATCGCCTTGGTTACGTAAAGCAACAGATTCCAGATGATGTAAAGGACAGGGTGTTTGTCCTTGGAGTCTTATCTAATCCAGAGGAGTTAAGAAGCAGCCTTGGAAAGAGTTTGGAATCAATTGGAGAGGCTCTTTCAGCTAATTGTTCTGATAATACTGATGGATTATGGGAGCATGATCTTCTCAGGCACAACAAAACTGAGTTGAAACGTATGATTTCTTCTGTTAAGCCGTTTCTTTTTAATTAAGATAGATAAATCTTTGTGCTTATAGGCGTTCCAATTTAGTTTGAGAACCCCAAAACCTCTCAAAGTTTGGATATCAAGATTTAGGTGGTCGTATTCCAATGGTTAGAGGAAATGTCTATGTGCCGGCTTTCAGAGTTCTGCTACAAAACATCCAGCTAACAACGCTCATGCACGCCGACCGTCGAGAGGATATCTATAGGTGCAAGATGTTATCTGCGTCCAGTGAACGCGAACGTTCTGCCTGATTCCCTCCTTCGGTATTGATAAGCCCAGTGGGAATGAAACCGTCAAGCTAGAGCATGGGTTGGATAGACTGGGGCAGGTTTTAGACCACAGGGTTTTGCCGTTTTGATCCCTGCCGATGGATAGTTGGGATCCCCCTATAGCTCAGATCTTGCGAATCATTTGGTTGCACTTTCTGCAACTAGCCGCCTGGGATGAAGTCAGCCTATTACAGTCAAGATGTTGGACTTCACGATGGATGGTGGCGATGCCGATAGCTCTGACTGCCGCAACTCCTTTCCCAGAGGCTTGGGCTGGCGATTGGCCGTCTTTTCCCCCTCAACTCACCCCCTTCCGAAAGGAGGCTAGGGTTGCGGGTTTTTCCCAGACAGGAGACGATAAGGGTTTGGGAGTTAGTGTTGATAGGATCATTGTGGACGCAAACCAGTCAATTATGCAGGCGTTAGGGTTACCCGAAGGGATCCCAACAGCTTCGGGCACCATCAAAGCCCAACTCGATCTCTTGTTACTGGGGTTAGAGTGCCTAAGTGGGGAAAGCTCAGAGGCAGTCTTAAATGCCGCTCAAGCCCTCAAATTAGAGCAGTGGGTGAGTGACCGGGTGAACCTCTGGCGACTCCGCAACGCTAACCCTCTACGGCGCAGTTCCGGTGGACGCAAGAAAGTCGATATCGAAGAGGCGCGTGCCCTGGTGTTGATCATCTGCCACCTTGCCCTCGACTGGCACAGCAAGTTGCGCTCCACGATTGAGCATCTGGAAACCGCCGTCGCCCAGGAACGCTCCCCCTTTCGGGAGGCGCTGATCGGCGACTATCTTGACGAGTTTCATTCCCACTACCGCAGCCGTATGGTGGATGGCGAGGAGCGCTCCGCTGATCAAATTACTGAACTGGCTCTGCGAATTTTATTGGATCTGCTCTTTTACAGCAGTAAATATGGTGCCCAGCGCTTGTGGGCAGCTTTGCTGAGCCGACCGGCTATGGACTTGCCAGAAGAAGCGGAAACAGAAACCCCAAGCTCAGAGCTGCCGTCGGAAGTGCAAGCGGAATAGGGATCCCCCATTCCTCCGGCTTGTTATCCCCCATGCTTATGGCTTCTCCTCCAGAATTTTTACCCTCGCTCATCCCCATCTGCTATGCCAACCACTACTATTCAACAGGAATATCGTCAGCCCACCTGCCTGCTCAAAGTTGCTGGAGAATCCGCCACCACCAGCAAAGACAGTGCTTCCCCCGCCGCTATCCGCCGCTCCCTCACCTGCACCCTAGAAATTCGTCAGGGAGAAGCCTACAAAACCTTGACAGGGGATGTTGTGCTGTTAAATGATCTGGTTGCCGTCACGCAGCGCTATCTCAGTGCCCAACTGCGTGGCCAACCCCAAGGTACTTTTAGCGGTACGGTGGCGATTCGCCCCCTCGATTTTATTTTTCATCGGTTGACGGTGCGCCAAGGGGAAGGGATTGGTCAGGTGGATCTCTCCATGAGCCAGCTCTTTGATCTGATGGAGGCAGTGACGGCTCTCACCCTCGATATGCCGCAACTGACCTCCCTCAAGCCCACCCTAGCGCGTCCCTGGTATAGCCAAGCCCCAGGCATTGCCGCCCTCTTGGTGGGATCCATCGGGTTAGCGGGAGCGATTGCCGTTCTGGCTACCCAGGTGAATCGCTCTCAGCCCAGCGAGTCACAAACCGCATCCAGCGAGGTGGTTGAACCCGCCGCTACTCCAGCTAATCCAGAGGCTCTTGCCTCTACCCAAGCGGCTCCGGGCAATCCAGCGCTACCCGAAACCACCGATTCCAGCCAAGAGTTGGAGAATAAATCTGGGGAAGCAGCTCCACCAGCAGCCGTGGAACCAGCTCCGACTCAGGTGGATATCACAGCCTCCAAGTCAGCCTCCACAGAAAGGGATGCCTCCCTCAGCCCTCTGGCCGCCCAGTTACAGCAGACCCTACAACAACAGTGGCAAAACCAAAGCGCCGATCCACAACCGCTTACCTATACCGTCACCGTTGATGCCCAAGGGATCCCGATTGTGGCCGTGCCCCAAAACGAAACGGCGGCCTCTCGCAAAGGGGAAACTCCTCTAGCAGACGTGCCGGAAGAGGTGCCCACTGATTTGCCCAGGGAAGCCGAGACCTTTCAGGTGACTTTTGCGGTGGATAGCTCCGTACAGGTGCTACCTCAATAGCCGCGATGGCATCAAGGAGAATTTCTGGTTAAATTCAGTAGGATTCAGTAAAAAAGATAACTTTTATCAACGGATCAGAAAAGTAACAATAGATTGAGAGGTGAGACCCGATCTAAGCAGCATCGAATCCCAGTAGGGGATCGAATTGCAGCTTGCAAATAGAGCCACGTTTTGAGGCTATCGTTGCCAAACCCACAGGGGATCCCAGTTATGACAACGATTCAACCCATCCTCCATCAACATCTCTGGCAAGAGGCGCAGGCGCGCTTAGCCCTTCAGCAACACGCCCTTTCTACCTTGATTGGCAGCAAAGGATTTCGCGGGGGGGATCTATCCACGAAGGCAGCGCAACTCACGGAATTGGTAGCTCATACCCTGCAAGTGGAGCGGGTAAGCATTTGGCGGTTGGAATCCGACCGTCAGTCGATTTACTGTTTGGATTTATTTGATCGACATCGGCAACGGCACGAATCAAGCCCACCCTTGCAACGGCAAGACTATCCCCAATATTTTGCCAGCCTTGACCAAAATCAAATCATTGATGCCGATGATTGTTGGCAAGATCCCCGCACCCGCGAGCTGGTTCCCGATCATTTGCAACCGCTAGGAATTGGATCCCTCCTGGATATCCCCATTTTTTTGGGGGATCAGATCGAAGGGGTGTTGTGTTGTGCTCATGTGGGGGGGGCGCGGACTTGGTTGGCCGATGAAAAAATGTTTGCTACCGCGATGGCGGGTCTGGTCAGCATGGCGCTTGAGCAAACCGAACGACAGCAGGCGGAAGAGGCGCTTCGGGGATCCCAGCAGATGTTGCAAACGGTGCTGGATACCATTCCTCAGGGAGTGTTTTGGAAGGATCGACACTCCATCTATTTAGGCTGCAATCAGGTGGCAGCTCGGCAAGCGGGGGTGGCTTCTCCCGCCGCGATGATTGGCAAGTCTGATTTTGATCTACCCTGGGGAGAGCAGCAGGCCAAGATCTTTCGCCAAGTTGATCAACAGGTTTTGCAAAACAACGCCCCCGCCCATAGCGACTTTCGGCTCATCGACAAGCAGCATGAGCGATCCCTCTGGATCAGTGGCATTAAGGTGCCGTTGCATGATGGAGATGGCAACGTCATCGGCATCTTGGGCATCGTTTCGGATATTACTGAGCAAAAACAAATCCTCGAGGAATTGGCAATCCGCGAAGCTAATTTGCGGCACAGTGAAGCCCTGTTGCGTGCCATTTTTGACAACGCTGTTGTAGGAATTGTGTTGGATGAGTTTTGTGGAAAAACTCTGAAGGTAAATCCAGCTCTGGCAACTATGTTGGGATATTCGGTGGAGCAATTATCATCAACAGTTACCTATCGTGAGTATACTGAGCCTCATGATTTGCTCTTAGAAGATATCCTTTGGGAACAATTGGTCGCAGGGGAGCGAGACTATTATCAAATTAATAAACGCTGTATTCGCAAAGATGGCCAAATGATCTGGCTACGGGTGAGTGTTTCTTTAGTTTTAGACGATCAGGATAGACCTCAACTGAGTATGGGAATTTTTGAGGATATTACGCAAAGCAAGCAAATCGAAGAGGAACTAGAACAGAGCGAGGCCAAATATCGTTATCTAGTGCAAGCGGCTAATTCAATTATTTTCCGCTGGAATGTAAAAGGGGAAATCACTTTTATCAATGAGTTCGGACAAAAATTCTTTGGTTATAGCGAAGCCTATTTGTTAGGCAAAAACTTGGTGGGTACGATTGTGCCGCCAACTGAGTCATCCGGTCGTGATTTGCAAGGGTTAATGCAAGATATTTGTGTGCATCCCAATTTCTATCTTTGGAATGAGAACGAAAACCTCCGCAGCGATGGCGAACGGGTTTGGGTTTCCTGGTCCAATCGTCCTATTTTTGATGAACAAGGACAACTGGTTGAAATTCTGTCGGTGGGAACGGATGCCACCGAACGGAAATTGATTGAAGCCGAATTGGTCAAAGCCAAAGAAGCTGCCGAAGCCGCCAATCGAGCCAAAAGTGCTTTCCTGGCTAACATGACCCATGAATTACGAACCCCTCTCAATGCCATCTTGGGTTTTAGCCAATTGATGGATCGGGATCCCCACTTAACTGCTGCCCAAAAAGAGAACCTGGAGATTATTAACCGCAGTGGCGAACATCTGCTCAATTTGATCAACGATGTGCTGGAGATGTCTAAAATTGAAGCTGGACGCACCCTTCTGCATGTTGAAACCTTCGATTTGGTTCGTTTGATCAGCCATCTGAAAAGTATGTTCATCATACGTGCTCAGGCTAAACATCTGCACCTCTCCTTCCATGTCGATAGTCAGGTGCCGGAGTGTTTAGTAGGGGATGAAGGAAAGCTCCGGCAAATCTTGATCAATCTCCTCAGCAATGCCATCAAATTTACCCACCAGGGTGAGGTTAGACTGGAGATCCGCTTGGCGCAGCCACCCGACTCCCCTACCGCAGCCACCTATGACCTAGACTTTCGAGTTAGCGACACTGGGCAAGGAATTGCTCCCCTAGAATTGGAAAAGCTCTTTCAACCGTTTGTGCAGGCTCAGGGGGGATTGAGATCCCATGAGGGCACGGGGTTGGGTTTAGCGATCAGCCGTCATTTTGTGCAGATGATGGGGGGAGAACTGGAGGTCAAAAGCCAGGTGCAGCAGGGATCCACCTTCCGGTTTATCTTGCCTTTTGGGAGAGCCAATTCCTCCCCTGTGGCTCAAAAGATCAACAAGCAACGGGTGATTGGGCTGGCTCCCCATCAAGACGAACCGCGCATCTTAGTCGTCGATGATAAACCTGAAAATCGTGAATTATTGAGCAAATTGCTCAGCTTGACGGGATTTGCTACCCGCAGCGCTGTGAATGGAGAAGAGGCGATTGCCATTTGGCGAGAGTGGGATCCCCATCTGATCTGGATGGATATGCGGATGCCGGTCTTGGATGGATATCAAGCTACGCGCCAGATTAAATCTGAGTTAAAAGGACAGGCGACTGTTATCATTGCCCTGACCGCCAGTGCTATGGAGGAAGAACGGGCGATCGTTTTATCAGTGGGATGTGATGATTATGTGCGTAAACCATTTCAAGAGTCCACAATCTTTGAAAAAATGGCTGAACACTTGGGGTTAACCTATCAGTATGAGCCTACCGATCCCAACCTTTCTGGATCCCCGCCTCCTGGTTTGACTGACTTAACCCCAATTGCGGATCGTCTGGCCAGCCAGCCCAGCCAGTGGTTGAATGTCTTTCATCAAGCCTCTCTTTCTGCCGATGAAGAAGCGATGCTAGCCCTAATTTCGCAACTCCCTCACTCTCAGCAAGATCTCGCTAACCTCCTGATGCGGCTCGTCCAACAGCTTGATTTTGAACAGTTGATCCGCCTGACTCAGCCATCATGACTAGCCTCTCCCCCCCCGATCCGGCTCTCGAAAGCAAGGGCAATATCCTGGTTGTGGATGATACCTTAGCCAACCTGCGTTTGCTGGAAAGCCTGCTGACAGGACAGGGATATAAGGTTCGCAAAGTCTTAAGCGGGCCGATGGCTCTAACTGCTGTACAAACAGCGGCTCCTGACCTGATTTTGTTGGATATCAACATGCCTCAGATGAGCGGCTACCAGGTGTGTGAACGGCTGAAAGCGGATCCCACCACCCAAGGGATCCCGGTGATTTTCATCAGCGCTCTGGATGACACCTTCAACAAAGTTAAGGCTTTTGCGGTGGGGGGGGTAGATTACATTCCCAAACCCTTCCAGTTTGAAGAGGTGCTGGCGCGGGTGGAAAATCAACTCAATATCCGGCGGATGCAGCAAAAACTACAAGAACTGAATGCTCAACTGGAGCAACGGGTGGAGCAGCGCACCGCCCAATTGCAACTGGCTAACCATGCGTTGCAACGGGAAATCGAGGAACGCAAACGGATTCAAGAGCAGCTTCTTCACCGCGTCCTACACGATAGCCTGACGGATTTACCCAACCGCACCCAGTTGATGAAGCGTTTGGAGGACAATCTGAGCCGCGCCAAACAAAATCGGGAGTATGAGTTTGCGGTTTTATTTATTGATTGCGATCGCTTCAAGGTGATCAATGATTCTCTTGGCCATTCTGCCGGCGATCAACTGCTGATCGCGGTGGCTCGCCGTATGCAAGATTGTTTACAGGGATCCCTGGGCTTGTTGGCACGGCTAGGGGGGGACGAATTTGTCATGCTACTGGAACATATCCGAGATGTGGAGCAGGCCAAACAATACGCGGAGCAAATCCATCAACAGCTACAAAAGCCATTTACGCTGGCGCAACAGGACGTGTTTTTGAATGCCAGTGTTGGGATTGTGCTGGGGGAGGGCTACGAGCAGGCAGAACATTTATTGCGGGATGCCGACACGGCTATGTATCAGGCTAAATCCTCTGGGAAAGGCCGTTACCAGGTGTTTGAAAGTGTGATGTATACCCAGGCCATCAACCGTCTGCAACTGGAAACGGATCTGCGCCATGCCCTCGAACGTCAGGAGTTTTTTTTAGTCTATCAACCTCTGGTTCAGTTAATGTCGGGGGAAATGGTTGGGTTTGAAGCCTTGATTCGTTGGGAACATCCCCAGCAGGGACGGCTTAGCCCTGCTAAGTTTATTCCTGCTGCCGAAGAGACGGGGCTAATTGTGCCGATTGGGGAATGGGTTTTACGGGCGGCTTGTCAACAACTGCACCGTTGGCAGCAACACTATCCCCGTTCTCGTCCTCTTACCATGAATGTCAATTTGTCGGCTCGCCAGTTTGCCCAAGCTGAACTGATGGGTCGCATTGATCAGATTTTGCAGGAAACAGGGGTGATCAGTTCCCACCTCAAGGTCGAAATTACCGAAAGCACGATGATGGACAATGCTGAATCTGCCACCACGACTTTGAGTCAGTTGCGGGCGCGCCAGATCGAATTGTGTATCGATGATTTTGGCACGGGCTACTCCTCCCTCAGCTATCTGCATCGTTTCCCCGTGCAAACCCTGAAAATTGATCGCTCGTTTGTCAGTCAAGTGGGGGTCAATGCCGAAAATATCGGGATTGTGCGGGCGATTATCGCGTTAGCGGATAATCTAGGGATCCAAGTAGTGGCGGAAGGCATTGAGACGGCGGCACAACTGTCCCAATTAAAAGTCTTGGGTTGTCAATATGGTCAGGGCTATTTTTTTAGCCCCCCTCTTGACCAAGAAGCGGCGGAGCGGATCATCGGGTTGGGATCCGATTGGCGGTTACAACCTCAAGTCAGCTAGGAATGGCTGCACCCTTGCTAACCCACTCAAAACACAAGTCTTCTATGGATTGGCCTGACCTGAATTTAACCCTCAATCAGGTGGGGGAAGCCGGATTACTGCCTCTTTTACAGAGTTTTTCCCCTACCGCCGTCGTGGGGGATGATGCGGCGGTACTCCCCCCTTGCTCTGCCTCGTTGGTGGTGACAACCGATGTTTTGGTGGAGGGGGTGCATTTTAGCCCCGCGACTACCCCTGCCCATGCCGTGGGATGGCGAGCGGTGGCCGCCAATTTGTCGGATCTGGCGGCGATGGGATCCCGACCGATGTCATTGGTGATTGGGCTGGGCTTGACGGGAGAAACCTCGTTGCAGTGGGTTTATCAACTTTATCAGGGGGTGCAAGACGGACTCTATCCCTGGCGGGTATCCCTAGTGGGGGGAGATCTCTGCCGTTCCGCCACCCGTTTTCTGGCGATTACTGCTTTGGGGGAGGTAAATCCAGCAAAAGCTCTCTATCGTAAAGCGGTGCAGGTGGGGGATGTCTGGCTGGTGACAGGGTATCACGGGGATGCACGGGCTGGGCTAGAACTGCTGCTCCATCCCAATATGTCCACGAGTGGGGGATCCCTTTCCCAAAGACAAGCCCTGATCAAAGCCCACCAATATCCACAGCCCCGCCTTGATGTGGTGCCTCTCTTAGCGGATCTCGGTTCTCCGGTGCAAGCAGGCATGGATACCAGCGATGGCCTAGCTGATGCCCTCCTGCAAATGTCAGTGGCCAGTCAGGTGGGTGCCCGCATCGATCCAACGCGGATCCCGTTGTCCCCTGATTTGCAGGCCGTTTTCCCAGAAAAAGCCCTGGAGTGGGCACTCTATGGCGGAGAAGATTTTCAACTGTTGCTGAGTATGCCCGCCACCGCCGCCGATCGATTGGTCAGCCTGCTACCGGGATCCCAGGTGATTGGGGAGGTTATCCCAGCCCCCAGGGATCCCACCCAGAGGGTCGAGTTGCTGGGCGACGGCTTTTTGCAACGGGAGCAAACCTTTCAACACTTTGGGATCCCATAGTTAGAGCGGCTCCTAAGGGCTGAAATGGGTTGACCTATGGTTCGGTTTCTTCGGGTGTTTCCTGTGATATTTCCTCTGGTGTTTCCTCTGTGGCAGTAGCGGCTACTTCCTCAGAAGGGGAGATCCCCTCTAGCTAGAGGACAGGATCCTCGGTTGTCAGCACATCCTCACCCGTTACTGGTGGAGATTCGCGTAGAGATGCTTGTGGAGAGTCTTCAGAAGTGAGGCGGTTATCCTCCACTTCTTCCGTGAATTCGGCCTCAGGGATGCTGGAGGCTGAATCCAATGCCGACTCTTCCTCGGCTTCTGCCAGCTCAGGAGCGTCAATGGGGTTGCCTTCTCCATCCAGCCAGGTGACAGTGGTGTTGGATTTTAACCAGTTCATCACCTTGTTTGTCAACAAGTCTTCATGAATGATCTTCTGTAATCGTTTAACATCCTGGCGAGTCTGGGGGTAGTTGTCCAAAACTTCCTGAACCGCCACCTCCAGCTCCGTTTCACCGACGGAGATACGTTCATTCTCAACAATTTTCCCCAAGGCTAGGGTGCGTTTGAGGCGGTTGATGGCCTCCGGTTGAAAGCGTTCCATTAAATTGTTAAGGGTTTCCTGTGGCAGGCTGGAGATAAATTGCCGAATATCTGGAACGCCGAGTCCTTTTTCCTGCATACTGCTGAGGCTTTGCGCTAACAACTGAGAGGATTCTTGCTCAATCAAGCTGACGGGCAGGTCTACTTCGGTGACCGCCAAGATCTGCTCAATAATGGCTGCTTCTAGGTTGTCTTTGGATTTGACCGCAGCCTCGCGGATCAAGCGCAAGCGCAGATGCTCCTTTAGTTCATCCACGGTCTGAAAATCACTGATCTCTTGAACAAACGGATCATCCAATTCGGGTAGTTCTTTGGCCTTTAATTCTTTGAGGGTGACGGTAAAAGTAGCCGCCTGTCCAGCCAATGCCTCTTGAAAATAGTCCTCTGGAAATTGAGCGGCAATTTCACGGGTTTCATCCAGTTGCATTCCCACAACCCCCGCCACAAAGCCAGGGATGAAGTTGCTCTCCTGCAAATCCAGTTGAAAGTCAGTGGCTGAGCCTCCTTCTATCGGATCCCCGTGGCTATCCACCCCTGAGAAATCCACAACCGCTACATCCCCCAGTTGTGCGGGACGATCTTCAATTGGCAGGAGGGTAGCCCGTTGCTCCCGCCAACGATCGATGGTGGCGGCAATCTGCTGCGGATCCATATCCACACGGGTGGGACTGACGGTTAAGTTTTTATAGTTGCCCAGCGTCACCTCAGGATAAACCTCTACGTATCCAACAAAGGTAAACTCCCCTGCCGGATCAAAGCTGCCGATCAGTTGGGGGATATCGCTTTCGATCTGGAATTTGTTGATGGGGGTCAGCTTGGTTTGGTGAAAGGCTGTGGTAACCGAATCATTGATCAAATCATCGATGACATTGGCCACCACCCGTTCTTTCCCCAGGTAGCGCATGACGAGGTGGCGGGGTGCTTTCCCTTTGCGAAATCCCTGCACCTGAAAATTTTGCACGAGATCTCGCACCGTTTTGTCGTAGATTTTTTTGACCTGTTCTGCGTCAACAACGATGGTCAACCCAACCTGACTGCCTGGGCGCTTTTCCTGAGTCACTTGCATGATGGACAGTGAACCTAAAACCAATAGCCTATCAAGTATAGTGGTTACGGTTGAAAGTTGCGCTGCTCATCACAAAATTCTCACATTGACCGCTGTCTGCCTGCCTTCGGGATCCCTCCACGCGGATGCTGAAAATGGCCTAGGAGGCAATAGTGGATCCCTCGCTGACGGTAATTTCTTCTTCCTGAGGAGGTTCGGCTCGTTTGCTGGGAGGAAGGGCTTTCACGGTAGTTTCTAGGTCTACTACGATTTGCTTGAGTTCATTGATCTGCCCTTCCTTCTCCTGAATTTCACGGTTTTTATCGCGGACTTCCACCATAAACTGCATCTTCATCCACAGGCCATACATCCAGGCAAAGGTTGCGCCCACACCCGCCGCCGCCAATAACTCCAAGACAAGAGGCAGTTGAACCGAAACTCCAGGGGCAAAGGTGACGGCTACTGGATTGGCATTTTGCATAGCAAAGAGCGAGATAGCTAGCAAAATGGCAAACAAAATCAGGAAGTTGATCTGACGCATCAAGGAAATCTCCGCAGTAACTCAACAGGGGCAAACGTAACGCTGAGCAAAGGATGCACAAGCCTTGAAGGAGGGCTAGCCATCAACAACACGCCAGCTTTAGAATACCTCGATTTTGGGGTTGGCAGGGATCCGGCGATGACCCAATCCTCCAGCGAAGGGGATCCTCTGGGAAGCAGATGTGCGGATCTTTGGTGATTGACAAGCGTCAAAATTTAATTCTAGGATGGTGTTCTTGTCGAAATGCCTCTGCCCCCATCGTCTAGAGGCCCAGGACACATCCCTTTCACGGATGCGACAGGGGTTCGAATCCCCTTGGGGGTATTCTCCAAAAATTTTACTGAACCCACTATCCTCTCAACCTTTTATCCAGGGATGGGAGGGGGGATTGGGCATTGCTGAGGACAGCCCTGAGACCACAACTTATGGGTAATAAATATGTAAGAGAGTCTAAGGGGGTGACGGCGACCCGGAAAAAAGCATCTTTCCAACTTTCCCCTGCCTAGCTAAAGGGATCCCATCATTTGGTTATCCAGGCTGGGGACATCCTGTGGTATAAAACCAGCATCCTTGACCTTTATGGCTGGCTCTACCCATGACTCTGGAAATTCCCCGTCGCGCCTATGTCAACACTTATGGCCCAACCGTCGGGGATCGGGTGAGATTAGCCGATACCTCTCTGCTGATCGAGGTGGAAAAGGATTTCACGGTTTATGGAGAGGAAATCAAGTTTGGGGGGGGCAAGACCATCCGCGATGGCATGGGACAGTCTCCCTTTACAACACGGGCGGGGGGTGCCCTCGATCTGGTGATTACCAATGCGCTGATTTTGGACTGGTGGGGGATTGTTAAAGCAGATATCGGGATCCGCGATGGGCTGATCGTCGGGATTGGCAAGGCGGGCAATCCGAATATTCAACCGGGGGTGACGCCGGGGATGGTGGTGGGGGCTAGCACCGAGGTGATCGCGGGAGAAAAGCTGATTGTGACGGCGGGTGGGATTGATGTCCACGTTCACTTCATTTGCCCGCAAATCTGTGAGGTGGCGATTGCCTCTGGCTTAACGACCCTGATGGGGGGGGGTACTGGCCCTGCCACGGGAACCAATGCCACCACCTGCACCCCCGGAGCCTGGAATTTGGGCAAAATGCTGCAAGCGGCGGCGGCGTTTCCCCTCAATCTGGGCTTTTTTGGCAAAGGCAACAGCGCCAGCCGGGATCCCTTGCGGGAACAGGTGGAAGCCGGAGCCTGTGGACTCAAAATGCATGAGGACTGGGGCACCACTCCGGCGGTGATCGACACCTGTCTGGGCATCTGTGATGACTACGATGTGCAAGGGTTGATTCACACCGACACCCTGAATGAGTCGGGTTTTGTGGAAGACTCGATTGCCGCCATCAACGGTCGCACCATCCACACCTTTCACACCGAGGGGGCGGGCGGCGGTCATGCCCCTGATATCTTGCGCTTGGCGGGGGAGGCTAATGTTTTGCCCAGTTCCACCAATCCCACCCGCCCGTTTACCCGCAATACCATCGAAGAGCATCTCGATATGCTGATGGTTTGCCACCACTTAAGCAAAGAGGTGCCGGAAGATATCGCCTTTGCCGAGTCTCGCATTCGTCCTCAAACGATTGCTGCCGAGGATATCCTTCATGATCTGGGGGTGTTGAGCATCATCTCCTCCGACTCGCAGGCGATGGGACGGGTGGGGGAGGTGATTCTACGAACCTGGCAAACTGCCCACAAAATGAAGGAACAACGGGGATCCCTAGCGGAGGATTCGGCTCGCCATGATAACCATCGCGCCAAACGCTATGTTGCTAAATACACCATCTGTCCGGCGATTGCCCAAGGGGTCAGCCATGTGATTGGCTCCGTGGAAGTGGGCAAACTAGCCGATCTCTGCCTGTGGAAGCCTGCTTTTTTTGGGGTCAAACCGGAATTGGTGTTGAAGGGAGGCTTGATCGCCTATGCCCAAATGGGGGATCCCAATGCTTCCATTCCCACCCCCCAGCCCGTTTGGTCTCGTCCGATGTTTGGTAGCTTTGGGCAGGCGCTCACCCAAACCAGCCTGATTTTTACCTCCCAAGCCGCCCTTGATCTGGGGATCCCCACTCAACTGGGATTGGAGCGTCCGGTGGTGGCGGTGAAAAACTGCCGGGAGATCAGCAAAGCCGATCTCAAGCTCAATACTTATACCCCCCATTTAGAAGTGGATCCCGAAACCTATCAGGTGCGGGCGGATGGAGAACTCCTGACCTGCGAACCAGCTGAGGTTTTACCGATGGCGCAACGGTATTTCTTGTTTTAGATGGGTACTTTAACTGGCTGGTTTTTTAATCAGCCAACTGGGGAAAAGCCGCTTGCACAGCGGGATGAATCAGCCGTCCGGCCTGCACATTGAGTCCTTTGGCAAGGGCAGGATCCTGCTGCATGGCTTCCTTCACCCCTAGCTTGGCCAGTTTGAGGACATAAGGCAGCGTGCTGTTGACCAGAGCTTGCGTAGAAGTCCAGGGAACAGCCCCCGGCATGTTAGGCACCCCATAATGCAGCACCCCTTGGGCTTCGTAGACCGGAGCGGTATGGGAGGTGACTCGCGTCGTGGCGATACAGCCCCCCTGATCCACCGCCACATCCACTATCACCGAACGAGGCCGCATCTCTCCCACAACAGCTTCTGACACCAAAATAGGAGCGCGACTGCCGGGAATCAACACGGCTCCGATCAGCAGATCGGCATCGATCACCGCTTCTTCCACCGCCTGAGCAGTGCTGTAGATCAATTCCACCCGCGAGCCAAACAAAAGCTCCAATTCATTGAGGCGATGCAGGTTGATATCCAAAATTTGCACCCGCGCCCCCAGCCCCACCGCCATCCTGGCCGCTTCGGTCCCGACAGAACCGCCGCCTAAGATCACCACCCGCCCCGGATGAACCCCTGGGATCCCCCCCAGCAACACCCCCCGTCCCCCCTGTTGTCGGGTCAGGTAGTGCGCCCCAAATTGCACGGAAAGGCGACCCGCAATGACACTCATCGGCATTAAGAGAGGCAGGGATCCATTGGCTAATTCAACAGTTTCGTAGGCGATGCAGGTAGCTCCTGAGGCCAGCAGAGCTTGGGTTAAGGTCAGATCAGCCGCCAGATGCAGATAGGTAAACAAAAGTAGTTGCGGATGCAAAAGCCCATATTCCGCAGGCAGGGGTTCCTTTACCTTCACCACCATTTCTTGGGCATAGACCTGGGCGGCGGAGTCGGCTATTTTGGCACCTGCTTTTTGGTAGTCGAGATCGCTAAATCCGGCTCCGGTTCCGGCTCCTTCCTCCACCCAAACCCCATGACCTTGCTCCGATAGCGCCCGCACACCCGCCGGGGTCAGTCCGACCCGAAACTCTTGGTCTTTGATCTCTTTGGGAATGCCAATCTGCATGAGAATGTCCTGAGGGAAAGGCAACAGGCGGGGTTACGAAATTTCGGTGAAGGCATCCTTAAGGACGGTGCGAGCCGCCAAATGTTTGCGGGTAGATTCTAGAATCTCGGCCTCCCGTTTGAGGCGTTTGGCGGTATCCCGCAATTCCAGCAACGACTGTTGCTCTTCCGGCGCTCCCTGAAAATTGCCAGCAATCCAGTAGGACAATTCGATGGGGGTTTTGGGCAGGTTTTCGGGTAACTCGGTGTTGCGCTCCATCAACTTGCCCGATAGCCTAACCACATCGTCCAAAAGGGTAGAAACATCCAGCATTAAATCTTGCAAATCCTCATCGGTGGGATCGTCCTCAATCCACTGAATTAGCCCCACCCGAAAGGGTTTTTCCCGCACATAATCCAATAGTTGAAAGCGTTGCTGCCCAATGGTGAGAATATTGATGCGATCATCCGGTAAGCGTTGGATCTGCAAAACTTCGGCACAACTGCCCACCTTGACTGGGGATCCCGTTTGCGGGTCAATCATCAATACGCCAAACCGCCGATCCGATTCCATGATCGTGTTGATCATCATGCGATAGCGCGGCTCAAAAATATGCAACGGCAAAACCCGCCCCGGAAACAAGACCACCTCCGGCAAGGGAAAAAGAGGCAACTCACGCACGTCAAGGGAGGAAGAGGAAGAAGGCATAAAGTCTGCGATGGCTATTCTTTTGAGTTTAGCCCATCTGGTCTAGTCTCTCAGAATTTGCTGGACAGAACAGGGATCCCGGAGTGCAAGGGATCCCTTATCGATCTGTCAGCGCCCCTAGACTGGGCAGAATATCTTCCCGAAACGGCACCTCATTCTGATTAACGTGATCTAGCTCGGCCAAGAGGATTGGATTGACCCGCTGCAAATGGGGAATCAACACATGGGCAAGGCGGGGTCGGTAGAAGCGGTGATAGCTATAGACAGGAGTCGCCGGAAAGCCACGGCGAATTTTGTGGGCACCCCCAGCCCCCGGATCAAAATTTTGAAGGCTCTGCTCAATGGCGAGATCAATCGGCTGATAATAACAGGCGTTGAAGTGGAGAAATTTTACCTCTTCGCGGCAACCCCAGTAGCGGCCAAACATCCGATCCCCTTTGCGAACACAAAAGGACATCCCCACCACCTCATCCTCCCGTTCTCCCGCGATAAACACTGTGCGATCCCGAAAGGTTTTTTCTAAAGATTGAAAGAAACGGCGGTTGAGATACTTACTCCAATTCCAAAATTGGGCGCAGGTGTTGCTATAGAGGTCATACATGAGAGGAAAAAAGTGGGGGGGAATTGCGGATCCCTGGTAAGTCCGCATTTGAATGCCGGACTTTTCCATCGCCTGCCGTTCTCGTTTGATGTTGCGGCGTTGGTTGGCATTAAATTGCTGAAGAAAATCGTCGTAGGTGAGATAGTTTTGGTTATGCCATTGGTAGTTGTGGGTGATGCGAGCCGTAAAGCCATCCCGTTCTAAAATCTCCCGCCAACCCAATTCCACATACAGAAAGCTACAGACAGAGATATCCTGCTCTTCACAAAACCGATCAATCGCATTGAGCATGAGAGGCCAGAGATCGGCTTCCTGAGCGGTCGGATGAACCAAAATACGATAGCCCGTGGCAGGGGTAAAAGGAGCCATGCCAATCAGTTTGGGATAATAGGCTTCCCCCAGTTGGCGAGCTACTCCCGCCCATTCTTGATCAAAGACAAACTCCCCCTGGCTGTGGCTTTTCACATACATGGGAGCCGCCGCCACTAACCGTCCGGCTTGTTCTACCAGAAGATGACAGGGCAGCCACCCGGTTTTGCCCGCCGCACAGCCAGCACTCTCCAGTCCGGCTAACCAGGCATATTCCAAAAAGGGCGAGGTTTGAGGGGTCACCAAAGCCTGCCAAGCCTCCGCTGAGATTTGGCGAATGTCATGACACCAGCGCAAATTTAGAGAGGTAGGCATTTTCCGGCTCGAATCAGTCCGACGCGGCGGACAATCGCCTCCTGCTCTGAGACAAAAGGTCCCCACTGTTGTCCATGCGAGGCTGGGTCAGCCAATCTAACCCCCGCAACATCCTCTGGATAGGGGTGGATCAGACATCGCCCATCCGGTTGTTGGACAATCATCCAGACGAGAGGGCTAGTGGGTTCGGGCATGGCTCAAGTGGCGAGGGGGAGGGTTTTTATGATTGTAACGAAACTTTTTCTCTCCCTCTGCTACTTCAGACTCTCAGATGACCTCATCCATTCCGGTAAATCGATGGACGCTTCCCAAGCAACTGTTTGTTGCCTTCGCTACAAAATTGTTAAGATATGCGAAGTTCCTGAATGTCTGAAGTGTTATGCGGACTATGAAAATCTCACCGATGACCAGTTATTATGTGCGGCGTCTGCTGCGGCAGCAGCAAAATCGCTTGATGCGGTTGTTTCGTAGCGGAGCTGCCATCCCCGCCAGTGAACAAGCCGACTTAAACGAGGTGTTGTCTAGCCTGTATGTGGAAGATGCGGAAATTGAACAGTATGCTCACGAACTGGAGTCTCTGGTACAGGTGCATCGCCATCTGACTAGGGATCCGGCTAGCTCCGACAGTCGTCAGCAGATTGAGCAACAGATTTTTTGGATCTTGGGCTTGGCGGCCTCGGCTGTTTAGATTGTCTTGTTCAGCCTAGCTCTGTGGTAGAACCGTCATCGTCAAGAATGGTGGTTGTGGCCGGAATATCCTGGAAGGGATCCCCACCTTCGGCAGGTTTGACGGGTTCATAAAAGCGGATGGACACTTCGCTACGACCCAACAGAATCACATCCCCATCCTGTAAAAGACGCCGCTCAATTTTGATGCCGTTGATATAGGTGCCATTGGTGCTGCGATTACCCGTGCCATCACCGTCGATAATTTGGTAGCCGCCGGAGGGATGTCGCTGCAATATTGCCTGAATACGAGAAATTTTGGGATTGTCCAAAAATATCGAGCAACTGGGGGTGCGCCCAATTGAGTAGGCTTCTTCTTGCAGCATAAACGACTGCTCAGAGTCCGCCTGTTTGACCAGCAGAACATAGTGTTCCTTGGCGGGTTCGGCAATAGGCGAGGGTTTGGTGACCCCAATCTGGCGATAGTAAAACACACTCCCCGGAAACACCTGCGAAGCGGCTTCATGGGCTTCCTGCATAGTGGATCCCAGGAAGAATTTTTGACTGGAAACTTCTAGAGCAATAAACCAGTTTTGATAGCGGCTCTCCATCTCAGAGTTGATCAGGTTAGCGCAGAGGAAGCTGGCAGAGGGTTTTTCCAGGTCAGGGTTCGGCTGGATATGGATAAGGCTGGCATGAATGGATCCCAGCAGTTCCGCTCGGTTGACGGGTTTGGTGACATAGTTGGTAATGCCCAGCCCAGCCCATTGCTCAATCGAGTTACGGTCTGGCCCTGCCGTCAAAAAGATAAAGGGGATAGTGGCCGTAGACTCCTGCTGACGGAGGGTCTGTAATACTTCATACCCACTACTCTCGGGTATGGTGGTTGCACAAAGAATGACCTGGGGCTGCTTTTCATGGGCTATTTCCATACCTTGGCTGGCAGTGGTGGCGGCCAAACTGGGAAGTCCCTGCTGCTCAAGTAGGCTGACAATTTGATGGAGGGATGATTCTTCTGGTTCGATGACCAACACGTGAGTCATGCGTTACTCCGAGCGTGGGGGGAGCTTTGAGTAGCTCAGAAAGGGCGGGTTGATGGAAGGGGTCAGGCAGGAATAGCCAGGTTTAGGGGCTCAAAACCAGGGTTTAAAAGTTGCCTAGGTTAAGAATTTGATTCTATCCTATCAAGATTTTCGAACAGGATTGTCAGAGACACCGGGATCCCTAGACCTTAGCGCAACTGGGCTACGGTCACCCCGGCTCCTCCGTCTTGGGCATCTGCGGCAGCCATATTGACGACACGGGGATGGCTTCGTAAGAATTCTTGAACCCCCATCCGTAGTTTGCCTGTGCCATGCCCATGAATGAGCCAAAGGGATCCGGCGGGAGCCTCCGCTAGCCGATTTTCTAGAAGGTGGGTGGCCTCGGCGACATTTTTGCCCCGCAGATCGAGGGTGTTATGACGGGTGCGGATGGTGACAGGGGTGAGGGATGAGGGGGTGGGGGTTTTGCTGGGTTTGGGGCGTTGGCGCTGTTTGGCTTGATGATCGTCAAGGGGGGCAATCTGGCTGAGGGTAAGGGTGAATTTGAGAATACCGCTGCGAACCATTAGTTCATCGCCGTTGATGGCGATCACCTCCCCGATTTGGTGCAGCCCTTGCAGCCGCACCCGATCCCCCACCTCTGGGAAAAACTCGGTTTCGCTGACGGGGGGAGGGGAGAGGTGGCGTTGCTGAATCGTCTCCAACTCCTGGGTCGCTTTTTGGGCGGCTTGGGCGGAGGGATCCCCCTGCTGTAGGCGACGGATCACGGCAGCGATTTCGGCGCGCGCGTTTTGAATGGCGGACTGGATGGTTTGGTTTTTCTCCTGCTCCAGATGGGCTTCCCGTTCCGCTAGGCGTTGGCTGCGGCTTTGCATCTCCTGTTGCAGGGCTTCCAGTTGACGGTGTAAGCTTTCTGCCTCTTGGGTTTTTCGCTCCCATTCGGCTCGTTGCTGCTCTAAGCCGATCACCACGCTATCCACCTGAGTCACTTCTCCCGTCAGGCGGGCTTGGGCTTGGGCAATCACCCCTTCATCCAACTGAAGGCGGCGGGCAATCGTCAGGGCATTGGAGCGACCAGGGATCCCCCAGAGTAGGCGATAGGTGGGAGCCAGGGTGGCTTCGTCAAACTCGACCGAGGCATTTTCAAAGCGGGCATCCTGATATTTCAGGGCTTTTAGTTCGCCGTAGTGGGTGGTAGCTAGGGTAAAGGGTGCCTGATCCGCCAGATGCAGCAATAGGGCGGCAGCCAAAGCGGATCCCTCCACCGGATCGGTGCCTGCCCCCACTTCATCCAGCAGCACGAGGGCAGAGTTGGCCTCTATCCCTGCAAGGGACTGCAAAATGCGGCTGATGCGGCGAATATGCCCAGAGAATGTGGAGAGACTTTGTTGCAGAGATTGCTCATCTCCAATATCGGCGTAGACGGTGCTAAACCAGGGCAACTCGGCGGGATCCTGGGCAGGGATATATAGTCCGGCTTTCGCCATTAAAACCAACAGTCCTAGGGTTTTGAGAGTAACGGTTTTGCCGCCGGTGTTGGGACCTGTGATCACAGCAACCCGGATCTGCGGGCGCAGGGTGACGTTGACGGGAATCACCGCTTGGCTATCGTCGTGTTGGGTTTGCCAGAGCAACAGGGGGTGTCTGACCCGCCGTAACCGCCAACCTGTGGCCACAAATTGCGGGCGGTTACCTTCTAGCCAAAGGCTGTAGCGCCCCCTAGCCAGGGCGAGATCCAGACCAATCATCATCCCCTGCAATGCCTCTAAGTCGGGGCTGACGGCGGCCACCTGCTGGGATAAGTCTTGCAAAATCCGTTGTTCTTCGGCATGGGCAGCCGCCTGTTCCTGCTTGAGGTGATTGTTGAGATCAACTGTGTTGTAGGGTTCCACATAGAGGGTGGCTCCGCTTTGGGAGGTATCGTGGATCAATCCGCGCACCTGGTCGCGGTGGCTGGCTTTGACCGCTACCACATAGCGCCCTTGCCGTTGGGTAATGCCGGAGTCTTGGATGGCTTGGGGGCGGTCAGCGATCAGGCGTTGTAGGTGGGCTTGGATTTGCTGGCGGCGTTGACGCCCTTGTTGACGGAGAGATTGTAGGGTAGGGCTGGCACTGTCTCGTAGTGTTCCTTGCTCATCCAAACTTTGCAAAATGGCTTGTTCCAGTTCGGGATAGGTGCGTAGGGATCCCAGGAGGGCTTGCAGACGGGGGAGTTGAGGCCGATCATCAATGGTGCGACGGACGCGGCGGGCGGAGGCAAGGGTGGCAGCAATCTGGATCAGATCACTGCCCTGCAACACTCCCCCCCGTTCAGCCCGTTCTAGGTGGGGCAAAAGATCATGGATCCCCTGCATCGAGAGTCCCCCCGGCAGCGTGCTGTCCAGTTGAATCGCTTCCTGGGTTTCATCCAAAAGCACCTCTGTTTCCGCCCAAGAACGCCAGGGATCCCAGTGTTGGCAGGCTAATACACCTATTTTGGTGGCAGCAAAAGTTGAGAGATGCAGACAGAGGCGGGGCCATTCCAGTAGGTGCAAGGTTTCGGTGAGCAGTTGATCATCCATTCCAGCAGATATCAGGCAAAGGGGTTGAGGGGCAAAGCCAGCGGCTCTTCTTAGTTTACTCTGCTGACTTCGGCTCCTACGGTGGTGAATGGATGAAAGGGCAGGCCGCCCGTTTCCTGTTTTTATGGAGGGATCCCGATCAATGGCAAGCTAGCGGTATCAGGAGAGACCTTGGGTTTGTGACCAGACACGGGTAGGCAAGCCCCACACATAAATGAAACCCTCTGCCGCCTTGTGGTCAAACTGATCCTCCTCGCCGTAGGTGGCCAGCCCGGCATCGTAGAGGGAGTAGGGAGACTGTCGTCCCACCGCCACCGCCTGCCCCTTATAGAGCCGCATCCGCACCACACCGGTAACTCGTTCCTGAGTGGCCTTGACAAATCCATCCAAAGCTTGGCGTAGGGGAGAATACCACAGACCGTTATAGACCAACTGACTGTAGGTGGTTTCAATACCCAATTTGTAGTGAGCCACTTCGCGGGGCAGTGTCAGAGTTTCCAGTTCGCGGTGCGCCAGAATCAGCGTTAGCAAACCAGGCACCTCATAAATTTCACGGGATTTGATCCCCACCAGACGGTTTTCGATCATATCCACACGCCCGATCCCATTCCGCCCCGCTAGCTCGTTGAGGCGGAGCAGCAATGCCTTGGGATCCAGCCGTTGTCCGTCCAGAGCCACTGGGATCCCCTGTTCAAAGGCGATCTCAACGTAGGTGGGTTGGTCGGGGGCGGCTGACACCGATTGGGTGAGGGCATACACCTCTTCCGGGGGTTCCACATTGGCATCTTCTAATACCCCTGCTTCCGCACTCCGCCCTAAGATATTCAAGTCAATACTGTAGGGACTGGATTTTTTGACAGGGGAAGGGATCCCAAATTTTTCGCCATAGGCAATGGTTTCCTCACGGCTCATCCCCCATTCCCGCGCCGGAGCCAGTACCTTCAGTTTGGGGTTGAGGGCGGCAATCGCCAGATCAAAACGCACCTGGTCATTCCCCTTGCCCGTACATCCGTGCGCCACCGCATCCGCCCCCACCTGTTCAGCCACTTCCACCAGCAATTTAGCAATCAGAGGGCGAGCTAGGGCTGTCGAGAGGGGATAGCGATTTTCGTAGAGGGCATTGGCTTGAATCGCCGGAAAGGCGTATTCGGTAATTAACGGAAGAATGGCATCCTGTACCAACGATTGTTCGGCTCCTGACTTGAGGGCTTTGGCTTGAATGGCATCTAACTCAGCCCCCTGCCCCAAATCCACCGCCAACGTGACCACCGACTCTACTCCCCACTCCTGCTTCAGATAAGGAATGCAAACAGAGGTATCAACACCGCCTGAATAGGCCAAAACAACCTTTTTTGCCCGCCCCATATGCTGGATCCCTAAAAATGTCTGATGTGGAAACAATGCGTGATAGTCACGTGTGCCCATTATGCCTGGGGCTTGTCTTTCCGGCTAGAGACTCTGCCTATTTTGGGGAATTTCTGGTGAGGGGTGAGCCGTAATTCGTGCCGAGTTTTCAGGAGATGTAGGGGGTGATATCCTCACCTTGTTCCGCCAAATAGGATAAAGCCCGAAAACGGATCCCCATCAATTGATCATAGACAGGGTTAATCTGACACATCGCGGGAATATGAAAGAGTTTATGACCCGAAAGAACGATATCCCGCTCAAATGGACATTGGGCTGGCAGAACCTGACAAATCCAGTGGGCTATACGGGGATCCCGAATTTCAATGTGATCGAGCCACTGTTGCAAAGTCTTAAGGGGAATTCTCCACAAATAGAGAGCTTTACGGCTGGCCGAAGCGGGCTTGAGGGTAGCAGTTGGCATCATAGGGGCGAACATCTCAAATGTGATACTCTATACCAAGGCCACATAGACCTCTTCTCTTCAATCTGCCTTCGGGATCCTTGATGTGATCCTTTGTAAATACGAAAGTCCGACATTCGTAGTATTTCGTTGCAATTTACGTCCATAAGTTTATAGAGCTGAGAGGGATCAACCTGTCCATGCCTAACGTTTTCGGTCATTGCTCCCCTCTTTGTGCTTGACAATGCCGCAGCCAGCGCTGCACCCATACCGGGGCAGATCCCCAGTGCAGATGCAGATAAGAAGCATGAATGCGGTCACTAGCCCAACCTTCGCGGTGATTATCCCAGGCATAAATGGGGGAGATCGAACCATTTAGGCTTTGGGAATGATGAAATTCATGTCCGGTTAAAGCGAGATGGTTGGGAAAAAAGGGGGTGGCTCGCAGGGTTTGGGCATGGCGATAGCCAAGGGTTAAGCGCTCGGTCATCTTGGTCTGCAAGGGCAACACCCCGCTCATGCGATAGGGATCCCCCGCCAGATCCCACAGGGTTTCGCCCAGCACCATCAATCCCCCACATTCGGCATAGATGAGAGGCAGTCGCGGCGGCAAAGGATGGGCTACAAATCGTTCCGAGAGCTGGGAGGCAAACAACTCCGGAAACCCCCCTCCTAAATAAACCCCATCACAGGGATCCCGTGGCAGCAATCCCTCTTGTAATGGGGAATAAAACGAGAGTTGAGCACCACTAGCCTTCAACAAATCAATATGATCTGCGTAGTAAAAGTTAAAGGCTTGATCAGAGGCAATGGCAATTCGGGGGGGCAATTGACCAGGGAAAGGATCCCCATCCAGATCCCAGAGCGGATCCGCAGGCGGGGGCAAATCACACAGCAACGGGAGCAGTTGTGCCCAGTCCATAGCGGCTTCCGCCAGATCCGCCAGACGGGTTTGCATCTCCGCAAAAGTTGTCAGTTGATCCACAGGCACTAAGCCCAAGTGCCGGCTGGGTAGGGCAATCTCCGGTATCGTGCCCACACAGCCCAAAACAGGCAGATGTTGAGAGGCCACAGCAATTCGCAACATTTCCTCATGACGCGGCGATCCCACCCGATTTAGGATCACCCCCGCCAGCTTGACCCGTCGATCCAAATGGCGAAATCCATAGATCAAAGCTGCTATCGATGTGGACATACCACGGGCATCTACCACCAAAATCACCGGCTGATCCAGTAGACGAGCCACATGAGCCGTGCTGCCCTGATCCGGCAGGGATCCCCACGAGGGAGGGCTAGCCTTGCCGTCAAATAGCCCCATCACCCCTTCGATCAAGGCTGCATGCCGCCCCTGACAGTGGTAGCGAAAACAATCCTTGACATAGGACTCGGAGGTGAGGACGGGATCCAGATTACGGCAGGGCAGACCCGTCACCGCCTCATGAAACATCGGATCGATATAGTCTGGTCCCACCTTGAAGGATTGCACCACCACCCCCCGCCGCCGCAGTGCCGCCAACAACGCCAGGGTGATAGTGGTTTTGCCCGAACGACTACTGGGAGCCGCGATCACAACTGCCATAATCGCCAGAGCATAGGGATCCCTCAGGATTTAGCCAAAGGCAGCCTATTGCTGCACCAATTGCAACGATACCGTCGGACTGGTTTGTCCATTGGCGGTGGACTTCATTTCCACCCGATAAACCGTGCCCGCCGCCGGAACAGATGGCGTGATCGTAATGCTAAAAATCCCCTGGCTATTGGCTTGTACCGATTGATTCACCAGAGTGCGCTGGGCGCTGATGATGCCCCCTAGGTTGTTCTCAGCATTCACCTTCACTTGCACCGAGGCATTGGGGAGGGTTTTCCCCTGCAAGACGAAGGAGGATCCGGAAATGCGATCCCCATCCCGATAGTTGGTGATCTGGGGTTGCAGTTGGTTACCCGTCAGTTGTTGGGCTAATGAAGCATTCACCTCCTGGGTGGTGAGGCGCTGCACACCCGCCGTCGCCCCTTGAACCAGCCGTACCGCCTGCTCGGCTGTGGCAAACTTGACCTGTCCACTGTTTTCCAAACGGGCAATCAGGATCCCTTCTTTGGTCGTGTCTTTTGACTCAATTAAGGCATTCACCACATAAATACCTGGATCCACCTCTTGAGCCGTCAGATTTTGTACCTTCTGCCCATCCTGAACCAGATAGACATTCACCTTGCTGGCGGGAGTCCCTTTCACGGTCACCAGCATGATTTCTCCGGCGGCCAAGGCGCGGTTGGCGGCGTTATGCACCACTGAATCAATAGTGGCTTTGATGGGATTTCCCACTTCAAACCCCCACGCCACACGGCGAGTTACCCCCTGGGTATTGGTAAACTCCAGCAGGACTTCATGTCGGCCCAGACTAAGGGGAGTGGTGGGACGATAACTAAAGAAATCTTTGGTAATCACGGATTGAGCGGTGACATCGCGGTTATCCACCAAAATCTTGACGGTTTCAGGGCGCACCGCCACCCCATCCACCGCCCGAAAAGAAGCGGAAATCGGAGATTCGGGAACAACATTGGTGGCGGCTTGCGCCGGACTGGGATCCGTAATCTGTTGAGCCCGCACCACCGTCGGCCAACTGGCTAAGCTGACGGCTGTTGCTGTTACCAATACCGCTTGAGCAAACCACCGATCAACCCCTAAAGATTGGTAATTCATAAAAAACAGTGCCTCAACAACGAGAGAGAAAAAGCAATGAGAAATCTAAGTCTAACTCATCCGCAAAGTTAAACTTCAAAGCAACAAAATATGGCAAAAGAATAAGGCAAAAACAAGGGATCCGGCCAAGATTCCTTACGGAATGTCTCTATGTTTGCATCTTGCCATTCTGACTCCCGCCTGTCCATGCTCATAGACCTTCAATTGCCAACGAGTAACCTTCTGTCACAATCCAGTGTTCGCGCAAGTGGCTATACCATTTACCGTGCTTGGGTGTTCCGAAAATCGAAACACGAGCAGTTTGTCTCTGGAATTTCACAAGGACTTAATTGACAAAAATAGCTCCGGTGGGCTGAATATCTAAGCAATGATCCCCCGAAACATCATTGACCAATTTCACCTGCACCGTTGCCGTATTGTAGCGATCCACACTGACAATATATTGGACAGGGGCATACATCGGGGTGTTGATGGCTAAACAGTTGGGAATGCGAAAATTGGACAAGGTTAACCGTTCGTCCACGGGCAATTCCGTCACTAAGGAACGGGGATCCGTCAGGCCATACTCCAGGGGATATCCGGTGTAGTTGATCACTACCAACTTGAGGGGAACCCTCGGATTAAACTGAACCCTCGGCTTGGTAAATACCTCTTGATCCACACCGATTGGCAATTTGACTTGCGCCTGCCCAACCAACGGCCAAGCCAACAGAGCACTGACCACCGTCACTCCAAAAGTCACTCCAAAAGTCAGACGAAGGGCGGTCGGAGATAAATTCTGAGATAAAGAGAGCATGGATAAACTCCAGGATGAGGGCATAGGTTGTGGAAATTACTCCACTGCCTATCATACCGTTGCCATTTTCGGCTGGTTCCTTCCTCCTAATAAATCTGCTGATCAATCGTTAGAGACAGGATCGAGGTTTTTAGAATCAGATAGCTAGCGATAAACACCGATTGCTTTTTTGTTGTTTTTGGCGGCTTATGATGATTGGGGTTGGCGTTTTGACTGGGCGGGATCCAACCCTTTCCTGGGAAGGGAGCCTCCCCCCTCGCTTTTTCCCTATTATTCCTTTCTCCGTCAAAATAAGCCATGTATGAAGACGCCTTTAGCCCCCTCGAACCGTTGGATGAACTGCCTCCCGATCCTCCGGCGGTGGATGTCGAGGGCATGTTGGCGCAACTGGAGCATCCCAATCCCCGCTTACGGATGCAAGCGGCACGGATCTTTTGTGACCAAGAGGAACCGCGTTCCATCCGGCGACTGGTGGAATTGTTGCGGGATCCCTGTACGCTGGTGCGGGTGAGTGCCGCCTATGCCTTGGGGCGTAATCCGGCTGCCGAAGCGGTTCCCGAACTCATCCAGGCGATGCAGCGGGATTGGAATGGCTATGTCCGGAAAGGGGTGGTTTGGGCATTAGGCAATACACGGGATCCCCAGGCTATTCCGGTGTTGCGAGAAGCGTTGCAAACGGATATCACAGCTGTTCGCCTTTGGGCGGCGAGTGCCCTTGGACAACTGGCTCAACTGGCTACCCCCTCCGCTCAAGAGCAGGTGATCCAGGTGTTGGTGAGCGCCCTCCTCGCGGATCCCGTGGCAGCGGTTCGCAGCAATTGCGCCTGGGCGTTGGGCAAAGTGGCAGAAAGTCTCAAACCAGGGATAGATCAGACCCCCCTCTGGCATTCTCTAGAAAAATCTGTTCAGGAGGATCCCGACTGGGGGGTACGAGACGATGCCACCTTTGCCCTGCACAAGCGTCCTGCTAGGGAGGAGGAGGACGGGGGTGAGGATGCCTAAAAAATAACCCTGGCTACCCAAGGCAGCCAGAGTCGTTGGTCATGACCGGAAAAAATCAACCCAAAACTTCGGCAGCCTGAATTAATTCCACTTGCTTCTTCTTCAAAACCAGCATCACCTGAGCTACAAACACAGCAGCCAAGAAGGCGATCAGCCACTTTACCCGATCCGGACTTTGCAGGACGATCTCTCGATCCGCTTGACCGAAGCCCCCCACATTGGGGTTGTTGGTGAGAGGGGATCCCTCTTTCACAGAGTCTCCAACGGCCACCACTAATTCTGGCCCTGGTGGAATCACCATCGCGGCTAGCCCTTTCTCCGTGGAGAAGGTGATCAAACGGGTGTCGGGATAGCCATCGCCAATATCCACCTTGTCCACCCATTCAGGAGGTAAATCCGTAGCGGGATCCGCCAGCACGAGGATCTCCTCTACCGTCCCTGTCACGGGAGAGCGGAAGAGGTTGTTGTTGCTGAGGGAGCCATTGGGATTGATCTGACCACGACCACGATTGGCTCCCACATACACGTAATACTTCATGAAGGCCACAGACGGATCCTCGGCTGGATCAGGAGCTTTGATGGGGAAGACAATCTCAGGGTGCTCATCGCCAGAAATAGGCCCCACCACCAGAATATTTGGCTTTTCGTCGCTATAGGCCGCCACATAGGTTTCCGCTACCTCTTCCCGTTGCGCTTCCGTCATTTCCTCCTCACTGGCAAGGCGGAAACCCTCCGGTAAAACCACCACGGATCCCACATTCAATCCCCCTTTGCTGCCATCCCCCGTCACCTGTAGTTTGCTGTGGTCATAGGGAATTTTCACAACCACGTCGAACACCTGTCCCGGCGTGACCGACTGAGGAATTTCTACCTGGGTGGGTAACTGATTGAGGTGACAGTTGGCACAGACAATTTTTCCGGTGGCTTCACGGGGGGTTTCGTAGGCCATCTGAGCATAGGCTGGATAGGCCGCCGCCGGCTTGCCCATGCTCATCACTGCCAAGAGACACGTCAGCAGGAGAAAAACGATTTTTTTCATAGGTTCTTGGAAAGGCTTGCAAAGAGTAGCGAAAATCATCTCAGACAAAATTAGAGATCATGGCCGTGCCAGGATGGAGGTCGTCAATTAGGCGTTACGGAAATCACTCCCTTCCCAAACCGTGAAGCGCACATTATCCTCTTCTAGACTGGCGGTGACCAGCTCTAACGATTTGGGAGCAGGACCACGCACCACTTTCCCATTAGCCGCATACTGGGATCCATGACAGGGACACTTAAATAGATTTTCTCCGGCGTTCCAGGGCACCACACAACCCAAATGGGTGCAAACGGCGTTGAGACCGTAGTTGGCTACCGCCCCCTCGTTAATCACAATATAGGTGGGATCCCCTTTTAGCCCCTGAGCCAATACTCGATCGGTGCTGCCATGACTAGCCAGCAATTCACTGACACTGATTGGCTTACCCAATGCATCCTGAGCAATTAATCCCTTCGCTCCGCTCCCAGAAGAGGGAGGAATAAAATAGCTGACCACTGGATAAAGAGCACCCAGAGCCACCACACCAAGGGATCCCCCCAACATCGTACTCATCATCATCCGCCGACTCATGGAGGGCGCTTCAAACTTGCCAACTGCTTCACTCATAGGTCTATGTGCGATGATAAATAAAGTGATTTCAATTACAAATCTTGACGAACTCATTTATCGTAGCTGAGTTTCAGACGGCATCTGTATTAAGAAATGTAAATTAGGGTTGGTCACTTATGCAGGGACATGACTTGCGGCAACTGCTCATCGATAAATGGGGGAAGTCCTATGATGTGCAGCTACGGCGAGTGGGGGAGCGGATCAGCCTGCTGGTGATGTGGAAATATCTAGAGCAATCCTCATTTCCAGTCTCCGAAGCCGAATATTTAGAGCGGCTAGGCTCTGTGCTGTCTTGTCTCCAAGCCTGGGGAGCTTGGGAGTCCGTGCAGCAGGAGATCTTGTCCACTCGCCAAAGCCCCCGCTTGGGCAAAGCGGTTTCTATCCCAATTGATCTAGCTCATCTGGGAGAACGAGCTTCAGAATGGCTGATTTGATGAGGGATGTAGGGCTTCCAGTTGTCCAATTTGGAAGTTTGGGTTCTTTTCGTTTTCTTCAATCATTAGTTTTCTTCAATCATTAAATGACATAGTGCAGGCGAGGTTTCACTTGAATATCAAACTGTTGTTCAAACACCTCTTTTTTATTGTTGAGGCTCCAAAGCTCTAAGGCGCAGTCATCCTCCGCTTGGGCAGGTTGCAGATCGAGCCAAAGCACTCGTTGTTGGGGATCCGCCATATCGTAGGTGCAGTGGATTTGTTGAATGGCATGATGACGGCGGCGATCGAGGGCGGTGGCCAGCCTGAGCAAAGCACTCAGCTCCAGCACGATCTGTTGATCCCGTTCGCTAGTCAACCGTTGAAATGTATCATGTCGTTTTTTGGGAGGGGATTTGCGGTGATAGCGAGCCATGTTGGCAATTACCTCTACTTCTTCTTCGTTAAACCCCAACAATTCTCCATAGCGAATCAAATAGTAAGAATGCTTGTGGTGGGCACTATGACTGACAAAATGCCCACAATTATGTAGCATGGCCGCCACCCAGAGACATTCTCGCTCAGGAGCCTGCCATTGGTGGAGAAACCCCTGCATTTGGTCAAACAGGCTGAGGGCAAAACTAGCCACCTGTTCGGCATAATCCAGCTCCACCTGATATTTGTTGGCTAACTTCAAAACATGGCGACGACGCACAGAACTTTGAAAGCGTAGCCGATCTTCAATTAAGCCCTGCGTCAACATCCAATCGACAATCAACCCCTCCCGCAACGCTCGCTCACAAAACGTCACTTGCTTGGCTTCTAGGAGAGCCATAATTTCGTGCATAATCACTGCCCCGGCCAGCAGGATTTCCGCCCGTCGCTCGACAATACCGGGAAGTTGTATCCGTTGGCTAAGCGGCATTACTTTCCATTCATCCAACAACTGGCTGAGGGATTTGAAGTTAAGTTGATAACCATGCATACGGATGGGTTGGGATCCGTTGCGGCGGGCGTCTAGGGTGGCGAGGGTTTCCGCCGTGCCAGAGGTTCCTACCAGCAGAACGGGGCGGGATCCCAGGCTGGCTTTAATCTGCTCGATAGGCGGTTCCACCATGCCACGGACATAGTCTTGTAATTGGCGGTATTGGCTGGGAGTCGGGGGATCGTTGTGGAGAAACATCTGGGTGAGGCGGACGGCTCCCACCTTGATGCTGCGCAAGAACTCCGGTTCATGTCCATCCCCTAGGATCAGCTCTGTAGAACCACCACCAATATCCACCATGACATGAGCTTGCTGGTTAAACTCCATGGCCGACAGCACGCCCAGATAAATACGCCGCGCTTCCTCTTGTCCCGAAATCAGGTCAATGGTCAAGCCAATCCGTCTTTTCACCTCCTGCAAAAAGGCCATGCCATTGGGAGCCTCCCGCACGGCACTGGTGGCTACTGCCACAATCGACTCCGCCTCGAAACTACCCGCTACTTCAACAAATCGTTCCAAAGCTTGATAGGCTCGCTGCATAGCCTTCTCGCTCAGATTGCTTTGGGCATCAGCATATTCCCCCAGGCGCACCGTTTCTTTTTGGCGGGAGATAATCGTAAAACTGGGAAACCGTGGATTGATTTTCACCAAAACCATGTGGAGAGAGTTCGTCCCGACATCAATGGCTGCCACAATCCGCTCTAGGGATCCCTGGAACGTGGAGGAAGGAGAGGCAGGGGTGGAGAGGGTCACGGCAGGGGGCAAGTTAGAAGTCATGGAGGGAAATCTCAGCAGGCTAACACTCTACCCCTAAGGATAGTCAGAAGCGGGATCCCTGGGTAGCGTCCTCACCCCTGCGATAGGGATCCCGCTTCTGACCAACGGTTGCGCTTGACTGATGGGCTTGGCTAGCTGGGATTGGCTCACATGTCGGCCAGTAGTTTACTCGTGCAGAGCGGGTTCCGGTTGAACTTTGCGAACGGAGCGGGCAAGATCCCGTTCTGATTTTCCCCGCCACCGGAAGCGAATGGGAGTGCCGATAAAGTTGAGGTTGGTGCGGAAATGTTTTTCCAAAAAGCGTCGATAGTTTTCTTTGAGTAGGTCAGGATCGTTGACAAACATCAAAAATGTCGGCGGTTGGCTGGACACCTGCGTGCCATAATAAATCCGCCCCTGCTTGCCCTGACGATTGGTTGGTGGAGTATACCAAGCCAGAGCATCCCGCAATACTTCGTTAACCACTGATGTGGAAATGCGCTGCCGATAGCTCTCAACGGCCACATTAATGTGTTGCCAAATTTGGGGAACCCGTTGTCCGGTCATGGCACTGGTAAATAGAATGGGTGCCCAATCCAGGAAATAGAGTCGTTCCCGCACGTGTTTGGTGAAGTCGTAGATGGTATAGCTGTCTTTCTCAACGGCATCCCATTTGTTGATAATGATCACACAGGCGCGCCCTTCTGCTTCGATGCGGTGGGCTAGCTTTTGATCCTGTTCACTCACCCCTTCTAAAGCATCGATAACCAGTAAGACAACATCGGCGCGTTCAATTGCTTTGAAGGCTCGATTGATGCTGAAAAATTCCACACCATAGTCAATACGGCTTTTTTTGCGAATACCCGCCGTATCAATCAATCGGTAGCGTTGATTTTGCCAGGTAATCCAGCTATCGAGGGCGTCACGGGTGGTTCCGGCAATAGGACTGACGATGGCTCGTTCTCCCCCCAGCAAGCGATTGAGCAGGCTAGACTTGCCAACATTGGGACGCCCCACAATGGCAACTGCCGTTTCAGCCGCCTCTTCGTTGTCGGATCCGGTTGGCAAATGGGGGAGGACTTGTTCCAGCACTTCGGCCACCCCATTACCGTGAATGCCGGAGCAGGGCAGGGGATCCCCCAAACCCAAGTCCCAAAAAAGAGCCGCTTGGGAGAGTCCGATTTGGCTAGATTCACATTTGTTGACGGCAACCACAACCGGTAGGTTTTGCTTGCGCAGCCAGGAGGCAATTTCTTGATCGGCGGCAGTTGGACCCATCAATCCATCCACCACAAAAATCACAGCCTGAGCTTCTGCCATCGCCGTCATGGCTTGCTGACGAATTAGCGGCAAAAACTCGCTGTCGTCATTAAAAATTAAGCCGCCTGTATCCACCACCCGAAAGCGCTGACCATTCCACTCCACCGCTCGATAAAGGCGATCACGGGTCACCCCCGGTTCATCATGGACGATCGCTACCCGCTCCCCCACCAAACGATTCACCAAAGTTGATTTGCCGACATTAGGACGCCCCACGATGGCAACAAGCGGTAGAGACACAAAAGGATGTTGAGCGCAGCTTATCTATCTTAGCCCCAAGATTTAAGGGATGAAGGGAAGGCTGAACATCTAAGGGGGTTGAGGGTCCCTAATGAGTAACTGGTTACCGAGGCTTGCCTGGGTATCCATCAGGCTTTTTCGTTGGTTGGCAGCAGTCGTTTGCCCGCTATCACCCGATGTTGAGGGATCCCATCTTGGCGAAACCGATAGAAGTAATGATCATCAGCAAAATCTTGTTCTCCTAAAACATGGGCAAACAGTTGGGCTTCCAGGCAATCTTGACCAATCTCCACAGCTTCCTGACGAGACCGTTGCAGATTATTGGCTAGCCAGGTGACCGCCTCGCACCCCACAAAGCACCGCTGAAATACTCGCAATCCCCACCGTCGATCCATGATTTCAACATCGGATGAACCATACATTTGAGAACACAGACTAGCCAGACCCGCTTGATAAGGAAAGACCTTTAGATGAGGATAATTGACGTAAAGGCGATAGCCCATCTGATTTTCTACCAATAAGAGTGTTTCATCCAGTTGTTTGGGTTGGTCAGTGCGTTCCCAGGCTTGATATTGAGCAATCGAAAACTCTTTAGATAAAATAGTATCAAAGTAGTAGCAACGCTCTTCAAACAGAACCCCTAATGAGAGGGGAAAACCGGGACGCTGCACACCGCAACGCTCCAGAGAAGCAGCCTCTTGCAGACTAACAACAGGAATGCGGGGGTGGGTCTGTCGATCAAAGAAATCGTGAGTAGGAACAAATCTTCTGCCCTTCAAAAAGTAGGTTAGCAATTTCCCTTTCCCTTTCACGACAATTGATCCTCTTTCTTCACAAAGATAGCGATCCTGCAAGAGATAATAGGTTTCTTGCGAAATTTGGATTTCATCCACAACACCATGAGATTCCATCCGGCTAGCCATATTAACCGCATCGCCCCAGAGATCATAATAAAGTTTGCTCGATCCGATCACCCCTGCGACAACAGTCCCCGTATGAATGCCGATTCGCAAATGAAAAGGTTGTCCATCTTTACGGGGAAATTGTTGGATAGCCTGCTGCATATCCAGAGCCATTTCGGCGATGGCGATGGCATGATTGTCGCTTTGGACAGGGATCCCTCCCACTACCATATAGGCATCCCCAATCGTTTTGATTTTTTCCAGATGGTGCCACTCAGCTAGCTGGTCAAAAATCGTAAAAATCTGGTTGAGTTCTTCCACCAGCTCAGTGGGAGATATTTGAGCCGAATAGTCTGTAAAGTGGGCAATATCAGCAAAAAGAATTGTGGCAATCTCAAATTTCTCGGCAACAAACTTGGTGTTCTCCTTTAGTTGGGCGATGATAGGAGCGGGTAGAATATTGAGCAAGAGGCGCTCCGTTTTTTCCCGTTCCTGTTTCAGACACTCTTCCGCTTGTTTGCGGGCGGTGATGTCACTGATCATCCCTTCATATCCCACTAAGCGTTTTTGCCGATCAAAGATGGCGCGACTATGCTCGGAAATCCAAATAACACTGCCATCCCGTCGATAGATCTGAGATTCAAAATCACTGACGGATCCCTCTGTCACCACCTTGGCAAAGAACTCATCTCGCCGTCCAGGATCCACATAGATCTCTGGATCTTTTTGATCCAAGTTTTCCAGTAACTCCTGAGGGGATCCAAAGCCCAAAATTTTGGCTAAAGATAAGTTGGCGTTGACAATTATCCCCTGCTCATTTAATTGATAAATACCTTCTAAAGAGTGATCAAAGATACCTCGAAACTTAGCTTCAGCTTCTCGCAGGGCGGCGGTTGACTGGCGAAGCGACCAAATAATAGCCGCTGCCACCATGATCACCAAGATCAGCGAATTTAAATAGACAACAATCCGCAACATAGCCGCTAGGGTGAGGGCTTCTGTGCAGTAAGTAATATATTCCTGTATTAAAACTTCAGTTCCCTGCAGAGAGGGGACAGCCATCAGCTCAGTTGAGAGCTGCTCAATAATTGGTTGATTGGCAATCATTTGGTTGACTAGGGATCCCAACTCCTGTTTGTCGCGGATTGCCGGAGAAGATGGGGATTTGTCTGGAGATATACTAGTGGATTGAATCTGGGAAAGTTCTAACTGAGCTAAAGGAATAAACTGCTCACCCCCCGGCTGATAAGCAATCACTAATAATTTTGCGTGTAGGTTGTTGAGGGGGTTACGCAGATCCGGCTGACGAGTGGTAATTTGTTCCACTAAATCCACAAATCTTACTAGCTGCCTTTGCTGATCCCTAATCCTATTTTGCAGGTCTTCACTTAAGGTTTGTTTTGCTTCTAAGGTAAGCTTATATTCCTCTAATAAGCCTGATAAATCTAGCTTGCCTCGTCTACTGATATAGCGAGGAATATCCACAATCTTCTCCCGTATCTGCTGCATTTCCTGGAGGACATCGGTTAGAGATAGTTCATCACTGGGTTGTCCATAACGCCAAGCTAATTCTTCTTGAGCAAACCTGGCATCTAACTCCCGCAAGCGATGCAAATGACCCACAAATTGATCATGCTGCTCAAAGTCAAATGTTTGGGTGCGGGCATAAAGGATCCCTGTGATAAGCAATAAGCCCAGGGGCAGCCAAACCTGTGGCTTGAGAGCAACCCTCATACCTAAGCAAGCCAGAGAATTTCTTCTCTTTTATACTGCACATCTCCAAAATCTAACGCCCAGATTGCCTAAGTTCTCCCTGATAGCCCCCTCAGCTAACACCACTTCCCTCAACCAAACTGATAGGCCGCCATGCTGAACACCCCGTAGGTATAGCTATCGTGGATCTGCTGGCCGCGAAAGGGATCCCCACCGGATCCCAGGGCAACAAACAGCGGGAGGAGATGCTCGTCGGTAGGATGATTTTCGGAGGCATAGGGCGCTCGCTCTCGATAGTCAAATAAGTCCTCTAGATTGCCCTCCCTGACGGTTTGGCTTAACCAGTCGGCAAATTGACTGACCCAAAGGGGGGGTTCACTACTTTCCCAACGATAACGACCAAACGCTCGCAGATTGTGGGTTGCCGAGCCACTGGCAAGAATTAACACCTCCTCCTGCCGCAAAGCAGCCAGGGCTTTGCCCATCCGCCAGTGATACTCAGGCGATAAATGAGGCTGAATGGATAGCTGTACCACAGGAATATTCGCTTCGGGATACGCCAAGAGCAAAGGAGTCCACACTCCATGATCCAACCCTCGTTCCGGATCGCTGCTGGGTATCAAGCCAGCCTCTTTCAATAGATCCGCTACTCGACCCGCTAAGTGGGGGCTGCCCTGAACGGGATAGCGCAGTTGATAAAGTGGGTTGGGAAAACCCCAAAAATCGTGAATGGTGGCAGGGTAGGGGTGAGTAGTCAGAGCAGGATGCTCGGTTTCCCAGTGAGCCGAAACCGCCAAAATTGCCTGAGGAGGCCGGAAGTGGGAGGATAAACCCCGCAAAAAATCAACCACAGGCCCCGATTGCAGGGGTAATTCTGGGGATCCATGGGAAATAAACAGACTGGGTAACGCAACCGCCATGATGACCTTTCCTGTCAGTAAAAGCCAGTTTCCCGCTCCAGCTATCAATGCAAATAGTTTGAACTGAAACCGTATAGCCCTAACCTAGACAGAAATTGTTCCTTTGTCAATAGTCTTTATCCAAACAGTTTGGCATAAGCTGATAAGCTAAGTGCATGACTCTATGGATCTAGCCCTCCAACAGTGAAAACCCGGTTCACGAAGAACCGGGTCAGAGGGTTAGTGAATCACTATCAAGAAAAGTAAAGGGCTAGCTGAGAAGGGGTCTAGTTACCGACTGCCTACTTGCTGAGTGTTTGACGGGATCCGCAAGTGCAGTGGCGATTACATCAAGCCAACTTGAGACAAAATGCCCTGACCGGTCAACAACTCAGTTGCAATACCGATCACAAACCCCAACATTGCCAAGCGACCGTTCCACTTTTCGGCAAAGCCAGTGAAGCCAAATTTAGATTCTTGAGTGTCAGCCATGAGAAGTGCTCCGTGAAATGCTCTATAGCTTCTAATTTGCCTCCTCCTCCAAGATTTGTCAAGTTTTGTAAATTATTTTTGTTAAACTTTGCTGCAACTGCTTGCCGAAGGGTGGTTGAGTTTGCATGAAGGAGGGATCCCTGGGCTAGGGAATAGTCTGCCTAAAGGCTCTCCCCAAGAAATGGGTGGTTTTGGCTATAGACAAAGCCCCCTAGAGATTTTACAAATATTTAAGGATCGGCATTCTTCCTGGTGAGTCACCCTCTATGAACTACCGTGGTATGGCGTTAATTGTGGCTGGCCTTTTAGTCAGTGGCAGCCTAGGTCTCTATGGCTGGACTCGCTACGGAGCCACGCAAGCCCAGGAAACGCAGGCATCTCCTCCGCCTGCTCCGCCCCCTAGTGTGGTGGGAGCATTGGGACGGCTAGAACCACAAGGGCAAGTGATTGAGATCGGTGGCCCCACCGGAGAGCGAATAGCGGAGTTGCTAGTCGAGGAGGGACAGGTGGTGAAAACCGGGGCAGAACTAGCCCGCTTAGAGAGTTATGAGGAACGATTAGCGGAACGCGACTATGCTGCCAGCCAGTTGTCGGAGGCGCAAGCCCGCCTTGAGGCAGAAACCCGCTATGCTCAGGCTCAGATTGCTGAGGCCAGAAGTCGCTTGCAGCAAATTGATCAACCCCAATCTCTGCAAGTAGAAGCCCAAAAAGCCCGCATTCGCCAACTAGAAGCTGAGCTGGCCGATGCCCAAAATAATCAGCAACGCTTCCAAGCACTGTTTGCCGATGGCGTCATTTCTCAACAAGAGCTAGACAGCCGCCGCCTACAAGTTCGGCAAAAAGAAGAGGAATTGAGCAGTGCCCAAGCCACCCTTAACCAACTGCAAACCAGTCGAGCAGGCGACCTAGAAAATTGGCAAGCCCAAATGCAGTCCGCCCAGGCCAATCTGGTGCGTACCCAAAACCAAATTCAAATCCTTTCCCTCAGCCGCAATTTAGAACTTGCCACTACTCGGCTTGAGCGAACGGTCATCCGTGCCCCCCGTGATGGACAAATCCTGCGAATCCTCAAATACCCAGGGGAAGCTATTGACAATTCGGGATCCATTCTCCAGATGGGCAACACTCAACAGATGGTCGTGGTTGCCGAAGTTTATGAAACCGATGTCAACAAAATAAAGCTAGGCCAGCAAGCCGTGATTACCAGCAATGCTTTTGATCAAGCATTGCGAGGAACAGTTCAAGAGATCGGCCTCTTGATCAACAAAAAAGATGTTCTTAATACGGATCCCGCCGCCGATGTCGACGCCAGGGTAGTGGAGGTCAAAATTATGCTAGAACCCGAAAGCAGCCAAATCTCGGCGGGGTTAACCAATTTGCAGGTGGATGTGGCTATTGATCTATAAAAGGATCCATTGGGAAATTCGGGATCCCCTTTCATCTTTTTTGTTTGTCCTCTTTTGAAATTCAATTCACACAATCCTTGGGTTCACCCTCACCATGCTTTTGATCAAACCCAAAATTCCCTTGGCTTGGCTCCAACTCACCCGCGAAAAAATTCGCATGTTGGTTGCGTTAGCCGGAATTGCTTTTGCCTGTATTTTAATGTTTATGCAGTTGGGTTTTCAGGATGGTTTGTTTGACAGCGCTGTTCTTTTTCATGAAAGTGTGCAAGGGGATATTTTCCTGATTAGCCCTCAGTCGAATGCCCTGATTGCCATGGCTAGCTTTTCGCAGCGCCGACTCTACCAAACGCTTGGTTTTGATCAGGTGGAGTCAGTCAGCCCTATGTATTTGGGGTTTCAGTTGTGGAAAAACCCTGACACCGGACGAACCCGTAGTATTTTTGTGGTAGGTATTGATCCCTCCGCACAGATTTTACAACTCCCATTACTAGAGAGCGATGATTTAGAACAAATCAAGAAGTCTGATATTGTCATTTTTGATCAGGCTTCTCGTGCTGAGTTTGGCCCGATTGCTGAGAAATTTAACCAGGGATCCCTGGTCACCACAGAAGTAGGCAGCCGCCGCATTGAGGTAGGAGGTTTATTTCAAATGGGAGCTACCTTTGGTGCGGATGGAAATATCATTACCAGTGATCTCAATTTCTTGCGAATTTTTGAAGATCGTGAAAAGGGCATCATTGATGTTGGGATCATCAAACTTAAGCCTGGTGCTGATGTCGAGTCTTCCCTCAATCAAATGCGCTCTCAGTTACCGAAAGATGTCAAAGTTTTTTCTAAAGCGGAGTTTGTTGATTTCGAGCGACAGTATTGGGCAGAAAGCACGGCCATCGGCTTTATTTTTGGTTTGGGAACCGTCATGGGATTTGTGGTTGGGATTGTCATTGTTTATCAAATTCTTTATACTGACGTCTCCGATCATTTGGCTGAATATGCCACCCTCAAGGCAATGGGCTACACCAATCGCTATCTTTTGGGGGTTGTCTTTCAAGAGGCTGCTATCCTAGCCTTCTTGGGTTATATTCCAGCCTTTATCTTAGCCACTGTCCTCTACGATCTCACACAAAAAGCAACTCTGCTTCCTATTAACATGACTGTGGATCGAGCAACTTTGGTGATGAGTTTGGCCTTCATGATGTGTTTTATTTCAGGAGCCATAGCAGTTCGTAAGCTGCAAGCTGCGGATCCCGCTGACATTTTCTAGAGATTTTCTTGACCTCCCATTTTTGATGGAAAATTGATGGCTGACCATCTGCTTGATGGTGGAAATTGGGCTGAAGAAACTTATCCTTAGCCAATGGTTAAATTGATGACAATCTCGCCTTTCTCTCTGATGGTAGCTTCTTGGTGCTAGCTTTAGAGCAGCTATCCCAGATAGCAGATCACTCCTCACTAAACCTAAAATTAATGCGACGAAATCTATTTCCATTTATGTTGGTGACTGGCACCGTGCTAGCCACAGGAATTGCGATTGGAACTTATACGGTTATTCGTTCTGTCCTACTAGAAAGTGCTCGCCAAGAAGCCTCTCTCAAGGTGCAGTACAGCGCCGCTCGTTTAGATACTTGGCTGGCTCAGCTAAAAGCTGAAATCACCACTCTGGCTAGTACCCCCTCTCTCCGCACCCAAAATTGGGAATCTGTTGCCCCCTATCTCAAAGAAGTTGGCGGACGTTTGGGAGATTTTGATGTGTTGGCTTTTACACTGCCTGATGGCACTATTTACGATACACATATCAACACCTCCTACAATTTGCCTGATGGCATAAAGCCTTTTAAGGTCAGTGATCGCGCTTGGTTTCAATCTGCTTTAGGAGGAACTATTACCGCCAGTGATCCGTTTATTAGTCGGGGCACGGGGCGAACCCAAATTAATATTGCTTCTCCTATTTTTGCGACTTCCCAAACTCCCCTAGCTGTTTTATCCGGCAGTGTCACTATTGAACGAATTGAGCAGGAGTTAAACGAACTACGTTTCGGACAAGGGAGCTATGCTTTTGCCCTCAACTCCCGTAGCCAAGCAATTGCTCATCCGGATCCTATTTATCGCAACACAGCAGAACGCCCAGGCCCACTTTTTGTGGAGTCAGAAAATAGCGATCTCAAGGCAGTCGCTCAACAAATGATCAATCGACAACGGGGAATTGTGTTGGTGTCCGCCAACAATACCCAAAACTACTATGCTTATGCTCCCTTACAAGAAGCTAACTGGTCATTGGCTGTGGTGATTCCTCGGCAAAATGTGGAAGGACGGCTACAATCTCTTGACCTTCTGGCCATCTGTTTTGCGATGGCTTTGGTGGCGGCTTCAGTTGGCGGTTGGCGACAATGGAAGCTCTCCCAAAAAACAGTAGCTCAGGTACAACAACTAAAGGAGCAGGAACAAGCTTTAACCTTAAATCAGCAATCTCTCCAAACCTCTCTCCAAGAGCTAAAAACGGAACGACAAAAAGTTGAGCAAGCTAATGAGGAAATCCATAAATTAAACATCAAACTCAAGGCCGAAAACCTACGAATGACAGCCGAGCTGACAGTAGCTCAGCAGCTACAAGAAATGATTCTTCCCAAATCAGATGAATTAGACAATATTTCCGATTTGGATATTGCTGGCTATATGAAGCCCGCCGATGAAGTGGGCGGAGATTATTACGATATTATTTCCCGCGATCATAAAATTCAGGTTGTGATCGGAGATGTAACCGGGCACGGTCTGGTGAGTGGTGTGATTATGCTGATGGCTCAAACGGCTACTCGTGCTCTGCTTAGTGTGGGAGATTTTCACCCCACAGCTTTCTTGCAACGATTAAACGAAACCCTATACTACAACCTGCAAAGAATTGGCTCCGATCGCACGATGACCCTATCCATTTTGGAGTATGACCAGAGCGGGATCCGCTTGACGGGGCAGCATGAATCGGTTTTGATTGTGCGGGCGGATGGCTCGATGGAAGAGGTTGATACGGATGAATTGGGTTTCCCGATTGGTCTAGAGGCTGACATCAGCCCTTTTACTCAAGAGATTCTCCTCCCGCTTGCTCCTGGAGATATTGTTACTCTCTATACCGATGGGATCCCGGAGGCGGTGAATGCTCAGCAGAAATTTTATGGCTTAAAGCGGATGCATGAGGTAATCCAGAAGAATCGTCACCTGAGTGCCTCTGATATTTGTCACCTTTTAATTGCTGATCTCACTGAGCATGTGCAAGGACATGTTCTCTACGATGACATCACGTTGCTGATTATTAAAAAGAAAGCAAGTGACTTAGCCTCAACAGCCGCACTGCCTGAGCCTAAATAAGGGACTCATGTCTGTAGAGATGGAAAATGGGATCCCCAACTCCGGGATCCCCCTTGCGGAGACCAACAAACACAATGAAAACGAGTCAGCACTTGCAGTTGGTTGACTATTTAGCCAACTACAGCAGACAGATGTTTTGCAGGTTGCAGTGCCTCTACCAATGAGCGAATCTGAGCCACCATCGCCACTTCATCCTGCAATTGACTGACAGCTTTACCGATCCCAACCCCGGAAGCTCCGGCAGCAATCGCCATTCCTACGGTCACGGCAGAAAGCCCAGAGGCACAAATCACCGGAACTGAGACTACTCGGCTAATCTCATAGCTGGCAGCAAGGGTAGGGGCGGCTTTTTCGATCAAACCCAAACTCCCCGCATGTAAGGGGTGTACGGCAGTACCCCCTTCGGTCTGAATCATATCAGCCCCCAAATTTTCTAGTTGCTCGGCCAAAGCTGCTTGCTGATCAAGGGGCAACGTATGGGGAACCGTAACGGATAAAAGAGTGCGCGGTAGCAAGGCTCGTGTTTGGCGAGTGAGTTCTATTACCTCAGCCGCCGAAAATTGCCGTCCCGCAGCATAAAAACTGTCGTAGTTACCAATTTCTACAAGATCGGATCCCGCTTGCACAGCCAGTGCCAATAGCTTCGGCTCAATAGCCGAAACGCAGATCGGCAAATCCGTATGTTGACGTGCCCAGGAAACCAGATCTGGCTGAGCAGCAATATCTACCCACGTGGCTCGTCCCTGCTGTGCTGCCCGCACCACCTTACGGATTGAGTCCCGATCAAAGTTTTGTAGGCCACTGATCACCTTGAGGGCAGAACGGTGGGCTAAGGCTTCTAAAACAGAGGCAGCTTTAACAGAGGTCATAGCAAACGTCCAGAGGGAAAGATGGGTAAAGAATATGTCCCAGTCTAAAAGCTTTGCTAGAATTACACAAGTATCTATCTCTAGATTAAGAGTTCTTTTAACTGTTTGAATACCTCCTGAAATGCTTATACTAAATTCAGAAAAAACTTAGTAAGGCACGGAGCCGAGCTTCCAGGCTAAAAACAGCCTTCCCAATTCTGGATTATTATGACAACTGAGCAATCTTTGCAAAAAAAAATAATGCCGCTCTTAAACTTCCTTTACAAAGCGTTTTGATCGTTCCCTTTGTAGTTCAAATATTTGCGGTAGTAGGGTTAACAGGATGGCTTTCTCTAAGAAATGGTCAGCAAGCTGTCAATGATGTAGCGTCGCAATTACGACAAGAAGTCACTTCTCGCATCGAAGATCAAGTTGATTTGTATCTGGAAACGGCACATTTGTCAAATCGCTTAATTATAGATGCAATCACCTTAGAGTTACCCCCTGTTGAGGATATGCGAAGCTTAGAAAAGCTTTCAGGAAAGCTCTTACGAAGGTTTGGCTCACTTACGTATACAGGTTTTGGAAATGAGAAGGGGGAGTATGTGGTTCATGAACGAATCACAGGTGGCGTCTTTTGGATCGAAGAAACGGTTGGAGTCGAAGATATCGCTATCGGTCGAATCAAGCGTTATTTAGCTGATGAGCAAGGTAAAAAAGGTGAACTCCTACAAGCAACAGAAGGCTTTGACCCACGCAAACGGCCTTGGTATACCAAAGCAGTTGAACTAGGTCGAGCGGGATGGAGTGATGTCTATGTGTGGTTTAGTGAGAACAGTCTTTGTTTTGATGCAATTGAGCCTGTTTATGACGCAGAAGGAAACCTTTTGGGTGTTACGGATACAGGCTTTACACTCTCCCAAATTAGTGAGTTATTGAGTAATCTGAAAATTGGCAAGTCAGGCAAGACTTTTATTGTCGAGCGCTCAGGATTACTGATTGCCACATCAACTTTAGAACCCCTCTTCATCGTGAATAATAATGTATCTGAGAGAGTTTCTGCCCTCAATAGTCAGGATCCCCTCACTCAAGCAGCAGCTAAATTTTTGTCAGAAAAATTCTCCAACTTTAACCAAATTATACAGATCCAGCAATTTGATTTCTCCTTTAACGGACAAAAACAATTTTTGCAGATTTCTCCCTTAAAAGATGAACGGGGTCTGGACTGGTTGACTGTAGTAGTGGTGCCAGAATCAGATTTTATGGAGCAAATTAATGCCAACACACGCACTACCATCTTGCTTTGTATAGGAGCTTTAGGGGTTGCGATTCTGAGTGGGTTAGTCACCTCTCGCTGGATCAGTGGACTTATCCTGAAACTTAATCACGCCTCCCAGGCAATTGCTCAGGGTAATTTGGAACAAACTGTGAATGTAACCGGCATCCAAGAATTGGAATCTTTAGCAAAATCTTTTACGAATATGGCTGGTCAGCTAAGGGCTTCATTCACAGCTCTAGAGCAAACCAATAGCTTGCTAGAAGAACGAGTGGAGCGGCGAACAGCAGAGCTAAAAGTAGCCAATCAACAAATTCTGACCCTGAATGAGCAATTGAAAGCAGATAACAGTCGTATGGGAGCCGAACTAGAAGTAACCCGCCGTTTGCAGCAACTCATCTTACCCAAAGAAGAGGAATTACAGTTGATTGATGATTTAGAAATCGCTGGTTTTATGGAACCCGCTTCCGAGGTGGGGGGAGATTATTATGATGTTTTGCAGCAGAATGGCCGACTAAAGATTGGCATTGGGGATGTGACTGGACACGGCCTAGAAAGTGGTGTTTTGATGATCATGGTGCAAATGGCTGTTCGCACCCTACTGGCTAGCGATGAAACGGATCCCAGTCGATTTTTAAATATTGTTAACCAAGCTATTTATAACAACGTTCAGCGTATGAATTCAGACAAGAATATGACCTTAGCCCTTTTAGACTATCAGAAAGGTTTGTTAAGCTTAACTGGACAACATGAAGAAATGATCCTAATTCGGCAGAATGGAACTATTGAACGGATTGACACTGTAGACCTGGGATTTCCAATTGGTCTAGAGTCAGAAATCAGTAGTTTTATTGGTAAAGCTGAGGTGAGACTGGAATCTGGCGATGTTGTGATTCTTTATACCGATGGCATTACGGAAGCTGAGAATCCACAGGGTCAGCAGTATGGCTTGCATCGACTCTGTCAGGTTGCTCAACCATTACGAGATCGTTCAGCTTCTGATATTCGACAGGCTATCGTAGAAGATATCCGGCAATTTATCGGACAGCAACGAGTTTATGATGACATCACCCTTTTAGTTATGAAACAACGATAAGCTCATTGCAAGAAATATGGATAACTATTTTCTTGATACTATTCCAACTCCATGCCAAACTCTCTATCCCTTTTGGGATCCTTATCATCAAGTTTCTGCCATCTTAATCTTGCCCATTTCTTTTTCTCCTTATAAAGAGTATGGGTAATTTATGGCAATGAGTGGCGTCCTAATTTTAGATACAGACTCAAGAAATTTATAGCTATTTTGATAAACACTTGAAAAACTCCCTCACCCCCAAATCCTCCCTTATATCAACCTAATCTCTCAACTTAATTCTCCTCTTCAGTCTTCCAATTTATTTTATCTGAATCACAAATAAACGATTCTTTTGATATATTCTTCCGGCAATTCTTTGTCTGTAAATCCCTTATTCTGGTAGTTTTATTCAAGTAATAGCTATGAAATAAGAAGGCAGACTACAGACTTAGCTTATTGAGAGCAGACAAAGTGGAGTGAGGATTGTAGGCTTCGTTCATTCTCAATTAAGTGTCCTGCTGAATTTGTCAGCACTACCTCTAAGGCACTACCCTCTGCTGGATAGAGAGGGTGCAAGCAATCATAGGCTGCCGCTGGAGAGTACCACTCCTTATCTCTCGGCCAAATCTGTGTTGGCATAGCTGAACAGAGAGACTGTTGGATTGGAGGGCGCTAGCATACTCAGTTCAGATGAAGGAAGGGGAGGGCAAGGGTGGCGGTCAGGTTGCTGTCGCTGGGACAACCTAGAGATTTCTAGAAAGGGGGAGACGCGAGAAGGGATCCGATCTCCGATAGAATTGATCAGGCCAAATCGACCACCCCCTTCGTTCCATAAGGAAGAGAATACCCAATGAGTGCTGATGATATTTACAGTCGAGTCCGCAAGATTGTTGTCGAACAACTGGGCGTCGAAGACAGCAAAGTCACCCCCGAAGCCAACTTCCAGAATGACCTAGGAGCCGACAGCCTGGATACCGTTGAGCTGGTGATGGCGTTTGAAGAGGAATTTGATCTTGAGATCCCCGACGAAGATGCCGAAAGCATCACCACGGTTCAAGATGCCGTCACCTATATCTCCCAAAAAGTTCCCGTGTGAGTATCTTGAACTTCCTGCTTTCCTCCTCCCTAACCGTTCTGGCGGCGCCTCCCCTTAACACGGGGCACAAACTCCTGATGTCACTCCCTTAACTGTCTTGATGGCGTTTGCCCTTGGTTTCCCTGCTCTTTTCGCCCAGGCACTGGGGATGACCTGTCGAAACCTGGGCAGACCCTATCCCTCGGCTAGCCACAGCTCTTGCCAGCAGAGGATTGAGTAAACTGAAGAACCTGTCACCATCCGCTTTATCGACTATGTCTGTACCTTCTCCTCTGCCCCCATCCGCCCCTTGGCAGAGACGTGTTGTGATTACTGGCTTAGGCTCGGTCACCCCGATTGGCAATACTCCCCAGGAGTTCTGGCAAGGGTTGATGGCCGGTCAGTCGGGGATTGGGCCGATTACCCTGTTTGATGCCAGCCGCCACGAGTGCCGGATTGCCGGAGAAGTGAAGGGGTTTGATCCCCACGACTATTTGGATCGTAAAGAAGTCAAGCGCAATGACCGCTTTGTCCATTTCGCTCTGGCCGCCGCTAAGCAAGCCTTGGCAGACGCCAAACTAAGTATCACTCCCCTCAATGCCGAACAGGTGGGTGTTTTGATCGGCACCGGCATCGGTGGCCTGAAGGTGATGGAGGAGCAGCAAACGATCTTTTTGCAGAAAGGTCCCGACCGCTGTAGCCCCTTCATGGTACCGATGATGATCGCCAATATGGCGGCTGGTCAGGTGGCGATTCACCTGGGAGCTAAAGGCCCCAATACCTGCACCGTTACGGCTTGTGCGGCGGGATCCAACGCGATTGGGGATGCCTTCCGACTGATTCAACGGGGGGATGCCCAGGCCATGATCACTGGCGGAACCGAAGCCGCCATCACCCCCCTCTCGATTGCTGGTTTCGCGGCAGCCCGCACCCTCTCCCTCCGCAATGGGGATCCCGCCCATGCCTGCCGTCCCTTTGACCAAGATCGAGATGGTTTTGTCATGGGAGAAGGGGCAGGCATCTTAGTCCTGGAAGAGCTGGAACATGCCCGTAGCCGTGGCGCTCATATCTATGCCGAAATCGTCGGCTATGCCCTCACCTGTGATGCTTATCACATTACCTCTCCTGCTCCCAGTGGGGAAGGAGCCGCCAGAGCAATTCGGTTGGCTCTCAAGGATGCCCGTTTGGATCCCAGCCAAGTGGACTATATCAACGCCCACGGCACCAGCACCCAAGCTAATGACAGCAATGAGACGGCAGCGGTCAAAAGTGTTTTAGGGGAACATGCCCATCGCCTCACGATCAGTTCTACCAAATCCATGACCGGACACCTGTTGGGCGGATCCGGCGGGATCGAAGCGGTGGCCACAGTGATGTCGATAGCACGGGATCGGGTGCCGCCCACGATCAACCTCGAACACCCCAGCCCAGAATGCGACCTCGACTATGTAGCGCACCACAGCCGCAGCCAAGTGGTCAATGTGGCTCTTTCCAACTCTTTTGGCTTTGGTGGGCACAACGCCACGCTGGTTTTTGCCAAATATCAGGAAGATTAAGGAAAACAGAGAGTTTCTGTTACCCTACTAGCAGCTTTGGCATGACCGTAGATTTTCAACCCGGTCAATGCAAGTAGGAATCATGACAGATCAGCGTGGGCAAGCTCAGAGTGGCGAAAAGGTGACGGTAGGGATTGTCGGGGCTTCCGGCTATGGGGGGGTGCAACTGGCAAAACTGCTCGCGGAACATCCCCGTACCCAGATCACCTATCTGGCGGGTCAAGACAGTGCGGGCAAAAAGTATGGAGAACTCTATCCACAACTGAGTCAAGCCGTGGATCTGCCGATTCTGCCTGTGGATGTGGAGCAGATTGCCCAAGCCTGCAAAGTTGTATTTTTATCCTTGCCTAACGGCATTGCCTATGATCTGGCTCCGGCGCTCTTGGCCAAAGGGTGCCAAGTTCTTGATCTGTCCGCCGACTATCGTTTCCGCTCCCTGGCCACCTATCAGTCGTGGTATCGACCCACCCAAGAGGGTTGGCCGCTTCCTGCCCACCGTGAAGCCAATGCGGAGGCAGTTTATGGTCTGCCGGAACTCTATCGGGATCCCCTCAGCCACGCCCGTTTGGTGGGTTGTCCAGGCTGCTATCCGACGGCTTCGCTGTTGGCGGTTGCTCCCTTGCTGCGACAGGGGTTGGTGGAACCAGATAGTTTGATCTTTGATGCGAAGTCGGGGGTTTCGGGGGCGGGACGGGCGGCTAAAGTTAGCTCTCTGTTTGCGGAGGTGGATAGCTCGTTTGCGGCCTATGGAGTCGCCCAACACCGCCATACTCCGGAGATCGAACAAATTTGCTCTGATCTGGCGCATACGCCCATTACGGTGCAGTTTACGCCCCATCTCGTGCCCATGATTCGGGGGATGCACGTAACCCTCTACGCTACCCTGCGGGATCCCGGCTTGGTGGGAGACGACTTGTTGACCATCTACACCGCCTTCTATCGGCAATCCCCCTGGGTGAAGCTGCTGCCACGTGGAGTCTATCCCCAAACCAAGTGGGTGATGGGAACCAACTATTGCACCCTCAGCCTCGAAGTAGACAGTCGTACCCATCGCGTCATTGTCTTGTCGGTGATTGACAACTTGCTGAAGGGGCAAGCTGGACAGGCAGTGCAATGTCTTAACCTGATGATGGGTTGGGAAGAAACCTTGGGGTTACCTCGGCTACCCTTCTACCCATGAGATGAAGCTATGCTAGTGGCTCGAGCCTGACGGAATGATTCTGCTCTTTTGCCTTCTCGACAATTATGACAGCCCAGCCCTCGGATCCCCAATCTCCATCCCAATCTTCATTTGACTCCCCCCCCTTTGACTTTTGGCAATCCCTGCCTACCTCACTGGCGGAGATGGATGCCTCTTTACGGCAGATGCCGCAACAGACGGAGCAACTTTGGCAGCAGGCGTTAGCCAGTTGGCAGTTGCAATGGGGAGGGATCCCGCAACAGATCCAGCAACGCTTGCAGGGAGCGCTCACTCAAGCTCACCACAGTCATGATTTAGAGCATCTAGAAGCTGAAGTGTCCGTCGCCGCCCATAGCCTGCCCGCCAGTCAACTGGAGGTTGTCGTCCGCTCTTTGCCCCGCGCCGACCACCGTGCGCTACTGGCGTGTTTGTTTCACCAGTTGGCTCTCCATAGTCCTGAGGCTGATTTCGACCGGGAAGCTCTGGCTCAAACCAGTGCCCGCCTCTACGGTACGAGTGGGTTGCCTATCGTCGCAGATGCCGAGGGATCCATTCAGGTGGAGATGTCGGCGGCTTTGCTCAGTGCCGTGGTAGCGATTGAGTTGTCTAGTGCTTCCGCCTGGAGTGCCCTGCAACTGTTGGGAACCCCCGAAATTCGCCGCCTCCTCAAAGCGGCAGGAGAGATGCGCCGCGCCGCCCTCAAACAGGGTCAGATGGCCTTTGCCACCAACGAATGGCAAATTCTGCAAGTGCTGCTGAGTGCCCCCCAGCCCCCCACCCAGGATTGGTATTTATCCGCAACCCAAGTGGGTGTACAGGCGGCGCAGGTAGCCGAATTTGTTGGACTGCGGATGCGGGAGTTACTCAACAGTGGATGGTTGGGACTGATCCCCTTACCCTTGCCCTTTCACCTGGTGATCGATGGCCTGCGCCTCTTGACCGGGGATTTAATGTTGACGCTGGGAACCAGCATGGAATCGGTCTTGGATGGAGCGGGATCCCTGCGGCGGATAGAGCTGGTGCTGCAATCGTTACCCAAAGCCCAACACCTGCCCGCCCCTCTCGATTTGCAAGCCGCTATCCCGCAGGTGGTGCAGGCGGCGGATCCCCTCCTGAGGCCACTGTTAGCCCAACAACTTTGGGTAATTGCCGAGAGTTTTGATCCCCCTCTGCGGAATGCCACCCTCAACGAAATGGGTCGCCAGCTTAACCTCTGGAACCCCTTGCAGTGGATCCAAGGATGGAGTAGCCGGGGCTGGATGGAGGGCTTGCACGACAAATTGGAGGAACTTTCTGCGGCCTATCCCGATTTAGCCATTCTTGCTCTCTACCGGGATGGCATTGCTCAAGCCGAAGAAAAACATCTGGCGATGGAACAGGCGGAAGCTCTGCGAAGCCTCGCCCAGCAAGTGCATCCCGACTTCATCCCTGATCCCTAGGTGTTAAACCCAATGGATGCCGAAATCATCGGGATCCCAGAGAGCGGTCAATCGTAATCACAAGATTACCTATTCTTAACAAAATTCCCGCGAGGTTTTATGCCATTCCGCATACTTTTGGGGATGTTTTTGCTATTTTTTGAGTCAGGGGATCGCTATCTTGACAACTTTAAGGTGGCACTGAGGGAAGAAACGGCATAATAGTCATAATTCAGAATGTATTCTTAGGAACAAGGATCCCATGCAGGGGAAACTTCAAGAAATTGATATTCGGAGCATCCTCCAACTGATCGAACTGGGTCAGCGCACCGGGGAGCTATTTGTGGAGGCCAGCCCCTCCGACTATTGGTTTGTATTTTTTCTAAACGGTCGGATTGTCTATGCCTCTTATACGGAAGGCAGTATTGCTCGCCTACGGGATTATTTGCGGCGCTACAAGTTAGAAGCGGCTCTCGATCAAGTGGAGATTCCCCCCAAATCGGCGGTGGGCGTGCCGGAATATCATCGCCTCTGGGCACTCCTAGAAAGTCATCGCCTGGATCCGGCTCAGGGCAAACAGATTTTGTTGGGGATGGTGCGGGAGGTCTTGTTTGATCTGCTCAGCCTCCACCACGGCTCCTTCATTTTTGAGGCGGGATCCCCTTTGGCTCCTCAGCTCACCACCTTCCCGGTCATGCCCCTGCTGACGGAGATGATGACCCAAGCCCAAGAATGGAAAAAGCTGCATCCCTCTATTCACTCTCCTGAACAGGCTCCCACCATCATCAACTCCGCTCCTCTCAAGCAGTCTCTACCGGAGCCTGTCTTCAAAGCTCTCAGCCAATGGGCGGACGGCAAAACTAGCATTCGGCAAATTGGCCGCTATTTGGGGCGAGACACCCTAGCGGTGGCCAAAGCCATTTACCCCTATGTTAAGCAGGGATCCATGCAATTGTCGGCTCCTCCCCCCAGTCCTGACAGTCGGCAAAGTCGTGCTGTCAACATCGGGGATCGACCGAGCCATATCCTCTGCATTGATGACAGTATGGCCATCCAAAAAACCATCGAGTTTATCCTGCAAAACGAAGGCTATCAAGTCACGACGATTGGCAACCCCCTCAAGGCGCTGGGGCAGGTGTTTCTCCTCAACCCCGATATGATCTTGTGCGATGTGGCGATGCCCAAAATGGATGGCTACGAATTGTGCGCCATGCTACGCAAATCCTCTGCCTTTCAGCAAACCCCTATGGTGATGCTCACCGGCAAAGACAGCCCCATTGATCGGATCAAGGCTCGCATGGCCGGAGCCAATGAGTTTTTGAATAAACCTTTTGCTGAGAAAGAACTGCTGACTATTGTCGAGTCCTACGTAGGACGACCCCAAAAAGCCGGGGTAGCCGCCCACTCCTCAACCTAAATTTCCGTAGCAACCCCGATGCCCACTGACAACTATCATGGATCATTTGCTTCGTAACTCCCCGCCATGGATCGATTCGGTAGCAATAGCTGGTGTAAGACCAATTTGCACTCTATATTGGGGTTGTTTAGCGAAAGTTGTAGCCGTTTCAGGCACAACTACTTACTTCCTCCTGACAGGCCGGGATCCCTTGGTGATCGGGAGTGTGAGCTAAGTTCAAAAAATGATCGGAGACAACGATGAGCAAAGTGCTTGTGGTAGATGACAATCGCACCTATCAGCAAATGATCACTAACTTGTTGCAGGAAAGTGGACTAGAGGTTACCACTGCCAGCGATGGGGTAGAAGCCTTAGAAGCCATTCATACCCAGGTGCCCGATTTAGTAGTACTTGATGTCGTGATGCCCCGCATGAACGGCTATGAAGTTTGCCGCGAACTGAAAGCCGATCCGCAAACCCAAAAAGTGTTGATCGTCATGTGTTCCACCAAAGATCAAGAATTTGACCGTCACTGGGCGAATAAGCAGGGGGCTGACGCTTACATTACCAAACCCTTCAAGCCCCAAGAATTGATCGCCACCATCAAACAACTATTGCGGAGATAATCCCATTATGAGAAGGGTGCTTGTGGTGGAAGATAGTCCGGCGCAACGGGAAATGATCTCCGGCTTACTGAAAGACAGTGGTCTAGAGGTGGACAGTGCTGGGGATGGGGTTGAGGCACTAGAGTCCATTCAGGGGCAGATTCCCGATTTGGTTGTGCTCGATATTGTTATGCCGCGCATGAATGGCTACGAAGTTTGTCGCCGCCTCAAGGCCGATCCACTGACCCAAAAAATGCCGATTGTTATGTGCTCTTCCAAAGGAGAAGAGTTTGATCGCTATTGGGGGATCCGCCAAGGGGCTGACGCCTACATTGCCAAGCCCTTTCAGCCGCAAGAGCTGGTGGGAACGGTCAGACAATTGCTGCGCGGATAGAAGAGAGTATGACCAATCAACCTTTTGTTCAGAAGACTTTTGGAGAGCGTTTAGGTAGAGCTTATGGTTGCTGATCTGACGTACTTGATGGGGGAAGAAACCCAAGAAGTGGGAGAAATGGAAGCTCCCGAAGGTGAGCTATTTCTCAAATTCAAACTGGGGAATGGAGTCGAGCTAGCCTTGCCGGCGGTGGCTGTGGCCGAGGTGATGAGCATTGGCCCTGAAAAAATTACCCCCATGCCCAATGTTTCGCCCCTCCTGTTGGGAACCCTCAATCTACGGGGAGAAATCATCTGGGTGGCGGATCTGGGACAATTTTTGGGAGAAGGTGTTCCCCTGAACCTGGATCGGGCGGAAATTCCCGTGATTGCTGTGATGGAGCAACAAGATTTGCTCTTAGCCCTAGCAGTGGATTTAATTGTCGGTATGGAGTGGTTGAAGGCGGATTCCGTGAAACAGAGTCAAAGTTATTCTCAAGCGATGGCTCCCTTTGTGCGGGGGGTGTGGGAACGGTCGGATGGACGAACGGTGTTGCCTCTCCTGGATCAAGTGGCGATCCTACGATCCAACTTGTGGGCAGCCTAATTGGGGGAGTTTCTGGCGGTTTCTGGCTCAGCTTCTGGGTTCTTTGACCATCGACTCTTAGGCCAGGACGTTCATCCAAGACCAAATATCAGGGTAGGTAGATTCAAACAGCACTGTAGTTGAGCGAACTAGCGGCAGAAGGGAGGACATATGGTTTCCGGCACAAGCCCCCAGAAAGACTATCAGCGGGCGATCACAGCTTACGCCAATGGGGATTATTCTCAAGCGGTGCAACTGTTTAGTCAGGTGGTTGTAACGCGCCCCGATGACTCGGAGGTAAAACTGTGGTTGGCTTCTGCACAACAACAGGCTGGTCAGCTTTTGGAGGCTCGGCGGGTTTACGAGTCGGTGATTGAGAACGCTTCTAACCCTGAATTGATGCAGGCTGCCCAAAACGGCTTGGAGCAACTCAAGCAGATCATGCCAGATATGTCCGCCTATGAGCAACAGGCCACCGTGACCGCCGATGAGTTTCCCCTCGATAACTTCTCCGATAGCCCCTTCGCTCCCCCTCCCCCAGCGACTATGGATGAAGAGGATCCCTTCGGGGATATGGATATCTTTGGTGGTGGGGATCCCTTTAGTCAGCCCAGTCCTGAGGCGGATGGATTCCCTGACGCCAGCCCCTTTGATGACCTGTTTGAGACGGGTCTAGAACCCATTGACGGCCCCGCCTATCCCATGGGATCCCCTTCCGCCGCTCCAACAGCCCAGATGCCCACCCTGACCAGCCCTGAGGATTCCATGCCATCGGGTAGCGTGTTTGACCTCCTAGATGACTTTGCGGATGAAGACCATGCCGAGGACGAATCGGTGACCCAGATTGCCGATGGCGATAGCTTCCGGTTTGAGAACCAAGATGCCTTTGGGATGCCCATCATGGTGGGATCCGAAGGCGGGATGGATGATAGCTTCCCGACGGAACTGGCTAGCCCCCTGAGTGAGCCAATCCCTCCCCCCGACTCCGACACGGCCAGTCCAGGTGTCAGTCCTACCCTATTTGAAATGGAGGATCTCGACAGCCTCGATCGAGAATTGGCGGCCATGGATGGAGGAGATCAACTGGATGATCTGTTTGAAAACTCTCCCGCCGATATGCCTCTGCCTGTCGCCCCACCCGCAGTGCGCAGTGAGAGTGCTGGCTATCCCGCCACTTCCCCTGCTCCTTCGGCATCAACCCCCGTGCAACTCTCCCCTCAGACAAAAGGAGATTGGTTGCAAAATCGACCAATGGCTGACAAACTGCTGCTCACCTCTGTGATCCAGGGAGCAGTCGGGCTAGTGGTTGGATTGGTGGTCTACGGGGTAGGATCCACCATGGCTGGAGAGCGAGTCGGAGCTATTGGAGGGGTAGTAGGGGGTAGCCTGCTGGGGGGGCTAGCGGGAGTTGCTCTGGGGGCGGGAACCGCCAAACATACCCGCACTACCTGTAATGAACTGGCGAATAACTTTACCGCTCTATCTCGTGGCAACTATGGCGCTCGCGCCACTGTTTCCGCCACTGACGAACTGGGCAAATTAGCCAACAGCTTCAATCAAATGGTGGGATCCATTGAGGCCAATATTTCCGAACTGCAACAGCGGGCTGCGGAACAGGGGCAAGCCAAAGAGGATCTGCAACGTCAGGTGATTCGCCTCCTAGACGACGTGGAAGGAGCCGCCCGTGGGGACTTGACGGTACGAGCGGAAGTGACCGCCGACGTATTGGGAGCGGTGGCCGACTCCTTCAACTTGACGATCCGCAGCCTGCGCGACATTGTTAGTCAGGTGAAAAAGGCAGCCACCGCCGTGAATGATGCCGCCTTGCAGAACGAAGACTTTGCCCGCAGCTTGTCTACTGATGCGTTGCGGCAGGCGGAAGACATCTCCCGCTCCCTCAACTCGGTGCAGGTGATGACCGACTCGATTCAACAGGTGGCGAGCAACTCCCGTGAAGCAACGGATGTGGCCGCCAAGGCGACGGAAGCCGCCCTGCGGGGGGGAGAAGCGGTAGACCGCACGGTGGCCGGTATTTTGGAAATTCGGGAAACGGTGGCGGAAACCACCCGCAAGGTGAAACGCTTGGCGGAATCCTCCCAGGAAATTTCTAAAATTGTGGCCTTGATCTCCCAGATTGCCTCGCGTACCAACCTGCTTGCCTTGAACGCCAGTATTGAGGCGGCACGGGCAGGGGAATCCGGTCGCGGCTTTGCTATCGTGGCGGATGAAGTGCGACAACTGGCGGATCGGGCGGCCAAGGCATCCAAAGAGATCGAACAGATTGTGTTGCAGATTCAGTCGGAAACCGGAACCGTGATGACCGCTATGGAGGAAGGAACTCAGCAGGTGATTGAGGGGACGCGACGGGCGGAACAGGCGAAAAATAGCTTGGATGAAATTATTGATGTGAGCCGTACGATTGACGGGTTGGTACGCGCTATCTCGGAGGCTACCGTGCAACAAACTGAAACCTCCCGCTCTGTGGCTCAGGTGATGCAAACCCTGGAATTAACCGCTGGCGAAACCTCTAAAGAATCTCAGAAAGTGTCTAGCTCACTGATGCTGTTGGTGGGCATTGCCCGTGAATTGCAATCATCAGTGGGTCGATTCCGCGTTGGGGATGAATAAAAGGCTCAGACAGACGATGAAATTCTTAATCAAGACGGGATCAATTCCTGGAGATTAGGGCATCCTAGTAAGAATAAGTACCTGCTAGGGATCCCGTCTATTCAAATCCTTGCCAGTACGTGGTTGTAATAGTTGAAGCTGTTGAATCAGTACCAAAAGCTGAGGGAAATCGGAGGGTATTCTTGCTATGAACCAAGATGCACAGAATCGGATTTTAGGTTACTTCATCGAAGAAGCCCGCGATCACCTGACCACCATCGAACAAGGATTGCTCAGCCTACGGGAGAGCATGAATGATCCCGAACTGATCAACGAGCTGTTTCGGGCTGCCCACTCCATCAAGGGTGGTTCCGCCATGTTGGGGTTAAGCAGCATCCAGCGCACGGCGCACCGCATGGAGGACTTTTTTAACATCTTTCGCTCCCGTGAAGGGCGGGTTCCGGTGGATCAACACTTGGAGACCCTGCTATTGCGCGGGTTTGATACCCTTTCCATGCTCCTAGAAGAGCTGCAAAGTCCTAAGGGGCTGACGGAGGAAGTTGGCAATGCCGCCTTAGCCGAAATCGAGCCGATTTTTGCCGAAACCGAAACCCATATTCACCAGTTGTTGGGAGAAGCAGCTCCGGCAGCCAATGTGCCAGCGATGGTGCCCGCCAAAGCCACGGTTGCTCCGGCGGCAGCAGTAGATCCGTTGCAGGTGGCGATGAGTCAAACTGTGCCCCAATTGATGCGGGAGATGTTGGATCTTTTCAAACAACGGGAACAGCCAGATGTGCGAAGTCGCCTTGCCCAAGTTGGAGAATCCCTCTATGCCATCGGCAGCGAACACCAATTAACAGGTTGGCAGCAGTTAACTCGGGCGATTGGCGACGCAGTTAAGGATCCCACCACTGATCTGCGTAGTTTAGCCTTGATTGCTCTACGAGATCTGAAGCAGGGGCAGCAGTCCATCCTCGAAGGAAAAGCCAGCCAGGTTGCGCCATCCTCAGAACTGTTAGCGATGGTCAAACCTGTTGCTCCTCCCGATCCGATGCAGGTGGCGCTCACCCAGGATATTCCCCGCCTGCTACGGGAAATGTTGGAGTTGTTCAAGCAGGTGGGTCAAACGGAGGTGCGCTCTGACCTAGAACAGTTGAGTCGCTCTCTACAAACACTTGGGTTAACCTATGGCCTGCCAGAATGGAGCCAAGTTTGTGACATTGTCACCGAGATTTTGGCAGATGGCAGCCAGGATCTGAAGGTATTGGCGATGCCGATCCTGCGGGAACTCAAGCAGGCTCACCAAGCCCTCCTATCTGGACACGGATCCTCCATCCAACCTTCGGCGGAATTGCTGGCTTTGCGTCCCCAACCGCCGATTGAGGAAAGCTTTGATGACGTAGCCGCTGCCCTAGCTTGGTCAGAAGCAGAGATTGCTGAGGAGGGAGAAGCGGTCGAAGCATCAGCCATCGTGGGCGAGTCTGATAGTTTCTCCGATTGGGCTACAGAAGGAACTGAGCTTGGGGAGGCCGTTGATATCTTAGAAGGGATGCCGCTAGAAGCGATGCCGCTGGGTTTTGATGGATCGACGACCCTGCAAGATGTGTTCCTGGAGGATCTGGGGACTTGGCAGTCTCAGGTGATGCATGGGCAAGAGGGGGAGCAGCCTGCTTTGGGGGGCGATGCTCTGGATGCTTTGGCGACGGGATCCGAGTTTGATAGCTCAGCAACCCTACAGGATATTTTTCTAGAAGATGTGGGCAACTGGCAATCGTCCATTTCCCCAGCCAGTCAGGATCTATTAACTCCCTCAGACTTAGACCTCTGGATGGAGCCATCCTTAGCGAGTGGAGAAGCAGAGGTTTTGGCAGAAGAAGTGGGTCTGAGCCTTGCAGATGGTGAGGCTTTTGCGGATTTATTTGGGGAGGCTGACGACCGCTTGACGGAGCTAACGGACGCTGGGGCAAGCCAGGATATCCCTGCTGCTGGGGATCCCTTTCTCCCTGCCGATCTCGCTTCCGCCAATCGAGCTGAGGATGAACTCCTGGGGATGTCGGCGGCAGAGGTTGCTGATGATTTTGTGGATGCTCAAGCGACGGTTCCCGTACCCCAAGACCTGACTGACCTGTTTACCCAATCCTCTGAGGCTGAACCCGCCTTTGATCGATGGGGATCCCCATCTGCGGAAGCAGGGGTGCCGATTCTCCCCGATGACTCCGGTTTGGCTGAGCTATGGGATGCCCAGGATCCCTTTGCTGACCTGATGGAAGGAGAGGGTGATTTCCTTCCTGGCCTTGAAAATGTCGAGGGGATCCCTGACGTTGTGGGAGAATCCGAGGGAGATCTCGTGGATTTCTTGACCACTGTTGAGGCTGAGATAGCTGCCTTGACTCAGGAAGAAGTGGCTGTGGATCCCGTCGGGTTGGGGGTGGAAGACTTTGATTTGACTCCTCTGGAGCTGGAAGCAGACGCAGAATCGGCTTTTCAAAAACTGTTTGCCAACGCGGCGGAACTGTCTGAGATTGAGGAACCTCCGGTGATTTCTCTGCCGGATCCATTTGCCTATGAGGGTGCTTATGAGGGATCCATGCAGGCGGAACCCAGCCCTATGGCCGAGCGAATGGGAGTGGCCAAAGCGGAGGGCGATTTGGTGGGGCTGTTTGCCGATGTGGTAGAAGCGGCAGAAGCAAGCTCCGATATAGCGGCTGAGTTGGCAGATCCCTTTGGGAGTGACTTACCTGCTTTCGATCCGCCCGCTAGTTTGGTTGATCAGGACTTTGGGGCATGGGTTGCTGATGCCCAAGTAGAGGCTGTGTTGGCAGGCGAACTCGACCTTGAGGAGGCCCAAACCATCGGTTCTTTCCCCTCCTCCGAGGACATGGGATCCCTGTTTGATAGTGCCGGATTGGCAGAATTGTCGGATCCCTTGCTGGAGTTGGGGGATATGGCTCCCGACGCTAATGCTGGGGAGATGGCTGATCCTGAGTCCCCGCTGACTTTTGATTTGCCTGAGGAGTCGGAGATGCTGCCTGTGGCTGAGGGGGATCTGGGATTCGACAGTGAGGATCTGGGTCAAATCGACTTGTCCAATCTGTTTGATCAGCCCAGCCAGGAGGCGTTATCGGATCCCTTGATCCTGGGCGAAGAAGCCTTGCTTGAGGAATCTGATTCGGCTGAGCAACCGGATCAGTCCTTTGATGATCTGTTTGGATTGCCAGAAGACGGGGCAGCTCCTGTGGGGGCTTTACTCGAAGTTGAGTCGGTAGCAGCCGATCTCACCTCCCATGAGGAGCTAGAACAAACCTTTGACGATCTCTTTGGGTTTGCTGAGGAAGCGGCGGCTCCGGTAGCCCCTGTCCCCTCTGCATCGGTGGATCCCTCGCAAGACCGCTTTGCCGAGTTATTAGCAGCGGAAGATGATTTTCGGGATCTTGCCCCCCCTCAAGAATCCATCACCGCCTTTGATGCCTTTGTCGATTCGGCTGGCTTCGACCCAGAGGAAGATCTCCTAGAAACCCTGTTTAGTGATCGTGGTTCCTCCGACACCGAAGCCACTCTGGAGGAGGCCGTGGCCGACTGGGACAGCCTGAGTCTGGCGGATCCGCAAGCCGTAGCCGTTGAGGCTGCTCCGTCAGTCGAGGGTTTTCACCTAGAGGCTCCAGCTTTATCCCCCGTGGAAACTCCTCCTCCAGCCGAATTATCCTTTGAGAGCCTATTTGAGATCTCCTCTTTAACAGAGGAAGATCCTGCTGCTCCCCCAGAGGCCGACCTTAGCTTAGATGGACTGTTTGAGGATGTTGCCCCTTTCCAAGAGGTGGATGGGATCCCTGCCCAATTAGACCCATTGGAGGAGCCATTCTACCCATCCTCTTCTTCTAATGAGCTTGATTTAAGTGTGGATAATTTATTTGGCGATGCGATAGCCCCCCTATCGGAGTTGCCAGAAGGATCAGAAGCAATCCCGCCCTCGCTTGTCGATGACTCTGTTGCACCTAACGAAGCCTTCGACAGCCTGGGATCCCTTTTTGCGGAAGCCTCAGAGGTGGAAGCGATGGCGCTGGATGCCGTAGCGGTTCCCGCCTCTATGGATGCGGATGGCGATGGACAGGTGGATCTCGATGAGCTGAGCCAGTTCTTTGAGACTGAATCCGTTCCCCCTGCGCCTCAAGCTTCTCAAGAGGAGTTGCCAGCAGATCTGGATGCTCTCTTTGCCGATCAGTCCCTACCTCCCGCCAGCGAGGAATCTTTCGAGACGGCACTGGAGTCTCTCTTCGAGGAAGAAGCAACCTCCGCCCCCTCTAGCCAGCGTGAGACCTCCTTTGAGGATGAACTTTCCTCCCTATTTATGGACGATCTGCTGGTTCCATCCGCCGCTCCCCCCGGCTCGGCAGACCCAGGAGATTTTGAGGCTGATTTGGACTCCCTGCTTAACGATCTGCCAGAGGATCCCACGACTCCCAACACCACTCCCCTGCTCGAAGATCTGGCTGCCCTTTTCGATGAAGGGGCAGATGCCTCCACCCCCTTACCCACTGCGGCAGCCACCACTAACTTTGAGGATGAACTGGACTCCATCTTGGGGGATATGGAGGCCGGGATCCCTCCCGCTGCTGCCCCCCTTGCTCCTGCCCCCCGTGCAGCCGCCACCATTCGTACTGCCCCTCCCGAAACGAGCAAAGCGGCTCCGGCCCGTCGGGCTGGCGGCCCCATTACCGCCCCAACCATGCGGGTGGAAGTGCGCCACCTCGACTCCATCAACAACCTGGTGGGGGAACTGGTGGTCAACCGCAACAGTATGGAGCAAAACCAAGTGCGGTTACGCCAATTTTTGGATGGTTTGCTCTCACGGGTGCAACAGTTAGCCGATCTCGGACAACGGATGCAGGATCAATACGACCGTACCCTCTTGGAAACCGCGTTGATGGCCTCAAGAGGAGAACCCAGTCGCGCCGGAGTAGTCCTGGCGGCGACCTCCACCAAAGGAGGGAACTATGGCTCAGGACAAAGCTTTGACTCTCTGGAGATGGATCGCTTCACGGGCTTCCATGCCCTCTCCCAAGAGATCATCGAATTGATTGTGCGGGTGCGTGAGTCTTCTTCAGATATTGAGTTTGCGGTTGATGAAGCTGAGCAAATTACCCGCCAGTTTCGCCAAGTCACCACCCAGTTACAAGAGGGTCTCAACCGGGCTCGCATGGTGCCCTTCTCCCAGATTGCGGATCGTCTTCCCCGCGCCATTCGGGATCTCTCCATCAAAACGGGCAAGCAAACCAGCCTGATCGTAGAAGGGCGCGACACCCTGATTGACAAGGCGATTTTGGAGGAACTGTATGACCCGATGACTCACCTGGTCAACAATGCTCTTGTGCATGGCATTGAACCCCCCGATGAGCGACGACGGTCTGGCAAATCGGCTGAGGGAAAAATCACCATTAAAGCCTTCTATCAAGGGAACCAAACCATCATTGTGGTTGCTGATGACGGAGCTGGAGTGAACGTGCCCAAGGTTAAAGCCAAAGCCATGAAGTTAGGGTTATTGACGGAGAGCGCTGATGATGATGAAGTCTTCAACATTTTGTTTAACCCCGGCTTTAGCGGTCGTAGCGAAGAGGAAGTGGATGATCTGGCCGGACGAGGCGTTGGTCTCGATGTAGTTCGTCGCAACATCAACGAATTGCGGGGCAGCATTCAGGTGGATTCGATTCCCAACCGAGGCACCACCTTCACTATTCGCTTGCCCCTCACCCTCAGCATCTCTAAGGCAATGGTTTGCGTCAGCAACAAAGCCTTGGTGGCTTTCCCCCTAGATGGTGTGGAAGAAATGCTCGATATCCCAGTGGATGAAATTCAACCGGATGAGAAAGGACGACCTTCCATTCCCTGGCGGGATCAGCGCCTCCATTATCAACCCCTCTCCGATCTATTGGCCTATAGCCGCAGCCACAGTCGCAGCCGTACCGAGGTCTATGCTATCTCCCAAGACGAAGGGATTGTCCCGGTTGTCATCCTACAAAGCGCCGGACAATACATTGCTCTGCAAGTGGATAGCTTTGTTGAAGAGCAGGAAATCGTGATTAAGCAACTGCGCGGACCCGCTCCTAAGCCACCGGGCATTGCGGGAGCGACGGTTTTGGGGAATGGGCGAGTCTTACCGATTGCCGACATCATCGAGTTGGTGGATATGGCGCAGGGGCGCACCCGTCGCTTTGGCTCTTGGACTCCTGCCGATCAAACGCCGGAACCGGAGGTGGAGCGTCAAACCACCGTTCTAATCATCGACGACTCGATCACGGTGCGGGAGTTGTTATCGATGACCTTCAACAAAGTTGGCTACCGCGTCGAGCAAGCCAGAGACGGTCAGGATGCTTGGGAAAAACTGCGGGGTGGCTTACCTTGCGATGTCATCTTCTGCGATATCGAAATGCCCCGTATGGATGGCCTAGAATTGCTGTCGCGGGTGCGGGATGATGCGAATCTGCGTCATCTGCCGATGGCGATGCTCACCTCACGTGGAGCCGAGCGACATCGCCAAACTGCCCGTGAGTTGGGAGCAACGGCTTACTTTACCAAGCCGTATTTGGAGGAGGAACTCCTGAGTGCGGCGGCGCGCATGTTGCAGGGAGAAAAGCTGCTGGTGACAGCCTAATCCACCCGAATTAGGGATCCAATATTACGGATCCCACAGAATCCATTGTTCTCCTCCTTACCCCTTGTTCCTAAGAGGAGTAAGGATGGGGTCGAATAAGCTAGAGGGTGAATTGGCCTAGATCCAGAAATCCCGCAGGGATCCGTTCTCACTTCACGGTAGGATAAAAGATGAGTAAGCTTAACGTAGCTTAACTTCTCCAATCCACCCATAGGTTGATTTGGCTTGTGGGTTAGCTCTATTACTCTCTGCAATAGGCCGTTTACTATGCTGATACTCAAAATCTCTGTTTACGCAGTGGTGATCTTTTTTGTTTGTTTGTTCGTTTTTGGCTTTTTGAGTAACGATCCTTCTCGCAATCCCAATCGGCGGGACATGGAGTAATTCCTAGGCTGCCGTGGGGGGCTTGATCAGAACCTTTTTGCATTTTTAGCTAGCACCAAAGGATCCCTCACTACTGAGGGATCCTTTGTGAGTTAGGCTCCTTCTTTCGCAAACCTAGGCCGACCATCTCAAGCTAACTGGGCTAGTCTTTTGCTCAAAATCAGGTCAGGATAAAGGGGTGAGGAGTCAGGCTCACCCAGAGGTGAGAGAGGGGCAATGCCTAGCCGGTGTCAGGGGGGGATCCGTCACGGTTGGACGGATAGGATAAGAGTTCGAGAAATGGGGGGATCCCGGCTTGAGAAGGGGGATCTGAGCAATTTTTTACCTCAGTTCGACAGTTTTTGGGGCAGACTAAAACTAAGATGGAGGCTGCCGTCTCCCCAGCAATCGGCACTTCAACCCCTACAGCCATGAAACGGTGGTCAAAGCAGGTGATCTCAGGCAGGGATGCCGGTTGGCGTTTGCCCAGTCGGGAATGGGGATCCTGCCTCGTTGGCGGGGCTTTGCTAGGGATGTTGACTGCCTGTGGGAGTTTGCCTACCGCTACCGGATCTCTCCCTATCCCTCCGGAATTGGATGTGGTAACCGCCACCTCTACTCCGTTAGCCTCCCCTCTGGCTCTAGAGACCCCTTGGGTGTTGACGTCGCAACAGCGGGCAAGCCTCAACATTCCTGATGACCAAATGGTGATCCTAGTTGAGCAACAGGGATCCGATCTTGTGGCACAGATGCCGGAGGCGGAGGTGGCTCGCTGGCTGGCCGATACCCTCGGAACCGGAGTTGAAGGCATTGATTTAAGCTTGGCGGTGGGCAGTTATCGACAAACGGCCAGTGCCCTACTCCGCCCAGGTCAGTCGGCTCTCTTTACCTTTGCTAATCCCCCCCAGGGTGAGGCGATTCTGACAGCAACCGCCTTTGTGGGGATTGACACCCTTGCCACGGGAGAACTTTCCCTAACTTTGGGTGAGACCAATGCTACTTCCTCCAACCGTTGGCTGCCCCTCGTTCTTGCTGAGGTCAATGTTCCCCTTTTGCAGGGGCTAACGATTGGAGTCGAGTCCCTCCCCCTGCTGGCTGGTCGCGGTGAGATTCCTTTGGTGGCTTCAGAAGCTTGGGATCTGGTGGGGCAAAACTTGGATCAGGTGACCGCTGTACGGCTGGCTAGCTCTGGGGATCCCCCGGCGAGCGCAACGATTCTCAATCAAACTCCCACCCGCCTTACTATTGCAACTCCGACGGGGTTAAGCGGGGAGATCTCCCTGTTGGCTGTGAATGAGCAGGGGATCGGTCTGGGGCGACTTTTCCTAAACTGGCCTGGGATCCCTACCCCCACTTCTAGCCCTGCTCCGGCTAGCCAGCCCAGCCGAGAGTGGCGGGTGCAAACCCTGACTTTACCCACCGATCCTCAACAACCCCAACTACAAAACCCAAGCGCTGTGGTTGGGGATGCAACGGGTAATCTCTTCATTGCCGATGCGGATCAGCATCAGATTTTCCGACTGACGGTTGCTGGAGACCTGACGGTTTGGGCGGGATCCGGCGAAGCAGGATGGCGGGATGGGAATGGTAGTGAGGCTCAATTTTCTTCCCCTAGTGATTTGTTCCTGGACAACGAAGGGATATTGTGGGTGGCGGATCGGGGCAATCATCGGATTCGCCGCATCACCACCGATCGACAGGTCAGCACATGGGCGGGATCCGGACAAGCAGGCTGGCAAGATGGCTGGGGGCGGAGTGCCCGTTTTCGGGATCCCGTGGCTCTGACCCATGGGGAGGATGGCACCCTCTACGTGGCGGATCAAGGCAACCATCGCATTCGCCAGATTAGCCCTGCCGGAGAAGTTTCCACCTGGGCAGGCACGGGGGAAGCGGGCTGGCGGGATGGAGAGGGAAAAGAGGCTCAATTTGATCGCCCTACGGATCTGGTGCTGGCTCCGGATCAATCCCTTTGGGTGGCGGATCAAGGCAATCATCGGATTCGTCAGATCACCCCCTCTGGAGAAGTGATCACCCTGGCTGGAGATACCCCAGGCTCGATAGATGGGGAGGGTTCTGTTGCCCTATTGGATCACCCAACTGGCTTGAGCTTGGACACTCAGGGCAATTTGCTGATCGCGGATCGAGATAACCACCAAATTCGGCAGCTTGATCCAAGCGGACAAGTTACCACCTTGGCAGGAACCACACAACCCGGACAACGGGATGGCTTGGCATCCCAAGCGCAATTTGACTCTCCTTCAGCCCTTTGGTGGCAGCCGGAGGGGATCCTCTGGGTGATTGAGGCGGCCAGCCCACAGTTACGACGGGTCTGGTCCACCGAGACGGGATCCTTGAGCAGTCCTTTACCGGTGGTGGGTCGCCGCCCCTCCTAGGGGTTGCCGTCTCTCGGATCTGCCATGAATGGTTCATGAACGGTGAGGGATTTGCTTTTACCCCATTAGAGGAAAAATTATGGGATCCGATTTGCCTGCACGACCGATTTGGCGTGCTTTGTATTTGGCTTATGGCGCGATCGATGTCAGTTACCGGACGGAGGCAGGAAAGCGGCAGCATTTTCGACATCGCTTGGCGCAGGGGGAGATTGACAAAGCGACCCAGACCTTTCGACGATTGCCGAGGTTGGCTTGGCAGGCTTCACAGGGTGATGCCCATGTGGTTGCGGATGTCATCTATTGTGATCGTCCCTTGACGTCTCTTACCTCAATGGGATCCGGAAGATATTGGATCTCCCCGGATGATGTCCGCCCCGAATGGCATCGCTATGGCAACAAACATCACTACGATTCGGTGTTTGTCCTGTGGCCGCAATCCAACTTGAGGACGGGAGAAGGGATCCCTTCGGGAGGCTGGGGATTAGCCATTGGTGCCTGTGACTGGACGGGGGGAGCTACCTATGCCACGGTTGCCAATGGGCCAGAGGCCTGGTGGGAAATGCCGACGGTGGGGGAACCCTGGTTACACGAATGGTTGCATGGGGTAGCGGCTCACTATGCGGGGCAAGGGTGCCTGTTACCGGATGGAGATGCGGATGGGGCGGATCGGCATGGCTATATTCGGTCGGCTACGGCGGGATGGTTGCCCTATTATCAGGACTTGATGACCTGCCAGGTGATAGAAGCCGGACAATGCAAAGGGATCCCTAGGGCAGCTTGGCAACAGGCGGGGGTGCGGGGGCATCGTCTGCCCGTAGCGGTAGACTATTTTGATCAGTCCAGAAACTCATTCTCTCTGCTCGGTATTTTTAGAGGGGGGGTGACCTGGGAAACCGGAAGCCATCCTGCTTTGCAGATTTCTGGCTGGGGAGAATATACCCAACGCCTCGGCATTACCGGAGAGGTGTGGATCCGTCTTCATGCTTGGATCCCCCCGCGGGGTACGCTGACCCTCATTCTCTGGTTGAAGGATCCCGATGACGATCCCATTGTTTGGCATCTGCCTACTCCACAGCAAGCAGGATGGCATACCGTGCAACTATGGATGGATCCTACCTCCGCTTGCCTCTATCAAAAACTCTGGCCGGATCACAAAAACCCCCCCGACTGGCAACGGCATCCGACAGCAATCAGGGATCCCTGGATGTTGAGTAATTTGCGGATCTGCTATCACGATGGGCTAGCTATCGCCGCTCACGAGTGGGAAGCGGTCAAACTCGATGAGCTGATCGTCAGTCAGGTCAAACTTGCCTAACTTAATAGCCACTGCTGTAGCGTTCTTCCGCCCAGGGTTCACCGCGCATGTGATAGCCATTGCGCTCCCAAAAGCCCGGTTGATCGGTGCTTAAAACCTCCAAACCTGTTAGCCATTTGGCGCTTTTCCAGGCGTAGAGATGGGGCACTAATGAACGCACAGGCCCGCCATGATCAGGAGGAATGGGATCCCCAGCCAGTTGATAAACCAAATAATTATCGGGACGGATAAATTCATCAAGCAGCAGATTGGTGGTATATCCCCCCTCGCAGTGCTGCATAACCGCCTTGGCTTTGGAGGTGAGGGGGATGCTGCTCAGCAGATCGGTGATAGCTACCCCTGTCCAGGTGACATCCAATTTTGACCAACGGGTGACGCAGTGAAAATCTGCCGTAAAGGTTTGTGGCGGCAAGGCCATCAGGTCATCCCAGCTCAAAACCCGTTCTCCGCCCTCAATCTCCCCCCACACTCGCAACTGCCAGCGATCAAGAGTCAGATGGGGAGTTGACCCATAGGTCAGCACCGGAAATCCTTTCGTCAGGTATTGACCCGGTGGGATCCGGCCATGATTGGGATCGTCCTCTGCTACTTTTTGAAAAAATTTGCCGGACATGGCAACAAACCGTAAGGATTTGGTTGCTATTCTAACCCTTTGCTGCTGTGCTTTTGTAACTTTACATCCCGTGATTTTTCTCTGTGGTGTCAGCCTCCATGTTAATAATAGGAAAATTTCAGAAATCAACTTTCTGTTCAGTTTGCTCTGTTGTTTGATGAGTGATTACTATCTTCTTTTTTCAATCGACTTGCTGCCTTATGAGTTGCTTATGACCATTTTTGTTGGCAATCTTAACTACAAAGCTTCTCAAGAAGAGCTAACGGCATTCTTCCGAGAAAATTGGGAAGTTAAATCCGTCACTATCCCTACCGATCGGGAAACTGGACAGGCACGTGGGTTTGCCTTTGTGGAATTGGCAACGGAAGCTCAAGAGGAAGAAGCCATTAGCAAAGCTAACGGGGCTGATTTTATGGGGCGTCCTTTACGGTTGGATCAAGCCAAACCCCGTCGCTAGCCTGCTTGGTTTATTGGGATAGCTAAGCAGAATTAGCCAGATAGCTAAGCGCTTTCACCCAAGGGGTTAGCTAGCGGTTTGCTCAGGCTGCGAGGCTGCCCCCTCGGGAGAGGGCGCAATCGGTTCAGGTGAGTCTGGTGAGGGGGGGGATAGTGGCGCTTCTTGTGCTTCTGCTGCCCTCACGGTCTCAGCCAAATCGGGCGATGGAGAGGGTTGTTGAGCTTTTTGTTGGTCATAACGACGTTTTTTGCCGGACTCATCGAGCACCACATAGACAAGGGTAAGGAAGGAGAGAGCTCCCGTTCCCACCAGAACCCAAAATAAATTACTATCCATGACATTCCATGCTTAAAAAATTAGGACTTGAGACAAAAACAAGGGCAATGATTTCAAACTAAAGCCTGATCATACCGTGCAAGAGTCGAGGATTTTTCAGCAGTTTTCCGATTAGGATGGGGAAGATTATCTAGCTGGAGTAAAGTCGTGGAAGCAAGTCGGATCCCTGCTGAGGCTGACTCCCATAAACAAAAAATGCAGCGCCGTCAGCAGGTTCAGCAAGCCCGTTTGGCAGGGATGCAGGCTGACAAGGGTTTGATTATCGTTCATACAGGAGATGGCAAAGGCAAAAGCAGCGCTGCCTTCGGCATGGTCTTTCGGGCGCTGGGGCATGGTCTACGGGTGGGAGTGGTGCAATTTATCAAGGGAGCTTGGGATCCCGGAGAGGCGAAGCTGCTGCGTTCCCTGCCCTCAGAATTAGTAGAATTTCATGCTATGGGAGAGGGTTTTACTTGGGAGACCCAGGATCGGGAACGGGATATCGCCCATGCCCAGGCAGCTTGGCAACAGGCTTATCGTCTGATCACAGAGGGGGATTTTCGGGTGATTTTGCTGGATGAAATTAACATTGCTCTCAAATTAGGCTACCTCGCTCTCGATGACGTCTTGCAGGGGTTGAAGGTTAAACCTACTGACCAGCATGTGATCTTAACCGGACGTGGAGCCTTGGCGGGTTTGATCGAGGTGGCGGATCTGGTGACCGAGATGAAGCTGATCAAGCATCCCTTTCGAGAACAGGGAATCAAAGCCCAGATCGGTATTGAGTATTAGGGGGATATCCCCTCCCAGGGATCCCAGATCATCACAAGGAAAGTTAGGAGAAATAAACTGTATTAAGCTAGTGTTTGCATCCGTTGTTGACCCTGCCATGACTCTGCAATCTCTCAAGAATCTCCTCGATCGCCTCTTGATTGCCAATATCTTTTTGGTGTTTGGGGGATTTGTTTGGTTTGTCTTTTCGGTGTCAGGAGCCTTTTTAGGGATCCCGTTGGGCTATAAACTGTGGATTCAGTTGTGGCTCCCCCTTTTTCAACCCGCCCTGGGAATTTTGATGGCGGGAGCTATTGTGAGCGGCTTGGCGAGTTGGTGGCTCAAGCGATTCCGTCAACCCTAAATATCCGACTGGTTTTTTCCTCAATGATTGGCTTCCCTCATGCCTTCTGATTCCACCCTAGCCCCTGATTTCACGGGCTTGCGTCAGCGCATCCAAGCCTTTTATGATGCTTCCTCCGGTCTCTGGGAATCGGTTTGGGGGGAACACATGCACCACGGCTACTACCCCCTAGGGGATCCCCGACCCGAGCGGCGACAAGCCCAGATTGATTTGATTGATCGACTCTTAGAGTGGTGTGAGGTAAAAAATCCTCAGCAGATTCTGGATCTGGGGTGCGGAATCGGAGGCAGTAGCCTAGTCTTGGCAGAACGCTTCCAGGCTCAAGTGACGGGCATTACCCTCAGCCCGATTCAGGCGAAACGAGCTACTAGCCGTGCCCAAGAAAAAGGACTTTCGACGCAAACCCAATTTTATGTGGCGGATGCCCTAGAAATGCCTTTTCCGGCGGGTAGTTTTGATTTTGTCTGGTCTTTGGAAAGTGGTGAACACATGCCCGACAAAGCCAAGTTTTTAGCGGAATGTCATCGGGTGCTTAAACCAGGTGGACGTTTATTGCTAGTGACGTGGTGTCACCGCTCCGGATCCCTGTCTGCTCAAGATCGCCAGCAACTACAAAAAATTTATGATGTTTATTGCTTACCCTATATTCTCAGTTTAGCCGACTATCAACAACTGGCTGAACAAACGGGTTTTCAATATCTTAAGCTAGCCGATTGGTCAAAAGAAGTTGCTCCTTTTTGGGATTTAGTGATGGAATCGGCATGGGATATGAAGGTTATTTGGCAACTTTTGACCAAAGGGTGGCCAACTTTGCGGGCGGCTCTTTCCCTGAGGTTAATGGCAAACGGTTATGCCTCTGGGTTAATTCGCTATGGTCTGTTGACAGGAATAAAGCCATGACATCAGAAGCTTCTCCACCAGTCATCGATCCGGTTTTGTCTGAGAATATTATTGATAGCCATCCAGCTCCGGATTCCTCCTCAGAAAAGGTTGAGACTCTGCAAAAATTATCTCCTCAATCAGCATCATTTTTGACTAGTTTTTGGAAATTCACCCGTCCTCATACTATCTATGGCACGACCGCGAGTGTCCTTAGTCTTTATCTTCTGGCACTTCCTTTCGGGATCCTTTGGATTGAGCATTGGCTGTCTTTGGCCATTGCTTTATTGGCTTGTCTGGGTATGAACATCTATATTGTAGGACTCAATCAACTGACAGATATTGAGATTGACCGCATCAATAAGCCCCATTTACCCCTAGCTGCCGGATCCCTCACCCCTCATCAAGGTTGGCGAATTATTCTTTTCTGCGGGATCCTGGCTCTTTTCGCCAGCAGTTGGCAACGACCTTATTTGCTTGCAACTGTGGTGAGTAGTGGTTTAATTGGCACAGCGTATTCACTTCCTCCTCTACGCCTAAAACGCTTCCCTTTGGCTGCCGCCGCCTGTATCTATTTAGTGCGCGGGTTGATTGTGAATTTAGGTCTTTATCAAGCCTTTCGCCAGATTGCTCAGCTACCGATTGGGATCCCTCCACAATTAATTGCCCTAACCTTGTTTATGTCAATTTTTGGTGTGGCGATCGCTATTTTCAAAGATATCCCCGATATGGAAGGAGATCGACAGTTTCAGATTGCGACATTCTCCTTGCGCTGGGGACAGGCTAAAGTTTTAAATGCTTCTGTGGCCATATTAAGTTTGGCTTATGCTGGTATGATCTTGTTTAGTTTTTTTGGTTTCTTGCCAATTCAGAAGGGTTGCCTGAGTTTAATCTGCTTTTTGTCTGAAGGTGGGATCTGGTTCTTAATTTTACATGGCCTGGGATTAGTTGTCTTATTGGCAATGCGGTTAACCGTTCAAATCGAGTGTCGTCAGACAATTGTCAACTATTATCAATTGATTTGGAAGTTGTTTTATCTAGAATATTTATTTTATCCTCTGACAATGATTTCAATGATTAGCTAAATCTATATAGCAAGCCTAAGTGATTTGTGAAAACCGATCCCCCCAAGCCCCCCTTGCTAAAGAGGTAACCGATAGGGCAGGGGGATCCGTGGGAGATCTTTGCTCTCACAACTCTTATAGGATTGCCATATCATTCTTCTTTGGTTAAATATGGCAAAACCCATAATAAAAAACAACGATATGGGTGCCACTATTGCCATAGGCAGTTTACTTCTGACTCCTCTCAGAAGGTCATTTCTTCTCCAAAAATCTGGAAACCCTATTGGTATGATCCTCAACTTCTTGTAGCACTACAATGCATCATTACTTACATAGGAGTACCATCTTAGTCATTGGGGAGCGGAGAAAATTGTGGCAACCAACCTCATCGGTTGCTTAGTCGCTCTTAGTCGGTCGAAATGGATACATAAAATTCAACAGATCATAGAGATTGCGGGATTGAATCCAGAGACGACCCCGCCCTTGAAAGCGACAAACCAGCCCTTCTCCTCCCAGCAGTGAAGTTTTCAGGCTGCGAAAGGACAGTCCCCCCAACACTTCCACACGATATTGCAAGCTGTCTTCAAAGGCCACAATGTAGCCGGTATCTACCACATAGTCGCTATTGACAGGAATTTCTAAGATAGCTCCGTAGGAACTAAACCAGAGATCGCCAGATCCGGTGGCTTTCAGCAAAAATAGGGATTCTCCACTAAAAAAACCTTTGAACCCCTGAAATTTAGTATCAATTTGTACGCTAGGATCCGCCGCCAAAAAACCGGAGGATTGGATCATCAAGGCATTGCCCTGCAAGCGATAGTGCTGAATATCTCCCGGCACACCGGGCGCGAGATAGAGTTGGGCAGGCTTGTCTGCCGCCGTAAATTCGCTGAGGAAGAGGGATTCTCCCCCCAACATTCGCCCCAGTCCCTTCATCAATCCCCCCTTCATCTTGGATTTGAGTTGAATGCTGGGATCCATGGCGGCCATAGCTCCGGCTTCCACCACCATCGTTTGACGAGCACTCAGTTGCAGGCGGAGCGCCGCATAAGCAGGGCTATGTTCAATCTGAAAAGGGGTTTGCGCATTCATAAGCACTATCCTGAGGGGTTGACCGAAAAGTAGCAGGGTTTCAAGTCATACATGAGCATTAAGCCGTGAGAGCGGCATCCCTAACTTAGCGGGGGCGCAGCCGGCCACCCACATGCATCCCAAAGGCGGCAGGACTGTGGGTTTGGCAAAAGACTTTGCCCTGCCCCTGAAAGCGCAAAACTAAACCTTCTCCGCCGATGCCCAAGAGGGATCCCAGCCAACTGGATCCGGCTTTGGTAACGCTAAATTTCAGAGTTTTTTCAAAGGCCACCACATGTCCCGTATCGACGATATAGTCGCCGTTCACCTCGACTTCATAAATCGCGCCAAAGGAACTCAGCCAGATCAGGCCACTGCCCGACACATCCAGCCAAAAGATCGATTCTCCAGCAAACAGAGACTTTAAGCCTTGAAAGCCAATATCCATCTGTACCTTGGGAGTACAAGCCATAAATCCCGTCGATTGAACCACCAATCCGCCGGGGGGCAGGCTATAGGCCAAGATATCCCCCATCAGTTTAGGCGCCAGATAAATCTCTCCTGGCTCGGTTCCGGTACGAAACACCGAGAGGAAGAGGGATTCTCCCGCTAAGACTCGCTTTAGCCCCCCTAACACCCCGCCCCCTTTCCCTTTGCGTAGGGTGGTGTTGACCTGGAGGGTGCTACTCATCGCCACCATTGCTCCTGCCTCTGCGATCAACTCTTCCCTAGGATCGAGGTGAATATGGGCGATGGCTGAGTCGGGCTTATGTAGTAAGTCGTACTTCATGACTGGCTCCTGTGATGGCCTTCTGCATGGCTGGGGGGAAGGGGCGAACTCACCTTTGGCAGGCTCATGGTTCTTTCCAAACTATCCGCCAATATCCACCGAATTCTAAATCTTGGGATTGAGATAGCGCACCAATCCGTCAAGGCTGCGGGATTGCAGATAAATCCTGCCCTGCCCAGATAGGCGGCTGACCAATCCTTCTCCAGAGGTGACAGAACCGATCAACCCACTGGCTAAGCCCAATTTCATCTGAATGCTGGGGGGATAGGCCACCAAATGCCCCGAATCCACCACCAATTCGCCATCTAGGTCGTAGGGGGTCAAGCCGCCATAGGCTCCCAAAAAGAGGATCCCTTGTCCGGTTGCTTTGAGGCGAAATAGCCCTTCTCCGGCAAAGAAACTGGCAAACCCCGCCCACTGTACCCCCAAGTTGATAGCCCCTGCATGGGCAATGTAGGCTCCTGGTTGTAGACAGAGGGCTTGCTGGGTTAATTCCACCGCCGTCATGTCGCCGATGGTGGCCTGGGTCAGAACGATTTGGAGAGGCTGCTGGGTGGGGTTAGCAAACCCATTCACTAACAACGTCTCACCCCCAAAAATCTTTTTCAGTAAGGCTGTCAAAAAGCCTCCCGAAAAACGGGTTTGCATCGTTATGGCAGAAGACATACTGGCCATCGCCCCCGCTTCAGCCGTGATAGATTCTCCAGGAGAAAGAGTAATAAAAAGGGTGGAAAAGGTCGATCCATAGCGGATTTCGTAGCGCACATCTTCTCTCCCGAAACCTGTATGAGATGTGCTAATCGTAACATGATTTTCTTAAATTGATTTTAGCTAATTCCATCCAATAACAATCAAACTATAAATTTCATCATTGATCGTGCAGAAAACTTCTATTGGTTCGGGAGGATACGGGGTTAGGTTGACAGTAAAGGGATCCCCACGAAAAAAGGGATCCCTTCTCATTTTCTGGCCTACTTTGGGGCAAGTATAGAAGGGATCCATTGTCAGGGAAAATCGAATGGGTATTAACTAGTAACTAAGGGGAAACCAGCAATAAGCGGCTATAGGTTTCTCCACCATCATTGTCGCTGGCTACCCAAAAGCCCTTTTCGGTGACCGTTAACCCCTCTGCTTTCTCTTCTAGCCAGTTGTGGTCTTTGAGTAGATCGCTGACCAGCGTTTTATCGAGGGTTTCCCCCGGTTTCACTCCTTCCAGAGAAATGCGATAGACCCTTTTAATCCGCGCATTGGCGGCTCCATTAACACCCCCCTGATTATCCCGCTCCAGGATCAAAAAGCTGCCATCCGGTTGACGAGCTATCTCACTCAGTCCTACCCAGCTATCCTCCACATTGCCACTGTCTAACGGATAGAAATAATAAGCCCAGGTTTGGCTGGTCAGATCATATTCGGCAATGCGAACTTTGCCTTTTTCTTCATCCTTAAACTCTCGCTGCACCGCCACATAAACCTTGCTGCCATCAGCATTGGTGGCTACCCCCTCAAAACCAAAACGAGTAATCTTTTGAGCATCACTCTCGGGCAAAAAGATCTCTTCCTGTACGGATCCCTGATCATCCACACGGATCAAGATATTGGGTTTTTCTTGCCCCTCTCGATCGTCTCCTTCGCTGACTAGCCAAAAGCCGCCCTGTGGAGCAAGGGTGATTCCTTCCAGATCGTAGGCGACAGGTTCATTATTTTTGGTTAGAATCAGCGCCTTACTGACTTTCGCTCGATTCCCCTCCAGGTTGATGGAGTAAATACGGGAAGGGGCGATGGCACTATCCGGCACAGCATAAAGCATACTGGTCTCTTGAGCGTCCACCTGCAACCCACTCAAGGCGCTGAAGGGAAGATCCAGGCTCTCTGACACCACCAAAGGTTCCCGTTCGCTATAGGGATCCACTTCGGCTGGGCTAGCTTGCCAAATATCGATCGTGCCATCCCCTTCATTGGAGGCTAAGACCAGGTTGCGCTTGGGCAGAGCCAGGATCCCTTCAGGAGCAAGTCCGGTGGGCAAAAAGGCCAACCGCCTCGGTTCTTGAGGCTCCGTAATATCCGCAACGATTAAGAAACTACCCCGTTCGGAGGCAACAAAGGCCAGATCTTGGTTGCCAAATCGCTCGACATCCCCGCCTTCCATTTCAATGCCACGATTTTCCGAGCGACCTTCGGGATAGTGTCCGCGCAGGACAGCAGCTTCTTCAGCACGACTGTCACTGTCGTAGACAACCGTACCTTCCCGATCAAAAATAGACCAGCCCCGCCCCCCTGACCAAATGTTGTCCCCAAAACTTTCCAAGTCGGTGTCCCCTTCATTTAGGGTAACGAGGTAGTTGCCATCGGGAGTAAAGGCGATAGTGTCCGGTTCTCGCCGTCCCTCAAAGGCTTGAGTCAGGCTAATTTCTCCGTCTTCCGTCAAATCGGCTTTGGCATGTTGGGAGGTGCCTGCTGAAAAGATGCGGATGATTTTTTCACCAGCCAGATCCACCAAGGCAATGGCGTTATTTTCTTGTAGGGTGACGGCGGCGGTTTTCCCATCGGGAGAGATGGCTACATATTCGGGTTGGGGATCCGTCGGATAATTGGCACCTGCCACTTGGCTCAGATCTATCGTTAGGTTGGCCACCTCAGATTGGGCAGGATCTTGCGAATTGAGGGTGACAATGGTGATAGAGCCAGGCCGCTGACCGGGCAAGTTGTCGGTATCTTCCTCGTCTTCGATGGCCACCACAACTTTTTTGCCGTCGGGGGTAATCGCCAGACTATCGGGGCCGATACCCGGTAAGGGCAACTCGGCTTGAATGGTGCGACTGCTCAGATCGATGAAGATCAGCTTGCCTGGTTTTTGGTCGGCAATCGTTTCTTTTTTATCGTCGTCAATCAGGTCTAACAGGGCCACTATCGCAACCTGGCCATCAGGGGTGATGGCAACGGAAGTGGGTTCTCCCTCCACCGCTACCGTGCCTAAAGCTTTGGGATCTGCCGGATCGGTGATATCCACAAACCCCACCTGCTGATCGCCTGCGTTCGTAAAGGCTAGGGTATTGCCATCGGGACTAGCGGCAATGATCTCGGCGACCGCCCCCCCCACAACATAGCGGGTCAAATGCTGAAAGCCCTTGATCGGCTGGGTTTGTGTCCATCCGGTTTGGGAGTAAGCCAATGTCCCCAGCGATAAACTCATCCCCACAAGGACTAAAGACCGTAAGGATCCCCAAGAGCGAGGCATAATGTTCTCCCTAGAAGTTAAGAAGCGAAACCTGTTGGTGGAAGTTACACAAAACATCCAGTTGAGTAGTATAAAGCGCTACGAGTGACGACAATGTAAAGCTCTTGTAAAAATCTGCTTAAGAAACTACCGTCTTTCCCTAAAAAATTCAGTCGAGAGAAGGTCTATCCTCCATAAGAGAAAGATCACTTTTGCCCATGAGCCGTTATGGGTCAGATTCACAGATGATTTGAGGAGTGAAAAACCCGATATCAATATAGATACATAACTAGGATGACGTTTCATCTCCCCCTGAAAAAACCGTCTTGTCTTAGAGATTGTTTTGGAACCTCTTATGTCATATCGACAGTTCGTAGCATGATGGGGGCTTGTGGCAACACCCTCAGTGTTTAACAAGAAAAAGAGGATTCCTGTCATTGCCGTATTCAAAGACTGCACTTACCCCCTAAGCTGGTAAAGGACTCCCCTAGGCCACTCTACGGGGAGCGATGGAGTATTGAGAGGCACAAGGCTATGCAGTATGGGGATACTCACACCAACACTAGGTCATGGCAGCATTGGATTCGCCTGATTGCCGTTTCGCTGATCCTGCTCGTCTGGTGGCAGCCGCTGCCGGCCTTGGCTCTGCCAGCGGGGAATGCCATCACTGACGGACGGACGATCCTGCGGCAAGCCTTGCCAATTACTGAGCCAAAAATCCGAGTCTTGGATGAAACCCTCAGCCGCATTGACCAAGATCTGAAGTACAACCGTTGGTCAGTCACCCGTGCCGATGTGAAAGCGGCTCAGCAGGTGGTTGGACAACAGGCTCCCAGTTTAATTGCCCAATTGCCTGTGCCCCAGCAAACGATTGCCCAAACGCAGGTACAACAAATCCAGCAGCACCTGCTCTCCCTCCAAGAGCAACTGAACCGTAAGTCGAAAGGGAAAGAGGACGCTCGGTTGGCCTATGACGAGGTGCTAACCAGTCTAGAAGCCTTTGAACAAAATTGGCTGGGGGATTTTCCCTACGAGCTACCCGCTAGCTATGCTGACCTACCCCGTCTCTTGGGACGAGCGGAGGTGGAACTGGTCACAACTGCTGGCACGATGTACCTCACCCTAGACGGATATAGTGCGCCCCTAACCGCAGGTAACTTTGCTGACTTGGTGCAAAAGGGCTTTTATGATGGCCTGGGATTTGATCGGGTGGAAGACTTTTATGTGATTCAAGCGGGGGATCCCCCTGGACCTGCCGATGGCTATGTGGATCCCACCTTGCACGAAACCCGCACCATTCCTTTGGAGATCCGCGCCAAAGGGGAACTAAAACCGCGCTATGGCAAAACCTTTGAAGAGTGGGGAATTTGGGATGCGGAACCCGCCCTCCCCTTCTCGGTGGAAGGAACGGTGGCCATGGCTCGCTACCCCGATGACAACAACAGCGCCTCCTCTCAGTTTTTTATCTTTCTGGCGGAGCCGGATCTCACTCCTGCCGGACTCAATTTGATGGATGGTCGCTATGCCGCCTTTGGCTATGTCACCCAAGGGCAAGAGGTGATGGTGAAGATCAAAAAAGAGGATCACATTGTCAGTGCCCGCCTCATTGCTGGATCTGAACATCTGCAAGCGGGATCCCTACAGCCTGTGGCATAATACCCCCATCTTGGGGCTTAGCTAGCGGCCTCTCCCAGATATGACTGTTTCCAACTAGAGCGTTAAGACTGAGGATATTACCCCCATGATCGTTGATGGTTTGTTGGCTGTGGCTGCTCCTGAAGGGATCCCTCTTGCCCCGTTAATTGTCTTGGGGGGTGGTTTTTTGGCCGCCGTGGTTTTGGGTTCGCTAGCTTGGTATAACTCCAAACGTCCGGCAGGCTGGGAAAATGCTGAGCGTCCCGGCTACATTCCTAAAGTAGGCAAGGACTCTCCCGATTCTGGCCAAGATTCGTGACATACTCCCGACGCTCATGCTTCGCATAGAGCGCGGGCTTCTCTCCGAACCAAAGTTCTTCGAGCTTTTTTGAGTGAGGTGATGCCCAACCCCACTTTTTTGATCAGAACTCCAGAGTTGGTATCGCGTGGCAT
>JANRIL010000041.1:0-122407 GCA_033764955.1 Cyanobacteriota bacterium | reverse complement strand
TGCAAGCCGATGTTTCCGTTCCTGAAATCATGCCGCATGGCGAACCTATCGGCATTGACTTGGGGCTGGAAACGTTCTTGGCTGTATCGACTGGTAAGTTGGTTGAACGCCCTCGTTTTTTTGTTGACTTGCAAAGCAAGCTTCGATGGCTGCAACGCAAATTGAGAAACAAGGAAAAGGGTTCTGTCAACTACCGGAAGACTCAAGCCAAGATTCGTGCAGTGCACGAACACATCCACAATGTTCGTCGTGAGTTCCACTTCCTGACAGCGCACAGGCTTTGCGACATCGCTGGGATGATTTTTGCTGAGGACTTGAACCTCAAGATGACTAGTCGCGGGATGTTGGCAACGCATTGTTTGGATGCTGCTTGGGGTAGTTTTCTGGAAATCCTCAAGTGGGTGTCCTGGAAGCGTGGAGTCTACTTTGCTAAGGTTGACCCGAATCGAACAAGCCAAACCTGCCCCCAGTGTGGAGCGCGTACTGGAAAGAAGACACTCAGCGAACGGGTGCATGATTGTGATCAATGTGGATATACGACTGACCGAGATGTTGCTGCTGCTCAAGTGGTGATGCAACGAGGTCTTGTACTTGTAGCCGATGGACAGTCGGTGATACTGCCTGTGGAGGATGGTTGCTTGGGAACCCCGATGAAGCAGGAAAACCCAACCGCAAGGAAGGGAAGCCCGCCCTCTACCCGCTAGGGTGAGCATCGGGAGAATGTCACGTTATTCCAACGGAGAGGGTTTTTCGGTCACGGTCTGAGTCCCAAGGGCTTCTGGTTGGTTAGCTAAGGCAGCTTGTTTGCTAGCACTTTCCTTTTGCAATCGGCTCAGCAGGGACAAGACACGGTTCCCTTCTTCAATCGAGCGATCCTGTTGAAAGACGACGACAGGGGCACGCCGCAGGGAGAGACGTTGGCTAATTTCTCGGCGGACAAAACTAGTGGCGGCTTGCAATCCTGTGATGGCTTCCGCTTGTGCCTCGGCAGTGCCATAAATGCTGACATAGACCTTGGCATGTTGCAGATCATTAGAAACCTGCACGTTGGTAACGCTGACCATGCCTGCCCCCACCCGATCATCCTTGATATCGGTTAAGAGCATTTGGCTCACTTCCCGTTTAATCAATTCGGCGACCCGTGCCACCCGTCGTTCTGTTGCCATAGCGATTCCTATAAATTGACCTGCTGCCACCCAGATTTGGGATCCAATCTAAAGCTTGCCCACTCCCCCTAGCCTTTCTCAACAATCGGTAAACATTGCTACGAGTCCCGTTTGATCCCCCGTTTATCCTGGCAACATTCGCATCTTGCATTGAGGATAAATACTTATCGCTATTCGCTAGATAGCAGGAGTTGTGGAGATGATTGAGACGCCCGAACCTCTACGTCGGTCTTTTGAGAAGTTTATGCTAGATGCCACCGAACCTTTGGATCCCTTAATCTCTCTCAAGCTAACCCAATTGGTGGTGCTATTGGGAGATACTGCCTATGCCATGGGCTTTAGTGATGGACAACGGCAACCCTACCCCGCCTGCCAAGAATGTCCTCAGCGCGTTTGGGCGGATTCCCAAAGCTGAGAGGGGGTGAGTTGACCTCGTCTCCTAATGTTGACCTCCTTATCTTGGGATCCCTTGGCTGAGGCGCGACTGTCCTTTAAGGTAGGGAGATGAATGATCCTATCCTCCTCTGGCATCGCCGTGACCTGCGTCTGCATGATAATACCGCCCTGGCTCATGCCTACCGTTTGAGTCCGCTGGTTATCCCCATCTTCATTCTCGATCCAGAGATTCTGCACCGCTCTGATACTGCTCCGGCGCGGGTGCAGTTTATGCTCGATAGCCTGCGGGAAATGCAGGATCGCTATGCCCAGATCAGCGGACAGTTGGTGGTGCGCCGGGGGGATCCTCTGCTCTGTCTGCGCCAGGTGATTGAGGAAAGTCAAGCCAGAACCATTCTCTGGAACGAGGATGTCGAGCCGTTTGCCCAACAACGGGATCGACGGGTACGAGCGGGGCTAGAGGCACTGGGGATCCAGGTGATCACCTGCCAGGATCAACTACTGCACGGACCTGGAGAGGTGCTGACCCAGGTGGGGGATCCCTATTCTGTCTATACCCCCTTTTGGCGCAACTGGAGTCGCTTAGAGAAAGGGGATCCCTATCCGCCGCCCCGGTCGCTGACAACCCTGGCTTTGCCCTCCCTTCCCCTGCCGGATTTGGCGGGTTTGGGCATGACCTGCTCGCAACAGTTACCGCCTGCTGGAGAAACCGCCGCCCTCGACCACCTGGATCGGTTTTGTCTGGAGGGAGGTTTGTTTGCGTATGAACAGCAGCGAAACCATCCGGCGGTAGCGGGCACTTCTCAACTCAGCCCCTATTTGCGCTGGGGCAATCTAGGGATCCGCCAATTGTGGCAAACCCTCAAGGACGCCGAACCGGAAATTCGCAGTGATGCCCAGGCTCTCAGCCTGCAAACCTGGCAACAAGAAATTGCTTGGCGAGAATTTTATAAGCATGTCTTGGCCTTTTGGCCGCAGGTAGAAACGCGATGCTATCGTCAGGACTTTGACCGATTGGAGTGGGACAACCAGCCGGATCACTTTCAGGCGTGGTGTCGGGGAGAAACCGGCTATCCCATCGTGGATGCAGCGATGCGACAACTCAATCAAACCGGTTGGATGCACAACCGCTGCCGGATGATTGTGGCCAGTTTTTTGACCAAAGATCTCTTGATTGATTGGCGTTGGGGAGAACAGTATTTCATGCAAAATCTGGTGGATGGAGATCTGGCCGCTAACAATGGGGGGTGGCAGTGGAGCGCCAGCGTGGGGACGGATGCCAAACCCCTCCGCATTTTCAACCCCTGGACGCAGGCCAGCAAATTTGATCCAGAGGGTCGCTATATTCGCCACTATTTGCCAGAATTGGCAGGACTATCCACCGCCCACCTGCTAGAAGCCCACCCACCTGCCCTGACAGCCCGCCGCCGCCTGGGTTATCCCGATCCGATAGTCGATCACAAACAACGCCAGCACACCTTTAAGCACCGTTATCAGGCTTGCCGAGGGACGGCTCCTCCCTCTCCAGCCAATGGTGAGAGCGGGCAAGTGTGACGATTTCCTGACGCGGGGGAGATCATTTTTCCCTAAGCGCAATACCATGACTAGAAGCCGGGATCCCCATTTAATTGGGATCACCCCATTTCTAAACCCCCATTCCCTCCCCGCACCGATGACCCGTATTATTTCTCTGCAATCCTTTCGACCGGGTGTAGGCAAATCCAACTTAGCGGCTAATTTAGGGGCGCTGATGGCGGCTCAGGGCAAGCGAGTGGGGATTGTCGATACGGATCGGGCGATGCCAGGGGTACATTCCCTGTTTGGCTATGACGAATGGCGTTTGGATGCCACCTTCAATGACTTTTTGGGGAAGGGAGCGCTCTGGGATCCCCAGCAACCGCAGGAACCGGAATTGCTGAAAGTGGGAGAGGGGGAGGTCGCCCTCCTGAGCGGTGGGGTTTATCTTTTACCCTCTGGTCTCAAACTCAAGGAGATCAAGCCGCTTCTGCAACAGGGACACGATGCCGCCCGTTTGGGCACAGGCTTTTTTCAACTCAGTCTGCAACTGGGCTTAGACTTTTTGTTGTTAGACACTCCCGCTGGCTTGGACGAAGAATCTCTCTTGGCGATGACCCTAGCCGATATTCTGATAGTGATCGTGGGCTTGGACTGGGAGGATTTGCAAAAAACGGCGGTGGCATTGGAACTGGCTCACAAACTAGAAGTGCCCCACCTCTTGCTCATCCTCAACCAGATTCCCAGCGGGGTGGATCGCACCCATCTCCGCCAGGAAATTGAAACCAATTATGGGATGCCCCCCACGGCCATTCTGCCCCTCTGTGAAGAAATGTTGTTGCTGGCTGGTCATGATGTGTTTTGCCTGCGCTACCCCGATCATCCCCTCACCCAAACCCTAGCCAGCCTTGCCAGCCAAATTCTGCAAACTCCTTCCACCTCGGCTAGCCGTCCCCTGGTGGTGGATGATTTGGTGCAGGAGCTAGAAACAGGCGGCATGTCGCAAATGTTGTCGCTGCCGGAGGTAGAGCGGCATCTGTTGAATTGGATGATCCGCCAACAGCAACCCGTCACCCCCAAAGAAATCATGGTGCAAACCGGAAAATCCCTAGAGGCGGTGGAAGCCTGTTTGGATAGCTTGCGCCAGCGTAATCTCGTGCAGATTGTCGAGCTGGGGGGGGAGTCTGCCTACCGACCTCGTTTGTTTCGGCGGCGCAGTCGTGGCACGCAAGCCAGCGTTTGGCAACGGATCAACGAAACCTAGTCCCTTCCCCAAACCAGCGATACACCCCTTTGTGAATAGGGTGATGTGAATATAGTGAGTGATGGGAGTATGGGGGTATGGATATGGTGGATGGATCTGATTTTCCCTCTGATCGATCGGAGCGGTTTGCCTCCCCTTCCCCCCATCTCTGGAAAGGAGCTGGCTGGCGACTGGGCCGCCAACCCCACCATCCCCCCTACACTACTCTTTTGGGATCCGATGACTGGGCGATGGAGTTGACGGAAGCAGAATGGCAAGCCTTTTGTCAGGCGCTCCAGCAATTGCGGCACCAGTGGCAGGTGATGCGCCCCCACCTCATGGCCGAAGAGAGCCTCACCCTAGAACAAGGCTTAGACCTTCTCACCCTGATCGCCACTGGAGAACCGGATCACTTTCGCCTTTATCTGCGACTGCACCAGGGTAGAGCCAGCGAAGGAGTCTGGTCACCCAGTGCTGTGGCGGGCTTGGTACAGCAGGTGGATCGGCTGGCGGCTACTCTTGGGGACTGAGCCAGAGCGCCAAGTTTTTCATATAGGCATAGACATCCGCCATCGCCAAGGGATCCCGTACTAGGCTATCTCCGGCAGGCTCCGAGACAAAGCTGGGGCAACCCATTGAGGGATCCCAGTTGTAATCACAAAAATGATGGAAGGTAGACTGAGCCACCGCCCGCCCCAATAAACGCCCCGCGGCATCCTCCACCCGCTCAAAGGCCACCGCCAGATTAAAGAGACGCTCGGAGACAAGACTTTTGCCGGTGGCAATCACGCGGGCGCTGCTTTCTGCCTGCGGGATCCCGACGGCTCCTTCGTGGGGATGGGCGGGGAAGTATTGGATGGCTCCGCTGGGGGAATCTGGGTTATGCAGCAATTCGTGCAAAGGCTGGCTGGGATGAATCACTTGATAGTCGCCATTACGCCCCGAATGATAGTTAGGCCAAGTGATAGAGGAAGTGGCTTGATCATCGCGGCAGTGGCGGCTGGGATCCGGATCGGGGTTTTGGCTGTGGAAAAAGTGCGCCATGCCAATCGGGTGACAGGCTCCGCTCAACTGACACAACGAGGATCCGAGATCTTGGTGGTCGCGGGTGGTCAACAATCCCCCCCCCCGTTGGCGAAAGGCGGTGATGCCCTGGCAATCGGCCTCTGACAAGCCATCCCCCGTATCGACCGCAAACAGCCACAATTCGTCAAACGGTGAGGAACCCATCTGGCTCAACACCGGATCATTGCCTGCCCCGTCCACCTGCCGATCCCGACTGGTCACCTGGCAGAGGGGATCCCCCTGGGGGGTGGTTAGCCCTGCCAAGAAGCGATGCAGCAGGGCAAAGCGTCCGATGTGCCAATCATCCTCCAGGCTGGGAATGGTGGTTTGCAGCAAAATCCGAATGGGGGCAGGCATGATCGTATCCAAGTGGCAGCACCGCTACTCTATCAGCCCCCTTTCCGAGAGAACAATCCCCCAAATGGCTAGGCGGGCAGGGGCAAAACCATGCCATTAGACAAGAGCGCCTCTACCCCCTCGGCAGGTAACGGACGGGAGAAATAATAGCCCTGACCATAGGTGGATCCCATCATCAGCAATTGCTCCCGTTGCCAGGGGGTTTCGATCCCTTCTGCCACCAGTTGAATGTGCAAACTCTGGGACAGCATGATGATCGCCCGCACAATCCCCATTTGGCTGAGTGGTTGGTTCACGGAGTGATCCAGACGGCTAACAAAGGTGCGGTCAATTTTGAGGATGCTGACGGGGAAGCGGTGCAAATAGCTGAGGGAGGAGTAGCCCGTGCCAAAGTCATCAATGCTCAGATCAATCTGCCGTTCCCGCAATTGCGCCAGCAGGTGAAAGGTCTCCTCGGCATTTTCCATAATGGCGCTTTCGGTAATCTCTAGTTTGATCTGGCTCCCACCCAAATGACTTTCCTCCAGGCAGCGATCAATCAGTTGAATCAAATGGGGCTGAGCAAATTGTTTGACGGAGAGGTTGACGCTCATGGTCAGGTGTTGTTGCTGTGGATAGCGATCGTGCCATTGCCGCAGTTGTTGGCAGGCAGTCTGCAATACCCACCTACCAATCGGCAGAATCAACCCCGTTTCTTCAGCAATCCCAATAAACTGATCCGGCGGGATCCGTCCTTTTTGGGGATGGTGCCAACGGATCAGAGCTTCTAGACTGACTATGCGACCGCTCTGTAGTTCCACGATCGGCTGGTAGTGCAGGATAAACTCCTGTTGTTCAACGGCACGGCGCAGGTCGTTTTCTAGGGTGAGGCGAGTTTGGGCACGCTCATGCATAGCTGCTTCAAACAGACGGTAGTGTCCCTTCCCCGTAGACTTGGCCTGATACATGGCAGTATCGGCATCCCGCAGCAGATGTTCCGCCTGCTGGTAGCCGGATCCCAAGACAATACCAATGCTGACGTTGATATACACCTGATAAGGCTCTAGCTGAAACGCTTTGGTCAGGGATCCTTGAATGGTTTCGGCACAAGCCACGGCATCCTCGACCGTTTGCACCCCTTCTTGGATGACCAAAAACTCATCCCCTCCCAAGCGTCCCAGTAGACTGTTGACGGGGATAGCCGCCCGCAAGGATTGGGCAATGGCGATTAACAGTTGATCTCCCACGAAGTGGCCCAGGGAATCATTGACCAGTTTGAAGCGATCACAGTCAATAAAGTGAACGGCAAAGCCATAGCTGGGATCCCTTTCGGCTTTTTTGAGATTCTCCGTCAAGGCTTCCATGACTTTGGCGCGGTTCGGCATACCGGTTAGGCTATCTTCCAGCGCCATCTTGAGCAGTTGTTTCTGCACCTCCTGCCGCTCGGCGATCTCCCGTTGCAGGGAGCGGTTGGCTTCCTCCAGTTGCATGGTGCGCTGCTGGACGCGCTCCTCTAGTTCCGTGTTGAGGGTTTGCAATTGCTGTTTCACGAAGCGCAGTTGTAGGTGGGTGGAGACCCGTGCCAAGACCTCCTCCAATTCAAAGGGCTTGGTGATATAGTCCACTGCCCCTAGGTTGAATCCGCGCACCTTCTCGGCAGTGTCGTTGAGGGCGGTCATAAAAATCACCGGGATCTGTTGGGTGCGAGGGTTAGCTTTGAGCTGTTGACAGGTGACAAAGCCATCGATGCCGGGGGGCATCATCACATCCAACAAAATCAAATCTGGTTGAGCATATTCCGCCTGCTGAATGGCGCTTTCCCCATCAATCGCCACCAAAGGGGTATAGCCCACATCCAGGAGAGCTTGGGAGAGAATCTCCAGATTGGCTGGGGTATCATCCACAATCAACAGAGTGGCTGGAATCACCGCTGTTGGCAGAGCGTTCATACCTGTACCCCCAGCCCTTGCTCGATCAACTGGCGAATCTGCTTGACCTGAAACCCTTTGATCAAGGGGTTGAGGCGATCCAAAAACGGTTGGCAGGCGGGATCCTCCTCAGCCAATGCCTGGGAGGTCGTCTGCAGCGCCGACAGATCTCCTCGCTTCGCTAAATCCAGCAATTTCTCTAGGTGGGGAGAGGCAGGATAAGCGGCAGCATCGAGCAGGGGAAGGGGATCCCCCAGGCTGATATCTTTAGGAGCCTGCTCAGAGTCGGAATCCGCAGACAGAGGGTGATAGACCCAGGTCAGACCCAGGTGTTTTTGGATGAGCTGAAACAGTTCCTCCGCTTGCACGGGTTTAGCCAGAAAGTCATTGCCCCCCGCCTGCAAGCTTTTGTGCTGATCCATCTCAAAGACACTGGCGGAGGACACCAGCACGACTTTATAGCGCAAGCTGGCACTCTGACGAATCTGCTGAATCAAAGCAAACCCATCCATCCCCGGCATCAACAGATCCGTAATCACCAAGTCGGGATCCCAGGTGTGGGCGATCTGGAGGGCGGACTCTCCCTCCTCCGCTTCCTTCACCACAAATCCTAGGGGCTGTAACAAATTGACCAACACGGCGCGGTTTTCCCAGCGATCATCCACCACCAAAATTTGGGGGGGTTGCCCCAAGAAACCGGTGATTTTGCCCCGTGGCAGGATCGTAGCTTGCTGCGCCCAGTCCACAGCCAGGGGCAGATGCAGATCAAACCAGAAGGTGCTGCCTGCTCCCGGTTGGCTGCTCACCTCAATCTGGCTGCCCATTAACTGCACAATCCGCTGGCTGATCGCTAACCCCAAACCCGTCCCCTCCTGCCGCCGCCGCTGGGATCCCACCTGTTCAAAGGGTTGAAAGATCTGGGCGAGGTGCTCAGGGGTCATGCCAATCCCCGTGTCGATGATGGCAAAGCGCAGATGGGTGAGGGGAGGATCGGCAGAGATGGGCGGCGAGAGGGGATCCGGACATGGCTCCACCCGTAACGTCACCCTTCCCGTCTCGGTAAATTTCACAGCATTACTGAGGAGATTGATCAAGACTTGGCGCAGACGTTTTTCATCGGCATGGATCCCTTCCGGCAAGGCGGGGCTGCTTTGGTCGATAAAGGCAATGCCCTTTTCCTGGGCACGCAGGGCACAAAGCTCCGTTACCCCCCGCAAAAAAGCGGGAAAGTAGAAGTCATGCGGGTGCAGTTCCAGCTTGCGGGCTTCAATTTTGGAGAGATCCAAAATATCGTTAATCAGGGTCAAGAGATGATGCCCACTCTGGCGAATGATCTGAACACCGCGGGCTTCGCTGGCGGGCAGGTGATCCGACCGTTGCAAAATTTGGGCATACCCCAAAATACCGTTGAGGGGAGTCCGCAGTTCGTGGCTCATATTCGCCAGAAACTCACTTTTGGCGTGGTTAGCGGCATCGGCGGCTTCTTTGGCTTCCTTCCATTCCAGGGTACGCTGTTCCACCCGCAGTTCTAACTCCTCTTTGCTGCGCTCCAAGGCCATAAATGAGTCCCGCAGTTGGCTAGCCATGCGAGCAAAGGAATCCGCCATCGTCTTAATCTCACGAATGCTGGTTTGGCTGGCGGTCGCACTCACTTGGGGTTGCAGATTTCCCTCCGCCATGGCTTGTGAAGCCTGACTCAAGGCTAAAATCGGTTGGCTAATCCAGCGAGCCGTCAGCCAGCCCACTCCCAAAGCCAGGGCGACCGCCACCAGACAAAGAACGAGGGTATGGCGGTTACTGGCCGTAATTTCTGCCAAAAAATCGGATTCGGGGATGATCACCCCAATTAACCAGTCCAGCCCATGGGGATCCCGATAGGGTAACACCTGCAAAAACTGCCGTTCCCCCTCCAGCCAAAAGTCTAGCTGTTGAGGCTGCTCAATTCCCTCCAGGTTGGGATAACGCTCCTGAAGAGCCAGAGCGGCGGCTCGAATCAACGGGTCAGGGCTGGTGGCAGCGGTGATCCGCTCCTGTTGGGGACTAAAGGGGGAGATGAGGGAGCTGGCCACCAATAGACCGGAGCGCTCCATAATCAGGGTTTGGCCAGAGCGACCCACCTCTAATTCCTGTAAAAAATCGGAGATGATCGGCAGGGTGATATCGGCGGTGATCACCCCCTGCACTTGTCCTTGCTCATCCAGATAGGGTTGACCAAAGGTGATCCCCAAGACGGGTGGAGCCAAGTATTGATAAATCTCTGACCAGATGGGGGCTTTGGCCCGCTCTACATTTTGATACCAGGGGCGCTGGCGGGGATCGTAATCGGCAATTTCCTCCAGATAGTTCCCCTGGGATCCATCCGGATTGACCCGATATTGAATCACGGATCCCTGAGTGGCTTGGTCTTTGATGTGGTAGACGAGGGATCCATCCTGCCGTCGATCAATCCCGACAAACTCCCCCTCAGCCGTGCCCGTGGAGATATAAGCAATTCCTTCAAACATCTGCATTTGCCGCCACCAATAGAGCCACCACTGGCGCGGTTGATCCAGGTTGAGATAGCCCATCCGTATCGCTTCTTCATTCAGGCGGTTGACGAGGCGGGGGGTTTGCAAATAGTGATCTAATTGCTGTTGGATGCGCTGGCTAGTTTCACTCTGGAGCTGGGTGACCACCTGTTTGACGGCTCGTTGCCCATGCCAAAAGGATAAGTAGCCAACTCCACCGACGACAGCGATCATTTCCACCACAAAGGGGGCAATCCATAGCAGGCGTAGGGGGATCTTGCCCCGCCATTGGGGAGGGTGAGCGGTTGTCATACCTAACCCAAATCACATCCACGAACCAAGAACCCACAGAGCAAGTTCTTGGACGGTCTTACCGTAGTTCTATAGTAGTCAACGGGTGTTAAGCAGAGGTTATCTAGGCTACCCCTACACGGGTAGAGGTATGGGGGATCCTAAACAAAAGAACCAATCCATAGCTTATCAGCGATCTTGAAAATCTTAAGATTCAATACTTGTGACTTTTTACCATAGCGATTATCTTCAATCAATTCAATGGACTGTGCCAATATTTGGGTTCGTAAGTCTTGTTCAAGTCGTTGCCAATTGGTTTTCCAATCGTTGCCGTCTTACTTGGTGCCAAACAACCGATCTCCGGCATCTCCCAGCCCAGGAATAATATATCCATGTTCATCCAGCTTTTCGTCAATGGCAGCCGTGTAAATTGGCACATCGGGATGATAATCATGAAACGTTTGGATCCCTTCTGGTGCGGCGACCAAACAAACGAATCGAAGGGTTTTGGGAGCCGTTGTTTTCAGCTTTTGTACGGCTGCCACCGCCGAATTTCCGGTAGCTAGCATGGGATCCACCACCAGCATATCTCGCTCCTCCACATCATGAGGAACTTTGAAATAGTATTCAATGGGAATCAAGGTTTTGGGATCCCGATAAAGGCCAATATGCCCCACCCGTGCCGAGGGGATCAGCTCTAACATGCCATCCAAAATGCCCTGGCCTGCCCGCATGATCGAGACAATGACCATTTTTTTATCGGGAGCCAAAACGGGAGCCTGCATGGGAGCCATCGGCGTTTCAATCCACTCTTTTTTGAGGGGGAGATCGCGGGTCACCTCATAGGCCAGTAACATACTAATTTCTTTGAGCAACATGCGAAATTTGGCCGTGCTGGTTTCCGCCCGTCGCATCAACGTTAATTTGTGTTGCACTAGCGGATGCTCAATCACCGTCACGGATTCGGTTTCCATCGGCTGCTGTACCTGCTTGAGTGGCTTGCTTGCTATCAACTCTCGCAAAAATATCCAGCCTTGCAAACTATTGGCGTTCTTTCAACCTCCCTTCTGGGCTAACTCACCGCAAGCGGATCCCTGGGTGGTATAACTAGGGCGTTGCTTTCTGTCCCAGGTTATGGAAGCCTTTCAACTGGAAATCGCGGTGGATCCCGCCCATGTGGTCAAGCGAGCCATCGCCTGGTGGCGGCAGGGGGCACAATCCGCCATCGCCGATCATGGTTCCTTTCGGGTGGCTTTGTCGGGGGGAACGACCCCGAAAGCTCTCTATCAAGCATTAGCGAATACCCCGGATCTAGATTGGGCGCACACCCAAATTTTTTGGGGGGATGAGCGCTATGTGCCCACCGATCACCCCGATAGTAATTTCAAAATGGCGAAAGAAGCGCTGTTGGATCATGTGCCCATTCCGGCTGATCACATTTTTCCGATTCCCACCGCCGCCAGGGATCCCCTGCGGGACGCCGACACCTACGCCCAAACCCTGCAAGGGATTTTCCAATCCGATTGGCCTTCTTTTGATCTGATGCTCTTGGGGATTGGCGATGATGGACACACCGCGTCCTTGTTTCCCCAGACTGCCGCCTTGCAGGTGATGGATCGCTGGGTAACGGTAGGAGAAAAAGCAGGACAACCCCGCATCACCCTGACTTTTCCAGTGCTCAACCACAGCCAGCAGGTGATATTTTTGGTGGCTGGATCCAGTAAAGCCCCGATTGTGCAGGAGGTCTTGACCACCCCACCCCACTTGCCCTGTCAACAGGTGAAACCCCACGGTCATTTGCTCTGGCTGATCGATGCCGCCGCCGCCCAAGGGATCCCAATCCAAGCTTTTGGATCCCTCCCTCTCACAACAGCCTGAGGATGCCTGCCAAATCCCGAATGGTTTCTGGGGAGAAAGGCTGCTCCGGCTGGGGATCCCGCTGCAACCAGAGAGCCTGCAACCCCGCCTGTTTGGCTCCTTGATAGTCTTGGCTATGGCTATCCCCCACATGCAAAGCTGCCTCTGGCTGGATCTGAAACGCTTGCAGGGCTTTTTCAAAAACCTGTTGCTCAGGCTTGGCGGATCCCACCTGGGTGGAGATGATCACATGGCTAAAAAAATCCCGCAGCCCCAACCTTTGCAGGACAGGCAGCAACCGTGAATCAAAGTTAGAGATTACCCCCAAAGGGATCCCTTGGGAACGCAGGTGTTGCAATACTTCTATGGTTTCAGGATAGAGCTGCCAGGGATCCGCCGTCGCAAACAGGTCGTACACCTCGCGGAAATAATTGGAAAAATTTGGGAAGCCAGAGGAATCTCCCTCCGATGCGGCAGAAAGATCAATCCCCATCTCGGTCAAGGTGGCCTCCACAATCTGTTGCCACCAACGGCGCTCCTCCTGATCGAGGGTGGCCGGATTGGGGTTAGGAAAGGCCATTGGCTTGGCCGATTGAAACACCCGATAGAAAGCTCGATTGAGGGGTTGGGGATCCATCCGCACGCCATAGCCAAGGGCGGCTTGGGCGTAGATATGCCCGACACTTCCTTTCACATCAAAAAGAGTGCCGACGGCATCGAAGAAAATGGCCTGAATGCGGGTCATGGGGAAAAGAGAAGAAGGTAGGCGATGGACAGGGATCCCCGGTGAGGGATGGGGATGTTTGGCTAAGCATTCCCCCCTAAGCACTGGCTCGCAGACTGGCGGATTCTCGGATATGCTCTAGGGTCAAGACTCCCACTGCTTCTCCCCCATCCACCACCGTTAGACTGGAAGCTCCTGTCCGCAGCAACAATGATAGGGCATGGCGCAAACTATCTCCCTGCCTGATCATGGCCTCCTGACTGGGCTGGTGATTGTGGGGAACTGCCACCATCGCCCCTTCCACCCGCAGCAAGCTGAGTTGCCGCACCATATCTTCGGATCCCATCAGTTCGGCGACAAAGGCATTGGCGGGGCGGGTCAAAATCTGGAAGGGCGTGTCGTATTGCACGATCTGACCTTTGTGCAGGATGAGAATCCGATCCGCTAAGCGAAGCGCCTCCTCCACATCATGGGAAACAAAGAGGATGGTCTTTTGTAGCTGACTCTGCAAGCGCAGAATCTCCTCCTGCAAGCTGGCGCGAGTGATGGCATCAATTGCCCCGAAGGGTTCATCCATCAGCATCACCTGGGGATCCCCAGCCAAAGCGCGGGCTAAGCCGACCCGTTGCTGCTGCCCTCCCGACAGTTGAGCCGGATAGCGGTGAGCATATTCACTGACGGGCAGCTTGATTAAATCCAGGAGTTCCTCCACCCGTTCCCGAATGCGGGGCTTGCCCCAACCCAAGAGACGGGGAACCACCGCAATGTTTTCCGCTACCGTCATGTGGGGAAACAAGCCAGACTGCTGAATGACATAACCAATGTTCTGGCGCAAACGGGTAACGGGCCAATGGCGAATATCTTGCCCCTCTAGGGTAATCTGACCACTGCTGGGTTCGTACAACCGATTGACCATTTTGAGGAGGGTGGTTTTGCCACAACCGGATGGACCCAACAGCACCACCAATTGTCCACTGGCTACTTCAAAGCTGCACTGGTTGACCGCAGGCCGAGGCGCTCTGGGGAACCGCAGGCTGACCTGATCAAAACGAATGCTGCTCACAACCCCATCCTCATCCTTTGATTAGCCCTGCTTCCACCAAGAAAGCTTTGGCAACATCCGCCGGCTCTTTTTGCTTGCCACTTACCTCATAGTTGAGGGTTTGCATGACCGTATCGGTGAGCTTTGGAGCAAGACTATTCAAGACCTCACGGATTTGGGGATTGGCCTCCAGCGTGGTTTGGCGCACCACAGGAGCCACCTGATAGGGAGGGAAAAGGTTTTTGTCATCCTCCAACAAAACCAGGTTGAAGGCACTAATCTCACCATCGGTGCCAAAAGCCACGGTAACGTCTGCCTCCCCGTCCACCAACCCTTTGTAGCGCAGTCCCGGATCCACCGCTTTATAGGATTTGAGTTTAAAGTTGCCATAAGCTTTCTGAATGCCGGGTAGCCCATCCTCCCGCGCCTGAAATTCGGGGGGGCCAATCATCACCAGTTGATCGGCTTTGGCCGCCATATCAGAAATAGTTTTGATGCCAAATTTTTCTGCCCCGGCCTGGGTCATGGCCAACGCCTGGGTGTTGTTCATGGGGGCGGGATCCAGCCAGACCAAATTAAATTGCTCTTGATAGCCTTGAGCGACTGTTTCAAAGACTTGTTTGGGATCGCTATTGGCGGGCTGTTTCAACACCGTCAACAGTCCCGTTCCGGTGTACTCGGGATAGAGATCAATCTCGCCACTTTCTAAACCCGCTTGTGCCACCGGAGTTCCACCGAGGTTGAGTTTGCGCTCTACGGTGAAGCCAGCTTCCTCCAAAACCAGAGCATACATTTCTCCCAGAATAAATTGTTCCGTGAAGTCTTTGGAGCCAACTTTGATCACAGCGGCGCTCTGGGCAGAAGCGCTAACCCACCAAACCAACAGACCAGTTAGCAGTCCAATAACGGTTCGCCGTAGAAATTTTTCCATAGGTTTAGCCAGGGATCAGAGGTTTCTAGGAGTTTACTGCAATCAGGAACCGGACTGTTGAATATCTGCTGAGAAAGTCTCGATAAAAGCTGGATAGGTAGCCGAATATGGGGAGGTTTAGGTGTGTCTACTGGGGGGAAAACCAGCCAGTGAGTCTATCAATTCTATCCCGGCCACCGAGACATCCGCCTGGGGAAACTCCACGATAAAGGTGGATCCCACCCCGATTTGGCTATCACACCATACTCGCCCATTCAGAGCTTCCACCAACCGTTTGACAATCGATAAGCCCAAACCTGTCGAGTGTTCTCCCCCCGTGGGTAAGGCACTTAGACGGACAAATTTGCCAAACAATTTTTCCTGATCCTCGGTGGTCATGCCTGGGCCTTGATCCCGTACTTGCAGGCGGACATGAGGGGGATCCACCTCCACCGCTAGCCAGATGGGTTGCTGAGGATAGGAATATTTGATGGCGTTAGAGACGAGGTTATCGACAATTTGGATCAAGATGTTGGGGTCTCCCAAGAGCAGGGCAGGTGCAGGGGATCCCTGAAAATGCAGGGTTTGCCCCTTTTGCTGGGCAGCGACTTCGTAGGAGTCTTTGACGGAAGCTGTGATAGCGGAGAGATCACATAAGCTGAGTGTCACGTGCAGTTCCCCTTGTTCAATAGCGTTGATATCCAAAAGGTTGCGAATCAGTTCCGACATGCGAGCGGTGGTGGTCAAGATACGCTGCAACAAATCCCGCATCTGCGTTTGATCGAGATAGGGAAACTTGAGCAGGATTTCAGCAGAAGCCTGGATTGCCGTCAAGGGATTTTTTAGATCATGCACCACAATCCCCAAAAATTCATTTTTTTCTTGGTTAAGGATGGCTAAGTCTTGATTGCGCTGTTGCAGAGCCTGGTTGCTGAGTGTTAGAGAAGCCGCCTGTTGTTGGATAATCTGGCGACTCAAAAAATCACTTGCCCTGGAAAATAGGTTATAGCGAGAAAACAACCAGGCCAGAAAGGTAGAGAGAGTAGCGATCAAATACGCCGCCATCAAATAAGTTGGCTGTTGACCTAAGACATAGTAAACAGCTATCAAATAAAATGTATAAATTAACGAAATCAGAAACAGACTAAATAAACCAGGAAAATAGAACAACGAAACCAGAGTAAACATTCCTAAAATATAAACTTCGCTAGATTTTAGTGCAGTTAATGAGACTAAACTTTCAAAACCAATAAATAGCAGCAAAAGCCCGACAAATAACTGATTGAGATAGGCATGATAAGTCTTAAACTCTTTAGAAGCTCGAATCTCCTTCCATCGACAAAGAAAGAGATATCCAATGGTTAATATCCATACGGTTATTTGCACAAATAAAAGTCGATAAATCTGATATCTGGACAATTGAAAGATATTAATAATATCAACAATATAAATAGCGAAAGGTATGATCAAAAGAAGTAACCAAGCCACCCCCTTACTTCGCAGATAATTGGTAAAGCCAATTTCTTGCAAAAACTCCTGTTGATGTTCCGGTGGGATCCGCGCCAGACAGTTTTGGAAGAGTTGTCGCAAATCAAACATAGTCATGGATCCCTCATCGATTATGCTGGCAAAAATCCCATCGCGTGACGCACTTTTTCCAGAGTTTCCTCAGCAACCGCTCTCGCTTTAGCGGCATTGTCCCGCAGCAGTTGCGTCAGAGCTGAGGGATCCCGGCGTAGCTCTTGATAACGGGCTTGAATCGGCTGTAATGCTGTCACAATAACATCTGTCAGTAGCGGCTTGAATTGTCCCCAGCCCATCTCGGCACATTCGCTAATCACAGCAGCTTTGCTTTTGCCACTGAATAACCAATAGAGGGTCAACAAATTAGTGGCTTCAGGACGATCGGGATCCTCAAAGGTAAGACCACGAATGGCATCAGTTTTGCACTTTTGAATTTTCTTTTTGATCAGATCAGGACTATCCAAAAGGTGAATCCGGCTAAATTCTGAAGGATCTGATTTGGACATTTTGCGGGTGCCATCGGTTAAACTCATCACCCGTGCTCCCTCCGTGCGGATTTGGGCTTCGGGAATGACAAAAACTTCTCCAAACCGATCATTAAAGCGACGGGCAATATCACGACAAAGTTCGATATGTTGCCGTTGATCTTCGCCTACGGGAACGTATTTAGGCTGATAGAGTAAGATATCTGCTGCCTGTAGAACGGGGTAGGTAAATAAGCCGACACTGGCCTCTTCTCCCTGTTTTTCTCGCTTTTCTCTATACTGAATCATCCGTTCACACCAGTTCATAGGGGTGAGGGTATTGAGCAGCCAGCCCAATTCTGTATGGGCGGGAACGTGGGACTGCACAAACAGGGTGCAATGCTCTAGCTTTAGGCCACAAGCCAGATAAAGGGCAAACACTTCGCGGCTGCGTTCCGCCAGTTGATGGGGATCTTGGGGGATAGTGACGGCATGTTGATCCACAATGCAGAAATAGTTCTCATAGCGGGTTTGCTCCGCCACCCACGTTTGAATGGCTCCTAAATAGTTGCCTAAATGCAGTTCGCCGGAGGGCTGAATACCAGAAAAAGTGCGCTGCTGTGTCATGCCAAGTTGAGTTCAGTTTTTGAGTGAATTGCGGCCAACCTTCATCGCCTCAGAGGCTCTACTTACTTTAAAGCATGTCAGGAAAAAGTTACCGTCTAGAACGAGGCAGAATCTGTGGCACCAATCCATGATGGGATAGATGGGATCCCTCGCTGGCTTGGTCATGATCGCCTCAGCCAACCTGAAGTCATGGCAGCGGAGTCTGGAAGTCAGGATCCCGATAGTTCTGACGACAAAACCCTGCGGTGATGGGATCAAGACTTAGGTAAGCTAGGCCAATAGGAACCGGAATTAGGGATTTAGGGATCCCAAACCTGCGCGTTTCAGCAAAATAATCAGGATAAAGGCTCAAATATCGATAGATCAAGGATTCTAGCTCTTGTCAAATAAGGTCAAATAGCCAGAATAGGCATAGTGAACCGAGAGTTTTTAATATGAAATGTTCTGCTTTTTGGACACAGGCTTTTTGGGGAGTCAGTGTAGGTTCATTGCTCTTTTTGACGGGCGGAGAGGCGGCTTTGGCGGCTCGTTTTGTGGATACGGGAGGCCATTGGGCTAACTCCTACATTGATGCGCTGGCCACGTCGGGGGTGATTAGTGGATTTCCTGATGGCAGTTTTCGCCCCAACCAGCCCGTCACCCGCGCTCAGTTTGCGGCGATTGTCAACAAAGCCTTTCAACTGCCGGCAACGGTCGGATTTGTCGCCTTTCGGGATGTGCCCAATACCTACTGGGGATTTTCTGCTATTTCCACCGCCGCCGCTAACAACTTAGTAGCCGGATTTCCCGATGGCACCTTTCGCCCTGAACAACCCGTCACCCGTACCGAAACCTGGGTGGTGTTGGTGAATGGTTTGCAGGGAAGCGCGATCCCAGCGGCTCCGGTGGGGGACTTAAACAGCCGCTATCGAGATGCTGCCGCCATCCCCGCTTGGGCGGTGGGACAGGTGGCTACCGCCAGCCAAGCCAATCTGATCGTCAGCTATCCGGATCCCACCCTGCTGGAGCCGAACCGAACGGCCACCCGTGCTGAAGTGGCGGCTTTTACCTATCAAGCCATGATGCAACGGGGAAGTTTCGCTCCGGTGGTTCAAAATCCTCCCAACCAAGGCTTTAATTTACAGGTCTCAACGGTGTTGGCAGGCACTCTCATGCAGGTCACCCCCACCCTTGACCAACGGTTGTATATCGCCCCCAATGAAACCCGTCCTACCTCGATGCTGGTGCTCAACCCGATCCGCAATGATCGGGGGGACATTCTTGTTCCCTACGGATCCCGGATCGATGGACGGTTTGAGCCTGCTCCTGGGGGAACCCGCTTTGTGGCCGAGAGCGTGATCATCGACAATCAAGTGTTTCCCTTGGCCGCTCAGTCGGATGTGCTGCGAGATGTCAAGGATCCCCGCCATACCAGCACGGGACAAGTGGCGCAGGATGCCGCCATTGGAGCCGCCGCCGGAGCCATTCTAGGCTTAGTCACGGGGGATCGTGTGATTGCGACCGAAGAGGTTTTGGGAGCGGGAGTTGCCGGAGCCGCTGTGGGCAACTATACGGCTCCACGGGTAGTGGTGTTGGATCCCCAACAACCCATTGATCTGCGGTTAACCCAAGATCTGACCACCACTCGCTAGGGATCCGCCATACTGTCTACTTGAGGAGATAAGGCTAGACCGATTCCGATCCGTCTTCGGGTGCCAGTTTCCTCCAGGCTTGGGGCTGTTGAAACTGGTACAAATCCCGCAACAATTGCACCCAACCCTCCGCCATCGACTCCAACAAAAGTTTGCCCTTCTCAGCCGTGGCCGCCGTGGCATCCCCCAAAACACCACTCTGGGTGAGGTCACGGGTGACCCAGGCAAACGGGATGTTGCCCTCCATACTGAGCAAACTATTTTGCGGGAGATCATGGGGATATTCACAAACCGCTTTCTCCATGCGCACCTGTTCCGCCAAAATATGCAGCATCAGGCTGGTTTCTCCATCTCCGGCATGAATGCCAAACTCCCGCTCACGAGCCGTCATCAACTCGGATCCCTGATGGGGAACCCGCCAAGCCGCCACCGGAAACAGCATAAAGTCTGCATATTTTTGGTGTAGATCCCGTGCCACAATCTCCAAAACCTGTGGTTGCCCGCCGTGGGAATTCAAAAAGACCAGCTTCCGAAACCCCGCCCGATAGAGGCTGTCTCCCACCTCTGTCAATATCGCCATCAAGGTCTGGGCGCTGAGGGCAATCGTGCCAGGAAAATGCCAATGCTCGTTGGCTTTGCCGTAATACTGGGTGGGCAGCACATAAGCCGGGATCCCTGGCTCCAGCTTTTGCATGGCTCGCCCGATCACCGCCGTGCCAATCGCCGCATCCACCACCAGGGGCAGGTGAGGGCCATGCTGTTCGATAGAAGCCACCGGCTGCACGATCACCACATTCTCCTTATCTGGCATCGCGGCAATCTCTGTCCAGGTCAGATAGGGGAAAAATCGATGGGCAGGAATAAAGGTGTGCAACATGGCTAGCAAATCCTTACGGGATTGATGCAATTGGTCAGAGAGAGCAGCCTTACCCAAGCATTTCCCCGACTGTCTATCCCGATCTTCTATACTAATGACTCAGACTGGGTTTTGAGTGGGACTGCCCTATGACTAACGTTTATACCACCCCTGGCACATTGGTCATTCCCAAAGATGCTCACCCGCCCAAGTTGATTGTGATTGACTATACCCAAGAAGAGGTGCGGCGGTTTGTCACCCATTCCCCCGCCGAATGCGCGGCATTTATTCATTCGGACTCCATTACCTGGTTGGATGTGCAGGGGTTAGGCGATGCCGAGTTGCTTCAACAATTAGCGCAGGTATTTAACTTACATCCCCTAGCGCTGGAAGATATTGTCAATGTGCCGCAGCGGCCCAAATTTGAAGAGTATGAGGATCACTATCTGCTGGTCAGTCGTATGGTGGTGGCAAAAGTTGATGGATTTCACAGCGAACAGGTGAGTGTTGTAATCGGATCCCGTTATGTAATCACCTTTCAGGAGGAGCCGCAATTTGACTGTTTTAGTGGGGTGCGGGAACGGATTCGTGGAGGACGAGGAGCCATTCGACAACAGGGATCCGATTATTTGGCCTATGCTATTTTGGATGCTTTAATTGATAGTTTCTTCCCTATTTTAGAAACCTATGATGTCAAACTAGAAGATTTGGAAGAAGAGGCCGCCGATCAACCGACTCGCCAAACCTTGAGTTGTATCTATGAGGTGAAACGTGAACTATTGGCTCTACGGCGAGCCATTAGTCCCCAAAGAGAGGCGATTGCGGCATTGATGCGAGAGGGAAACACCCTGATTTCTCCCGCCGTTCGCACCTATTTGCGAGATTGCTATGAACACACCATTCAGGTGATTGAAACGGTCGAAATTTATCGAGAAATTGCCTCCAGTCTGGTTGAATTGTATTTATCTTCTGTGAATAACCGACTCAATGAAGTGGTCAAAGTCTTAACAATTGTCTCTACTATTTTTATCCCCTTGACATTTATTGTGGGGGTATATGGCATGAACTTTAATACCGAAAAATCGATCTGGAATATGCCAGAACTGAATTGGGCTTATGGCTATCCCCTGGTTTGGTTAGTCATGGTGGCTATTGCAGGGTTATTGCTATTTTTATTCTGGCGCTGGGGATGGTTAAGCACGGACGAAGTAGCTTCATTAAACTCCCCTACTCCCCCCCCATCCAACATGGGAGACATGAAAGCTCCTCCCCCGTAGCAAGCCTATGGATAGGTCTAGCGGCTTTGCGGCTGATGGAAAAATTCCTCTACACTAAACGGGATCCCAAGCTTTTGACGGTTTTGGGGTCGTGTTGTGAGCAATGGGGCGAAAGAACCAGATGCCAAGGATAAAAACACACTCATCCCTCTGGGGGATCGTGCTGCTCAGTCAGGCTTGTTGGATGATCCCCCCTGCCCAGGCACAGTTCCTTAACCTTGACACTGACTTTGATACCCTAGGCGATCTGCGGGAGTTGCTCCGGGATCCCCGTAGTCTAACCAACACAGAAATTGGCTATGTCAGTTTGGATGGTCGCCATCTTTTTCAGGTGGCTGCCCCGGTTGCGGAGATTACCGAAGGGGATCCGCCTGTGTTGACCCCCCTAGAGCAACGGGTACGCGCCATTGAGGGATCCCTGCGCCGCTTTTTGTCCACAGATTTTGATCCCAATCAGTTGGAAGTAACCGTCAGCTTAGATCGCCAAACCAATCAGCCCATTCTCAATCTTAATGAACAGTATTTGATGACCGTAACGTCCTTGGATGCTGAGCTACAGGGGCAGCAGGCTAACACCTGGGCGATTGAATTGACGACCATCATTGAAACTGCCTTAATTCGTGCCCACGCGGAACGACAACCCCAATTTTTGCTACGACAAACGGGTCACGCGGCTGGGCTGCTGGGGGTTACTAGCCTGCTCAGTTGGCTGTTGGGTGGCTGGGGCAACCGGATGCACAAACGACGACAGGGGCTACGGGAGGCACGGCTGGCGATTGCCCAAGAAAATCAAGCCCAAATGCAGGCGGCAGCCAGCGCCGATCAACCCGTGGATCCGATCCTTGTCGAGCAACAGGCGCAGCGACAAAAGCAGGAAAATCGGTTGGATGGACAACAACGTCTCTTGCAGGTGGGTCAAACCCTTTTGTGGAGCAGCAGTTTGCTAGTCGTTGTGGGGTTGTTTCCCCAAAGCCGTTGGATCCAAACCGTGTTTTGGGTGAGCCTGCGGGGGCCACTCCTCAAAATCATCGCCGTTACCATCGGCACCTATGGGGTGGTGCGGATCAGTTCTCTGCTGACCGATCAATTCTTTGCTGCCCTCCACCAGGGGGAATGGTTTCAGGCCATCCCGACAACGATTCCCAGCTATCGCCTCACCAAACGGATTGCCACCTTTTCGGGAGTGATCAAGGGGGTTGCCACCACCACCGTTGTCTTAATTGGTGGAATTTTGGGTATAGCTCTGCTGGGAGTGAATGTCGGGCCTTTGTTGGCGAGCTTAGGGTTTATTGGTCTGGGCATTTCGTTAGCGGCACAAGATCTGATCAAGGATGTGATCAATGGTCTGCTCATCTTGATGGAAGATCAATTTGCGGAAGGGGATGTGATTGTTGTGGATGGGCGGGGCGGCTTGGTCGAACACCTCAATCTGCGAATTACCCAACTGCGAAATACGGAAGGGAGTCTGATTACCATTCCCAATAGCAGCATCAAAGTGGTGGAGAACCTCTCCAACGGTTGGTCACGAGTGGATCTGGGGATCCAAATTTCCTATCAAACGGATGTGGATCAAGCCCTGTTGGTGATCCGGCGGGTGGCGCAGGAGATGAGTCGGGATTGGCAGTGGCGAGATCAGATCTTGGATGTTGATGTCTTGGGTGTGGATCAATTTGCTGAACACGGCATGATCATTCGCCTCTGGATTAAGGTGCAACCCCTCCAGCAGTGGCCGGTGGCACGAGAATATCGACGCCGGCTCAAACGTGCCCTCGATCAAGCCGGCATCCCGATTCCTTTGCCTCAGCAGGCCGTTTGGTTTCAGAACCATCTCGATCTCAAAGGTTTGAGTGAAGCCGATCTGCAACAACTGTTAGCGCTCGCCCAAAACCGGCAGGGATCCCAAATCAGTTGAGGGGCTGGGGCGGATCCCTGGGATTGAGGAGTGGAGCAGGGCAGCATTTTTACTTGGGTATGTTGAGAAGGGTGGAAAACTTCAGCAGAATTGCTGAGATCACTGCGAGGGTATTCGGATGTGATGGTCTGTCTGATGGGATTAGAATAGACCTAGGCGATTCTTTAGAGGCGTTTATTGGGGGATAGATAACGGATCCCGGACACAGGGATCCCGAATCGTAAGATGTGTAGATCACTAATGTTTAGACAATTAAGCATAGAAATAATACTTATTGACTTTGAATCGATACCCTTTGCTTCCATCTGACCTTATCTAAATCTAAACATCTGATTGTGTTTATTAGGTGTATGCCGAATCCGCTAGGGTTCCCTAGGTTGGCTGAGGTGGTGATTTGGCTGAGGCGATAAAGAGTGCTGAATATTGCTAATTATGGGGGTCACGCTTGCACATGCCATCACACACTTCTTCCGTTGCGGCGGCATCGATTGTGGCTCGACTGCAAGCCACCCCGATTGTTGAGGGATCCCGTTTGCGCTGTTCCCTCAAGGCGGATACCCTCCACCTCCTCATGGAATATGGGGAAACGGATCCCCCTCCCCCCCAGCAGGTGGTCAAGCAATTAGTTGAACAACTCCGCGATCTGCCCTTGCCCCCTGAGGTGGAGCAGGTGATTATCTATGGTCGGCCACAGGGGCAGCAACAACCCGCTTGGCGGCAGTCGGTGGCAAGGGGATCCCTGGATCCTCACCCCACCCAACTTGTGCCCTCTGAATCTCCCCCAGACCCAATCTCCCCAGAAAAAGTGCTGGCTTCTACCCGCCACACCGACCCGATCCGTCTGATTCCTCCCCATTTACGACCTGTCCCTCAGGCTGCAACAGGGGATCCCCCCTCCGCTAGTTCGGTCAGCCTGCCCCGCCTGGGCATTCCTGCTCTCCTGCGTTCTCCCAGTCCCAAACTGGCTTCTGCCTCACCACCAACCGCTGAGGAGTCTGAACCCTCAGAAGCCATCGCGGATCCCGTGGCACCCTCTTTATCCCCCACAGATAACCAGACAGATAAGGAGGGGGATCCGCAAGCCCCTTCCCCCCACCGGTTAGTCCAGACTATCCAATCTGGCTTTGCCCAACTCCAGTCATCCTTTTCCCCCTATTTGCCCCCTTTGCCGATGCTGTTGGGTCTGGTCAGTCTGGCTGGCTTGGGGGTGACCCTCTGGCTGGGTCTCTCTTGGAGACAAGCACAGCAGTGGCAAGCCGTCAGCCAAGACTATCACCAAGGGGTTGATTTCGCCCGTCAAGGTCGCTGGCAGCAGGCGATTGACCGTTATGAAACCGCCCTTCAGCAGGATCCCCACAATCTGGCCGTTCAGGTGGCGCTTGAACATGCTCAGGGACGATTAGCCGAGTTGGAGGAACGGATCCGGCAACAGCGCAGCCAACTGATTGCTCAACCCCAAAACATCGAGGCTCGGCTGGATTTGGCGATTGCCCTCTACCAAAAAGGCGACTGGCAACAGGCCCAACAGGAACTTGCCACCACCCTTGCCCAAGCCCCCCAAAATCCGCAAGCCCACTATTATTTAGGGCTTACCCATGCCGCCCAAGCCCAATGGGATCCGGCTCGGCAAAGCTATCAACGCGCCCTGCAAGCGGATCCCCGTTATGCCGATGCCCATGCTCAAATTGGCGTGGTGTACCTTAAGCAGGATCAACCGGAGCAGGCCATTCCTCCCCTGCACCAGGCGATTGCTTTGGATCCCAATCATGCCTTGGCTCATTATCAACTGGGGTTAGCCTATTCCCGCACCGCTAATCCAGAAGCGGCGGTTGATTTTTATTTACAGGCGATGCAGTTGGATCCCACCTACGCCAGTGCTGTTCAGGATCTGGGATCCGCTTTTTATGCGGAGGGACAGATGGATCAGGCGATTCGCACCTTTCGCGCCGCCCTGCAACAAAATCCACGGGATCCCCAAACCCATCTCAATTTGGGCAAAGCCTATTTCGCCCACAATCAGCTAGCCGAAGCGGAAAAATCCTTCCGCCAAGCCATCCGCCATGATCCGCGCCTTTTGGAAGCTCATCTGCAACTGGGACGGCTGTTGTCTGCTCAGGGGGAGTGGTCAGCCGCTATCGCCAGCCTGGAAAGCGCCCTGGCGCTTGACCCCAACCATGCCCTCACCCAACACTACCTGGGCATTGCCCTGGCCGAGCAGGCCGTCTTAGCGGATGCTCCTTTGGATCAAGCCATCGCCCAACTGAACCGCGCCCTCACCCAGGATCCCAAGCGGGCTGAAACCCACCTAAATTTGGGATTGGCGCTCCTCCAAACTGAGCAAACCAACCAGGCTGTTGAGCACCTCCAGACAGCGGTAGCCTTGGATCCGGAAAACAGTCAGGCTCGCCATACCCTCGGTTTGGCTTTGGCTCAACAGCAAAATTATGGAGCGGCCCTTAGCCAATTTAATGCGGCTCTCGACCACAATCCCCTCCAGACCCAAACCTATGCCAGCCAAAGTCAGGTTCTAACCGCCACAGGTCAATCCCAACAGGCGCAAGCCAGCCAAACCATTGCCACCCGTCTGCCCCAACCAGCCAGCCCCGCTAGCACCCTGGCTGATCAAGCGGAGCAAAAAATCCGTGCCAACCTGAGCCGCCTCCAGGATCCCACCGCTAGCCTGCCGGATTCCCTCAAAGCTCCTACCCAGCCTGCGGTGGCTCCTACGACCTCAGGGGCAACCCCGCCTGTTGCCACAACGGCTCAAGCCTTTCAATCGGTTCCATTCCCCTCCCCCACTCCCATTCCCACCCTCCCCCCTGCCCCTCTGGCGGTTGCTACCCCCATTCCGGCGACCCCTCTGCCTGCCCCACCCCCTGTCTCGGTTGCGACTCCTGCTCCCCCCTTGGCAACCGCTCTGGCGGCGACTCCTGCCCCTGCTCCCCCAAGTTTGGTGAGTTCTACTGCCGGAGTGGAGAGCGTTTCCAGCCATCCCTGGCGACAGATCCTCCCCTGGGGGTTGGGTGTAGGGTTAGGGATCCCGGCGCTACTGGTTTTAGGGAGAACCCTGCAAAAGGCGCTATCCGCCGCCAGACCGACCGTTAGTTCCACAGGCTTAGGAGGGGATCGAGCCAGCCGCCATTTCGGCCAAGCCCTCACCCTGATTCAAGAGAACCAATGGGATCCCGCCATCCTAGAGTTACAGCAGGCCATTGAGGTCAATCCCCGTTACGCGGCAGCCTATCAGCAGTGGGGCTATTTGTTGTTTCGCAAAGGCCGTTTTCAGGAAGCCATCCCCCTATTTCGGCAAGCGGAGCAGATCAACCCCGACCTGGAGGGTCTGTCCACGCAACTGCTGGATACCCTGATGGAGTATGGGCAACAGTTGCTCACCCAAAAGGATCCCCACGAAGCCGTCAGCCAATTTCGGGCGGCCAACGCCATTGCCACCACTCAGGTGAATAGTCCCAAAGCCAAGAAAGCCCAGATTCATGTCTGCTTGGGCAAGGCGTTCTTGCAGCAGCGGTTGTGGATTGAGGCCAAATCTGAGTTTCAACAGGCGCTCATTCAGGATCCCAGTTTAGCCAGCGCCTATTGTGGGGCAGGCTATGCCCTTTGTTATCAGGGAGAGCGGGAATTAGCCATTGATATGTTTGAAAAAGCCCTGGGCATCAACCCCAATCTGCCGGAAGCCCATCACGGTACTGGGGTGGCTTTTTTCCTCCTAGGACAACTGCGCCCCGCAATCGCTTCCCTACGGACGGCGGTGGAGAAGGCGACCCGTCCTCAACCGGATTTTCATGTGGATTTAGGGCTGGCTTTACTGCAAACCGGAGATGTGGTGAATGCCGCGCAGGAGTTTACAAAAGCTCTGACCAGGGATCCCAACTTGGCACGCGCCCACTACGGTATGGGGCAGGTGTTGATGGCAAACAAAGACAATGACGAAGCCATCAAAAAGTTTGAGCTGGCTCACAATTTGGATCACCATTTTTGGGCGGCTACCGCCTGTATTGGACTGGCCTTTTTATCCCAAAAACAACAGGATCTCTCCGGCAAAAAGTTTATTCATTCCCGACAAGCAGAGGCCGCTGGCAACAAATTTGAGACGGTTGTGCGCAAGGATCCCTCGGTGCCAGAAGCCCATTTTGGCATGGGAGAACTCTTTCGGATTCGGGGCAATTTACTGTTTGCTGTCCAGCATTATCAGGCGGCAATCAAAGCCAATGGTAGCTACGCGGCGGCTCACTTTCGCCTGGGATCCATTTATGCCAAGCTGGGGCAACTGGATAAAGCGGTGGAAGAATTGCGGCGTGCCATCGACCTCAACCCCGACTTTCCTGAGGCCAAAACCACCCTCAATCGTGTGCTCTCCCGTCGCTCCGATGACAGCGTAACCCAGATTATCCTCTAGGGGTTTGCCTTAGCGATCCTTACGGCGAAAGCGGCGCAACTGATCCGTCAACATATCCACATGCAAGTCCCCCATGCCAGAGAGCATCTCTTGCGCCGTGCTATAGCGGTCGCGGGGATGGGGTTGAATGGCGGTGTTAATGACGGTGGCGAGGGTGGGACTGATGGTGGGCAGTGCTTTCTGCCAGGTAATTCCTCCTGTTAAAGGATCGTGACCCAAATCTTTGGGATGTTTGCCCGTCAACATAAAAATAGCCACCAATCCCAAACTATAGAGATCGCTGGAATAGACGGGTCTGCCCAAACCTTGTTCAATTGGCATATATCCCGGCGTACCGATCACCTTGGTTTGACCATGATCATCGTGATCCATCATGGTTTCTTTGACCGCCCCAAAATCAATCAACACGGGCTTATGGTCAGCCAGTCGTAAAATCACATTATCTGGCTTGATATCCCGATGAATAATTCCTTTACTGTGGACATATTCTAAGACAGATAAAATACTGGCTAAAATTTCGGTGACTTGGCTCTCACTCATCGGTCCATCGCTGCGAATATGAGACTGGAGAGTTTTGCCTTCGATTAACTCTTGCACCAAATAAAACCGTCCGGTTTCTTCAAAATAAGCGTGCAGTTTCGGAATCTGCTCATTGCCCCGGCTTAATTCTTCTAAAATGGCCGCTTCTCGATGAAATCGTTCTTGAGCAAATTGATAAAAACGAGGATCATCACTGGCGGGCTTAAGTTGTTTGATCACACAGGAACGACGGGAGGGCATGTGAGTATCTTCTGCCAAGACTGTGATGCCAAAGCCACCTTTGCCCAAAGGAGAAATCAGCCGATAACGATTGTTGATGAGCACAGCGGTCATGGGTGCTTTGCCTCAAGTCTTTGAGCTTCTATTCATAAGATACTTGATCAGCACTAATTCGAGGATTGTTGTTTCATGCGTCCGCTTGCTGTTTTGCTGGCCATTGGCTTTGTTTTATCTGCTTGTCCAGTGTTTCCCCAAACCCCCACAGAGCGGCATCGCCAACTGCAAGCGGCGGTAGCTGAAGAGAATTGGCAGGCGGCTCTGACCCTAGTGGATCGGTGGTTGGCGGATCCCTCGCTGCAAGCGGATCCCCAGCAAAAAAAGCAACTGCAAGCCTACCGGAGTCGCCTGTTGACTCTCTTGCCCACCCCTACCCCAACCATCAGTCGCCTTACCGTCACCCGTGTGCAAGCTGAAGTGGCTGCCACCCGCAGTGAACGCCGGATCAGAACGCTCAATCCTCGTCAGGACAATCTGCCCATCACCATCCTGCCCGATGGCACCACCGCCGTTGTCACGGAGGTTCCCTACGCGGTCTTTTTTCCCGATCGCTACCGGGTTCAGGTGATCTTTCGGGGAGGGTTGGGATCCCCACCCCCAACGGAAACGGTTAAGGTCTCTCTGGAAGGGACAAGCGGTCAAGCCAGTCTGACCCGCTTGGTCACCGCCGGGGGAGCCGTTGCCATTCAACCGGAGATCTTTGTCTTCTCGGCTCGGCAAGTGCCAGATCCTCAGCACGTCAGCGTGCAGATTGGTCAAGGATCCCCTCAGCGGTTTTCGGTCAGCCTCCCCAAAAGTACCCGCCCACTGCCCCAAGCTATTCAGGAAGACGACTAGCTCCTTTTCAACTCATAGTCGTTATGAGTATGATTTAGAGAATAGATAGTCGGGAGACATTTCACCATGGCAAGAGTAGAGCGGATCCCCTTGGCACAGATTCGTCGTCCCCTCATCCGCCAAACCGATGCGAGCAAAGTGGCCGCACTCATGCAATCCATTCAGGAGGTGGGGCAGCAGGAGCCGATTGATGTTTTGGAGGTGGAGGGTCAATTTTATGGCTTTTCTGGCTGTCATCGCACGGAAGCCTGTACCCGTTTGGGGCACGAAACTATTCTCTGTCGGATTCGCCGCGCCCCCCGTTCGGTGTTAGCGAGGCATCTGGCATAGTGGATCTGGCTGGCAGGCCATTGTCTGGATCCCCTCAGAGTTTTCACAGGGGCATGAAGCGTCGAGGAATAGGCCAAGTAAAATGGGGGTTATTTCAGAACGGGAAGGGATCCAAGATTATGGGACTGTTTGATGACCTCAGCCGCTTTTTGGAAACCCGCCTCGAGGAATTTCTGAAGGCTCACCCCGATCTGGAACTGCAAGCCCTTGATGAACAACTCCGCCAGCAGGAATCCGATACAGTCAGATTGCTGGCCGAAAGTCGTTCGGAAGAACAGCGACTTCAACATAGCGTCTTAGCCACCGCTGAAACCATCAAAACCTGGCATCTCCGCATCGACAAAGCGATGAAGGCCAACCGTCCCGATCTCGCTCAAGGGGCACGTGACCGCGAAGCCGATCTACTCAACCAGGGTAATCAACTGTGGGGACAGATGAAAGGGATCCGCGAACGCATTGCCCAAATGGAAGCCTTACTTCGACAAATTCAAGAACGACGGCAGGAGGTCAAACAAAAGCTACAAGCTATGCGAGTCGAACAACAAAAAGCTGCTCGTTCCACCCCTACAGAAGAATTTAGTGGTTGGACGAAACCCTCCTCCTCCTGGGAGGAACTGGAAAAACAGTTCCACGATCTTGAGGTCGAGCAAGAATTGCAAAAGCTCAAACAAACTCGTCGCTAGAAGATGAGTAGCAAAAGAACCCAAAACCATACCGTTCAAAGCCACTAGTGAATTCTGGCTAGTTTGCCAAGATAATCTCATCAAGATTCCATAGGGATCCCAAAATGGGTCTGGGATCCACACCCTCTAGCCGATTGCGTATCGCATCTAAAACCAGCGGATTAAAGGTTCCAATTAGGGGCAACTGCTCTTGAATAATAACTTGGAAACGGTCATACAGAATTTTGCGTTTGGCAAATTCAAGTTCACGGGTTCCCTGATTAAAGATCCGATCAATCTCCTGTTCCCACTCTGTGACTTCTACTCCTTCGGCTCGACTATCTGGCAAGTCGCCTAGGTTCCACAAATGCAGTCGTCCGGTGCTACGCCAGATATTGGAACCATTATTAGGTTCCGTCCCCCCGCCTCCAAAAGCAAGAATGATCGCCTCCCATGCCCGCTGATCCGTAATCTCAACCAATTTGTTAAAGGCAATGGGCACAAAATCAACGGTAATACCGATTTGATCGAGATCGGATTTAATTAATGAACCTGTTGCTTCCCGTTGATTATTGCCAGAGTTAGTATTGAGAGTGAACCGAACTAAATGATCTTGAGGATCCCGTAGTCGCTGATTATTGTCATAGCGATATCCCGCCGACAGTAACAGATCTCGTGCTTTTTGTGGATCATAATCATAGACCAGAAGCCCATCCTGGCGACTCAGATGAAAGGGGCTAGCCGGTGAAATAACAGAATCTTGAGGTTCGCCTAAACCTTGTTGTACGCTATCTACATAGCCCTGTTTGTGCATGGCATAAGCAACTGCTCGTCGAAAGAAAATATCATTAAACCATTGGCTTTTTATGGGATCCACAAATGGCTTTCCCGACTTGGGATCCCGTGCTTTACTCTGATTAAAGGATATAAAATTATTATTTAGGGTGGATCCTAGATTATAAATGGTGAATTGATCCCGATCTTCTTCCCGTTTTAATAACTGAAAATCACTTCCTCTCACACTATAACTGTCTGTTTCTCCAGAACGAAACTGTAACAAAGCGGTGTCTTGAGAGTCAACGATTCGGATGACCAGTCGCCTAATTTTAGGCAACAACTCTCCTTGAGATCCTTTTTTCCAGTAATGGGAGTTTGCCCTATAGACCACCCGTTGACCAGGAGTATATTCCGCGATGATATAAGGACCAGCACTGATCAACTGATGAACGGGAGTATCGATACCCCAAGATTTGAGAAACAATGGGTTTCCTTGCTCATCCACCTGCTCTAATGTGGGCAGAAAGATATGTTTTGGCACAATAGATGCCCCTGCTTGAATCAAAAAGGGAGCAAAAGGTTCCGGCAGAATAAACTCTATCTGGGATTCATTGAGAAGCGTAACCGTAGGTAAGGTTCCACTTTCCCCTATGCGCTGAACATCCCGCGAGGAGGTGGGAATCTTTTCATTGAAAATAATTTGATTGAATGTGAAATCCACATCTTCCATCGTTAATGGATATCCATCAGACCATCGCAATCCAGATTTTAGAGTAAAAACATAACGCAATCCCTCATCAAAGACTTCCCACTTCTCAGCCAATTCGGGTTCGGGGAGGAGGGTATCTGGGTTGAGTCGGGTCAGTCCTGCCTGTAGGTAGGCAGTTACCTCTCGGCTTGAACTTTCTGCTTGTAAATAGGGGTTGAATGTTTTGGGATCCGAAATCACTGAGCTGACCAGCGTTTCTCTCACAACCGTAGGTTCACCACATGCTGCTAACAGCCAAACTAGGAGATTGAGGATCCCAAAAATCCAAAAATGGCGTCGAATAAATGGTGGCATAGGGATCCCTGAGGCTCAACAAAAAGATTGAGGAAATTAGTTTTCAAGTATTTCCGTCAATCCAAAATAAACTTCTTCAGTGAATAAGGCAATAGGATCGCTGGCTAACTAAGTTAGTGGATTGACCATTCACGCCGTTACTCACATTGGTGATCCTATTGATGGTGGGGTGATAGCAGGGAATTGAACCTTAAGATAGAGCGGGCGATTGAACAAAGTGGTAAGGGGGCAAAGCGGTACTCCACTCTAGCTTCCACCCTTCATGCGCTTCTAGCCACTCTTTTGTAATGGTCAATGCGTGATGATACTCTACGGCTGACAACAAAAAATAGATTCTTAAAATCTCATCCGTTTGCGGAGAAATGGTTTGCCTTGGCCAATCAAGTGGCCATAATTCCTGGATTTCATTGAGCAAAGCAGCCTGCTCAGCCGCTTGAGCCTGTAGGCGTGCATAGGCTTGTTTTTTGGCTAATAGATAAGCGGTTCCTGAAGTCGTTGTTGAGGGATCTAGAGGTTGAACCTCGCTTGGAGCAAAAACCTTCAAGAGATATTCCGCCCGTCCAACTATGCTGCTGAGGGCTTCCGAATAATCTACCTGCTTAGCCAAAAGATGGGATTGCAACTTTTCGCGGGAAACAAAACAGGTTCCGAATCGCAGGGGCAAAACCTGTAGCTGACTAAATAGTTGGCAAATGACCTGATCATGGCGCAGAGCAGAACGGAGGAGCATTTCATCGGAGGATTCCAAATAGGCCAAATCCGATAAGCGCTCTACCGCTGCCGCGATCATTCCTCCCTGGGGAGCAACCACCTGAATTGATCCGGCTAGACCCTCCGTTTGCTCAATAGCATCTACAATGGCGGCATCCGGCACTGGGAAAAAAGCATAAGTGTATAAAGTTTCTGCCATACCGGCTCCTAGTTGGGTGATGTGGATGGCGGGATTAACTCACCCAAAGTGTAGTAGATCCATCGGGGATCCCTCTGATCCTGTGGAGGGGTTCCTGAGATTTGCAAAAAAAATTCAGATTTTGTTGCACAACCTGTCCTGACAAACCAGGAGATGAATAACCCATTGGCCATCTCATGGTGACCCAATAATGGCTTAATCCTCCAACGTGGATATCTGCTGAGCTAACTCTTTAGCCCAGGAAAGTTGCTGCCAAGCTTTTGTTTCTCCTAGCTCAGCGTCGGATAGTTGCAATCCTAGATCAGGAGATTGAAACCAGTCTTTGATGATAGGCATGAGATCAAAAAGATGATTGGCTTGGGGATCCCCATAATGGGTAATCAGATAGATGATATATTCCGCACAAATGTCGATAAAACGATGGGGAAGTAAGCAATACAAAACACAAATAAGCTTAAGTAATGACTGTGGCAAATTAGGATGAGAGTCTGGAGTTTGAATAAGATCTCGATAATAAATGACATCTCCCCAAACCAGTTGACCGACAAAGTAAGGGGAAGGTTGTCGTTGATAGACAAGCGGAGTAAGGGATCGCAGCTTTTGACCGGAAGGATCAATCAGTAAAAGTGAAAACCCTCTTTGCCGCAAGAAAGTATCAACTTCACCAAAAAGAGATTCACCGTGATAAAGGTTAACAAATTCGATTTCAACTTGAATGGCTAGTAGTGAGTTCAAAACCCTCTCTTCACCCCCTCTCAAGATATCTAAACCGGCTCCTTGAGCATCAATCTTTATAAAATCAATAGGGTGATTGCCAATCTCTTGATCCAAGGTTGAGCAGTTGACCGTTTCAACCCTAGCGAATTGAGTCCATTCATTCAGATCCTTCAGCCGCTCGAATTTTCCACTCGTGCTGCGACTGAGGCTCAGGCGACCCAAGAAATCCTCATCAGGTAGATATAGGGAGGAACAACCGGGGTTGCGGGTGATATAAAAATCCTCTTGTCCCGAACGTTGACCAAGGGCTTTGGGAATATAAATTTCTTGATGAGTCATGCCTTGCCGAGTAAATCTTTCAGCAAGTTTTTGGCATTCTTGTTCATCGGGTTCAAAATTGTAGATGGTGAGTTGTTCACCTAATTCATACCAAAGATGGGAAAAATCTTGCTCACCCATATCTCTCGCTCCCACCGAAGCGACTTGAAACGATAACCCATCCAGGATCCCTAAACGTTTCAACTCAGTAATCAGGTTGATCATGTCGACTTTTCTGCCGTAGGTTGATAGGTAGAGGCCACATAAAGCTCTCGCAGTTGTTTGCTTTCTACCGATGAAGGAGCACCCGTGAGGAGGCATTTTGCCTGTTGAGTTTTTGGAAACGCAATGACATCTCGAATCGAGTCTTCCCCGGCCAGCAACATGACCAAACGATCTAACCCATAGGCAATGCCGCCGTGGGGGGGAGTACCATACTCAAAGGCTTCTAATAAAAATCCGAACTTCTCCTGAGCTGTGGCCAGATCCAGACCGAGAGCAGCAAAAACTTTTTCTTGAATGTCCCGTTGATAGATGCGTAGACTGCCGCCACCCACTTCAATACCATTCCAAACTAGGTCGTAGGCAATGGCTCGTGCCGTCGGTAAATCCCCTAAATCAGCGGGATTGGGGGCAGTAAAGGGATGGTGAATGGCTTGTAGGCGCTGCTCCTCAGGATTAAATTCAAACATGGGGAAGTCGGTCACCCAAAGCAAATGAATCGCATCCGCCGGGATCCTCCCCAGCTCCTTGCCCAAATGCAAGCGGAGACGATGAAGAGACTCGTTGACAATCGCGGGCGCACCCGCTCCGAAAAGTAGCAGATCTCCGGTTTGGCAACCGGTTTTTTCTAGCAACTGGGCTTGTTGTGCCTCGCTCAGGCTCTCTTTGAGGGCACCAATCGTATCCAAACTGTTGCCGGGACGAACGCGAATGAAAGCCAGTCCCTGCGCCCCATACTGAGCCGCTAACTTGAACAAATCTCCCCCTGGTTTGATGCGGGTGTTGGAGATCAGTTCGTCCCCACCCGCAATGGGCAAGACTTTGATGATGCCGCCACTAGCTAAAACATTGGCGAAAACTTTGAAGCGGGTACCTTGAAAAAAATTCGAGACATCCACCAACTCCATGCCAAAGCGGGTGTCTGGACGGTCACAGCCATAGCGATCCATCGCTTCGGCATAGGTGATGCGAGGAAAAGGGGTGGGCAGTTCAATGTTTTTGATCGTCTGAAAGAGGTGGCAAACCAGCCGCTCGTTGAGGGTCAGGATGTCTGCCTGATCCATAAAGCTCATTTCCATATCCAGTTGGGTGAACTCCGGCTGGCGATCCGCGCGCAGGTCTTCATCTCGAAAGCAGCGGGCAATTTGGTAGTAGCGATCCAATCCGGCCACCATCAGCAGTTGCTTAAACAATTGGGGAGACTGCGGCAGAGCAAACCACTCCCCTGGGTTAACCCGACTCGGCACCAGATAATCCCGTGCCCCTTCGGGGGTGGAGCGGGTCAGAATGGGAGTCTCCACTTCCATAAAGTGTTCGTGATCTTCCAAAAATCGGCGGATGGCTTTCACCACCCGATGGCGCAGTTGCAGATTTTGCGACATCTGCTGCCGTCGCAGATCCAGATAGCGATATTTCAGCCGAACTTCTTCTCGAACCGATTCGGCTTCCCCTTCCGTAATGCTAAAAGGCAGTTGCTTGCCAACCCGGTTGAGGATCTCAATTCGATCGGCATAAACCTCAATCGTCCCCGTGGCTAGGCGGGGGTTGACCGATTCTGGTGGGCGCTCACAAACGGTTCCGTGGATCTGCACCACATATTCACTGCGAACTTCTCCCGCCACCTCGTAGGAGTCAGGGGTTTTTTGGGGATCGCTGACCAACTGCACCAAACCGGATCGATCCCGCAAATCGAGGAAAATCACCCCCCCATGATCACGGCGGCGGTCGATCCAACCGCATAGCGTCACCTGCTGGCCGATATCTGCCGATGCCAGTTGCCCACAGTAATGGGTGCGTGAATGGGTGCGTGTTGTCATAGCTGTCCAAACGATTTGCGCTCTGCCTTAGCCCTACGAAAAAGGCTTATCTCAGCTTAGAGCCTGGGGGAGAAAGTCGGGAAGGGATCCCTAGGGATCCCACGGATGCCAGGGGGAGAGCGGCTGAAGTTTCTATCGCGGTCACCGTTGCAGGTTGGGGCAAATAGTGGCTTCCTGCCATGTGGGGGGGGGCTTCCCAAGCGGTGAGTAGGTCGAGCAAATGGTGCTTGAGGCTTAACAGGTGCTCAATCCGCTGGTCAATATCGAGGATTTTGCCCTTGAGTTTTTCGTGGATTTTGTCGCAGGGATAGGATCCTTGATCGCGGATGTCAAGAAACTCGCGGATCTCTTGTAGACTCATCCCCAATTTTTGTACCCGCTTGATAAAAGCTAAACGGGGCAAAACATCTACAGAAAATAAGCGAAATCCCCCCGCAGAACGGCCTAGAGCAGTGAGTAATCCCTGTTCTTCATAAAAGCGAATGGTTTTGATCGGCACCCCACTTTCAGCCGCTACCTGCCCGATCAAAAGTCCCACTATTTTTTCTTGTTCTTGATCCCCTTCGCCATCAATCTCTGGCCTAAGCGTTGGATTGGGCTGAAGGGCGGACAGACCAGGATCCCTCTGTCGAGAGGAAGCCAGCAGGGTTGGGGAGGGGATCTCGGATTGTGAGGGTTTCATGGCTGAGGTGGCCTTACCGGAGGATAACTTCCTCGATCGTAAACCCTCTGGCTAGCCAAAAAGGGCAACAAAGGCAGGGATCCCTCTTGACTCTCCAGTGGACAGGAGACTTTAGGCTGAATCTATCGTTACTAAAAACTCTCTTCACAGGCTTTATGGCTCTGCAATTTCATGTTCCCAAACTGGCTTGTGGTGCTTGCGTAGCTACCGTTACCCAGGCCATTCAGAAGTTAGATCCGCAGGCGGTGGTGCAGGCGGATCCCAAAACCAAGCAGGTGATTGTGACCAGCCAGCAACCGGAGGGGCAGATCCGGCAAACTCTAGCAGCCGCAGGTTATCCCCCCCAATAAACCATGACTACGTTTTCTTCCCATCCCCCATCCCAAGAGCGTAGGGATCCCTCCCCCGTTCCCTCTTCCCCTCAGAACTTCCCCGATCTGCTGCTGGATGTAGAGGGGATGAGCTGTGCCAGTTGTGCGACCACGATTGAGCAAACGCTGCAATCCACCCGTGGTGTGATCGCCTGTAGTGTCAGCTTTGCCAGTGAACAGGCTACCCTCCGCTATGATCCCCAGCAAACCTCCCTCGCTAGCCTGCAAAAAACCATCACCGATCTGGGTTATCAGGCCACCCTCGCCAGCGATGGACTGGGGGAGGAAGCGGCTCTTAACCATGCCCGCCAACAGGCTGATCGTCGCCTGCAACAGGAGCTATGGGTCAGCGCCGTCCTGAGCAGCATCGTCGTGGTGGGATCCCTACCCATGATGACCGGATTGCCCATTCCAGGGATCCCCCATCAGCTCCATAATCCGTGGGTGCAGCTTATGCTGACGGCTCCTGTCCAATTTTGGGCGGGGCGGCGCTTTCTCTGGGGAGCCTGGAGCGCTTTTCGCCATCATGTTGCCACTATGGATACGTTGGTGGCCTTGGGAACCCATGTGGCCTATGGGTATTCTTTGTTTCCCACAATTTTTCCTGAATGGTGGCACCGTCAGGGGCTACCTGCCGATGTTTATTATGAATCAGCGGCGGTGGTGATCACCCTGATTTTGCTGGGTCAACGGTTGGAAAGTCGAGCTAAGCAGCAAACCTCGGCGGCGATCCGCCATTTGTTGGGGTTGCAGCCCAAAACGGCGCGGGTGATTCGAGATAGCCAAGAGATCGATATTCCCCTGGCGGAGGTGGGGGTGGGGGAGGTGGTGGTGGTGCGTCCCGGCGAAGGGATCCCGGTGGATGGCGTGGTGGTGGCGGGATCTTCATCGGTGGACGAAAGCATGATCAGTGGGGAGAGTTTTCCGGTTCACAAGCAGGTGGGGGACGAGGTGATCGGAGCCACCATCAACAAACTGGGCAGTTTTCAAATGCGAGCCAGTCGGGTGGGCAAAGCTACGGTGCTGGCGCAAATCGTGCAGTTGGTGAAACAGGCACAATCCTCAAAGGCACCCATTCAAAAGTTAGCGGATCAGATTACCGGCTGGTTTGTGCCCGTGGTGATCGCTATCGCCATCACCACCTTTCTCCTCTGGTTTTGGTGGATGGGCAATCTGACGGTGGCGACTCTGACGGCAGCTACGGTGCTGATCATTGCCTGCCCCTGTGCGTTGGGGTTAGCCACCCCCACCTCGGTTATGGTGGGCATGGGCAAAGGAGCCGAATTGGGGATCCTTTTTAAGCGGGCTGACAGCTTAGAGCAAGTTCACCGCCTAACCACTCTTGTTTTTGACAAAACTGGCACCTTGACCCAGGGCAAACCGACGGTGACGGGAGTGATTGACCAGGAGAAAAATCCCCTGCAACTGCTGAGATGGGCGGCGGCGGTTGAGCGGCTATCGGAGCATCCCCTCGCGGAGGCCATTGTTAACCATGCGCTAGCCGCTGGATTAACCCTACCCCCGGCCAGTCAATTTGAGGCGGTTCCCGGCAGTGGGGTGGTGGCGGTCGTGGAGGGAGAAACCATTCGGATTGGTAATCAAAGCTGGTTGCGGGAAAATCAGATCGGCAGCCTTGATCCCCCCTTACCTTTGGACCCGATGGCAGAAACCTCCGGTCAAACCATGGTTTATGTGGCGGTGGGATCCCAGCAGCGGGGAGCTATTGCTATCGCGGATCCCCTTAAACCCTCAGCGGCGGACGCGGTGGGATCCCTAAAACGGATGGGGCTAGAGGTGGTGATGCTGACGGGAGATCAAACCGCTACCGCCACCGCCATCGCTCAGCAAGTGGGCATCGACCAGGTGATGGCTCAGGTTCGACCCGACCAAAAAGCGGGAGTGATTCGCGCTCTGCAAGCCCAGGGCAAAGTTGTGGGGATGGTGGGAGATGGCATTAACGATGCTCCGGCACTCGCCCAGGCGGATGTGGGCATCGCCATTGGCACGGGAACCGACGTAGCCATTGCCGCCAGTGATATTACCCTCTTATCGGGGGACTTGCGGATGCTTGCTACGGCCATCCATCTCAGCCGCGCTACTCTCCACAACATCCGCCAAAACCTCTTCTTTGCCTATATCTACAACGTTCTAGGGATCCCGATTGCGGCGGGGCTGCTCTATCCAGCCTGGGGGATCCTGCTCAACCCGATGCTGGCGGGGGCGGCGATGGCGGTTAGCTCACTTTCTGTGGTTAGTAATGCACTGCGTCTGCGCCGCTTTTCCGCTGGGATCCCCTAGCTAGTCCCCCTACCCCTACTTCTCGATGCGACTGCCTTTCTCACCCCTACTCCATGTCTGCCTAACGGGATCCCTGCTCAGCTTGACGTTGCTCCTGGGCAGTGCCGGCCTGACTCCGGCTACCCCCAGCTCTTTTCCGAAAGAGGCAAGGGATCCCAGACATGAGCAGCCATCCAGGCAACGGTTTCCCAAAATGGAGCAACCCCTCCCCCTCAAACTTGGGGTGACGGGGTTAGGAGTGGGGTTGATCGTGGCTGAACTCTATTGGTTTTTAGGTCAGAAATCGTCGGCAAAAGTGAATCAGTTAGATTAACATAACCTGAGTTCGATGGCTGAGAATGTACAGACAACAGGTCACTCTCGTTGGTAGTGGAGAGAGGAGTTGTCAGGCAATAGGTTAGTAGCTAGCCTGCGCCAGAGTTTGGGCAGATCGCAGAATGGGAACTACCTCCGGTGTGGCCCAGTCCATCACAGACCCCTGACTGCCGTTGGCGTGAATGTCGGCTCCAGCAGCAATCAAGTAGCCCACCATCTCTGGATTTCCAGCTTTGGCTGCCCAGTGCAACACCGAAGCACAGCAGCGATCCCGCGCATTCACATCAGCACCTGCGGCTAGCAACTGTCGCACAATTTCCCAGTCATTGACCCAAACGGCATAATGCAGGCTGGAACGACCGCAGGCATCCCGCGCATTCACATCTACTCCGGCATTGAGGAGTATAGCAACCTGTTCTGTGCGCCTCAACCAAGCGGCATGTTCCAATGGAGTCCAGAGGTTGTTGTCCTGAGTGTTGGGATCTGCTCCTTGATCCAACAGAATCTCCATCCCATCAGGATCCGAATGGTGGAGGGAGTAAACCAGGGGAGTTTTGCCGTCTGGATCACGAGCTTCCAAATCAGCTCCTGCCGCCATTACCACTTGCATGATCGTCGGGTTGCCCACCTGGGTAGCTAGGTGGAGAGCGGTCAGGCCATTCTGTGGGTGATTAGGATCCGCCCCTTGGCGCAGCAGTGAGACAACCTCCGTCAGGGATCCCTGTTGAATGGCTTGGTGCAACGGATGACTCAAGGCATGACTAGAGGCGGTGACTGGATACTCCCCCTCGGTTAAGAACCCCTCTCGCTCTGGGTGGATGATAGTTACTCCTACCGCGATTAGGGAGGCAAGCGAGAGTCCGGCTGCGAGGAACCAGGTGGGGGAGCCTACCATACAATTTCTCCACGTAGTGGTGAGGATGATTTTAGGCTAGTCAGAAGCTATCTCAACGTCAATGGCAATGTGGCAGATCTCTTGCTGTCTCTGGGTTAGACAGGGATCCCCTTGCCTAATTTTCCGCTCCCTCAATCGGGGCAAATCCCTGCCTTGAATATTTTCAGTGATGACACGCGGCTCTAAAAATTGCAGCAGATAATCGGAGCCACCGGCTTTGGATCCTGCCCCCGACATTTTGAAGTCCCCAAAGGGCTGACCAGCCACAACTCCCCCTGCAATACCCCGGTTGATGTGGAGATTGCCCACTTCAACAAGTGAACATCATGATGGAAATATTCATAGTCACCGACTTCAGAGCCAACCTGCATTCGTCTCGAAAGCTATGATAATGCAGCTAATTGCTTCAACCATGATGGGCAAGGTCGGACTCGAACCGACATGGTTTCCCGCCGCATTTTGAGTGCGGTGCGTCTACCAATTTCGCCACTCGCCCATTTAACCCTTAGTTATCATACTGAAGAGTCAAGCTGCCCGTCAATTGGCTGGGAACATCTGGCTATGCAGCCGTTTCTAGCTAGTCGCTAGCTCTTAAGAAGGGATCAGGGATCCCTGGCAGCGTCGCAGATAGTCAGTGGCCGCTTCTAGATTGAGAGGTCGGGAGAAATAGTATCCCTGTCCCTGTTCTGCCCCCAGCCGCCTGAGTTGGGCAGCTTGGGCGGGGGTTTCAATTCCTTCGGCAATCACTGTCAGGTTGAGGCTGTGGGCAAGCGTGATAATCGCTTTAACCGTGGCATCCTGCTCAGCCTGTTCTCCCATGTGATCGACAAAAGCACGGTCAATTTTCAGAACATCAATGGGAAAGCGGTGTAAATAACTAAGGGAAGAATAGCCCGTTCCAAAATCATCAATGCAGATGGGGATCCCGCGTGTCCGCAGTTGATGGAGGATTTGAATCACACTCTCCATTTCACTCATGACACTGCTTTCGGTCATTTCCAGCTTAAGGTTGCTGGGGGGCAAACCGGTTTCTTCTAAAACGCGGTCGATCCAGTTTAAGAGGCGGGGTTGGGTAAAATCACGCCCCGAAAGATTCACACTGACGCTGAGGGGTCGTAGGGTGGGGAATTGTTGTTGCCACTTTTGGAGCTGTAGGCAGGCTTGCCGCAATATCCATTCGTCGATGGCTGTGATTAAGCCGGTTTCCTCAGCCGTGTAGATAAACCGATCCGGCTGCACCATGCCCAAGGTAGGATGCTGCCAACGCACCAAAGCCTCAAATCCCTCCACCTGTTGAGTCTCTAGGCAGAGAATGGGTTGGTAGTAAACCTGGAGTTCTTGCTCCTGATCGGGATCCGCTTGAATTTGGTCGATCACTCGTCGCAGGTTGGACTCAATTTGGAGCAAGGCAACGGCTTCGCTATGCATATCTGGGTTAAAAATTTCATAGCAATTTCTGCCCTGGACTTTGGCACGATGCACCGCAATATCGGCATCTCGCAGCAAATCTTCTGGTTTATCGTAGGTTGGGTTGCTGAGGGCAATCCCGATGCTGGCGGTGACAAAGACATCTTGCCGATCAATCACTAACGGCGTGCGGAGAGTTGCTTGAATTTGTTCCGCAATTTTGAGGGCTTCTTTTTCTTCTGACAAATAATCCAACAAAATCACAAACTCATCTCCTCCCCAACGCGCCACCGCATCTACTACCCGCAGACAGGCTTCTAATTTTTTGGCTAGACCCTTCAAAACCTGATCCCCCAGATCATGCCCTAGGCTATCGTTGAGAACTTTGAAGCGATCCAAGTCTAAAAACAACAGGGCAAATTGATAGTCGGAATAGGTATGGGCGCGATCCAGGGCGGTCTGAAGCCGGATCAACAGCCAGTTGCGGTTGGGCAGTTTGGTGAGAGAGTCGTGGTGTTCTTCAAAATCGAGTTGTTTGGCTTGCTCGCGCAGTTGAAATTCCTGCTGACGCAGCATCATCTCGGTGCGCTTTCGCTCCGAGATCTCTCGTTCTAGGCGGGCTTTTTCATGCTCCAGTTTCAGGGTGCGCTGAGTTTGGTTGTTGATGCGTTGCCACCCTAACCACAGCAAGGCCAAGCCTGTCCAGGCTAACCCCCCCACCCCTAAGAGATCGCGCTGCAACTGCCCCACTTCTACTAGCCAATCCTTTTGGGCGGAGTTGATATAGAGTTTCCAGCCGACGGGGTTGACCACAACCTGAGCTTCTTGGCGAGGGGAGGTAAAATAACCCTCTTGGAATCTCCGCCAGTCCTCGTGCGATAGATCGTTTAGGCTGTCGGGATCCTCCCCTGCTTGCCGAGCTGCCGCCAGCAGTTGCTCCTGAAATGGATGGATGAACAGGGATCCCTCGCCACTGGTCATGTAGCTAAACTCAGCCCCATTGAGGCTAGCCTCCACAATGAAGTCATTGAGTTGAGGGAGCACCACATCAACCCTCACCACCCCTGCCAGGGCTTCTCCCTGATAAAACGCTTCTGCCACCGTTACATAAACACCATCGCTGTCCACGAAGGGCTGGGTAAAGACGGGATCCCCTTGCCCGGACACTGCCGCTTGATACCACGGCTGCTGCCGATAGTCACTGTTGAGTTGATTGGGGTCAGGGATGGGAAGAGGGGATCCAGCCAAGGGACGGGATTGATAGGAACTAAAGTTGAGGAGGTCGGGATCCCAGGCATAGGGTTGATACCAAACCCCAATCCCATAGACGGCCTCTGCCGGTGTAGAGGACAAAATTCGCTGCAAGCCGTCAGCGATAGCCGCCGAGTTGCTGGGGAATACTCTGGAAATCGCCGGAGGGCTGCTTTGCGGATCCGGAGAGGCTAACGGGGGAGGAGGGACTTCTGTGAACAAGGCCGTGGTGGTTTGGACAACCTGCTGAGCCGAAATCAGATAGGCTTCTAAGCCCTGGGCAAGCCTTTCTGCTCTGGCTGTCTGCTGATTGAGGGCTTGTTCCCTTAAATCCTCAGACTCGACCTGATAAAAGCCCAGCAAAGCAAGCCCTAGCCCAACCGTAGAAGCCATCAGTCCAATCAGTGAGACAGGCACTGCGGCGGGTTGTGTGGTCATAGGCGCAACCCTGCTGTCTCATGGCAGACAAGCCATGCCCAACCCATGCAAGGATCGGCGGCGCTAACTTTTGCCATAACCCCTTTGATTAACCCAGTAATGAATTGCACTCATTCCTAAGCATGACTGAGCCGTTATCTAACCTACTACCCTAAAGTCTCGTGTTTTGACGGTATCCTGGACTACTAGCTATACCCGCAAACTTAGCAGCTTCCTCTAGTTTCGTCCAGAGGGATCCCTCCCCCCCCCTTTCAGGCTAGGCTCTGCCTGGGTTTCGGAGGAGGAAGTGGATAAGTTCTCTTTGTGAATGGAGTGAGCCAAGTTGTCAAGGATGAGGTGGGCAAAGGAGGGATCAATTCGCTATAGATCAAGGATGGCTTCATCACCTGTGGATCCCATCGGTTGTGGGGAAAGACGAGTTCCGATAAATGATTGGCCTGGGTAAATAAGGAGGCAGGGCTGGCATGTGTATCTGTATTCATTGTCACTATGTGGATCGCTGCCTGACCTATCATGCGGTTGAAGATCAGCACCAACAGCCCCATCTCACCCTCACCCCTGATTTTGAGCCAATTCAGCCCGAAATCAACGTCAACATCCGCAATGGCGGACGGGAGATGGAATGGGATGTAGTGGGATGCCAAAGCTTTCGGGAAGAACGTAACAAATGGGTCAAGCTTCGCCCACATGAGCCAGTTCCCACCTAAAATAATCGAGCAAATCATCGAGCCAGATCAGGAGGGATCGGATCCCTCAGCCCCCTTCTGCCCATCGCTCGTTACCTTGAAAAATCTTTACTCCCCATGATGGCTACTTCCTCCCCACTTGCCCCTCCCCATACCAGTCGCCAACAGGTCAGCCAATTTCTTCAACAGTTGCAGGAGGACATCTGTCATCGCCTAGCAACGTTAGATGGCAAAAGCCAATTCCAGGAAGATCAGTGGCAACGACCGGAAGGGGGGGGTGGACGCTCGCGGGTGTTGCGGGAAGGAGGAGTGTTTGAGCAGGGGGGAGTGAATTTCTCGGAGGTGTTTGGCTCGACTCTCCCTCCCTCGATTCTCAAGCAAAGACCGGAAGCGGCTGGGCATGAGTTTTATGCCACGGGGACTTCGATGGTCTTACATCCCCGCAATCCTTATGTTCCTACCGTTCACCTCAACTATCGCTATTTTGAGGCGGGGCCGGTTTGGTGGTTTGGGGGAGGGATTGATCTAACCCCCTACTATCTGTTTGAGGAGGATGCCCAGCATTTTCATGCCAAGCTGAAGGCGGCCTGCGATGCCCATGATCCGGCCTATTATGGGGTGTTTAAGTATTGGTGTGATCGCTATTTCTATTTGCCCCATCGGGGAGAGGGGCGGGGTATTGGTGGACTCTTTTTTGACTATCAAGATTCTCAACCCGGATTGATTTATCGCAGTGGAGACCATCAGCCCAGTCAACTGGTTTTGCCGGAAGCGGTTGCCCAGACTGTCGGAGCGCGCAGTTGGCAGGATTTATTCGATTTGGTGCAGTCGTGTGCCAATGCCTTTTTGCCTGCCTATGTGCCGATTGTGGAGCGGCGGCAAGCCACCCCTTGGGGGGAAGCGGAACGACAGTTTCAGCTTTATCGGCGGGGGCGCTACGTGGAATTTAACCTGGTCTATGACCGGGGCACGATTTTTGGCCTACAAACCAATGGGCGTACCGAGTCTATCTTGATGTCGCTGCCCCCCTTGGTGCGCTGGGAGTATGGCTATCAACCGCCGATGGGGAGCTGGGAGGCTCGCCTCTATGACGTGTTACGGCAGCCCCGTGCCTGGGTGGATTGAAGGGGTGAGATAGGGGTTGGGATCCTAAGAACGATATCCTGAGTAGAGTAGCCCATGTCTGGTTTTCCTCATGTCAACCCCCCTCACCCCTGAGCAAGTCGAGAGTCTGGTTACCAACCAACAGACGGATCCCTTTCTCATCTTGGGGCCTCACGCCCATCCCCAAGCGGACTCGGTGGTGTGGATCATCCGTACCCTCATCCCTAACAGTCGCCAGGTGGAATGGCTGAATAGAAAGACTGGGGAATCTCAACCCATGAGCTTGATCCATCCAGTTGGGTTATATGAGATCACAGTGGCGGATCCCTTGCCGGACTATCAGTTTCGGGTGGAGCGCATCTGGGATGAGCAGGAGCTTTTAGAGGATCCCTATCGATTTCCGCCCAATTTTTTGGGGGATCTGGATCTGCATCTGTTTGGGGAGGGGAACCACCATCAGATCTATGAAAAATTGGGATCCCATCCTATTCATATGGCAGGGGTAGCAGGGGTGCATTTTGCGGTTTGGGCACCCAATGCCCGCAATGTTAGCTTGATCGGTGACTTTAACCGTTGGGATGGACGGCAGCACCAAATGCGGCGGCTAGGAAACAGTGGCATTTGGGCATTGTTTTTGCCGGGGCTGACCAGCGGAGCCATTTATAAATATGAGATCAAAAACTGGCAGGGGCATATCTATGAAAAATCGGATCCCTATGGCTTTCAACAGGAGGTAAGACCCCGCACCGGATCCATTGTCACTAATCTCAGCACCCATCAGTGGCAGGATCAGGACTGGATGGAGGCGCGTGCCCAAGGGGATCCCTTGCGTTCCCCCATTTCAGTTTATGAAGTGCATCTGGGATCCTGGCTACATGCCTCCAGCGAAGCCCCTCCCCTCGATGAGCAGGGGGAGGCAACGGGTGCTGTTGTACCTGTATCCGAACAGAAGCCCTCGGCTCGTTTCCTCACCTACCGCGAATTGGCGGATAAACTCATCCCCTATGTCAAAGAGCTGGGGTTTACCCACATCGAGTTGCTGCCCGTAGCCGAACATCCCTTTGATGGATCGTGGGGTTATCAGGTGATTGGGCATTATGCCGCCACCTCCCGCTACGGATCCCCGCAGGATTTGATGACCTTTATCGATCGCGCTCACCAGGAAGGCATTGGGGTCATCGTAGATTGGGTGCCTGGACATTTTCCCAAAGATGGACATGGGCTAGCCTTCTTTGATGGCAGCCACCTTTACGAATATGCGGATCCCCGCAAGGGAGAGCATAAAGATTGGGGAACCTTAATTTTTGATTATGGCCGAAATGAAGTCCGCAATTATCTCGTAGCCAACGCCCTATTTTGGTTTGACAAATATCACATTGATGGGATCCGTGTCGATGCCGTGGCCTCCACCCTTTATCTGGATTATTCTCGCCAGCCCGGAGAATGGGTGACCAACCAATACGGTGGCAGAGAGCATATTGAAGCCATCGAATTTTTCCGACAACTCAACACCTTAATCTTCAAAAACTTTCCAGGTACATTATCGATTGCTGAAGAATCGACCTCTTGGCCGATGGTGACCTGGCCTGTGCATGTGGGAGGGTTGGGCTTTAACCTCAAGTGGAACATGGGTTGGATGCACGACATGCTCGACTATTTCCACATGGATCCGTGGTTCCGTCAGTTTCATCAAAATTTGGTGACCTTTTCTCTCATGTATGCCTTTAGTGAAAACTATATGTTGGCCTTTTCCCATGATGAGGTGGTGCATGGCAAGAGCAGCATGATCTATAAAATGCCGGGAGATGAATGGGGGAAATTTGCTAGTGTCAGATGTCTGTTTGGCTATATGTTTTGTCATCCGGGCAAAAAAACTCTGTTTATGGGCATGGAGTTTGCCCAGACTCGAGAATGGGATGTTTGGGGGGACTTGGAATGGCATCTTTTGCAATTTGATCCCCACCGCAAGCTACAAAAGTATGTAAAAGCCCTCAATCATCTACTCAGATCCCAACCCGCTTTGTATGCCCAAGATATCAACCCCGAAGGCTTTCGTTGGATTGACTGTAGCGACCACAGTGGGGTTATTTCCTTTCTGAGGTGGAGTCAAAATCATGAGGAGTTTGTGGTGGTGGTTTGTAACTTTGCTCCCGTTATTCGTAGCCACTATCGAATTGGTGTGCCTCTCTCTGGCTTTTATCAAGAACTCCTCAACAGTGATGCCGTTGAATTTTGGGGGACAGGTTGTGGCAATTATGGGGGAAAATGGTCTGACGATTGGGCTTATCATGCCATGCCTTATTCAGTAGAACTTTGCTTGCCACCTCTTTCTACGTTGGTGCTAAGACTACAGCAAAATTCTTAAACATGGGTTGAAAATGCTCAATAACACCAATGCGTAGAAAGTTTCTGGTGGTTAAAACCTGGTACGAAAACAACATCTCAACAAATGGTTGGTTTTGTTGTGGCTGATTGATCCAGGCTATCCACACGATAAACCTGCCGACTTTCAGGATCCAAATTAACGGTCAAATTCGGGGATAAACCGTCGCTTGCTGACATATCCCCATTTGTTATTGATATTGACAGCCGCCATCCCTTCGGAGAAAAAAGACACCCGATCAAATTGAGGAGGAATCACCAAATTACCCAGCTTATCGATATATCCCCATTTGTCACCAATGCCGATGGCTCCCCAGTTTTCGGAGAAATTCAGAGCGACTCCAAAGCCTAAATCCAGGGGTGATTTCAAAACGACCTCCCCTTGCGGATCAATATAGAAGGATTTGCCTGCCATTTCAACGGAAGCCAGCCCCTCCGAAAAGCGAAAGGCTGTATCAAATTGGGGTTGAATGGCCAATTGACCAGTAGGATCGACAAATCCCCATTTTTGTCCAATTTTGACCAGCCCTAGACCTTCCGTAAAGCTGAGCGCCTCGTCATAAATAGCCGGAATCACCACCTCCCCACCACGATTGATATAACCCGATTTGCCATTTTGGTGAATCACCGCTAACCCTTCCGAAAAACCAGATCCTCCATCAAATTGAGGTTGAATCGCTAGCAATCCCGTTTTATCTACATAGCCCCATTTTCTTTTGATACGCACCAACCCCAACCCCTGCGAAAATTCTTGGGCAACTCCGAAACGGGGGGCAATCACCATTTGCCCTTGCAGGTTGATATAACCCGCTCGATTATTGATGCGAATAGCCGCTAACCCTTCCGAGAATCGCCCCGCCTGTTGATAACGCAAGGGGATCACTTCTTGGCCTTGGGGGTTGATGTAGCCCCACAGATCTCCTCGTCTAACCGCCGCCTTCCCCTGCGAAAAGTCCAAGACGAAATCATAGGTGGCGGGGATGACTCTATCGCCCACCCGATTGATAAAGCCCCATTGCCCGTCGATGTTGACCGCCGCCAACCCTTCTGAAAATCCTCTGGCCTTATCAAACTGGGGAGGAATGACAACTCGCTGGGTCTGAAACGGGGATCCCAGGGAGTATTGGGAAAAATCCGTCGGTTGCTGCCGCAGGCTGAGCAAAAAAGGGGGAGCGTAGCCCTGAGCAGCAAGGGGATCCGACCATACCCCCCCCAAGCTCGCCAACATTCCCAACCCTACCCAACCCAGTAGTTGCCACCAACGCCAATTACCCATTCCCCTATCTCCCAAAGTATCTATTGAGGTTAACTTAGTCTTTTAGGGGAATGACAACGATTGCGTATAAACCTTTACCTGACCTTAAGATTTTAATCTAAAGTTTTGTGTTCTTCTGCTCCCATAGTTTGGCTACCTGGTGGCTCGACCAGAACCCAAGTGGGATCGATCCTGTTCCCTAACGCGGCTCGGCGGTAGGAATGAGTGGTGGATGAGGGAATATAAAGATGAATGGAAGGGGTTGCTAGCTCTGACTTTTGGCCATATATTCCTGATAAATTTGCGATAAAATTTCCATGCCCACTAAAGTGCGGCCATCTTTGTAGCGACCACGTAAATCTCGATAGACCTCCAAAATGGTTCCCACCGGATAAGGAGATCGGTGCTGTTCCTTTTTGCCCATAAAGACTTCTTCAAAGATATCAATCAGCTTTTTCGCTTCTTTCACATCACTGCGGGAAATTTCCATATCCAGCACATTGTTGAGTTTGGCTCGCATCGCCTGAAAGCTTTGCTGAGAAGTATTGATCGCCACCCTTTGAGCCAATTTTTCTACAACAACAGAGGCAATTTTACTGAGGTTCTGATTAACGATCTCCATGTGTCGTGAGGCAAAGCGTAGCTCCACCTCCTCCACAAAACGTTCCCGTGAAATCATCTTGATACTGACACTTTCCAGCTTGATATTATAGTCCTGAAGTTGTTTATATTGATTGAGAACCCACTGGTTGTAAAAAGGTTCTGCCAGGGTTCGCCAATAGCCAATAATGCGAGCCTCAGCAGAAGTGACGCGAAAAAGATAATTTTCGCTGGTCACCCGTCGCAGATACTGGGTTAATTCCTCCCGTTTGAGTTCATCAAGCAAAGATGTTTTTGGAATCCAAACTACGCCCGACTCGGAGCGGATTCCTTGGGGCATGTTGGTAAAAATATCATCAAAAAATTGGTTGAGACTAAACGCTAAAAAGCGATCGGGATCGCTTAACCGCTTGAGAAGTTCCTGCTTTTCTTCTTCTTGGTAACGTGCCACTAACTGGGTTGCTTCTTCCGCCTGACTACGCGCCTGTTGGGCATCTTGACGAAGACGGGCAAATTCTTCAGCAGTGATCAGTTCTCCCTGTTCGCTAAATTCCTGCTCTCCCGAAAAATAGCTGCCGCCCCCCCCTCGACCAATTCCTCCTCCATCTAGAAGGGTAGCCTCGCTATCATTATCGATGGTCATCAAACCCGAAAGTGTGCGTAAACGGGACTGGGAAGTCGGGGATCCCAGCAGAGCCGAACCCACATAAATGGAGGACTCTTGGTGCAATCCTTGCAAACGAAAAACGGTATAAAAATATTTACTGAGTAGGAGAGCTAGTAATTCTTGATTGGGGATAGCGTTGTATTCTAAATAGGTACGCAAACAAAGCTGAAACGCAACATTAGGAAAGATCGGACAAACTGAGATGATCAAGCGATAAATACTTTCTAAATGGGGGGCAAAACTTCTGGGGATCCCCTCCGGTCGCAGCCCCCGAATCAGGAACTCATGTTGTCTGATATCTTTGGGAAGAAAGATGACAGATTCCTGCCAAAGCAAAGCATCATTTTCTCTAGCAAAAATGGGTCTGAGATGATCAATGATTTGAATGACAATGGTTTGGGTAAAGCCATCAATAATTTGTCGAATATTGAGTTGCTGATAAATATCCCCTAGCCGATCTCCACGAAAGTCTTCGATGGAAATCATGCCCGTCATCGTGCCGATCCGTCCCCCATTCAAAGGGAATTTGTAGGTGATTTCTGCCGTGGCTCCTTGGGTGAGAATGGTGGTTCCGGTTAATTCCGGTGAGATTTGCAGAGGTCGCAACAAGCGGCTGGTTTCATTAAGACTGAAGTGACTCCAGGTGGCTTTGTTCAAAACCAGGCTACCTAAGCTGCCCCGTAACTGGTTGTCGTCTAGTTCTCGTAGGCTGATCTCCGTTTTGGGTCGCTCCATTTTCCGCAACGGCTCTGGGATCCCTAATCGGCTCTCGAGATTCATAACCAGCTCTAGTGGGTGAGATGCGGTAAGACAGTCATGCAGCCCAAGAGGAATCCTACCTGGCTCGATTGGCTGGGGATGGCTCAGACTGACCGGAGGAAAGCTTCTGCTTGCCGGAAGCAACCCACTCCACTGCTTGACCATCCTGAAAATGGAGCCGTAATTCGGAGAGATCTCCCAGATTAAATGCTGACCCTAACATCCGTGCGAGCAACTGAGCCTGGGATGCGATACCCATAATAACCTTTTTTAGAGTAATATGTATCGCTCTTAGTATCGGGGAGAAACCCTCAATTGAGGAGCGTAATTGCACGGGATTTATGGACAACGGGTTGATGCACTACTCAACAACAGCGGACGTATGAATACCAGTAATCGATCCCTCCCGATCGAGTTTCTCTGTATTTTCCCTAGCCATTTATTGCTTCTTTATTGGCACGGAAAAGTCTCGTCTCAAGTTCACAATTCAAAAGCACCTAACGGCTGAGGGAGGAATAAGTGGGCGGAGAATGGCTAGCTTCGGGTGGCAGCAACGAAGGGCGTCCCAGCAATAGATAAACGCAGGGAACGACGTAAAGCGCCATCAGGGTTGTTCCCCCCAATCCGCCCGCAATGCAGATGGCGAGAGGCGGCCAAAATCCTGTGGCATCAAACAGGAGGGGAGTGAAGCCAACTAGGGTGGTGACGGTGGTGGCTATCACATGGCGGGTGCAGTGCATCACCACCCCCAACATGGCGGTGGGATCCCGGTGACGGGCGGCGGGATCCTCCTGCAGCGCCGATAGCACCACAATCGAATCGTTAATCGCCAGACCCACTAACCCTAACGTCCCCAAAATTGCCGTAAACCCGAAGGGATAGCCGGAGAGAAACAGTGCCCCCAAGCCCAGTCCCATCGCACAAGCCGCAATAATGCCGATCAATCCCGCCATCCAAAAGGAATTGAAGGAAAGCACCAAAGTTGCCACCATCAGCACCGACAGCACCCCCACCGTGGAGAGGAGATTAGCGATGGAGGTTCCCCGCGCATCACTTTCCCCCCCAAACTCATAGCGATAGCCGGGGGGCAATAGCCAGTTGATTTGGCTCAAGCGGGTTTGCAACTCGGCTAAGACCGTCGAGGGCAAAATACCTGCTGTGAGGAAGGCTTGTATCGTGTTGACCCGTTCCCCCTGCCGCCGAGCAATCACAGCCGGATCGGGAGTGAGGCGAATCTGCCCCAAACTGTTGAGAGGAAGAGTTTGTTGCTGGGCACCAACCAAATCTAAGGAGGTGATGGCAGCCAAATCCGCCCGTTGTACTTGGGATCCCCTTACCCGCACCGGAATCTCCTCTGTTCCCTCCAGGATTGAGCCGCCCACCGCCCCTTCTAGGGTGGCTGCGAGCTGTTGGGCAATCGTGGTTTTGTTCAATCCCACCAGTCCGGTTTGTTCGTCGTCAAGAGCGAGGCCGAGGGTAGGTAGGGCTTCCGTCAGGCTGGCACGGGTATGTATCACCGCCGGGATCCCAGCCAGGACAGCTCGCACCTGCTCCCCTAACCGTTGCAACTCCTCCAGATCGGAGCCGTAGAGACGCATTTCAACGGGGGCGGCAAAGGGTGGTCCTTGCTCCAACTGCCGAACTAAGAACTGTGCCGCTGGAAAAGTCTGATCCAATTCATCTTGAACGGTTTGCAGGAGAGTGGGGCTGGGGGATCCCTGGTGCAGTTGAACGAGCGCCTGGGCATAGTTGGGCGAATTTTCCGATCCGCCAATCACGTTGTAGTAGAAGCGAGGAGCAGCATTGCCGATAAACCAGGCCACATCGCTAATGGCGGGGTGGGCTGTGATAAGCGAGGTGGCTTGGGCAACTACCGCCTGGGTTTCAGTGATAGAGGTTTGGATGGGCAGAGCCAGCTCGATATAAAACTGATCTCGTCCAGCGGGGGGGAAAAACTGTTGTGGCAGTTGGGGAGCTACCATAAATCCGGCCAGAGGCAGCACCAACCCCAGTCCAATTCCCCACCAAGGTCTCGCCAAAAAGTAGGCAATCGATCGGCGATAGAGGCGCGTTAGCCCCCCATTGCTGAACCCCACCTGCCACCAAGCTGACTGGCTAAGGGGTTGGGAAGGCTGGAAGTGCCCCACCAGAGCCGGGATCACCGTCAGCGATAAAATCAGGGAACTGGTCAGGGCTAAAATTACCGTCACGCCAATGGTTCCGGTAAACTCCCCCACTCCCCCCGGTGCTAGGGCAATCGGCATAAAGGCCAGAACTGTGGTCAGGGTAGAACTGAGCAAGGGCACGGCCATCCGCTGGGTTGTGTGATGAACCGCGTGACCGGGATCCCAGCCGGATTGGAGGCGGGTTTGTACTTCATCCACGATGATGATGGCGTTATCAATCAGCAGACCCAAGGCAATGATGATGCCTGTCACCGAAATTTGGTGGAGCGGGATCCCCAGCCATTTCATGCTGCCAAACACCATGAGCGCCGAGAGGGGCAGAGCTGAGCCAACCATCAGAGCTGACCGCCAGCCCATCATGAACAGCGTGACCCCAATCACCAGCAGTGCCCCCACCAGCAAGTTGCTGATCACGGAGTTAAGACGGGCTTCAACATACCGACTTTGATCTAAAATCACCTGCACGTTGATGCCAGAGGGAAGTTGGGTCTGAAAATCCTCCAGTTGTTGCCGAACCTCTACCGCCCAGTCATCCACCCGTGCTCCCGATACGGTTTTGGCTGCCACCCCAATCCCCCTTTTCCCTGAGAACAGCGCCAGCTCCGAAAGGGGATCCCGTACCGTTTTTTCTACCTGAGCGATGTCGCCCAGGCGAGCAAATTGTTCTCCAGAGCCAAACCGAATCGGAATTTGCCGGATCCGCTCCAGTGAGTCTAATTCTCCTTGCACCTCCACAAGCAACTGGCTGGTGGGGCTACGCAGTTGTCCGGCGGTGACTTTGGCATCACTAGCCGCTATCTGTGCCGCCAACTGCTGGGGGGTCAGACCGAGGCGGGCTAGCTGGCTGGGCTGGATTTCTACCCCAATTTCTTCCTCAGGATCCCCAAATAACTCTACTTCCGCTGTGCCAGGGATCCCGCGCAGGCGCGATTGCAAAGCCTCCGCCTGTCGTCGCAGCACGGCATTATTGACGGGATGGGGGGGATCCCAAGTTAAGCCGACAATCAGGGCATTAGCTCCGACGGTGCTGATTTCAAATTCGGGATCGCTGGCGGAGGGGGGCAGGAAAGGTATGGTATCGGAAATTTGATCTCGAATGCGTGACCAGGCATTATCGACAGGATTGACATCATCGTTTAACTCAATTTGTACAATCGAAATTCCCAAGCGGGAGGTGGATTCTATCGTGTCAATTTCTTCCATTTCTAAAAGGGCTTGTTCAATTTTGTCTGTTAGTAATGTTTCCACCCGTTCGGCACTGGCCCCCGGCAACAATGTTGTCACCACCGCATTACGAGCCGTCAATTCGGGATCTTCCAAACGGGGCAAGCTGAAGAAAGCGGTGGATCCCCAAACCCCAATCAGGATCAGAGTTAAAATCAATAAGCGCAGGTTGCGATAAAAAAGGGTAAACATACTTCGGAATAGGGTTTGAGAAAAAAGGGTCAATGACCAAGACAACGCCAGTAGGGATATAACGGGTCTTGGCCAAGAATTGAGCGATCAATATTAGTCAATAAACTTCAAGCCAACTTAAAACTGAGGGGTCGGGATCCGTCGTTGTTGGTGATCAACAGAAGGATATTTAACCCGACTAAAGTGCGCCTCCTTGAGCATCCGTTCTGAGGCAATCTGCCAGTTCACAGGCTGATCCGGCTCCTGTAGCCAATGCACAAGACTGGCCTCATCACACCATTCCGCCAATTTCGCCATCGCCTTCCCATGGGATCCCGCCCGAATGTAGTGCCGCATCGACGCTTCGCTATCCCAGGTGGTCAGTGTCCAAAAGACGAGACCCTGATCTTTACGGGTGGCTGCGGAGAGATTTCCAGCAGCCCGTTTCGCCTGTTGACTCGACTGAATGGCCGAGATCATGAAAGGAATCAAAAAAAGTGGAGAGCGAATTTTTAGACGAGTAACTGAGACAACAACCATGATCCATTCTCCTAAGCAAGGTTAGTGTTTGGTTGGGGTAACTGATTTTTTGAACTATTTAGAGGTGACTCTAATTTAGTCTCTTCAATTACAGATTTGCGTCTGACCAAAGTCCTAATTTAAGTGGCCGGATTCTATTTCTATTTGGTCAATGATGACAGCATTTTTGATGGCTCTTGGTTCGCCTATTTTGTGTTAGATAAAACCAAGCATTGATAGTCGCACGATAGAATTACGGCAAGCTGAGCCATGTTGTTGGCTGCGGGATCACCGATTGTCCAGGTACTAACCGTTGGACTCCGGTTGCTACTACCTGATCTCCGGCTTGTAAGGTGCCTCGCACCAACACCTTCTCCCCTTCTGTATGCAAAATTTCTAGATCCTGTCGCTTGATTTGAAAATCGCCCTGTGAGCCTGCCGTGCCTGCCTCTACGGTGTAGGCTGACCAGAGTCCACGGGTGCCCGGAACCAAAGCGGTAGTTGGCAACCAAAAGCCAGCCATCTCTACCGTCTCCGTCAGGGATAGGCGGGCGGTTTGACCGGAAGGGATCCCTAGGGAATCGGGTAGCCGGAGAATGACCGGAAGGGTACGGGTGGTAGGATTTACCTCCGGCAAGAGGGCACTCACCTGAGCGGGATAAGCAGTCTCCCCCACCCACACGGTCTGGGTAGAGCCTATGCTGAGGGCGGTGGTGGCTTGACTGGGCACACCAATCCGAGCCTCCAAGGATCCCACCTCCACCAATCGCAGGACAGGCTGGCCCGATCCAAGGACGGTACCTTCATCCACAAACCGCTGGGTGATCCGTCCAGCAAAGGGAGCCGTCAGGGTACTTTGGCTGATATCTACCTCCACACGGCTCAGACTGGCCGCCAGTTGTTGAACGGCTGCCGACTGGGCGGCAATTTGTTCGGGGCGAGTGCCTGCTTTTAACTCGGTTAACTCCTGCGAGGCGGCCTGCCAGCGAGCTTCCAAAGCGCGGGTTTCAAAAGCCAGTTCATCCAACTGTTCGCGAGAAATCGCTCCGGCGGCATAAAGCTCTTGACGACGTAACCGCTTGGTCTCCGCAAGATCCCGCTGCTGAGCTAGATCCTGAACCGCTGCTGCTGCTGCTGCGATCACCTCCTGACGGGGGCCTGCTTGCAATTCCGCTAGCTGAGCTTGGGCACGGGCTTGTTGAGCCATGACTTGGGCTTTTTCCGCCTGCAACTTACGGGTATCTAGACGAGCCAGGGGGGATCCCGCTTCCACAACATCCCCCTCCTCTACCAAAACGCTCACCCGTTCTCCCCCTCGCTCAAACCCCAGATCACTGGTACGGCGGGCTATCACCTCCCCTGTATAAACCCGCTCCACTGCATGAGTGGTGACAGGTTCTATCGAGAGGGTTGCCACCGCCATCCCCACAGCCTCTCTATCTGCCGCCTCTATATTTTTGGGATCCGCAGCCTGCACCAAACCCAAGGGCTGCCGCCACACCCCCAACAGGATCCCGCCACTGATCAGTAGCCCCAGCCCCCAGAAGCGGGATCCGCTCGACCAGAAAAGATGCACAGGGGATCCCTTGCCTAAATTGTCCAAAGGGGGCGAAGGGGGATCCGCCGGTTGGCGTGGGGCTGAAGGATGGAGCATCGGGGCCTCCGCAAGGTAAGCTGAACAGAGTAGTCTCATTAGTTAATAATCATAAAAGCACCTATACAACTTGTTGTATAGTGCGCTAAACCACAGACTGTTTGTTGTTGCGGTCATATTTTGCACCCTATGGCACTTACCCACGCCATTTTGGCGACACTGGCTCGTTCTCCTCTAAGCGGCTATGACCTAGCCAAGCATTTTGATCAGTATGTAGCCTGTTATTGGCAGGCCAGTCAGCAGCAGATTTATCGAGAATTAGCGAAATTAGAGGTGGAGGGTTGGGTTCATTCTCACCTAGAGATTCAAGCGGATCGCCCCAACAAAAAAGTCTACGAAATAACCCCCTTAGGCAAGGAAAACCTCAAGGAATGGTTGAAGGAACCTTCGCAACCTACGGTGCTTCGAGAAGATTTACTGGTGAAAGTTTTAGCGGGATATTTGGTGCCCAAAAACTTGATTGAAGAGGAGCTAAAACGACGACAGAAGATTCACCAAAACCAGCTCGATCACTATCGGCAAGTGGAACAATCTTTCTTTGCTAATTTACGGCAAGTTCCTTTAGAACATCAATTTCAATATCTCACCCTTAAACGCGGGATCCGCTATGAGGCCGATTGGATCGCTTGGTGTGAAGAAGCCTTGACACTCCTGGCTCAATTTCCGGAGGAATGCTCGAGGGAGAGGGCGGATTGAGGGTTAAGCGGATGGTTGATGGTGTGCGGGAGCCTGTCATCCATATTAAAGCTAACAACCTAACTCCGGATCCTCCCCCAGATCCGGATCCCTGTTGCAGAAACTTCAGAGCTATGACTAGAGAAAGGGGTGGATCCGCTTTCTTTCATTCAGTTCATCCATAATATTAAACAATTATGATTTTTTTTAGAAAGCTACTTAATCGCCGGTAGCCTGTGGAAGGTTTGGCAGGGTACGGCTGAATGGCTCGCTCGATTTGGCTCTGGGGAGGATTGCTCAGCTTTGGCTTAGCCGCCTGTGCGGTTAGTCATGCTCCTACGGTGATTGCTCCTGCTGTTGATCCCAATGATCCGGTCAATGTGGCAGCATCCCCAGCAGCCTCTCTCAGCCCTTCCCCAACAGGATCCCCCACTCGCACTCCCATGTGCCAGGTCTGTGCGCAGTGCTACTACTACTATCCCCATAACGGAACCTGGCTCTATCATGGGCCGCGCTGCTGGAATAATGCTCGTTTCCATTCCCTAGAGCAGATTTTTGATCAGCCAACTCGCTATTACTATGATTTTTGCTGGACAAATGTTTTAACGGGTACTTCCCAATGCACTAAAGCCTGCTACGGCAGAACCGATGGAACTCAAAGCTTCTTTGAAGTGACTCGTGATACTTGTCCCTCCCCGATTCCTTCCCCCAGTCCTTCCCCTTCTCCTAGCCCAACCCCCAGTCCTTCTCCTTTCCCCTCTCCAGATCCCACTCCGCCACCACCGCCGCCACCGCCACCGCCACCGCCACCGCCACCACCGCCACCTCCCAGCCCAACTCCCACTCCGGATCCTTGCCCTCCTGACCAGAGTAGCCTTCACCTCTCTGAGAGCGAAAGCAAGACTAGTTCTGTTTCCCCACAAGCGTTTGCAACTGCTATTAACCAATGCTTGGCTCTTGCCAATCCCAATGGCTGTATTCTCACAACTATTGAAGTCTTTGGCTTAGTTGGCTATTCCACGGCTCAGTTGTTAGCCTTGGTCGAGGACTATATGGCTCCTGAGCAGCTAGCTGCTTTTGCCGCTACTCTAGAAGAGATTTATAACCAACCAGATCCTTTCCCTTCACCGAGTCCTACTCCCACTCCTCAACCCACTCCTACTCCGGATCCTCCCCCAACTCCGGATCCCAGTCCATCCGCTTGTCCTTCTCCCTCTCCTAGTCCTTCACCGGATCCCAAAGTTGACGATAAGATTCCTGTCAAGGTTGTGGTGCATGACTATCAACAATTTACGATGAAGCTTAACGATAATGGTCATCATACTTCTGATGGTGATTCCGTTATTATTACCGTTGAACCTACTGGATATACTCTTAGTTCTGCTACAGGTGAGCAAGATTCTATTAATTTATCGGCTCAAGACAAATCAAGTGTATTTGATCTCCAGTCAGTTGAGAACAAAGTCACCATTGAGGGGTTATCGGAAGGAGAATATCCGCCAGCCACTCTAGAATTTAAGATAGAAAAGGTAGAACAAGATCCAACTCCTCTCCCTGGATCTAGTCAATCGGTTAGCCTCACCACATTTGAAGGGAGTGTGTTGTTGAGTGCTAACCAAAGCATTACCTTTGAAGTAGAGTGTCGTCGTGCTCCGGCTGGTGGCAGTGATGATGCCGCTAAGCTAGCCAGAAATATGGAGCAAGGACTCCACATGAATTTATCTGGGAATGTATTTTCAGAGCCATTTGGATATTATGGGAAAAGGATGCCATGTGGTACGGCAGCTCATCATATTGTGCCGAAAGGAAACTTTAGTGGTAGTCCGGAAATGAGTGAAGCGGTACAAGCATCTAAAGATATTCTGACTCAGTTTGATATTCATATCAACAGTGCCTCAAACGGAGTAGTATTACCACAGAATAATAGCATTCCCGTTCCTGGCACACCTCATAATCAATCTCCAGGGCTTCATACGAACACTTATGTTCAGGAAGTTAGGAGAAGATTAGCAGCAGCAGCAAATCAACCAGGAGCAACAACATTTAACATTCAAGATGTATTGAATAACATTCGACAAGAACTGATTGCAAAAACATTTCCCCATTGAGGTTCAGAGCATGAATATTTATCATTTAGTACCCGATGTTAGTAGATATCGAAGTTTAGTTGTGGGCAGTGGGGAGAAACTCAATAAAGTGAGTAAATTTCTCTCTGGAAATCCTGTATTAGGAATTTGGGAGCCAGTACCAGTCCAGCTCGTTAGTGATCTTGACAAACCCCCTCGACTAATTAGTGATTTTCCAGGATTGAGTGGGATGCCTGCATTTACCGAGAAAGCAGTAGAAGCTTTAGGAGAAGTACTAGAGATGAATGGAGAGTTATTACCGTTAGAAAGTGATAATGGAACATTCTATCTCTACAATACCACAACGATTGTAGATGCTCTTGATGAAGAAAAGTCTTCCCTATCAAAGAATCAAAATGGCTTAGTTTATTATATCAAAAAATATTATTTTATTCCACAAAAGGTTTCCCAACTTACCATTTTTAAGACTGTGCAAATTCCTCATGATAGCTATCCCTGTGTGACAGATCAGTTTGTAAATATTGTTGAACGGGCTCGATTAACAGGCTTTCTGTTTCGCAAGATTTGGTCAAGTGATGAGGAGTGAGCTGCTTATTCAGTTCGCCACCACCGCCGCCTCTCAGCCCAAGTCCCACTCCAGATCCTCCCCCGGATCCCAGTCCCTCCGCTTGTCCTTCGCCCTCTCCTAGCCCTAGTCCTGACCTAAAGGATCCGACTCCGTTTGCCTTTCAGTCTGCTGTAAGAGTGGTCTTGAAGAATGATACTTATTCTCTGGGTATAAACTTTGAAGACAATGGACATCACCAGGATCAAGATCGCATCAAGCTAACTATCGAATCTGCGGGTTCTTTTAACCCTTCTACCTCTGATATTGCAGCTCAACCTGCTCTCTCTCCTGTCGAGCTAACAATCACATTAGGGAACTTACAGACAGTTGATTTACCAGGATTTAACAATTCTGTTACTATTGAGGCGATTGATTTGGGGAGTTATCCTGATGCAGCGACCCTCAACCTTTTGTTTAATAATCATGACCCAACAGGAGGAAGCATCAGTAGCTATAGTCAGTTAAAGCCATTGAGTGCCAATCTACCAATGCTAGAGCTGGGTCAAAAGTATCAATTTAATTTGGAATGCAGGAGATTATCTTATACTTCCAGCAGTAACTCCGACCAACTGGCAAGGGCATTAGAAGCTGTTTATGGGGACATGCCCTGTGGCACAAGACCCCATTATATTGTGGCGGCAACGGCAGGAGCAGCGCAGGAAGCTCAAGATATTCTGAGAGATTATGGCATTGGCATCAACAGTGCTGAGAATGGGGTGATGTTACCTGCCAATAGTGAGGTAGCGAAGCGTGTGCCAGGTGCTATTCATAATGGTGGACATAGTGGTGCTTATTATAGTGCTGTTAACGACCGACTGAGAATAACTAGAGATCAAGCAGTTACTAACAGTAACAATTATCAGCAAATTAGAGGGAAAATAATTGATGAACTAAGAAAAATTGCTAACGACTTAGTTCTTGGGAATTTGCAATTGTAAGCCAGACTTTTAACAAAGATACAGAAGAGGAGCAAATGAATATCTATATTCTTGATTGGGATGCTAATCCTTACAACTTGCTTAATCTTGAATCAAGTGATTCTAGAAGAATTACTGCTAACTACAGAGAGAGAAAATGGTTGTATAGAAAACCAATTAAGCATGAATGGATTCCTTGTAAAGCTTATTGGGTAACTGATGAAGAACCTAAAAAGTACCCTCTTTCAGATTTTCCAGGTTGTGGGGGGCGTATTGCCTTCAGTCAGAACGCAGTGAACGTATTAGAAGACCTACTTATTCCAAGCGGTGAATTATTACCTATCATTACCGAATATGGAACCTATTACTGCTACAACGTAACTAACTTTGTGGATGCTCTGGATACAGAAAACTCTGAGTTTGATTATTACTATACTGCTGAAGAAGCTAAATTACTCCCTCCTGGTTCTTATGGTTATTTAAGGACTAAGGGATTATTAGCTGATCGTAGCCTTGGTCATATCATAAATTACAAGTTTCATCCTGATTTAGTTAAAAACCAAGTTGTTTTCAGAATGGACTTACATCACTCAAAAGCTGGTCTGCTTTATGTGTCAGACGTATTCGTTGAGCGGATCCAAGAGCATGGGTTGTTAGGGTTTGCTCCCAAGTTAGTTTGGTCAAGTGATGAGTAGCGAGCTGCTTATTTCAGTCCATCTCCTTCACGCAGTCCAACTCCGACTCCAGATCGGGATCCTCCTCCGACTCCAGATCCTCCCCCAGATCCCACTCCCTCCGCTTGTCCTTCTCCCTCTCCTAGTCCTTCACCGGATCCCAAAGTTGACGATAAGATTCCTCCCTCCAGTATTGTCATTAGTTCCAATGAATATTTGCTTGAAAATGAGTTGTGGGATAATGGACATTATCCTGATGATGGAGACAGAGTTAGCATCACTGTTACACCTCTCCTGAATAAGCAAAATGGAGTCACTATCAACCCTCCATACCCACAAGTCGAAACTACCCAATCAAGCCAATTGCTTTGGGATCAGGGAACCGTAGCAAACCAGCCTCTTCAACTCAGAGCAGTTTTCAGTAAGATAAAAATTGAGGTAGCTTCTGAGGGGACTTATCCGCCTGCCACTATGGGTTTTCAACTGCTGAACAGTATTTCTCCATCCTCAGCTACTGTTTGGAGTAGTCTTCTTGGAACTGACGGTCAAGCCAATCAATTTATAGAATTTGAGGTGGAATGTCGGATATCACCCACTAATCGCCTAGCCCAAAATATGCAACAAGGGAGCCATTTACCTGAAGCGCCTCCCCCAACCTTTCAACCATGTGATACTCAGGCGCATCATATTGTAGAGCAAAATGATCCTAGTGCTCAGCAAGCACGAGATGTATTAGATAGCTATCAAATTAGCATTGATGATGCAGTGAATGGAGTTTTCTTACCTGGGGGAAGAGAGTCCTATGCTCCTGGGCCGTATCATCAAACTATTCATACAAGCAAGTATATCAATACGGTAAATACATTATTAAAGTCTGCTAAAGATAACAATGAACCAGTCAATGAAATAGTTCAAATCCTCAATGAATTAAGAACTAGACTTCTGAACCATGATTCAAGTCTATGGCTTTAGATCCATGAATATATATCTGCTTGTAATCGATAATAATGGGATAATGTTTCATTGCCTAGATCCTGATCAGTCAAAGAAATTAATGGAGCTGGGATGGCATAAGGATAATCCAATTCGAGATATCTGGAATCCAGTACATCTCTCAATATCAAAAAGACAAAGAGGGAGGATACCTGGTGATCGAGCTACTATTTATGGAACTATTCCAGTTTTTAGTGATTTGGCAATTATGGTTTTAGGTAATTTTTTATTAGAGAGTGGAGAGCTTTTACCACTGCAACCATGTTTCGGCGCATATTTTGCTTATCACTTTACCTCATCTTGCGATTGCTTAGATGAACAAAACTCCGAATTTAGAACACTTCCCTCTGGATCTCCTATAGAGATTCTAAAGCATTCATTCTTTCCAAGTAAAATAGGTGATTTGCAAATTTTTAGGATTCCTCATAAACAATTTAGATATAGTATTTATGTCAGCGATCAATTTGTCGAGTTGGTTCGCCAACATCATTTAACAGGGTTTAAGTTTGATAAAGTCTGGTCATCCTCCTCTTAGACACTCCAAAATTCCTATCAGAGAAAGGTAAATCTCACATTTCATAGAGCCAACGCAATCTCAACATAATCTTTAGCATTCTGATAGAGACAATACAAACAGAATCATGATCTTCTACTAGCAACTCTGACCAACTGGCAAGAGCATTAGAAGCTGTTTATGGGGACATGCCCTGTGGCACAAGACCTCATCATATTGTGGCTGCAACGGCAACAGCAGCGAAGTTAGCCCAGGATATTCTGAGAGATTATGGCATTGGCATCAACAGTGCCGAGAATGGGGTGATGTTGCCTGCTAATAGTGAGGTAGCGAAGCGTGTGCCAGGTGCCATTCACAATGGTGGGCATAGTGGTGATTATTATAGTGCTGTTAATACGCGATTGAGGGATATTATAGAGGATAATCCTAATGACGATTTCTCTCAGCTTCGATCTAAAATAATTACAGAACTAAGACTAATTACCCGTGATTTAGTAATTGGCCACTTAGATCTTTGATTTCCAGAATGAAGGATTATAACAGATGAGAATATATATTCTTGACGCAGATGTAAATTCTTATAACTTGCTCAACTTAGAGCGAGAGTATGCTCGAAAAATCATAAAGAATATTCCTGAGAAAAAATGGTTTACTGGGATATCTATCCAACAAGAATGGACTCCCTGCAAGGCTTATTGGGTAACTGATGAGCAACCTAAAAAATATCCTATTTCAGATTTCCCAGGTTGTGGCTCATGCCGTGTCTTCAGTCAGAAAGCAGTAGATGCATTAGAAGATCTACTTGTTCCAAACGGTGAATTGTTACCCATCATTACTGAAGATGGACTATATTATTGCTATAATATAACTAATTATGTACATGCTCTGGATACAGAAAATTCTGAATTTGATTATTGCTATACCGCTCAGGAAGCTAAATTATTGCCTCCTGGCTCTTATCATTCTCTGAGAAGCAAGGGTTTATTAGCTGACCGCACTCTCAGCCGTATCGTGAGTTTCAAGTTTTATCCTGATTTAGTTAAGGATCAAACTATTTTCAGAATGAAGTTACATCACCCAAAATCTGCATGGCCTTATGTGTCAGACATATTCGTTGAGCGGATCCAAGAGCATGGGTTGTTAGGGTTTGCTCCCAAGTTAGTTTGGTCAAGTGATGAGTAGCGAGCTGCTTATTTCAGTCCATCTCCTTCACGCAGTCCAACTCTGACTCCGGATCGGGATCCCTGTTGCATAAACTTCAGGCTCAATCAAAAAGGATAGTGGTTCGCTATCTGAGAAAACGGCGACTAGACCAGCGGCGGACGACTCGTCTACCCTCTTGACCGGAGAAGTTTCATCGGCAGGCTCGGCTTTCATCCCCAGACTCACCCTGAAAAGGGCGCGGGGCTTCCTACCGAATCGGCTAAAGTGTAGTATGGCCAACTTGGAGAAATCATTACTTTGTTGAGTCTCGGAGTGAATGTTGATCATGTGGCAACAGTACGGCAGGCTCGTCGCACCGTAGAACCGGATCCGGTAGCGGCGGCTGTTCTCGCCGAACTGGGCGGAGCGGATGGGATTACGGCTCACCTGCGGGAGGATCGCCGACATATTCAAGATCGAGATGTGCGGCTGTTGCGGCAGACGGTGCGTACTCACCTCAACTTGGAAATGGCCGCTACGCCGGAGATGGTAGCAATTGCCCTTGACCTGCGACCCGATTATGTCACCTTGGTTCCTGAACGTCGGCAGGAAGTGACCACAGAGGGTGGACTGGATGTGGTAGGACAAGCGGATTCCCTCAAAACCATTGTGGAGCAACTTCAGAGCGCCGGGATCCCGGTCAGCCTGTTTATTGACCCCCATCCGGATCCCATTACCACCGCCGCCCAGGTGGGATCCCAGTGGGTAGAATTACACACAGGCAGCTATGCCGAAGCCAAAACCCCCGCCATCCGATCATTCCAGCTTAAGCTTTTAGAAGAGGCTACCCAACAGGCTCGTTCTTTGGGACTGCGGGTCAACGCTGGACATGGACTTACTTATTGGAATGTTGCGCCGGTGGCGGCGATTGTCGGCATGGAGGAACTCAACATTGGGCACAGCATTATTAGCCGAGCCGTCTTGGTTGGATTAGAACGAGCTGTGCGGGAAATGAAACAAGCAATGGGCTTAGGCTGAGAGGGATAGTCAGCATGAATGGTAGTTATTACGGCTACAACGAACCCGAATTGGATCCGGCTGAAGTCTCCCGTCTCCTCGATCTATTACCAGCGGGGTTACGCGATTCTGTAGAGATTTTGCCTGCCCCCGATCGGCAAACGACTGTGATCAAAGGGCAGCGCCAATTTCTCTGGCGGCGACGCTTGCGGCTGTTTGTTAAACCCCATGAATGGCGGCAATTTACCCCCAATCAACGCTCCGGTTTGTTTTTGCATAAGGTTGGCTACTATAGTCGAGCTATCTCACGGCAAATTGACTTTTATCTGGCTTTAACTGCTCTTGGCAGTTTGAGCCTTGTCTTTGAAGCCTTCCAGCAGGATCCGGTGGGGATTACGGTTTCCGGTGGATTGGGGGGTTTAGCCCTCTGGCAATTACGTCGGGATCAAACCAATGACCGTCGTCTCTTGGCGGCTGATGCCTACGCGGTGGATCGGCTGGTGCTGCGCGGGATCCCTCGGTTACAGGCGGTAGAAGCCCTCGGACAAGCCCTGCATGTGGAAGCCCGCCTAGAAGGACGCTCCGGTAACGAGTTGTTGGATGTGCTGCGCTACCAAAACCTAAAGCGGCTGGCTCAACGCCCTGCTGAGGATATTGTCTTGAGTTAGCCGAAGTATGGGGATCCCTAGGCACTAGGGCGAGCTTGCCGAAAGATCTCTCGCAGAATGTCGGCGGCTCCCAGTTCCTTGAGTTGCTCGGCGAGGGTGAGGCCAATATGGTCCGGTTCTTTGATGGAACCGGTCACCTGATCCCGAATCAGAGTTTTTCCGTCCAGACTAGCCACCATACCCATTAACGTGAGTTGGTCGCCGCTGACCTGGGAATGCACCCCAATCGGCACTTGACATCCCCCTTCTAGGGAACGGAGGAGTGCTCGTTCGGCTAAACAACGAACCTGAGATTCTGGATCGATCAGGGGTTTGATCAGGGTCAAGGTGGGGGCGTCATCGGCTCTACACTCGATGCCTAGGGATCCCTGTCCGACCGCGTAGAGGGAAATGCTGGGGTCAATCACCTGGTGGATGCGATCCGCCATCCCCAAACGCTCTAGCCCTGCCACCGCCAGGATCAAGGCATCATAGTCACCATTGTCCAGCTTGCTGAGGCGGGTGTTGAGGTTGCCCCGCACATCTTTGAACTCCAGATGGGGATAGTGGTGGCGCAGTTGAGCCAAGCGGCGTAGGGAGGAGGTGCCGATCACGGTTCCGGCGGGTAACGTATCCAGTTGATAGTCCTGCTTGTTGCGATGTACTACCAAGGCATCGGCAGGATTTTCTCGCTTGGTGACGGCTCCTAGAGTTAAGCCTTCCGGTAGCTGGGTCGGCAAATCTTTCAGGCTATGCACCGCCAAATCACTGGTTTTTTGCAGCAAGCCTACTTCCAGTTCTTTGGTGAAAAGTCCTTTATCCCCAATTTTGGCGAGAGCCACATCCAGGATGATGTCCCCCTGGGTGGACATGGTTTGCAGTTCCAGACTCAGATCCGGATAGTGCTGCTGCAACTGAGCCAAGACCCAACGGGATTGAACCAGAGCCAGCTCGCTTTTGCGGGATCCGATCCGTAACCCTTCACGAGACGGTGTTGCTCCCCCGTTAACCATGCCAGTCTGTCTTGAAATCAGCACCCCTCACCGTAACCCAGAGGGCGACAGCTTGGCTAGCCATCGCCATAAACCCTCACATCAGCCCATGAGTGTGGCGCAACCTCAAGGGAGCTATTGAGCCAATGGCTAGTCGGACTGAATCGCAGTATTAGTGAGGATCTACAATCTCTCTACTATCAGCATTGATAATTTATGAACATCCACTATGGTGTCAATCAAGCAATTACTACTGAGCAGTTTATTGACCTACTTGTGGCCTCTACATTAGGAGAACGCCGACCTATTGATGATCCTATCTGTATGGAGGGAATGGTCAAAAACTCCAATCTGATCGTCACGGCTTGGGATGAAAGTCGCCTAGTGGGGGTGGCTCGTTCCCTCACTGATTTTCACTACGCCTGTTATGTTTCAGATTTGGCTGTTCACCGCGATTATCAGCGGCACGGGATCGGCCAAAAGCTGTTATCTCTGACTCAAGAGCAGTTGGGATCCCATGCCACTCTCATTTTGATTGCGGCTCCGGCGGCTGATGCTTATTATCCACGCATCGGATTTAGCCGACATCCCCGTTGTTGGGTGCGTCCCTCCCCCTAAAATTTCCAGGGATCCTCTTCTCTCCCTGAATCTGGGCTTTCTTTTGGCCACTTTCTTTTCTCAAGCATCCTCTGATCCAGGTTGGGAGGCTAGCAGTTGCAACGCCAGTTGATAAACCTGATGGCGAGATTGGTGGCGGTGTTTGGCCACCTGCCGACTGGCTTGGGAGAGAGAAACCCCCTCCTCCAAAAGGTGTTGTAGCTCTTGTTTGAGGTCATCGATGGAGGCGGTGGCTGTCGTTGTCTTACCCCCTGCGATCACCAGCGTAAACTCTCCGCGAATAGGTTGGCTTTGATAATGGGCGAGGGCGGATCCCAGGCTACCCCGCCAAAACTCTTCGTAATGCTTGGTCAACTCCCGCCCCACGCTCACCTGCCGATCCTCCCCCAAGCTGATCGCCAAATCCTGAAGAGTGCGTGGTAGGCGGTGAGGGGCTTCATACACAATCAGGGTGCGTTCTTCCTGGGCAAGTCGGCTGAGACGCTCCCGACGAGCGGCGGTTTGGGTGGGCAAAAATCCCTCAAAAGCAAACCGCTCTGTCGGCAAACCGGAAGCCGCTAATGCTGTGATCGCCGCCGTTGCCCCTGGAATGGGTACGACTGAAATGCCAGAGGTTAGACAGGCTTGCACCATCTCCTCTCCCGGATCGGAAATGGCGGGCATTCCGGCATCGCTGATCAGAGCCACCGACTGTCCCGCCTGTAAGCGTTGCAGCAACTCCGGGATCCGTTGCGCTTGGTTATGACGGTGATAGCTAATCAGAGGCGTGCGGATCTCTAGATGTTTGAGCAACAACCCAGAATGGCGGGTATCTTCGGCAGCAATCCAATCCACCGTTTTGAGAATGCGAATGGCGCGGAGGGTGATGTCTTCGCGGTTGCCGATGGGGGTCGCCACCAGATAAAGCACCCCACTAGCCATCGAGGGAGTTAACATAGCCGGGATCCCCTCAAAAAGTCAGGTTACAATAAGCCTAAATTTAGGAGGTTGAAAGAAGCTAGACATTTCCTTTGATCTGGCTGACTTCAAACCCATTATCAGCCTATGCCATCGGTTAACTATTTGCGGGTTAGTCTGATCGACCGTTGTAATTTTCGTTGTCAATACTGTATGCCTGACAGCGATTCGATCGCTTGGCTCGCCAAACAAAATCTGTTAACGGATCCGGAATTACTGACTTTATTACAGGAAGTTTTTATTCCTCTGGGCATCCATCACTTTCGCCTGACCGGGGGAGAACCGCTTTTGCGCCCCCAGTTGCCTCGCCTGATCCAGGCCATCCGCCAATTATCAGGAGTGGAGGATCTCTCCCTAACCACCAATGGATTTGATCTGGCGGCACAAGCCCAGCCACTCTACGACGCGGGATTACGGCGCATCAACATCAGCCTCGACTCATTGCACCCCGATACCTTTCACCAGATCACCGGACGTGACCTTTGGCAAAAAGTCTGGCAGGGCATCCAAACCGCCCATCGGGTCGGGTTTGATCCCCTCAAGCTGAATGTGGTGGTGATCCCAGGGGTGAACGATCACGAAATAGAAGATCTAGCCGCCCTCTCCCTTGATCGAGCTTGGCATATCCGCTTTATCGAATTCATGCCCATTGGCAATCAACCCCTGTTTGAGGATAAAGGCTGGGTGGATTCCGCTCAACTGCGACAACGCCTCCAGCAACGGTTTGGTCTGACGACGGGAGCGGTGGTCGGACATGGCCCCGCCGATGTGTTTCGCATCCCAGGGGCAGCAGGAACGGTGGGTTTTATCAGCCAGATGTCGGAGTGCTTTTGTGATCGCTGCAATCGGATGCGGCTCTCGGCAGATGGTTGGCTGCGCCCCTGCCTGCTCAACGAAACCGGACAAATCGATCTCAAGACACAACTGCGCCAGGGATCCCCGCTAGCTGATCTGCGGGAACAGGTGGGACAACTCCTATTGATCAAACCTGACATCAATTTCAAGCAGCGGGACTCTGGCACGACAGGCAATCCCTACCGCCGCACCATGTCCCAAATTGGTGGATAGGTTGTTGTTAGGTGGCTTGAGCTTTTGGTGAGGAAGCAACTGCGAAATTGCCCGTAGGGTGACCACCTCTATTTCATTGCTTAGAATCAGGTGGGGATGTAAGACGAGGAGCATTAGAAGTTGGCGTACTACCTGAATCTCTTTTCCCCAGAAACTTATGAAGTATTCTCGCAGTCAAATCGTGCTGTTTCTGGGTTTCGTTTACGTCAACAAAATGCCGCAAGCCGGATTAAGATTGGCGATAAGTTTATCTGTTACATGACTAAGCTATCTCGATGGATAGGGGTTTTTGAGGTGCAAAGCGAATGCTTCTCAGATGATGACCCAGTTTTTCTTCCTCAGGATGACCCTTTTGTGGTTCGCTTTAAGGTTAAACCGATCGTCTGGTTACCCAAAGAAAAGGCAATCCCAATCCACGATGATAGAGTTTGGAATCGTTTATCCTTCACTAAAGGAATCGATAAAAACACATCAAAGTGGACAGGGAAGCTTCGCAATAGGGCACATCGATAAATCAATTGAGGGATTTGACTGGCGACTTTCTATAGTTTATGAGATTGTTTAAGGAGATAAATCATAAGGATAGCAATGGGTCAGCAGGGATTTTGGGATCTAGAGAAACGAAAAGAAAAGCTTACGGAACAGAAAGACATGCTTTTGCGTTTGAAGAGAATGATTCCGTGGGAGGAATTTCGCTTGGAGTTGGAGAGTATTCATCAAAAAGCACGCAAGAGTCTAGCAGGTCGTAAGCCAATTGATGTGATTCTAATGTTTAAGATGTTGATTCTTCAGCGTCTCTACAATATCAGTGATAGTGAACTAGAGTACCAGGTGAATGACCGACTCTCATTTATGGAGTTTTTGGAGTTAGGCTTGGAAGATAGGGTTCCTGATGCGACAACAGTATGGCTATTTCGGGAGCAGCTTGTCAAAGGAGGTTATGCAAAGGATCTGTTTATACAGTTCAATGACTATTTAACCGAACAAGGATATGAAGCCAGAGGAGGTCAGATTGTCGATGCCAGTTTAGTGCCAGTACCCAAGCAACATAATAGCAAGAAAGAGAATGCACAGATGAAAGAGGGAAAGTTTCCAGAGGGGTGGGAAGATAAGCCTAAAAAAGTGAGTCAGAAGGACAGAGATGCACGCTGGACAAAAATGGTCAATCATACTATGGCTATAAGAACCATCTAAGTGTGGATGTAAGATATGGGTTTATTCGATGCTATGAGGTGACTGATGCGGCGGTGCATGACTCGCAAATGTTGACAGCTTTACTGGATGTAGAGAATGATTCAGATCAATTGTGGGGAGACAGTGCTTATCGCAGTGATTTAGAAGAGAAGGTTTTAGGTTTGCTGGGATATGAGAGCCAGATACATGAGAGGAAATACCGGAATCAAGAGCTTAGTGAGGAACAGAAACGGAAGAACCATGAACGGTCAAAGACTAGGGCTAAGGTCGAGCATAACTTTGGTACATGGGTGAACGAGATGGGAGGGAAACTGATTGAGACGATAGGAATTGCTAGGGCAAAGACAGTGATTGGGCTAAGGAATCTAGCTTATAACTTTAAGCGATATATCTATTGGGAGAAGCAAGCGGTGCATCAGAGACAGGGAGGATTTTGAGGAATCGAAAAGTAAGTACTGAGACAAACTAATAAATTAAATTGGTAACAAGTATAAGAAGCCCAATTGATTTGACAAGAGCTTCAATGACGAGTGCTCTCCTACTTGAGTCGCTTGGCTATAGGAGAGTATTGTATTTTTCGAGGTTCCCAATATTTAATTTTCCTAATACTGATCTCCAAGATCGCTGAGAAAAACAATGATCATCAATTGATTTCCCTGTGGGAGATGGAAAGACTAGTTGGTCTGGCTCAACAGAAGAGGTGCGTCGTTGTTTGAGCATCTGCTGTAGATTTTTTGATGCTGCGATGACTCTGGCTCTATTAGTTTTGGTTGATTTTCTTTCACCCCTAACCATACTTTCACCGATCCAAATCGTCGAGCAGTCTTCACTAACGGATCCCCAGCGTAAACCTATTGCCTCACCGGTTCGGCAGCCACTTAAAAAAAGAAATGTCACAAAGTCAGTATAGAAACTATAGAATCGATCCGTTCGGAACCCCTGAATAATTTTCTCGATCTCTTCCTGAGTGAAAGGCTTTGTCGGCTGTTTTGGCGGTACCTTCAGACGGAGGGGGGCATCCTCCCAGGGGTTTAGAGTGATTTCAATAAGTCTGTTTTTGATCGCCCACTCCCAAGCGGAACGAATCATAGCGACTTTTTCCCGCTGAACTCTAGGTATAAGCGTAGCTTCTCGCCCAAACCACTCAACAAACTTCACCACCTCTTCTGATGTGATCGATTCAGCGGCTTTTTGACCGAAAAATAGATGGAGATATCGTGGCACCACCCGATAGTTATCGAGAGTTTTGGGCAGAACAGTATTTGCCTTGTACTCAATATAGTTGCTGAATAGACTTTGAGCCGTCATCTTGTGGGTATGAAGCTGGGTATGAACCTGTGGCTTGTACTTGCTGAGGGTAGAGTCGAAATTGCCGCTGGCCATATCTAGTTCGATCTGCATCGCTTTCTGGGTTGCCACTTGACGGTTGACTTTTGAATCTGGCAAACCAATTGAGAGCGTATACCGCTTTCCATCATGCCGCCAACGCAGCCGAAGTCGGCTCTGGAATGCCTCAACTGCTACTACCCCTTTTGGAGACTTCATACCCATTCCATACCCAAACTAACCTGAAATCCTCTTAAAAACTGCCTATACGGATCCGTGCGGCACAAAAAATGCTAGGGTTTAGCGAAGCCAATAATGGCTGAAACCCTGACTAGCTAAGCATTTGATGCCCATCGGGATGACAGGATTCGAACCTGCGACCCCTTCGTCCCGAACGAAGTGCGCTACCAAGCTGCGCTACATCCCGTCAGTCAGCAGGCAAGATCCTACCAACCAGCTTATAAACTATAACAGAAACCTATCCCAGCCATTATCCATAGTTGGGTTCGTTGCCCGGTTTCCATTTGATGTTACAGCCCAGACTCGGCTTTTGATTGGGAATCTCCGCTTGACCTGCCAAGACCCCTTCCAGAGCCGTCCGCAGATCCTTCCCCGTGACCGGAAGATCAAGACTGGGGCGACTGTCATCTAACTGTCCCCGATAAACCAGTCTGCGTTGGCTATCAAACAGAAAAAAATCGGGGGTACAGGCCGCTGAATAGGCTTTGGCGGTAGCTTGAGTTTCGTCGTAGCACAAGGGAAAGGGAAAGCCGAGGGTTTCTGCCATCAGCTTGAGGTTAGCAGGGCTATCGTCAGGATATTTTTCAACATCGTTGGCACTGATAGCCACAATGCCAACACCCCGCCCTACATAGTCCTGACCGATGCGAGCTAGCTCGGTTTGTACGTGCTTGACATAAGGACAATGTTGGCAAATAAACATGACCAAGAGGGCAGCCCGATCCGCAAAGCTGGCAAGAGAAATTCTTTTTTCGCTAACCACATCCGGTAGATCAAAATCAGGGGCTTGCGTGCCCAGCGCCAACATCGTAGAGGCGGTGCGAACCATTGGTTTTACTCCTTTAGGGTGAACAGGGATCCCCGCAACACTCGTCCTATCATGCCATTGTTCGGATACCCAGATCGAGATGGAGAACTGCCACGCTTCCCCTCAGGCTGGATAACCTCTCATGCTGAAGGCTAGGATCAAAGCACGACCTGCTGAGGGTAAAAATGGCTCGCTCCGAACGTTTATCGTTGCTGATCAATCTCTTAGTGACCGCTAATCAAGGGTTAGATCCGGCTACCATCCAGAAAACGGGCTTGGGGGATTTGCAAACGTGGTTGCAGAACTTTCGCAACGATGACCCCGATCTGCAAACATGGCGGCAGAAACTGGAGCGAGTCATCGACACCCTAGAAACCACTATCCGTGAACAAGAGGCTGAGCAAGTTGCCCAGTTGGCTAAAAACGCCCGTGAGCTAGAACTCAAACAAAAAGCCCAGGTTCTTTTGCAGGAAGGATACCGCAAGAGTGGGCAGGCACTACAGACTTGGCTGAGTGTCGATCACCTCCTGAGTCAGTATCATGCTGCTGCTAGCCGCGCCCTGCAGGCTCTAGAGTTTGATGACTGGGAGCGGCATGACTTGCGACCTGCCTGGGAAGATCAGCGACGAGCAGTGGAGGCATGGATTGAAAAAGCTTCCAATTTCTTTCATCTGAACCTGCCGGCTCCCTTGAGCTTAGTTTTTCCTGAGCATCCCCAAGTGGTGCTACCAACCGCTGAACCGGCGGCTCCCACCAGCAAAGATTTGACGCCTGTTATCGTGGCTACCGGAGTGGGTCTGCTGTTTGGGGGGCCGGCTGGGGCGGCACTCCTAGGCGGTGCCAGCTATCTGCTCAACCAAGGGGGATCTTCCGATAAGCCGCAACCCTTCCGGCAAGTTTCCTATGAAGATGTGGTCATTCAGGGGTGTCAAAACGCGGCAGAGATCTATCTGCGGCAGTTTAGCCAAAGGGGGTTAGTGGCACTGGAGCACTACCAATCGAGAGCCGCACGAGTAATTGACTATCCCCTCACAGCCAGCATGATTGACCGTCAAGCCGAGAGCCAAGCCCAATGGCATCGCTTAAGAACCGTTTATGAAGGGCTGCAACGCTATTGGCAAAAGCTAGGTTAAAGACACAAGCCCCATGGCTGTTGAGCCACGATTGGACTGGGTTTCATCGGCTCATGATCAAATTCACAATAGTTCACAATAGACTCAAAGTAGATTCGGGCTATATGAAAGCTTATGAATTTTTAGGATATTTGGGGGAGGATGGCAACCTTAAACTCCCTAGCGAGGCCCTACGGATCCTGCCCAAACATAGTCAGATACGAGTCTTAATTTTGTTGGATGACACCCAATCCTACCCCTTACCCACTCGCCCCAGCCTGAACGATGAGGATCCCCCCACTCTGCCCTACGACGGGATTTAAGGGTTATACAACTCAAGGGTTAGGAAGAAATTGATCCCGATGACTCTTCCTCTGGGATCAATCGGGATCCCATCTGGGCAGAAGCGGAATCGGGATCCCCTTCACCACCGACCACCTGCGCTTGCAAATCCAGCAATGAGCCTGTTGCCTCTGGACTGGGTTCTGCCTGCAAGGCACTGCGTAGCCAGAGGGGAGCGATAAAGGTGGTGACAATCACCATGACAATAATGCTGACATCTAGGGAGTCGGATAATACGCCACTGGCGGCTCCCACGCCGGCAAACACTAAGCCCACCTCCCCACGTGGAATCATGCCCACGCCAATTGCATAGCGGTTAATACCAGGCTTGCCAAAGGCTCCGATCCCCGCCACCAACTTGCCGACAATTGCCACCCCAATCAAAAAGATGGCAATAATTAATCCCTCTCGGTTGGCCGGAATCAGTGGATTGAGAACCGCCAAATTGGTTTTGGCTCCCACACAAACAAAAAAGATCGGCACAAACAGGTCGGAAATGGGGCGAATCTGCTCCTCCAAATCATGCCGCTTTTCGGTTTCTCCCAAAATCAAACCCGCCGCAAATGCCCCCAAAATCGCCTCCAAATGAATGACTTGTCCGACATAAGCGAGGGCAAAAGCCAGGATCAGAGCGGGAACCAGCGGGTTGCCACGGGTTTTGAGTTGATCGATTAACTGCACCAGATAGGGACTAAGCAGGCGACCCAATACAATGGATCCCACCAAAAAGACCACCGCACTTACGACAATCAAGCCAATGTCGGCCAAATTGATTTCGCCCGTTTTGGCTAGCCCTGCCACCACCGCCAAAATCATGATTCCTAAAACATCATCCAAGACGGCAGCCCCGATGATGATCTGCCCTTCGGAGGTGGAGAGTTTTTGCAATTCCGCCAGCACTCTAGCCGTAATACCGATGCTAGTGGCAGTCAAGGCTGCCCCCGCAAACACGGATGGAATCGTCGGCAGATGAAAGGCAAAAATCAAACCCAGCGTACCCAAGGTAAAGGGAACTGCCACACCCACCACAGCTACCACAGCAGCCTGTGGCCCCACTCGAATCAGCTCCTTTAGATCAGACTCTAAACCAATCTCAAAAAGCAGGATAATCACCCCTATTTCCGAAAGGAGATCGACGATTTCCCGTTGGGAGGCAAACACCTGTCCGATCGCTGTTGTTTCCAGTCCAGCAGTTGCCTGGAGGATACGAATAATGCCCGAGGACTCAGCCAAATGGGTCAGGGTTTCTCCTCCCCCCTCCCCAAACACCAGCAGACTCAGCAGCGAAGACCCGACGATCACCCCCCCGATCAATTCCCCCAGAACGGGAGGCAGGCTGAGGCGGATGGCGATTTCTCCCAGGATACGGCTAGCCAGGTAGATCGTAACCAGAGCTAGCAAGACAGCAATCAGGACAAAGGGAGCCAGTTGGGCAGAATGGGCTACCTCAAGTTCGGTAGCAGCGCTAGCCAGAAGGGGAATAGTCAGCAATCGTCAGCCTCTCTGAAGTGGTCATAACAAAGTGGTCATAACAAAAGGAAAAAGGGGATCCCTTAACCAACCTTTTGCCGATAGCACCCTAGCTTGCTTCCTTAAGAATGACAACCGGCGAGGGGGATAGGGATCCCTTGGCTTAACCCAAGTCATTGGCTTTAGCCTGAGGATGACTGAGGCTAATCAAGCGGTATTTGCGGCCCGCTTTGTTGATGGACTTATAAAAATCGGTACAGACATTGTGGGTGAGGCGATCACTCATGCTGCGAGTCACCTGGTTAACCACACGGGATCCCACTTTGTGAACCAATTTACGGGGCAAAGCTAGCAAAAAGCCGGGTAGCTCCATCCCGATTCGCAGCTTCAAATCCCAATGCACACGGGTTTGTGGAGCACTATTCCCAGCATCCGGCAATGCTTCTAGTTGAAAGTAAGACTGACAATCCACTTTGTAGGGAAGTTCGGCGTCACTGGGCAATTCAATCGAACTAAGGCGAAACACCTGTTGATCTTCCGGCCAGATTTTTACCCCAAAGCATGGCTCCAGTTCAAAGCCCATGCCGCCAATCCGAAAGAACTGGAGGCGGTAGGTGTCTTCAGAAAGAGCCTCTACCTGCAAGGGCTTAAAGCAGTGGTGAATCCAGGATTGATGATGATTGAGATAGTGGGCTAAAGCCTGCACATCTGTATCTAAGTCAACCTGCCCCTGCTGGTGAGCCACAATCTCAATGGAGGATGGCATCTCGGTAGGGTTAGCGGGGGGTGCGACGGGCTTGGAGCTTGCGATAGACATCTTTTAGATCCACATGATGATAGGCAAGAGCCACAAGGCAGTGATACCAAAGGTCAGCAATTTCACCAGCGATGGCATCCGGCTGCCGATCTTTGACTGCCATCACCACCTCGGCAGTTTCTTCTCCCAGCTTTTTCAGGATGGCATTATCCCCCTTATCGAGCAACTGATTGGTGTAGGAGTTGGCCTGAGGATAAGCCTGCCGTTGCTGAATCACCGCAAATACCTGAGACAGCGTATCGGCTAGGGGAGGGGGGGGAGGGTGATCCCTATCACCGGAGGAGGGATCCACAGAGAAAGCTGGCGCAAGGGTAGTAGAGGGCAAGCCAACCAGATCTCGAAAGAAACAACTGCGGGATCCCGTATGGCAGGCCACGTCTCCCTTTTGTTCCACCATGATCAGCAGAGCATCTTGGTCGCAGTCATAGCGAATGGCTTTCACCTCCTGCCAGTGACCAGAAGTTTCTCCTTTCGGCCATAACTGTTGCCGCGAACGGCTCCAAAACCAGGTGCGCCCGGTTTCTAGGGTTTTTTGCAAAGACTGGCGGCTCATCCAGGCCAGCATTAACACCGCCCCGTCCAGATAATCCTGCACAATGGCGGGTAGCAAACCCTGGGTATCATAGGCTAACCTATCCAGCAGGGCTAACGTATCAGAACTTAAAGGGAAAGGAATCCCTACCACATCGGATCCCGAAGGAGCCGAGGAAGGAATTGAGCCTAGCCCAGGGTTGAGATCTGCCATCCACTCGTTTCCTTTGGGTTGTCCAGCTTTGTCCAGTTACGTCTGCTTCTGGGTAGATCCTCCTTAGGCAGGAAATATCCTCCTGAATGAGGGAAATATCTACGGATGCCCCTCACAAATACGTAGCTGTAGGTTCTAGGGTAACGGCAGATCGCCAGAAAAAGCTTGGGAGATCATGCGGATTAAAGGTTTCCTCCTCTACGCTATTTGCCCTAGCTGGCCAGTTGCAGTTCCAGCTCATGTAACGAGAGTAACAGCGGTTCCTGGTTGAGATCGTTGCTAGGGATACTAACTAGCCAGCGTTCCGCATTTTCCCGCGCGGCGATCACCCCCACGGATCCCTGGGCGTAGGGGGGATAGAGAACCTCAACGGCGGTGCCTGGAGAAAATCGGGAGCGCAGGGACGGAAGGGACGTTTGTCGAACAACCATAAACTCTTTTCACCCCTTAAACACAACGATCTACACCATATATGGTGCTAACAAAATAATTGTGTTTAGTATAGGCACTAAAACTCAGGATGGATGTATCACCAATTACGGAAGGTCTGGGGATCCCTCAAATTCTGGGGGCACATCGGCAGTGTTGGTCTAAGAGAGGGGCTTACGGCTGGGTTTGCGGCTGAGGTCAGGCGGTTGACGAGTCAGGGTGGTGCTAACCAAGACGGCGGGAGGGGCTTGTTGTACCTGATCTAAGAGGCGGTTGAGGATAGAAGCATCCAGGGTATCCACAAACTCGGTGACGAGGGGGGCGGAACCGGGGCCAGCCAAGGGGGTAGGACTGGCTGACGGGAGTGAGGAAGAAGTCGAGGAAGCAGTCGTATCTATGGTTAGCCCCAGCACCATTAGGGCTTGTCCCAGTTCTCGTCCATAGACACCATCGGGGCCGGAGGGCAGCAAGCCTGTTTGGCCTTGGCTGGCGGCTAAGCGGGCTAAACCAATTTGCACAGCAGCAACAGCACTCCCCCGATCCCCTCGGCGCAACACCTGCTGTCCCGACAAAACCGCCGAGAGAACTGCCCGACTGGAGGCTTGTTGCTCCGTGGGCAGGCTACTAATCAGGGATTCCAGCCGATCTGGAGGGGTGGCCAGACCCTCTGGGGATCCGGTTTGCCAGAGCTTGGGCAAGTCGTAAAGCAGGATGACATGGGGCACAGGGCGGCTGGGTTGGCTGGCGGTGGCATGTCCTGTGGCCAGGATTTCATCCTCGTAGATCAGGGAGGTGCTAAAGCCGGAGTCGAGTAGGATGGCCTCTTGGATCCCTGTTTTAGGCAAAATAGTAGCCAAGATCGCGGCATTGACGTGGGTTTTGGTAACTCCTGCCACCACCAGCCCGTCTTGATCCACTCCCAAAAAGGCACGGGGGCGAAACTCGGCGGCACTGGAGAGCCGGAAGGAATCCAACTGAGCCGGGGTGAGGGGTTGTCCATCCCGCACCAGCCAGAGTCCGCCCACAAACAGATCCGTGACATCGGGCATCAACCGCTGAATCTCCTCTAGGCTATTCATGGTGTCAGGATCAAAAGGGACAAATTGCAGGCGATCCTGACCCAGCAGCACCAGGGGTCTACCGCGAATCACGGCATCATCCTCCGGTCGCCCCGGAATGAACACCTTGCTGTTGGCGCTCATGACGGGGCCAATCATCACATTGCTGGAGGCGTTGATCCAGGGAATCGAGAAGAAGCTGCCGTTGATGCCAGCGGTGGCCTGATAGCGGGAAACTAGCGTACCCACGTTGTAGCGTTGATCCGCATGTACGGTGGCCATCCGTCCCCCGCGAATCGTGAGGGTTCGCACTTGCTCCAGATCTTCGGTCTTAACCTGTAGGGGGGTGCTGACCTCCAGCTCATAGGCGGGATTAGCTTTGCTGGCCAGGGTTTTGGCTCCCACAATCGCCTCGGTGAGGCGGAACTGATTAAAGCGGCGTACCTCTAACAGGTTGGGGGACTGTCCGGTAAATCCAGTGTCCATCGTAAAGGCCATTTTGTAGCCCGCTGCTTTGACGGCCTCGATCACCCGTGCATCGCGGTTCCCCTCAGGATAGGCAAAATACTCAATGGCATGTCCCAGTTTTTCTTCCATCAACCGCTTCGATTCCACCAACTCCCGTTGCAGTTTGTCGTCGGGTAAAGCTCTTAGATCTGAGGGATGGGAAACCGTGTGGGCGGCAAAGCTGACTAATCCCTCCCGATCCATCTGCTGCATTTGTTCCCAGGTAAAGTGATCTTTGCTGGTGGGCACTCCCACAAAGGCGGTTTGGACAAAATAGGCGGCGGGGTAGTTAAATTCTTTGAGGAGAGGATAAGCAAACTCGTATTGTCCCAAATAGGCGTCATCAAAGGTAAGCAGGATGGCCTTGGGGGGCAAGGGATCCCCCAGTTGTAGGTGTTGGTAGAGCTGGTCGATGGAGATGGGGGTAACGCCTGCCTCCCGAATCGCCTCAAAATGTTGGCGTAGTTCCGCTTGGGTGGTGTCAAACCAAACCTGTTTGTAGGATCCGACAACATCGTGATACATGATGGAGGGCACATAGGACAGCCCCACCAAAGGATGCAGGGCAAAGGGATCCGTCGGCTGGCTGGTGGCAACAGGCAGGGGGAGGGAGGTAAACCGAGCCGCTTTGGCGAGAGTGCGATCCTGACTGACGGTGGCAGGAGATCCCCAGGAGAGGGGAGCGGAGAGATTGGCTGGCAGACGAATCGACCAATCGGGACGGGCAATGCCCCAGGAGAAAGCGGCTCCTGTCAAAAAACCCAACAACACAAAAAGGGGGAAAAACCAGCGAAAGCCGCCCCGTCCTCTTTTGTGGGAAGGCTGATTGTAGGCACTGTAGGAGCGGCGTTGTGCATGAGCCTGACCAGCAGGGGGTGGGGCAGCCGTGGGGGTGGGGCGGCGCATCTTGGGCAAAACGGGTTCGGATCCCTGACGTTGCTGAAATGCCATGTTTTTTGTCCCCACCAGCACACCACAAAACAGCCTATCACCCTGCTTCTTAGCTAGCCAGAGGCTCTTGTGGTCAAGGGATCCCCTAATACCCGTAAAGATGCCCGTAGAGGTTAGTGAATTTGGCGGGAGTTTAGGCCGTTAAGAGGATGCCAATCCGCCAGCCCTTTCACAACGATTGGACGAATTTTTCTAGGCGGTACAATCCTTTTTGGATGGTATCCAAGTCGGTAGCGTAGGAGAGGCGAATGTAATCGTCAGCTCCAAAGGCGAGGCCAGGAACAGCAGCCACCTGATGATCGTGCAGAAGGCGACTACAAAACTCCAGAGACTTCAGACCCGTCGCTTGAATATTGGGGAAGGCATAAAAAGCTCCCATCGGGGTAGCGCAGGTTAAACCAGGGATCCCGGCTAACCCCTCCACCATCACCCGGCGGCGTTCCTCAAATACCTTTCGCATAGCTTCGATGGCTGACGGTGACTCCGGGCTGACCAGAGCGGCGAGTGCGCCATATTGGGCGAAGGTGCAGATGTTGGACGTGCTATGGCTTTGTAAATTGGTGGCGGCTTGGATGATGGAACGGGAACCTGCCAGATAACCGATCCGCCAACCCGTCATGGCATAGGCTTTGGCAAAACCACTGCTGACAAGCGTTCGTTCCAAAAGATGCGGACTCAGGGATCCCAGGCTGACATGGGTAGCCCCGTCATAGACCAGCTTTTCGTAGATTTCATCGCTGATTACATAAAAGTTGTGTGGCTCAATCACCTCCCCAAGAGCGGCTAACTCGGCTGGCGTATAGACGGATCCCGTTGGATTGGAGGGGGAGTTGAGAACCAATAGTTTAGTGGCAGGGGTGATGGCTGCCTGCAACTGGGCGGGGGTGATTTTGAATCCTTGGGCTTCTGTTGTGGGCAGAATGACCGAAGTTGCCCCTGTTAAGGCCACCATTTCGGGATAGCTCACCCAGTAGGGAGCCGGAATAATCACCTCATCCCCAGGGTCAAGCAGAACCATCATCAGGTTGTAGAGGGTTTGTTTGCCGCCATTGCTGACCATCACCTGCTCAGGGGAATAGGTCAACCCGTTCTCTTGCCGCAATTTGTGGGCAATAGCTTCCCGCAACGCTGGGATCCCGGCGGCAGGACCATAGCGGGTTTTGCCCTCCTCCAGCGCGCGCACGGCAGCGGCTCGAATGTGGGGGGGCGTATCAAAGTCTGGTTCTCCAGCACTAAAGCTGCACACATCCAACCCAGCCGTCTGCATGGCTTTGGCTTTGGCGGAGATGGCGAGGGTGGTGGAAGGAGTCAAGCAGGCAACACGAGCCGCGAGAGGAGGGGGCGTTGCTCTGGAGGCAGATGGGGCAGACGGAGGGCTATCGTTCACGGGGGGAGAAATGACGGGAGATGGGGACGCTGGTCAGATAGAGCAGTGCAAGGGGTAAAGGCTCTAGTCACTCAAATTAGGCTGCGAGGTTCCAGCCATTTTATCCGGCCATTTTATTGGGGTGACATGGGTAGAGATGGTGAGGGATGGCGTGTCCATCGCCGGGGTTAGCTGGCTGGGGAGCGAGCCGGTAAAACGCGGCTGCCATCCATCAAAACGAGGGACTGCCCTTCTCGCTCCGCTTGCAAATCCCAAAATTCACCATCGTTGGATCCGGGTAAAAAACCCTCCAATGGGATCTGTAGGGGGGGGAACTGCTTTGCCCCTTGGGGTTTGCGCTTGACGGAGACGGTGATCGTGCCTTTGCCGATCTGAATATCCCCGCGAATATGAAATCCTTCCGCCATATCAGGGGGAGCCAGGGGAAATTCTGCCTCAAAATGGGCGGGATCCTGCTCCTCTTCGGGTAGCCCTAAAATGCGGATGATCCCCAGTCCCAAGACCCCACCGGGTCGAGGCTGCGGCTGAACATAAAACCAGTGGGGCTGCGGGCTATCGAGGCACTGGCTAAATTTTTTGAGGATCTGAGCGCGGCCTGGGGTAGCCGGATATTCTTGCCCATCTTCAGTCAGCAATAAACCCTGATGGTCAGAAATGCGCTGTAATGTGCCTTTGATCAAACCGAGCGCCCGATAGTGGAGGTCGTGGGAAAGGGCAGGAATTGGCATCATGAATCTTGGAGACAGGGCGTGAAACAATATCAAAGACAAGCCCTGAAGCTTAGTTATTCTAGCTACATCTGTCCCAACCTGACTAGTCCAGGCCAAACTTGATTGCTAATGTTTTTGAGTTTCTTCTGGGAATTATCGTGCCAGAGGGGACGGGGGTTACTCCAACAAAAACTGTACCCATCTGGGCGGGGGAGGAAGGGGGCAGCGTAACCGCTCCATAACCAGAGCTGCCACTAAATGCACAGTAAAGACATAAATAACGGAGTTGAGGGCAATAAACCCGATCACCGTTACTTGAATCATCCAGGGATCCGCCACCCAATAAATACCCAAGCGGCTGAGGGTGATGTCTAAAAGCCAGTTGGTCAGGTTGGTGAGTTGAATGGTCAGATAAGTCCAGAGATTTTCCCCCAGCATCACCGACGAAAAGACAAATTGAAAGATCAACCCCCCCGTACTGATCAGGGATCCCACCAGCATCGACCAGTACCAGGAGCGGCCTTGCTTCCACAGCTCGCCGCACCACTGTCCAATCCAGGCGTAGGGAATGACATAGAGAATGCTGCGGGTCGGCCCCATCAAAATCGTTAACAACAAACCCGATACCACCAAGGTCATCCAGCCCGTGCGGGGATCCCAGCGCATCACCCCTAAAGCTACTGGAATCGGAAAAAACAGACGAACAATCGGGGCTAGAGGGGTAAGGCTCAAAATCCAAGCAAGTACAGCCGTACTGGCCAAAAAAGCCGTTTCCACCAAGCGCAAAGCAGGGGGGCGGGGGGGCGGGGGCGGCAGGGAGGGAAATTCCCCCACCTGGGGACGAGGTTGACTCACAAATTTAAGACTAGGCAAGGGCTACGGGATCCAGCTTAGTGGCAAACCGCAAAGGAGGGAGTAGCGGGGAGGAAAATGGGGATCGCGTTACGAAACGAAATCATAACATCAAAGTCATCCATCAAATCTCTTGTTTTGAAGTTAAAGATCGAAATTTGTTATAGAAATCTGGGAAAAGTGATTGTGATCACAATGATATTTTTGTTAAATCTGATTTCTCGATAGCCCCGTACTAAATCCAGATTGATACGCATGAGGTATCGTTGTGATTAACCGATTTGGGAGTCTGACCATGGGTAAATTCCTGAAACCCCTAGCCTTGGTTTTGGCTAGTTTCTTGGTACTGATTCTGGTGGGAACCAGCCATGTTTTGGCTGGAGAAGACAAAGCAGGAGCAACGGCGGCTGAGTTTGCATCTCCCCGTCAATTTTATTCTGACTGGGTAAAAACCCCTCAGTTTTCGTTTCGGACTTACTACTATAAACCGACCCCTAGCTACGCTGGCTATAAGCATCAGTTTGTCATCTATACTCCTACGAAGCCTGACTATCTCTACTACTTCAACCCCTATGAGAAAAAATTCTGGGGGCGCATCCAAACCTTCTCTAAAGGGGAACCTAAATACTCCCTCCTTAAGTCTGTCGATCAGAAGAGTGTTTTATCCGAGATTCCTGAATCTGCTTTTCCTGATTTTGGGCCGCTTCCTGCTATGCCGGAGGTGCAAGATCAGCTAGTGTTGGATTTGCCTCCCGATGATTCTCCCTCCCTGCTGGCACGATTGGTAGAGGATGCCAAAATTAACCAAGCTGGATAGGGGCATTCCCACCCTTTAGCCATCATCTTTTCTCCTGATAGTCCCCTTAACTTAAGGGGACTTTTTTGAGTCAGACACCTGTTGTTGATCGGGTGCAGATGGTCGATGAAAAATGCGGCTATGGGTGTAGCCAATAGGTTAGGCAAGATTTCACCATGGGGGGAGTAATTTCCCTCTCAAGATGCAGATGATTTTTTAGGGTTAAAGACCATTTGCGAAGGGGATCCCAGGCCGGATGATCTAGGCTGCTGGTGGATTGATGAGCATCCTCCTCCAGAGCAAAACTCCCCTCTCGTTGGCTGATTTCATACAAAGTTTGATCAACAATATCGGTTAACTCTAAAAGCAAAGCATCCTGCTGACCCTGTTTCTCAAGCTCATCCATCTGGATCAAGAAATGGATAGCAATTGTGTTTAGGCAAGCCTTGTAACTATTCAGTAATATTTCCAGCGCATTGGCTGAGAGCAAATCCCCTTCAGGAAAATCAAACTTTTGGGCTATGGCTAGCTTAGGCAACATAGCCTGCTGGGCTGGGGCAGATAGACCAAAAAAGATCATTAGCATTTCGGCCATCGGCCAGGGTGGGTGACTATCTTCCGTTAAACCCAACATAAATAATTCGACCATCAGGGAAAGAGCTGGCTGATATGGGGGGCAATTATCGACCTTGGGCCAGCAAACGATGAATAGTCTCTACGCAGGCTTGGGTGGTGATCAGCAAGTCTTCCCGCTCGCTAGAAGCAGGCGGTGGAATCGGATCTCCAATCCGCACGGTAATCGGACAAAAGAGGCGGGGAAATTTACGACCTTTGGGCAAAACCTGCTCGGTTCCCCAGAGGGCAACAGGGAGGAGGGGGGTTTGGGTGCGGGCGCTGATCAAAGCAGCCCCCAAGTGAGGCTGGTTGATGCGACCGTCGAGAGTGCGCGTTCCATTCAAAAAAATTCCCACCGCCCACCCCTTTTGCAAAGCCGCTTCGGTTGCCCGGAGAGCGGAGCGATCACTACCCCCTCGCTTAACGGGATAAGCTCCATACAGTTGAATAGCCTGTTTGAGGAAAGGAATTTGAAACAACTCTGCTTTCGCCATAAACGCCACTGGACGACAGACACTGTTAGAAAGAATCGGTGGGTCAAAATGGCTAGCATGATTGCTCACCACAATCAGAGGATGATGCCGATCTACCCGTTCAGCCCCATATACCTTGCCCCAATAGATCAGCCGAAATAGGGGGTTGACCACCAACCACTTAAGTAGGTGATAAAACAGCCAGTCTTGCCGAGGCTGCCCTCCCTGGCGCGGTTGGGGAGAGGGATCCGGTGTGGCGCTAGAGGCGGGAAGCATCTAACTCATCCGCATAATCTTTTTGCAGCAATAGGCAATTACGCCCATCAGCGAGGCGTGTATAGCTGAGATGGCTGGCAATGACCTTCATGAGATGAATGCCCCGTCCTCCTTCTGCCTCTTCATCCACCTTGTCACCGATTTTTTCGATAAACGCCATCATATCGAAGGGCGCTCCCTGATCCCAAATGCGGATCTCCAAACCTTCTGGCAACAGGGTTAACTCCAGATCAATGGGAGTATCTGCAGCCAGAGATTTGTGAGCATGGCGAACCGTATTGGTAAATCCCTCTACCAGTGCGAGTTGGCACTTCATCCACACAGAACTAGGAATCGGATCATTCTTAAATGCTTCAAACCAACTCAGAACTTGATTGAGAGCATCTAAAGAAGTATCGACCCGCAGAGAAAAGGTTTGCACCACGGGATAAAACTGGCTCCAGAACTTGCTAGCGGGATATACTGATGTCAGCATAAAACATTCCCTCCAGGATTTGCATCCGCAAGGCTAGTCTTTCGTAAGATGAAGTTGCTCAACTCAGGAGCAGACCCAGATAATATAATTAGAGACCATGACTAGATCGCCATGACTAGATTGCCATGACTAGATTGCATTGTATGGTTAATTGCCGCCCATTGGGTGGGAAAATCATCCGAAATTTTGGGTGTCGTTCTATGCCTTGCTCCTGTTGAGCTCCTCTCAATAATGTTCATGAATAAATATTGATGAACAAATGAAGCATCTACATAAAATAAAGTGTTTGTTAAGTAAACATGCTTGTTTGGCTGGTTTATGGCCGAGATACTAATTATTGATGATGACCCCACCATTCGCATGGTGCTTAAGCGAGGCTTAGAGCGACAGGGGCACCAAGTCAGGATTGCTTGTGATGGCCAAGAGGGCTTGGAGCAGGCTCAGCAATATCTACCTGCTTTGATCATCTGTGATTGGATGATGCCCGCGATGGATGGCTTACAAGTTTGTCGTCATCTGAAGTCACAAGTCCAATTTTCCACAACATTTTTTATCTTGCTCACCTCCCGTACCGAGGTGGAGGATCGAGTTTTAGGACTGGATGCAGGAGCAGATGAATTTTTAGCCAAGCCCATTGATTCCAATGAATTGCAAGCCAGGGTAAGGGCGGGTTTGCGGTTGCATGAGTTAAGCCGCGATTTGACCAAACAAACGCAACTTTTACAGGCAGAATTGGCAGAAGCGGCCAAATATGTGCAGTCCTTACTGCCACCCAGTCAACTTTTTTCTGAATACCAAATAAAGGCCGATTGGCGGTTTATTCCTTCCCAGCATTTGGGGGGAGATTGCTTTAACTATTATTGGTTAGATGCCGATCACTTGGCTCTCTATTTATTGGATGTTTCGGGTCATGGGGTGGGAGCGGCTTTATTGTCAGTTTCAGTCATGAATCTACTGCGTTCAGCAACTTTGACGCAGGGGTTATTCCCCTCTTTGCCTTCCACTGATTTTGCTCAACCAGCTTCCGTGCTAGCCAGCCTCAACGATACGTTTCAGATGGCGAACCAGAACGAAATGTATTTTACGATTTGGTATGGGGTCTATCAACCGCAGCATCGCCAGTTGGTTTATGCCAGTGCCGGACATCCTCCGGCTCTTTTGGTTCATCACGGGGCTTCTGGATCTTCTGTTCAAGCCTTAAAAACCGCGAATATCCCGATTGGGATGATGCCCAATACAACTTTTATCGAGTCGGTTTGTCAGCTTGAGAAAGATAGTTTTCTCTATTTATTTAGTGATGGAGTCTATGAGGTAACCAATTTAGAGGGTCAGCTATGGGGGTTGTTGGGACTAAACCACAGCCTGGTTCATCCACAACCTTCTCTACATCCCTTGGATCAGATCTTGCAGGAGGTGCAGCAATTTGGTGGCCGAGACAGTTTTGCAGATGATGTTTCTTTAGTCCAAATTCATTTTGGTGGATGAACAGCCCAGTTGATCAGGCTGGGTTAACGGGGCGAGGCAGAGGGATCCCTTGCCAATGCTGAAGCTTTTGCACCGCCTGCTGGAGGCTGCCCTCTGAGAAATCAGCTAGGACTATGCGCTCGCTGCTCGGTCGGAAGCTGCGCTCTAGGGCGTGATAGTAGCTGGGATCATAGTGAACCTTGAGGAGATCCTCGACTAAGCAATACCAGTTCTGTTGGTCGATCCAATCTAGCCAAAGGGTGATTTGGGCTTGTCCATAGCGGGGCTTGAGCAAAATAAGCTTGGCTTTTAGCCATTCCGGTTGGGCGATCCAGTGGGGGTAGTCTTGGATTAATCCTTTGATCCGTTCGGGAAGGGGGGTCTGGATCTCCAGGGCAGGAGCTTGTAGCATGGCTTGCCAAAGGGCGGGAGGGATATACAGTTGACCCACTTTGCAACTTTCTGCTTCTAGCCAAACCGGACGCTGCGGATCCATCTGCTGGAGGGCTTGGCAAAGCTGTGTCTCAAACCACTTTTGGCTGGGCTGAGGGATCCGCCATTCTTCCCCCAACAGGGATCCCCGATGGCAAGCCAGCCCCTCCAGATCCAAAACCTGGGATCCCTGGACGGCTAAGCGGCGCAGAATTAGGGTTTTGCCGGATCCTGTGGATCCACACAAGAGACGATAGTGAAACCGGCCAGGTAATGTTTTGAGCTGTTCCCGCACCCAGGCGCGATAGGTTTTGTATCCCCCTTGCAGTAGGCTGACGCACCAGCCCACCTCCGCCAGCACCAAGGCTAAGCTGCGGGAACGCTGTCCCCCCCGCCAGCAGTAGATGAGGGGGCGATAATGGCGGTCTTTATCGACAAAGTGCTGGTTGAGGTGATGGGCAATGTTGGCAGCCACAAAAGTGGCTCCCCGTTTGCGGGCGGTTAAGGGATCCACCTGTTTGTAGAGCCAGCCTACCTCCGCCCGTTCGCTATCGTTGAGCACAGGCAGATTGACGGATCCCGGCCAGTGATCCTCGGCAAACTCGCTGGGGGAGCGAACGTCAATAATCTCCGAGTAGGTTTCTCCCCAGGGCTGATCGGTGATCTGGAGGGGGCGTGACACAAGCAAAACTCCCTAGTGGCTGGATGGGGTTCGGGATCCCCGTTCCTCGACATTAGCTACTCTATGGTGGCATTGGCTGGCTTGACGGCGTTGAGAAGCGCTAAGACGGCTTTGGGCAAGAGTCGCTCCTTAAACCAGAGGATGGGAACACCGATATCTTGTAACTGGATCCCTGATTTGGCCACATTGAGCCGCTCCGAAATCGCTAAGATTAAATGACGACAACCGGATTGCCGCACTTGCCAAAACTTCTTTTTCAGATAGTCCGGTCGCCAATAACCAATGATTTCTAACAAATAAACCCGTCCGTCGGGATGAACCAAACGAAAGTCAGGAATCATCACACTGCCGGGCAGGGGGATTAAGTCTACTTCCCGCTCCAGTTGCCAATCGGTTTTGAGGGTAGCCCAAGCCTCAGCAAAAGAGGATTCGATCAAGCTGTCGTAGGGGGAGCTAGGGGGATAGTGGCTGACTAATCCACAATCTGCAGCGAGGCTGAACCGTCCGATTCGCGGCTGGCGGGTATCGGGATCCCGACTGTGCAGCGTAGCGGTCAAACTCCAACGGGAGACATGCAGCAAGGCCGGGATCCACTTAGCCATCGCCAGACCATAGCGGGTACTCGCCCCAAACAAACTGGTGGGACCATCCACGCTGATCGTGAAGCCGTGGTCAGCATCCCCCTCGATATAGGCCATCAGTTGAAACAACTTCAGGTAGCGAAACAGGAGCTTATATTCACCGGGATCATTGCGGTAGGCGTGTAAAACCACCTGGCTAGCTTTGTAAAAAATGCCCTGCACTTGAGAGAGGTTGTAGCGGTGGATCAGGGCGTCGGGGCTGGGGGGATCCCAGGTGGTCAGGCGGTGGTTGTCGGGGAGATCGGCGTAGAGACTTTCCTCCAGGTGAATGGGGAGAAGATCTTGGCTGAGTTCTTGGCTGAGTTGAAGAGCCATCTGATCGAGTAAGTCGGCCAGGACAGCGGGCGTGGGGATCCGTTGAGCGGCTTGGCGAAACACCCGCTGGCGTAGATCTACGGGAGGCAAAATACTGACGGCCTCAAAGTGAGCAAAATGATTTTTGAGAAGGTGGGCTAAGCCGCGCATGACTCGATAATCAGGGCTATCACCCGCTAGCGCCTTCAGATGGTGATCCAATTCGGCCTGGGTTTTGCCTTGGTGATCGGCAAAAAGACGGATCAGTTCGCTGGCTAGTTCTCGATGACGACCATCTAGGGGCAGGCGCTTGGGTCGGAGGGATTCTCCCTGCGAGCGGTGAATCAACAGTTCAGTTGGTAACATGGACAACCCTATGGACATCCCCTAGCGAAGGATTAAAAGATCCTTAAAAGTCCTGGAGCCCTTGCGATTATGAGCTTTCGCGGATCTATTTTGTGAAATCTCCCGTTATTGTAGGTAAAGAGTGTTGCAAGGCGAGGAAAAAGGCGGTTTATGGACACCACGATTCTGCAAGCTGCTCGGCAAATTTATCAAGTGCATGTGCAGTTGCGGCCTGATGTAGCGGTGCAGCCCCCCCGTGGCGTGGTGATTCATCGCTCGACTCTGCGGGGCGATTTAATTTTTTCTGACTTCCCCATCCTCTTGCCCCACGAACTGTTTGTGCCTGTGGATATGTTGGAGTTTCAGGCGGCTAGCTAGTTGGGTTGAGTGGGGATAAGGTCGCGGTTATGTGGGAGCTTTACCTGCCCATCTGGATCGCCATTCTCTACGTAGGAGCGGCGGTTGGCAGCTTTATCAATGTCGTTGTCTATCGTTTACCTCTGGGGCTATCGCTGATTCAGCCGGGATCCCATTGTCCCCATTGCAAAACTCCCCTTGGTCCGAGCGAAAATGTCCCTATTTTGGGATGGTTGTGGCTGCGGGGGCATTGTCGTCATTGTGGGGTGGCTATTTCCTGGCGCTATCCGGCGGTGGAAGCCCTGACGATGGGATTGTATGGCCTGAGTTTTCTGGTTTTAGGACTTTCGCCCCAGGCGGGCATCGTCTGTGTCCTGCTAAGTTGGCTGCTAGCACTGGCGTTGATTGATTTGGATACCTTTTTGTTATTGGAGGAACTGACCCAATCGGGCTTGCTGCTGGGGATCCCGGTACGCCTACTCATGCCCTGGCTGGAGGGATCCGGTTCGGGGATGGCTTCGCTGGAGTCGCTTTTGGCGGGTATTTTGGGAGCTGTGCTGGGGATCTGGAGCCTAGAAATCATCGGCTATCTGGGCAAGTTGTTTTTGGGGCGGGAGGCGATGGGTTTGGGGGATGGCAAACTGCTGGCTATGGTGGGGATGTGGTTGGGCTGGCCGGGGGTGGTGGTGACGCTGTTGGTGGGTTGTTTGGTGGGGACGCTGGGGGGAGCTATCGGAATGGCGATGCAGCGGGTGCAGTGGGGGCGGCCAATTCCCTTCGGACCTTATCTGGCGATCGGTGGGGCAGTGGCTGCTCTGGTGGGTCAACCGTTGATTGGGCTGTATCTGCGAATTTCAGGGTTGGCGGAGCCGATTTAGCCAATTTTGGGTGGGATTTCTGTTTGGGTTCTGGCTCCTCTTTAGGGATCTCAGCAGGATATATCGGTGGGATATATCATCCCTGCCAGACTCCGGCGCTGATGGGAAGGCAGGCGATACCACGGGATCCCAGGGTTATCGTGGTGTTCCCAGTGATAGCCAAAGTGATAGCAGCTAATAAACGACCAAAATCCGGTCAGGCTGCTGCTGCGGGCACGATGCTCGTCAGGATACCCTTCCGGTAGGCGACGATGGGGCAAATAAATGCCGAAATAGAATAACTGGATGGAACTGAGGAGGATAGGTAGCGACCAAAAAATCACGAGGTTCAGAATCGGGATCCCTAACAACAGATGACAGCCGTTATAAAACCCGTTGATCCCCGCTAGCGTGATCAATCCCTGCCATCCTTTCAAATAGCCGCACATAAATTGCCAGTACCAAGTGAGGGGATGGTGGGGATCCCGTTCATCAAAATCAGGATCCGCGGCGGTGGCTGGGTTGGCATGATGGGCGTGATGTTTTTCCCGCAGTTGCGGATACGACAACACCGAGTAGGCAAAAGCCGCCAAATAGCCCACCCCATCGTTGAGCCAACGCTGCTGAGGACAAACCGTTCCGTGCATGGCGTCGTGAGCGGTGATAAAGAGACCGGTTTGCAGAAAGGTTTGCCAGAGAATGAGCGGGATCCAGGCTAGCCAGGGTAGACGACCGACATCCATTCTCAACACGCTGATCAAGGTGAGCAGCCACAGCCCCATGATCATGCTGGCGAGCCCCAATCCGGTCAAGGTTTGCACCTTTGCCCCCACTTCCTGCACCGATTGACGAAGCAGTTCTGACCACGGCAATCTCAGGGAAGAGAAATCAGTATGGCTCTGCAACATGCCAGGGGATCCCTTTGCGAAGGAAGTCTGTAAACAAGTGTAAATGCCTCTTGCCATTTGACCCTAGTGATTGAACGCACATTGCCGCCATTTTGTCCGCAACGGTGGTAAAGAAGGTGGCTGTAACCGAGTTTTTCCTGACGGCTCTCAGGCACTAGCATGAGGGTGAGAATTTGGTTAAGGGATGTTAAGGGGGAGGGGCTAGCAAAGGGATGGTGGTAGATGGCGGTTGGTGGGCGGAAAACAGAGGGTGGCTGGGGTTAGCGGCCTGCTTGGTGTGGGGCTGGTTACCGTTGGGTCACGGTATCGTTTGGGGACTGACGGGTCACGATCTGCGTCAAGTGGGAACCGGCAATGTCAGCGTATCAGCAGCCTTTCGGCAGGTGGGATCCCGTGTGGGGATTTGGGTGGCTCTGGCGGAAATTGTCAGGGGGGTTTTGCCCGTTTGGATCGCCGGACAGTTGGGGGATCCCCTCTGGCAGGTGTTGGTGTTGCTGCCCCTAGTGGTGGGGCGGTTTTGCGGGCGGGGGGGTGGGGTGACCAATGTGGTGTGGGGGGTGGTCTTTTATGCGCCGCTGGTGGCTCTTTCGACAGGCTTAACGGGGCTGGGGATTTTAGTCCTAACGCGACGGCGGCTCTTAGCGGCTCGCTTGGGGTGTTTGAGCGCCGCCCTCTGGGTGGCCGTCTGGCAACAGTCGCCCCACCAAACTCTGGCGATGCTCAGCCTGGCCGTGCTAGTCATAGGCATGAATCTGCTGCAAAAGGATGATATGGCTGTGGCCAAACTGTGGGTGCGCTTGCGAGAAGCCAGGGATCCCCAACGCTGGGGGGGGAAAGCAGCCCATCTTGCCCAACTGCAACAGGCGGGCTTTACCGTACCGGAGGGTTGGGTGCTAGCGGCGGCGGGAGATATTTCTACTATTCCTACTGCTGTTCTCGCGGCTCTCGTCACACCAGAGCACTCCCTCTGGATTGTCCGTTCCTCAGCGGTGGGGGAAGACAGCTCGGCTAGCTCGGCGGCAGGACAATACACCTCAATCCCTGATATTCGCACCCTCGATCAACTGACAGCGGCCATTGCCCACTGTCGGCAAGCCTATAACAGTCCGGCAGCCACCACCTATCGACAGACTCATCCATCCGGCTCCACAGTTACTTCTTCCGGTTTAGCGGTTTTGATTCAACAGCAGATCATGGGCAAGGTATCGGGGGTTACCTTTAGCCGCCATCCTCTGCATGGGGGATCCCAGGTGGTTGTAGAAGCGGTGCTGGGAGGAGCGGCAGGGGTTGTGTCGGGTCAGGTGCAGCCCCTACATCTGGAAATAGCTGGTGATCAAGATCCACAAGATCTGGATGAGTCCACTCTGCCGTTTCCCTTCCCGCTGGCGGAAGTGGTGCAGGTGAGTCGCCGGATCGAAGCTCATTTCCACGGCATCCCCCAAGACATTGAATGGACGTGGGATGGAGAAACCCTCTGGATTTTACAGAGCCGCCCCATCACCAACCTGCGTCCCATCTGGACGCGCACCATTGCCAGCGAGGTAATTCCCGGAGCGATTCGCCCCCTCACCTGGTCGATCAACCGTCCCCTCACCTGCGGTGTGTGGGGGGAGCTTTTTAGCCTAGTCTTGGGTCAATCTGCCCAACATCTCGACTTTAACCAGACGGCCACCTTGCTGGGATCCCATGCCTACTTTAATGCCACCCTGCTGGGGGAGATCTTTCGGCAAATGGGGTTACCAGAGCAGGGACTGGAGTTTTTGTTGCGGGGAGGAAAAATGGGCAAGCCACCCCGTTCTGCCTATACCCATCTGCTGGCCTGTTTGCCGGGACTAGCTCGTTTGATTGGGCGAGAATGGCGCTTAGTCCAAGACTTTGCCCAAGCGGATCAGCACACCTTTCAGCCCCTACTCAGGCAACTAGAGATCCAATTAGAAACACAAGCGTTGTCCAAACAGGATCCCCAAGAACTCCTCCACTGGGCTGAGGCAATTTTGCAAGCCCTCCGGCCAGCCACCTACTTTAATATTGTGGGGCCAATTGGTTTAGCCATCCGTCGTCATATCCTCAACGTGCCCGATGCAGCGCTTAGCTCCCGGTCGTTACCGGAGGTAGCTTTTGCTGAAGCCCTGCAAAATCTAGCTAGCCAATTACGGCAAAGCCTCCAACCTGATTTACCCTTATCTCCACAAGCACAGATGGAAGCAGCTCTGCATAGGGATCCCTTTGCCCAAGTCGTGGCGGAGTTGTTAAACAACTATGGGTGGCTCAGTCAAGTGGGCACCGATATTGCCATACCCTGTTGGCGGGAACAGCCGGAGATTTTACGTCACCTCATCATCACTTTGGCCTTACAGCCACCTGCTAGCCGTGTTCCTGCCGTCTTGTCATCCTTTCCTCCTGCTCAGTGGCGAGTTAGACAATGTCAATCACGGGTTGATCTCAAAGGGCGGATCACTCAGGTTTATCTGCAATTATTGGCCTATCTCCGTTGGATGATTTTGGCTCTAGAAAGTCATTGGATTGAGAAAGGAATTCTAGAAAACCCAGGGGATATTTTTTATCTAGAATGGCCAGAAATTAGAGAAGGTATTCAAACTCAATCGAATGCTTACGAAAAATGGAAAGCCCAAATTAAGCAACGACATCAAGCATTTTTGGATGATCAGCAGCAGTCTGTTCCTGCTGTTGTCTATGGATCCCACCTACCACAACCAGAATTCTTGTCACCGACCCTCCACCCCTGCGAAAACCAACTGCGGGGGATCCCAGCTAGTGTTGGCTGTGTTGAGGGAGAAATCAAGATCTTTCAGTCTATAGATCGGGTGAATTTGCCCAGTAGTCAAGATGGCTGGCGGGCAGGGCTGATTTTGGTAGTCCCCTACACCGATGCCGGATGGACACCAATGCTCATCGCCGCCAAAGCCATCATTTCAGAAGTGGGAGGACAACTTTCCCACGGAGCCATCGTGGCACGAGAATATGGGATCCCGGCGGTGATGAATGTCGAACAAGCTAGCCAAAAACTGCGAGATGGACAATGGGTGAGGGTGGATGGTTATCGGGGAACGGTTGAGATTTTGCCCAAACCATAATTTCTGATAGTCAGCCATCAACGGTTCCATGCCCAAACCAGATGATAAAGATATAGTCATTCCAAATAAGAATGCGACCACCTAAACCTTGATATCCAAGCTTTGAGAGATTTTGGGGTTCTCAAACTAAATTGGAACGACTATACCCAACCATTCAAGAAGCCATAACCCTTTGCCACCCATGGTAGTACCCAAGCGTTCATAGGAAAGCATTGAGCCGGACGTCTTATTGAGAATGAACGAAGCCCATCATTTTTATCCCAGGCTTTCTATTCTCCATAAGCTAAGCCTGTGGAGCCTTCTATTGCCTCATAACCATGACTGGAATAGGAATGGCAAAAGTTCGCGGTGTTGGATCCAGAATTTGGTTATTAGCTTTAACTTGATGACATGCCCTAGCTTAAAGTCCTCCCTTGGGAGCCAACCAGCGAATCACCAATTTTTCGATCTCAATCCAGAGCAGCACTAACAAACTAAAGCCAACACAGATCAGCAACTCTGCTCCTGTGAGGGGATCCGTGCCAAAGAAACGGCTGAGGAAAGGCACATAGAGGAGAGCCACTTGTAGGAGTATGGTTAATCCCACCGCCCAGAGCAGGTAGAGATTCGTGAACGGATTGATTTCGATGAGCAGCTTGCTGGTGGAGCGCACCGCCAGGGCATGTCCCATTTGGGCAATACAGAGGGTCGTAAATACCATCGTTTGCCAATGGGAGGTGAGGGGTGCCATCCACACCATCATGGTAATTGTGATCACAGCAAAGACGATCCCAACCCGCAGCATGTAGGATCCCAGCCCTCTGGAGAAAATACTTTCCTTGGGATCAAAGGGGGGACGCTGCATTATTCCCGCTTCGGCAGGCTCCATAGCCAGAGCCAGAGCAGGTAACCCATCCGTAACCAAGTTCATCCACAAAATTTGTAGGGGGGTGAGGGGGACTCCCCCCAAGCCCAGCAGGGGAGCTGCCGCAATTGTCAAGACCTCACCAATGTTGCTACCCAAGATGTATTTGATAAAGCGGCGGATGTTGCTGTAAACCAATCGCCCTTCTTCCACTGCCGCCACGATGGTGGCAAAGTTGTCATCCAGCAGAACCATGTCACTAGCTTCTTTGCTGACATCGGTACCTGTGATCCCCATTGCTACCCCAATGTCCGCCTGTTTGAGGGCAGGGGCATCGTTGACTCCATCCCCGGTCATGGCAACAAACTGATCCTGTTCTTGCAGTGCCTGTACAATCCGTAGCTTGTGTTCGGGAGCCACACGGGCGTAGACGCTGACGGTTTTGACGGTTTCCTTGAGTTGCTGTGGGGTCATGTGGTTGAGGGCTTTGCCTTCCACAGCCCGATCACTCTCTCCCACAATCCCCAGATCGCGGGCAATGGCAATGGCGGTTAGCTGGTGATCTCCGGTAATCATGATGGGGCGAATGCCTGCTTCGCGGCATTGAGCCACCGCTTCCCGTGCTTCCCGGCGAGGGGCGTCCCGCATCCCGATCAATCCTAACCAGGTCATCTCCGCTTCCAGGAATTCCTGGGATTCACCGGTGGGCAGATCGGCAAGCTCCCGCGTGGCGAACCCTAAAACGCGGATTCCTTGCCCAGCCAGGGCGTTATTGGCAGCCAAAATCTCCTGACACTGAGTATCCGTCAGAGGTTGATGTTCTCCCTGCACAAAAATCTGGCTACACCGCTCCAACACCAACTCCGGGGATCCCTTACAAAACAAGAGTAGAGGGCTATTCCCCTCACCGGTTGGAGATACCACCACACTCATGCGCTTGCGTTCGGAGGAGAAAGGAATCTCCGCTTTGCGGGGGAAACATGTATCCACCTCACTTTTGAATAATTTGGCTTTACCGGCCACCGCCAACAGTGCCCCTTCCGTGGGATCCCCCAGCACTCCCCACACCTGGGCAGACTCCTGGGGATTGGAGGTGGGTTGCAGGAGGGCATCGTTGCACAATACCCCCGCTACCAAGAGGGCGCTTAGCTCCACCGATTGGGTGGGATCCGTCCGTTGCTGCTGCTGATAAAACTCCCCCTCTGGTAAATATCCCGTTCCCGTCACATGGTAGTGGGCACTGGGGGTTTCAAGGGAAGTCACCACCATTTTGTTCTCGGTGAGGGTGCCCGTTTTGTCGGAGCAGATGGTGGTGACGGAGCCGAGGGTTTCTACAGCGGGCAGGCGGCGAATCAAAGCATGGCGACGCACCATCCGCTGCGTACCAATCGCCAGGGTCACCGTGATCACAGCGGGCAGCCCTTCCGGCACCACCGCCACTGCCATACTCAGGGAGATCTCCAGTAAATCCGTGAAAATACTAAAATTGCCTGTGCGAAGGATCCCGCCCACCACAACTAAGGCAACCAAAACCAGGGATCCCGATACCAAAACATTACCCAACTGATCCATGCGTCGCTGCAAGGGTGTGGGTTCGTTCTCCACCGATTGGAGTAGGTTGGCGATCTTGCCCAGTTCGGTCTGCATGCCAATTTGGGTCACCACCAGAGTTCCTCGCCCCTGCATCACCTCGGTTCCCTGAAAGGCCATGTTAAGGCGATCCCCCAGGGGCGTTTCAGGATCCAAATCTGCTTCCACTTGTTTGGTGACCGCCACGGCTTCTCCTGTGAGGGCGGCTTCCCGAATTTGCAGATTGACTGCCTCCCAGAGACGACCATCCGCCGGAATTTGCACCCCAGCCTCGAGGCTCACCAAATCTCCCGGCACCAGTTGCACTGCCGGAACTTCTTGTAGTTTGCCATCGCGGCGCACCTTTACCACGGGAGAGGCCAGTTTTTTGAGAGCGGCTAGGGCTTTTTCTGCCCGACTTTCCTGGAGGTAACCCAGTGCCCCATTTAGACCAACAATGGCCAGAATAGCGATGGCATCTTTAGGAAAGGATCCCTCCCGCAGATCCAGCCATGCAGAGACGATAGCCACACCCAAGAGCATCAGCAGCATGATGTTGGTGAATTGATCCAACAACACCTGCCAGTTACTCCGTCCCCTAGACGCTTCCAGTTGGTTGGCTCCATACTGCTCCTGGCGCTGACCGACTTCGGCGGTAGATAGTCCTTTTTCGGGATCCGTTTGCAACTGCTGAAGCAACTTAGGCAAGCTCAGGGTATGCCAGGGGCTAACTGCAGAATGCCCTTCGGAAGGTGTCATAACGATCAAACTCAAATAGCTCTTTCAAATTGTACCTGAGGAGTTCCCCGACCCAGGAATTGTGAGGTGGTAAAGCATAAAGCGGCTCGTGGCTAGTCGCTATATCCAAACATTTCGCCCAAAAACAAAGCCTCTTGGTAACAAGAGGCTGAGCAACCGCGATCCCGGTTGCTGTTCTGGGAAAAGAAGATAGAAAAGGTATATAGCTAGTTGGTATTGGTCGCAACCAACGAACTATCTACGAAAACTTCTACCACCTCTGTGGTTCGTCCTGGGATCGTAATGGCTTCCCCCACCGGAACAATCAAGGTTCCTGGTGCAGCGGTTGCATAGTTAGTAAACGTATCAGGATTGGAGCCACCGTTGACAGCCGTAAAAGCGATTCCGTCCACGGTAATGGATACAGGATTAGCTAAAGCGGGTCGAACAACAATGCGCGTCAGGATAGCAGGGGTTCCGTCAGGAATAGAGTTATTAAATACCACATTAAAGCTAGAAGCAGGGGCGGCAGTCGGACTGGGAGACGGGGATGAGGTAGCACTGGGCGATGGCACGGCAGTCGGACTGGGTACTGGAACAGGAGTCGGTATGGAAGTAGGAGTCACTAGGATAGAAGGCTCACTGTCATCAGAATTACAGCCTACAAGAGTGAAAGGGGTTGCCATAATCGTTACAAGGGTGATGAGGTAAGCCCATCTGAATCGAGAGGTGTGCTTGCCTTTATCAACATTAGAGTAGGGCATAAGATAAACCTATTGGGGTAGCTTTTACGGTTGATGTTGAACTGTAGATTATGACTCAGACTATAATCCTATAGGACATTACCAAGTCTCTTGAAAAAAGGCTACTCTCAATAATCTATTTTTGGCGGCTAGTCAGTGCATCAGTCTAGTTAGGCTGAGGTTCCTGGAAGTTAGACATGTCAAATGAGGAGACAACCTAATTTGGGTAATCTGTCTACCAACTTATTCCATCCAAACCATAGCTGTACAGTCATCCCAACGCAAAACCGAAAACTCAATAGGCTGCTTATCCCGTTGCCAAAATGATTACCTTTAACTTGCTCTTTACTTTTTCTTGCCTACCCTAATTCAGAAGAAGTATATCTATTCGCAGAGACCTCTGCTTATGGGGATCCTCCAAAATCTCTGACTGACCTACCATTAACTCCAGAGGGGGAGGGGAGCTTGCCCCTCATGCTGGAATGCCGGCTGAACGGGATAGCCCAAGTGACGGAAAGCTGCTGTTGTCACGACCCGCCCACGGGAGGTGCGTTGCAGATAACCAATCTGTAGCAGATAAGGCTCATACACCTCCTCAATCGTTTGGGGATCCTCTCCCGTAATGGCCGCCATGGTATCCAACCCCACCGGTCCTCCTTGAAAATGCTCGATGATCATGGTGAGCAATTTGCGGTCTGTCCAATCCAGTCCTTTCGGATCTACATGAAACAGTTCCAGGGCTTCCACCGCGATAGATCCATGGATCCATCCATCCCCCTTCACCTGAGCGTAGTCCCGCACCCGCTTGAAGAGGCGGTTGGCAATGCGGGGAGTGCCACGGGAGCGGCGGGCAATGGCGCTGGCTCCTTCCTCATCAATCGGGGTGTTGAGCAGGCGGGCGGTGCGTTGAACAATTTGGATAAGCTCGGCTTCTTCGTAGAAATGCAGATGGATCAACTGCCCAAAGCGATCCCGCAGGGGAGAGGTTAAGGCTCCGGCACGAGTCGTGGCTCCGATTAAGGTGAATTTCTCCAGGGCAACAGAAGTAATACGGGCAGAGCGCCCTTTGCCGATCGTGATGTCTAGGCGGTAGTCCTCCATTGCTGGATAGAGCAGTTCTTCGGTGATTTTGGGCAAACGATGGATTTCATCAATAAACAAGATATCCCCCCGTTTCAGTCGCACCAGATATCCAGCAATATCCCGCGGGCTTTCTAGGGCGGGAGCTGTCGTCATGTGAATTTTGGATCCCATCTCATGGGCAAGGGCAGTGGCTACGGTTGTTTTCCCCAACCCCGGTGGGCCATAAAAAAGCATGTGATCTAACGGTTCTTGGCGAGAACGAGCCGCCGCAATAAAAATCGACAGCACCGCTTTCATCTCGGTCTGTCCAATGTAGTCCTGCAACGTTTGTGGGCGTAGGGATTCTTCCGGGGTGTTGGGATCCGGTGCTTGATTTTCTCTCGCCAGAGGATCTTCCGACAGCTCAGCAGGGCTGGGTTGGGGGTTGAGCAAATCAGGGATCCCCGTTGACAAAGGAGAGGGATCCGGACGAGAGGAAAGAATAGCCATGGCTACCACTAGGGGCTTTTCGTTTGATGATTGCTTCCTAATCTATCCCACAGTCCATCGGTGATCTCTATCAAAAAACTGTGGATCAGGCAACGAGACAATAAAGAAGCACGCGCAATTGGTCACGGATCCCGCTGCTGAGATGACCCAATCTAGCAGAATGGGTGGCAATCGTGACAGGAATGGTCACAATGAAAACATACCTTAGCCCTGCTCGAACGTCCTCAGTTGAGTCAGCCATGAGTGAGCGGAAAGTCGGAGAGATGATTGGCGACCGTTATCGGTTGACTCAGTTAATTGGGGCGGGGGGAATGGGGCAAATTTTTAAGGCCGTCGATACTCGTTTGTTTCAACGTCCCGTAGCCATCAAGTTGTTGTCGCAACCCCTGAGTGATTCTCCCAAACTCAGGCTGCAACTAGAGAAACGTTTTGAGGAAGAGGCCAGAGTGAGCGTTTTGTTGGGGGAACATCCGCGGATTATTCAGGTGATTGATTATGGGTTTGACCAGCATCAACCCTATCTGATCATGGAATATCTGGGATTCCCCCCCACCGCCTTTGATCTGGGCTATTTGATTGATCAACAGGGGCCACTGGATCCCCAGCGGGTGGTGCGGCTGGCTCAGCAAATTTGCAGTGGTCTGCATCATGCCCACCGCTTTGAAACCATCCTAGAAGGACGGGCGATCCGTGGCGTGATCCACCGCGATATCAAGCCCAGCAATATTTTTGTGTTGGGCGATAGCACCCTGGGAGAAACCATTAAGATCCTCGATTTTGGCATTGCCAAGGTGGTGAGCGATGCCACGATCAACATGGGAACCCAATCCGGCTTCATCGGCACTCCCGGCTATGCTTCCCCTGAGCAACTGCGCGGAGAAGACTTGGATGCCCGCTCGGATATTTATTCTCTGGGGGTGGTGATCTATCAAATGTTGACGGGCAAGCTTCCCCTCAGTCCCAAGACCCCCTCCTTCCCTGCCTGGTACGAAGCCCATAACTACCTGCCTCCCCGCAGTTTTCGGGAGGTGATGCAGCCCTGCCTGTTGCCGGCCTCGCTAGAACAAGTGGTGATGTCTTGTCTGGCTAAAGATCGGCAGTTGCGACCCAGTTCGATGCAGGCGCTTTCCCAACATTTGGGGATGGTGCTTCAGGATGTTTCGGGATCCCAAATTTATCGGGCGAACCTTTCCACCCTCACTACGCCCAACCGCAGCAGCAATGAGCTAGAAACCCAGGCCACTAATAACCCCCCTCCTCTGACGACTGGTCCCAAGCTTCACCTCACCCAACAGCATCAAACCCAACTGGAAAATCTGCTGATCAAGAGCATCGGTCCGATTGCCCCCGTTCTCTTACAACAATCCTTGCAAGAAGCCCCCAGTCCTGAATACCTGATCGATGAGCTAGCCGCCAACCTGCCCCCCCATCAACAACCCATGTTTCGGCAACAGGCTACCTCTCTCTTCAATCAGGCTCAGCACCCTCCAACGACTCCGCCCCCCTCTCAACCCCAAACTGCTAACTATCGTTCTGCCCCCACACAGCCCAAGCCCCCCACTCAGCCCAAAGCCCCTTCCCATCCTTCCTCTCCAGGGGTAGATGAAGTGTTTTTGCAACGTTGTGAACGGGAAATGGTGGACTTAGTAGGACCTATGGGATCCTTTGTGTTGAAACAGGTGATGGCTCGCGGCAATACCCTCAGTCGCCTACAACTGATCCAAGCCCTGACCCAGGAGATCCCCCACCCCCAAAAAGCTCAAGAACTGCAACGCCGCCTATCTAGCTAGCCACAGAAAGGAAGCATCCCTAGGTGGCGTGGTTGAAACTCGCACCCAAATTTGGGTAATCTTTGTTTATTGGGGGCGGCTTCCCAAGAGTCGCTGTCGTAATTTCTTAATTTTATCTCGCAGATCAGCGGCGGTTTCAAACTCTAGCTCGGCGGCAGCTTTTTTCATCTTTTGTTCCAGTTGGGTAATCAGTTCGGGAATGTCAGAAAGGGGAATCTCATCCGATTGCTGGTAGGCCGTTTCTAGCTCTTGATCATTTAGCTTACGAGAGATAGCTAAAAACGATAAAATGGCATTGCTCGATTTTTTAATGATTGCGGTGGGAGTAATACCATATTTTTGATTGTAGGCTTTTTGAATTTCTCGCCTACGTTCTGTTTCCGCGATGGCTCGCTCCATACTGCCTGTTAATTGATCGGCATACATGATGACTTTTCCTCTGACATTGCGAGCTGCCCGACCAATAATCTGAATAAGAGAACGATCCGCTCGTAAAAATCCTTCTTTGTCAGCATCTAAAATAGCGACGAGTGAAACTTCCGGCAGATCCAGCCCCTCTCGCAAGAGATTGACTCCTACCAACACATCAAAGGATCCCTCTCGAAAATCTTGGAGAATCTCGATCCGTTCAATAGAAGTAATCTCAGAGTGTAAATAGCGAACCCGAATGCCGCGCTCCTGTAAATATTCCGTGAGATCTTCGGCCATTCGTTTCGTAAGGGTAGTAATGATCACCCGTTCAGCTATTCCACTTTTGGATCGCTCCAGTCGTTCATAAATTTCACTGAGCAAATCATCCACTTGTCCAGATGTCGGTCGCACCTCCACTTCAGGATCCACCACACCGGTGGGACGAATCACCTGTTCTACTACATTTCCTGTTCCAGAGAGATAAACTTTGATCTCACCTTTTTCTTGGGTTTTTAGCTTAAATTGAGCGCCCGATTGTTCTAATTCCCAGTCTCCTGGTGTGGCAGAAACAAAAATAGTTTGATCCACCTTCTCCCAAAACTCTTCGGCTTTGAGGGGGCGATTATCAACCGCACTGGGCAGGCGGAATCCGTGATCGACTAACACCTGTTTGCGAGAGCGATCTCCGTTATACATGCCACGAATTTGCGGAACTGTCACATGGGATTCATCCAGTACTAATAGCCAATCATTCGCCTTAAAATAGTCAATCAAACAGGAGGGGGGATCCCCTGCTTGTCGTCCGGTGAGATGGCGGGAATAATTTTCAACTCCATTGCAATAGCCAACTTCCCGCAACATTTCTAGATCATAGAGGGTTCGCTGCTCTAGCCGTTGAGCCTCCAACAATTTGCCGGATTTCTCAAAAAGTTCTAGTTGTTCTTTAAGCTCTAATTCAATAGCAATAAGAGCTTTTTCGAGATGTTCTTGCGGAGTAACAAAGTGACGAGCTGGATAAAGACGTAGGGAGCTGAGACTTTGTAAGATTTCTCCGGTGATGGGATCAATGAGGCGAACCGCATCAATCTCATCTCCAAAAAATTCTATGCGGATCACTCGATCTTCATAGGCGGGCACAATCTCTAGGACATCCCCTTTGAGGCGAAACCGCCCCCTCACCAACTCCAAATCATTTCGCTCGTATTGAACGGTCGCCAAATCTCGTAATAAATCTCGCTGATTGAGGGTTTGCCCAACCTGGAAGGGAATTGAGGCTTTCAGGTATTCATCGGGCATTCCCAAGCCATAAATGCAACTAACGGAAGCAACAACAATCACATCTCGCCGTTCAAATAAAGAGCGGGTGGCGGAATGACGCAGCATATCAATTTCATCGTTAATCGAAGAGGATTTGGCAATATAGGTGTCGGTAGAAGGGACGTAGGCTTCTGGCTGATAATAGTCGTAGTAACTAATAAAATATTCCACAGCATTGTTGGGAAATAACTCACGAATTTCATTGCATAGTTGGGCAGCCAATGTTTTATTGGGAGCCATGATTAAAGTCGGTTTACCCATTTCTGCGATGACATTAGCGATGGTATAGGTTTTTCCGGTTCCGGTAGCTCCTAAGAGGGTTTGAAAACGATGCCCCTGCCGCAGAAAATTCACCAATCCAGCAATAGCTTGCGGTTGATCGCCAGTGGGTCGATAGGGAGAATGAATCTGAAAGTCACTCATGGGAGGATCGGGGCTGTCTTGACTTTCCTATTGTGTCGTTTCAGTCTGGGGTCAACCAGTCCCAAGCTATTGGCTGGTGGAAAAAGGCGGCACCGCGATCCCTTATTGATTCTTCCTTACCCTTCCAACTCAATGGGCAATTGACCGCTGGCTGCTCGCTTGCCCATGAGAACCTCTGCCAAGGCGGCTACGGTGGCTTCCCCGTCGCCATAGCCCACCAGATAGGTATCGATATCAGGCAACCCGTTCAGATCGTAGGGGGATCCCAACGCCACCACTACCAGCTTGTCGGGGGGCAAAGCCTGGATCATCTGGCGTTGTTGGGGATAGCGCGCCACCTGAAGGGATCCCACCACCACTTGATCCACGGTGGCTGCCAACTGCTGTACCTGGAGGATATCGGCCTGAGAAGGATTGAGGGCAAGCGGGAGTGTCTGTGCCTGGGGATGGTGGGCTTGTAGGGCAGATCCCAAGTTGCCAGCAGAGCGAGGCCAAATCACTAGCAGGGATTTTTCTGCTTGTATGGGAAGTTTCTGTTGGGGATCCCGGACTAGCGTGATGCTGGCTTGGGCAATCTGGCGAGCTAGGTTTTGCTGAGTGGGGGATGCCAAACAGTCGAGGGGGTGGGGGACGGGGGTGGAGGGGAGGAGACCATAGGCCGCTTTTAGGCTGAGAATACGTGTCAAGGACTGATCCAGCCGTTGCCCACTGATCTGGCCTGACTCCACTAAGCTCAGAAGATGGTGATAGGCGACTCCGGCCTCAGCGGGGGTGTGCCCGACATCGGCTCCAAACAGCAATATATCGGCTCCCGCTAGCAAAGCCTGCTCCGCCGCTTCAGCTACTCTATAGTGGGAATCCAATGCCCCCATCGTCAACGAATCGGTAATTAACACACCGCCAAACCCTAGCTTCTCCCGCAGCAGAGTTTGCATCACCACAGGTGAGAGAGTCGCTGGTCTGGTCGGATCGAGGGCGGGCACTAAAACATGAGCCGTCATCATCGCCTCACAGCCCGCCTGAATGGCCTCTCGAAACGGGTAAAGCTCCACTTGTTCCAGATGATCGAGGGGATGCAGAACCGTCGGTAGCCCTAAGTGAGAATCGATATCGGTATCCCCATGCCCAGGGAAATGTTTGACCGTGCCGACCACCCCTGCTTGCCGATAGCCCTCGACCATCGCTAGACCAAAGGCCGCGACCTGTTCTGGACGGGATCCAAAGGCGCGGGTGCCGATGATCGGGTTGTCGGGGTTGCTATTCACATCCAGAACAGGAGAAAAATTCATGGTGATGCCCATAGCCCGCAACTCTTGCCCGATCCCCTGCGCCATCTGGCGGGCAAAATCTAGGGATCCGGTAGCGGCCACCGCCATTTGGGAAGGGAAAACAGTCACTCCTTCCCGCAGGCGCACCACGGCTCCGCCCTCTTGATCGATGCTCACCCACAAAGGTAAACGGGCTTCTGCCTGAATAGATTGGACTAACCCAGCCACTTGGGCGGGAGATTCGATATTGCCCGTGATGTGGTAGAGGATGACTCCCCCCACATGCCATTCGTTGATCATCTGGCGGAGCTGGGCAGAGAGGGTGGATCCCTCAAAATAGACCATGAACAGTTGCCCCAATTTTTCGGCGGGGGAAAGGGTGGTTAACCAAAAGTCCACCTGCGCCTGTTGAGCCTCCGTCAAAGGGGATCCCCCACCCCACCCAGGGGAAGAGCCAGAAAAAGCAGGGCTAGACATGGCAGTTATTCCCAAACGGGTAGTCTACATCTTAGTGGATGTATTCTGCGTGGAGAGGGTTGAGTGAAGGTGCGCAGGCGGGGGATGTCTGGGGTCTGTGATCAATTCGATAACGTTCCGGCTGAGCGGCTGCCAGTAACCTTTGCATCGGCACCAACATTTCCCATCAGTCCGCACCAACGCAAGAGTGTGTAAAAACTCGGAACACTTGTGCTTCTTTAGATATCTGTTGCTCAATTTCTTCTTGTTGCTTTTTATGCAAGGCTTTGAGCCTCTCAGCAGCCGTATCAGCATCTCGGATCTTGTCTTCGCTGTCTTCCCAATTTTTCAGATCTGGAAAAGTTATTTGCTCCATCAAAGAGTAGGCTATCTTGACAACAATTTGATTCCCAATATCAGGCTGAAGCATGACCCTCACCAACCAACTAACGGCCTGTTAAATGCTGCAACTGATCTAAGTTGGATCCTTGCAATTGAAAAGCCTTGCCAAATCCTTGAATGAATGTGCCCGTAGTGGGAGTAATTTGACAAAAATGAAAATCCGCTAACCCTAAAATCATGTCAGCAATTTCATATTTTTGCCGATAAAGGGCTTCGACCCCCAGATCAACCGCTTCTCGGCGAACCAAAAAGCTAGCACGACCTTGTAGCGTGGTACGAGCTAGAGCATGGTTGCTGCGGGGATCCCCCATCTGTGGCGGCTCATGGATCAGCAGGCTGCAGCGATCATCGGTTCGCAGAGCGGCGGTATGCGGGGAGAGATCGCTAATCAACAGATAGATTCGTAAGGGATCCCAGAGCACCACGTAGGGAACTAGCGTCACCAAGGGGGATCCCTCCTGTAAAACTGCCAAGCTAGCCACACTTTCACTGGTAATCAATTGGTGGAGAGTTTCCAAGGGGGGCATCGGCAGGTCTCAGGGTGAGGGTTCGCACTAAGATCTTAATGGAGACAGAGCTATCAGAAATATGGGAATTTGCCCGTTCGGGATAGCCGCAGGTTTTTATCGATGGTGTCTCGGTTACGGTTTTCAGTTTAGTGTTTCATCTGAGTTGTTCATCATGCAAAGCTGTTTTTTGGAAGCACGAGCCAAGATCAACATTTATCTGGAGATTTTGGGACAACGGCCCGATGGTTTCCATGAGGTGGCAATGGTGCTTCAGAGTATTGCCCTTGCCGATCATCTGCATTTACGTGCCCTCTCCAAAGGCATTTACCTGCGCTCAGATCATCCCCAAGTCCCTCAGGATGCCACCAATTTGGCCTATCGTGCGGCAGCCCTCCTTCAAGAAGAATGTGCGGGTGGTCGCGGTGTCGAGATCATCCTGCACAAGCGGATCCCGGTGGGGGCGGGTCTAGCGGGTGGTTCTACGGATGCGGCGGCGGTGTTGGTGGGACTTAACCAACTCTGGGAACTGGGGCTGACGGTGGCGGATCTGCAAATTTTGGGATCCCGTCTTGGATCCGATGTGCCTTTTTGCATCACGGGTGGAACCCAACTGGCGACCGGACGCGGAGAAATTCTGGAACCTCTGGCGGATCTGCCCTTACTTCCGCTGATTTTGGCCAAACCAAAAGAACTCTCTATTCCCACTGTTTGGGCTTATCAGACCTATCGCCAGCTTGACTATGGGCATGTTGACCAGTCTCGCCCAGCCTCCCGTTTGCAGAATTTATTGCTGACGATTGGTCAAACTACAACGGTTTCGGATCTGGTCGAGCATCTGGCTAACGATCTGGAACGAGCCGTTTTACCCCATCATCCGGTGGTGGGCTACCTGAAAGAGGTGCTTCTTCAGGCAGGAGCGTTAGGGGTTTTGATGTCGGGATCCGGTTCTGCTGTGTTTGGCCTGATGCTGACAGATAGTGATGCCCTAGCCATGCAGGAACGGTTGAGCCGTACCCATCCTGAGTTTGAATTTTGGGCTACCCATACCACCCCTACAGCAATTGTGCTGACTCAAGATTAGGTTCTGTTGCTCTTTGATTGGAGGGAGGAGCGAGCACCCACAAAGTAGAGGAATCTCAAGAAGTTGCCTTGCCAGCTTGTCAACGTGAGATAGCAGATGTTGCTCTAAGGAAAATGGATCCCTGAGATTAGGAGGGAAACCCTCAGGGGTGGGGGTTGGCTTCGGTGTAGGAGGCAAGCAGTTAGCCGCTACGTTCTCCATCCAAAATTCGGGTAACTACTCCCGCAGGATTGACTCGATAAAGGGATCCAGAATCTGTTGTTACTACATAGTCTTTGTCATATTGGCTAATAAATTCAGGAAGTCCATCAGAAGGATGGGGATTATTGTGGGTGATGTCAGTTTGGATCCAATCGGGACTAATCATAACTAACTTGCCAGAATCTGTAATCACAAAACTATCTTCACCCACCACTAAGCCTTGCGGGTAACCATCCTCAGAAAACTCGGATCTGTGAAGGGTTTTTTATCTGGCTTAATGAACGATAATAACCCTACACCTAAACCTAAAAAACTTCTGAAATAAGTGAGTAGTGTCTTGTGGCTCAAGTATTACTTTTATCAGACTGAGAAGTCCCATCTACTTTGGATTTGTATATGGCGTTACATCTTCTTCTGCCATGAACGGCATCGAAAGGAGAAGAGAAAACCTCTCACTCGATTTCTGTGATGGTGGAGTTTTTCAATAGGGTGATTAGGACTGCTGTATCTCTGGTGAGGTTGCACCGGTATCCCTAGTGACTGGCTCTCAACGCCTCTGATGCCAGCGATAAAGTTAACCTGAGGAAGGGATCCCGACTGAAGAATTGCCCGATATTCTTGATGAAGAGAATCCGAAAAGGTGAGTAGCTTTCGATTCAGGAGACCTCTCAGACCTGGAAGATCGTTGCTGGATCCTTGCTCCTGATCATGGCTTCTTAACGATTTCATAACATCAGATGCTTTGCTTCCAGGCATGATAGAGGCAGTTGAGGAAAGTAGGAAGAAAAAGGTCAGGCTGACGGTGACTCCCCCCCCTTTGGGGTTGATATTATCCATGCCAGCTTTATGGATGGATCTGGTTTAATAGCCATGCCCAATTCAGATAGTTCTATTAAGTCGTTGGCTGCTTTTGGGTAATTCCCTATTGAGTCTGAGGAAGTAAAAGCGCTTCAGATAGCGGCATCAGCAAAGGGGAGAGCTTAATCCACCACCCTGATCTGGGTAAGACATCGTTGAGGTGATTAGCAACCTAAAGGACAGATGGCCAGAGGAGAGCAGTTGTGACCTTGCGGAGAAAGATGGCGTTAGCGATTGGGCTAACTTTTGTGGGGTTGGGATCCATTGTTTATTCAACGCTCCACACCACCTTATTGCGCCATTTCCAAAATTTAGAAATTCAAAACACCCAAAGATATACCGAAAGTGCCGTCAATAGACTGCTCAACGAAATCAACCAGATTGATTTTGTGGCTCAAGATTGGGCGGCCATTGATGATTCCTATCAGTTTGCTCAAGATGGCAATTTAGAATTCATAACCGCTAACCTCAATCTTTTGACCCTCACCCGCCTTGAGCTAAATCTGCTCTTTTATTTCAATGCCGATCATCAACAGATGTTTGGCATTGCCCTAGAGCCAGAATTGCTACGCAAAACCGATGCTCCCATCAGTCTTGCCCTTCACCTGACACCGGATCGCCTGCTGGATCATCCAGATCTCGCACATGTGCGAAAAGGGATTTTGGCTGTACCGGAAGGGTTGTTGGCGATCTCCTCCCGTCCGATTGTGACCAGTGAAGGGTTAGGGCCGATCCAGGGATCCCTGGTTTTTGGGCGTTATCTGGATGAGAAGGTTCTAGTGGATCTCTCGGCGGCATTGTCGGTGGGCACAGACTTGCAGATGGATCTCTATAGCTTGGATCTCGGCCAGGCGGCAAACCTACCTGCCGATGTGCAAGGGGTGGTGCAGCAACTTCGCAAAGGGGATCCCCCTAAGGTACAGCCCCTGAATGGAGAGGCTATCGCGGGTTATGCCCTGCTGTCCGATATTTATGGGGATGCTAATTTGCTGCTGCGGGTAACCGGGGAGCGCTTCATCCACCAGCAGGGGCAAATGTTCTCTTATTATTTGGGGGGATCCCTGCTGTTGGTGGTGGTTTTGTCAGGAGCTATCACCTATATCTTTTTGGATCGCTGGCTTTTATCGCGGATCAGCCGTCTCAGTCAGGGATTTCGTCAGATTGGGGCAACGGGGGATTTTTCGACGCCCCTGACCTTGAGTGGCAACGATGAGTTGTCCAGCCTTTCCGAAACCATCAATGAGGTGATGGCGGCTTTTCTCTATTTTCAAAAACGGCAACTTGAAAGTGAGCAACGCTATCGCAGTGTGATTGAGCAAGCCCTGGAATCTATTTTTTTGGTGGATGCCACCACGCAGCGTTTGGCGCAGGCTAATCCAGCCTTTGAGCGACTATTGGGCTATAACAGCCAGCAGATCAGCAGCCTGACACTGGGGGATCTGATGATCGAGGATGAGGGGGGGCTAGCCTCCTACTGGGCATCTCTCCGGGAAAAGGGATCCCTGCCCCGCCACGAGCTGCAATATCGCAGACAGGACGGCACACGCATTGATATCGAAGTTAGCGTCAGTCAAATCACTTACGGGCGACGACAGGTATGGTGTTTTGTTGCCCATGACATTACCGATCGCAAGAATGCTGAGGCGGATCTGCGCTACCACGCGCTGCATGACAGCCTAACCCAACTACCGAACCGCGCCCATTTTCTGGCTCAACTGGAAGCCGCACTGGCCGATCTTGCCCTCCAGCATTATGTGGCGGTGCTATTTGTGGATCTGGACAGTTTTAAGGTGATCAACGATAGCTTGGGACATGCGGTAGGGGATTTATTACTGCAAAAGGTGGCAAAACAGTTGAGAGGCTGTCTGTCTGCCCACGATTTGGTGGGGCGATTTGGGGGAGACGAGTTTGTGGTTTTGTTGAAGGATTTGATCGATCCCCTGACGGCTCACCAGAAGGCCAGCCATATTTTGGAGACCCTCAAGCAGCCCATTCATCTGGACGGGCGGGTTGGGCACACCACCGCCAGTATCGGGATTGCCCTACTCCAGGGATCCCAGGTGACTCAAGGGGCTATTCAGGCGGCAATCGCCCTGTTGCGGGATGCGGATACCGCCATGTATCGCGCCAAAGCGCAAGGGAAGGGATCCTATGCGGTCTTTGATCAACAGATGCACCAACTGGCGATGCAACGGTTGCAGATAGAAGCGGATCTGCGGCTGGGGATGGAACGGCACGAGCTACGGCTGTTCTATCAGCCGATTATTTTGATGGCCACCCAGGAGATTATTGGCTTTGAAGGCTTGGTGCGCTGGCAACACCCTACCCAAGGGCTGATCAGTCCGGGGGTGTTTCTGCCGATTGCCGAAGAAACGGGCTTGATCGTAGAGATTGATCGCTGGGTATTGCAGCAAGCCCAGCAGCAAATCCAAGCGTGGCAGGCGACGTTTTCCTCGCTATTTAACCTGACGATTAACGTCAATCTGTCGGGACAACAGTTTTCTCAGCCGGATTTTTGGCCATTTTTGACGGATCTTTTGGGTGGAGTCTCCCCCCATTGGCTGAAGTTTGAAATTACCGAAAGCCTGATTACTCAAGATCATCAGGTGGTGGCTACCCTGCTGTGGCAAATCCGTGAATTGGGGATTTGTTTAAGTATCGACGATTTTGGTACGGGCTATTCTTCCTTGAGTCGGCTACACGCCTTCCCGATTGACACCCTAAAAATTGATCGTTCCTTCATCAGCCGGATTGGGCGGAATGGCGAGCATGTGGCTGTCGTGCAGGGGATCATTGCCCTTGCCCACAGTTTGGGGATGGATGTGGTAGCAGAAGGGGTGGAAACCCCCCAACAAATGAACCATCTGCAAGAGTTGAAATGCAAGTTTGGGCAGGGCTATCTTTTCTCCCGCCCCGTCTCTGGCGAAGCCGCCACCGCCTTACTCAATGACCAAGCCTCCCGTTTGGTGCTTTCTCCTCTCTGGCCAGGGGATCCGGAACGATGGGGATGAGGGGGATAGCTATTCTAAGCTTGAGGGAAATGAGTCTCAGAGAAATTGCGGTCATACCCATGTCTGGTGAGAATGAACTGGATAGGATCGAGAGGCGTCCGGCTGGGTGAGGATCCGGTCACGCCTGGTTACCCTAACTAGGGTTTGGAGAGGAGTGAAATCGCTATGCTGTCTCCCTTGTTACCAAGATGGTGGCGTCCCTTCTTGCCGCCTGTCAGGTTACTGGCCTATCTGTGTGTTGGACTGGGATCCCTAGCTCCCTCCGCTACGGCTCAATCCACCTGGTTATTTCAGCCCAGCCCAACCCCGACCTGGGATCCGCCCCTTTCAGCCCAAGAAGCCCCTCAGCACCAGGCTCCCTCTGACTCGACTGACTCCATTGTGGATGAATTGCCCCTCTACGATCCTCAAGTATTAGAGGGTGAACCCGCCCCCATTCCTGACGACGAGGAAAGCGGATCCCCGATTTTTCAGTTAGACCTGCAACAACAAATCGGCGTGACCGACTCCGGTTCTGGAGAAGGAACGGGCAATGGCTCTCTGATTGGCCCTGGCACCGGACAGAGTGGCGACGCAGGCATCGCCCCAGGATTGGGTACAGGCACAGGCTTGGGATTTCCCCCTGCATCGGCGGATCCCCTCAATGCCGCCACCCAAAAAAATGGCCCTACGATCACCGGACTGATCGTGGATGCCCGTGGGCTAGACTTTCAACCCAGTGTCTCGATGCGCCTATTTGACCCCTCCGGCAACCAAATCTACACCACCCCCACGGCTAACCAAGAACTCAACACCTACTATGTAGCCAGTGAAGGAACAGCAGCCTACGCCACCTCAGAAGCCCAAGCCAAAAGCCTCACCCAGCGCATCGGATCCCGTCCCCACCTGATCCGTGCCCAAAAGACCTTAGGGTATGATCTGGTGATCTCCAATGAAGACGCCTGGATGCTTAGCCTGCAAAACCAATCAGACAAGTTTCTGGATAATTTTGCCGTCGTTGTCATTTGGGATCCCGCCAGCGCTAAACTGCCTTAATCTCGACAATCAGCCATGCAACGTTTTGCCAATCAGCCTCTGCGACCTCAGCCACATATTGCCGTATTTTCTTCCACTAAAGTTGGCAATTTTGTCGTAACTATTCCCCTTTTGAGGGGGATCAAAGAGAAATATCCCGGCTGTGTGCTTGATTTTTTTGGTAGCGAGATCACCCATGATTTCGAGGTTCATTCTCCTTATATTGACTGGTGCTTCCCCCTTTATTCCAAACGATCCGACTTTTTAGAGGCTCTCAGCAATAGCTTCAAACAAAGAGTTGAACAGGCAGGAGTCTACGATCTCGCCATCAATTGCGATGAATTTAGTGAACTCAATCTGGTGGCTGTGACGGCCATTCGCCCTCTTTATATTGCTGGGGCGGGATTGACCTTAGATTTTCGCGGAAAGCTGCATTCTGGGGATGACTTAACTCAGAAAATGCTCAAGGATGATGATTGGAATAGTCCTGAATTTTTGCGGCGTTATCAGGGATTATTAACCAGTAACTATATTGGAGAAATTTTTTGTCGGCTGGCCTATGTGGAAACAGATTTTTTTCGGTTAGAGCTGCCCAGTCAAGAGCCTGATTGTCAAGTGCCCGATATTTTGGTTCATATCACCACTACCCGCCCTGCTAAGATGTGGCGACCCGATTATTGGCAAGTGGTGGTTGCTTGGTGTGAGCAGCAGGGTTTGACGGTAGGGTTGATTGGCAGTGCCCCCACCCTCCAACAGTCTCTCTATCATGCCGGATCGAGCGAAGAAGAGTTGTTAGCTCAAAGCCAGATGGTTGATCTGCGGGGCAAAACCAGCCTGATTCAGTTGGCGGGCATTTTGAAACGAGCCAAAGCCTGTGTTTCAGTGGATGCTGGGCCTCTTCACATTGCGGCGGCGGTAGGCTGTCCCACCATCGGAATTTTTGGCAATGATGCTGACGGCGATGGAGCCAGCCCCATCCATCTCTGGGCACCCCGCATGGAGCATGTTTATATCCCCACTTCTACGCATAAATGTCGGGTCTGTGTCGAGCATAAATTCAAAAATGAGGGTTGCTTGGTGGAAGGGCACCCCTGCATGGCGGGGCTTTCCCCTCAGTCTGTGATTGCCCAATTGGCGAGCCTTCTCAACCTGGCGGGCGGATAAGCGAGCTGGGAAACCAAAATCTTCAGAAATATCTGGGGGAATTCGGCAGCATGGCGGATCAACAACATCCTCAATACCACAAAGACCGCGAGTTACTGAATCGATTGATGGCGGATGCTCAAGCGGATCCGCTGCCGGATCTGGTCTTGGTGGAGGTGGCTCGTCTGCGGATTCGCTATATGGGTTTTCCGGGAGCGCGGGATATCCAGCAGGATCTGGATCAACTACTGCAACGCTTCCAGATGAGTGAGGAGGAGCTATTTGCCCAAACCCGCCGCATCCATCAGCACAAAACCATTTATCAAGGCAGCTTTAGCAAACGGGACGACTGGGCGTAGGGATCCCTGTTCTCGGACAATCTGGCCAACAACCTAGCCATCCTGCCCCGTTTTGCGCTAACTTTGCATCTGCTCAATTCGCTGTGTTACCCGTTCTTGTCCTCCTTTACTTTCACCTGTGAACACCGTTGTCCCCATACGGCAGCACGGGCAGCCACTTTTACTACCCCCCACGGCGGGATCCCTACCCCCTGTTTTATGCCCGTGGGCACGCTAGCCAATGTCAAAACCCTCACTCCCGCTCAACTGCAAGCGGCGGGAGCCTACATGATTTTGAGCAATACCTATCACCTACATCTGCAACCGGGGGAAGATATTGTGCAACTGGCAGGGGGGTTGCATACCTTCATGAATTGGTCGGGGCCGATTCTAACGGATTCAGGTGGGTTTCAGGTGTTTAGCCTTAGCCCCATTCGCTCGATTGATGACGAGGGGGTCACCTTCAAATCTCCCCGCGATGGGCGGTTGATTCACTTCAGCCCAGAAGTCTCCACCCAGATTCAAAATGCGTTGGGGGCGGATGTGATCATGGCCTTTGATGAATGCCCTCCCTATCCGGCTAGCTATCAGGAAGTGGAACAGGCTGTGGAGCGGACGACGGCTTGGTTGGGGCGCTGCGTTGCCGCTCACCAACGGCAGGATCAAGCCCTGTTTGGCATTGTGCAGGGGGGGGTGTATGAAGATTTGCGCCGCCGCTCAGCAGAAGCCATCCGTGAGTTTGACCTGATTGGCTATGCGATTGGCGGGGTGAGCGTGGGTGAGCCGGTCGAGTTGATTGCCCCGATTGTGCGGGCTACCGCTCCTCATCTGCCAGCCGATCGCCCCCGTTATTTGATGGGGGTGGGATCCTATCGAGAGATGCGGGATGCGGTGGCGGCGGGGGTCGATCTGTTTGACTGTGTGATCCCCACCCGCTATGCCCGCCATGGGGCGGTGATCAGCCGAGGGCAACGCTGGAATATCAAAAATGCTCAGTATCGCCGCGATCTCTCCCCTTTGGATCCCGATTGCCAGTGTTATACCTGCCAGCACTTCAGCCGTGCCTATTTGTGCCATCTCATCCGGGCGGAGGAAATTTTGGGTTATACCCTGCTGGCGATTCACAATGTAGCGGAGTTGATGACCTACACCCAAAAAATGCGTCAGGCCATTTTGGAAAATCGTTTTACCGACACCTGGGATCCCTGGCGGAGCTAGGGAAGGTCAGACATGAGATCAATATTAAATATAGTCATTCATAGTCATTCCAATTTAATTTGAGAATCGCAAAGCCTGTCACAGCTTGGTTAGAAGGACTTGGCTAGAGCAAAGCTAAAAGACGCATGAGGGATTCCAATACTGAGAGAGCTTAAGAAAATCAAACGCCTGATGGTGCAAAGCTGACTCAAAGAATTATTTGACTACCCAAAATGAACAGCTCTTCAGGGGCATTCCGCAGAAGGATTGAGGGCTAACCCTTTTCTCAAAGATAGGGATCCCGAAAGGCATTTTTCCAAAATCGGTTCGGGAGAAACTCAAGCCGTAGGGAGGAGCGTGATACCATCAAGCCGATCACTCGTGTTTGAGACAGTCGTGGGATCCCCCTCCGCCACTTCTTCCCCTGTGCCACAGCCCTGGAGCCAACGCTTTGAGGGCAGTTTGCATCCAACTATTGCCCGCTTCAATGCCAGCATTCACTTTGACATTCGCCTGCTCGACTACGACATTAACGGATCCATCGCCCATGCCCACATGCTCGGATCCTGCGGCATCATTGCCCCCGGCGAGGCTGAGCAGCTCAAACAGGGTCTCGAACAAATTCGCCAAGAGGCTGCTGCTGGACAATTTCTTCCGGATCCCCAATCGGAGGATGTCCACTATGCGGTGGAGCGACGGCTGATTGATTTGGTGGGGGAGGTGGGGAAAAAGCTGCATACCGGACGTTCTCGTAATGATCAGGTAGCCACCGATCTCCGCCTCTATTTGCGGGATCAAATCCGCCAGATCCGCCACAAAATTTGGCAGTTGCAGTCCGTATTGTTAGCACTGGCTGCCCAGCATGTAGAGACGATCATGCCGGGGTATACCCATCTGCAACGGGCACAGCCCATCAGCTTAGCCCACCACCTTTTGGCTTATGTCGAGATGTTGCAGCGGGACTGGGATCGCCTAGGGGATGTTTATCGCCATACCAACATCTGCCCCCTGGGATCCGGAGCTTTAGCGGGTACTCCTCTACCTATTGATCGGCGGTTGACTGCCCAGCTTTTGGGGTTTGATGGTATTACCGCCAATAGCCTGGATGCGGTGAGTGACCGTGATTATGCCGTGGAGTTTCATGCAGCGGCCAGTTTGATTCTCATGCACCTGAGCCGTCTTTCGGAAGAGGTGATTCTCTGGGCGTCGCAAGAATTTGCCTTTGTGGTTCTGACGGATGCCTGCGCTACTGGATCCAGCCTGATGCCCCAAAAGAAAAATCCTGATGTGCCGGAACTGGTCAGGGGAAAAACCGGACGAGTTTTTGGACATTTGCAAGCCCTATTGGTGACGATGAAGGGGCTGCCCCTGGCCTATAACAAAGACTTGCAGGAAGACAAAGAAGGGCTATTTGATGCCGTAGACACGGTGGGAATCTGTCTGGAGTCTATGACGGTGCTCCTCAAGGAGGGCATTCACTTTCAAACGGAGCGGTTGGCAACGGCAGTCACCCAGGATTTTTCCAACGCTACTGATGTGGCGGACTATCTGGTCAAGCAAGGGATGCCCTTTCGCTCAGCCCATGATCTGGTGGGGAAAATTGTCAAAACCTGTTTGGCGGCAGGGCAGGTATTACAAGACCTCTCCCTCAGCCAGTGGCAGGCGATGGATCCGATTTTTGGGGAGGATATTTTTGCCGCGATTGCGCCTCGGCAGGTGGTGGCTGCCCGTACCAGCTTGGGAGGAACGGGATTTAAGGTAGTAGCCGAAGCGCTGGCTGAGGCACAAGCCCGTCATGCTCAGTTGGCGGATCGGGAATGAGGGGGAGGGGAAGGTATCGGTTGGGGTTAAGCTGCTGGGATTAAACTTTAGCTATTCTTAAAGGATCCAGGCATTTTTCCGCCTGTCTTCCTTGATGGTGAGTTTCCCATGTTTTCTTCCTTTGCCCCCCCCATTGTGTTGTGAGCGTCGATTTACTGAGCGAGTTGGATCAGATTTTTCCCTTTGATCTGGATCCCTTTCAGATTGAGGCGATTCAGTCGTTGGCGACTGAACGGTCTGTGGTGGTTTCTGCCCCCACCGGATCCGGCAAAACCCTAATCGGGGAATACGCCATTTACCGCGCCCTTAGCCAACATCGACGGGTTTTTTATACAACTCCCCTGAAGGCGCTTTCTAACCAAAAGTTTCGGGATTTTGGCGACCAGTTTGGCCCCGACCAGGTGGGGCTGTTGACCGGAGATATATCCATCAACCGCGACGCTCCGATTGTGGTGATGACCACCGAGATTTTCCGCAACATGCTTTATGGCACTCCCATCGGTCAGGTGGGCACCTCGCTAGAGGCGGTACAAACGGTGATTCTGGATGAGTGTCACTACATGAATGACCAGCAACGGGGCACGGTCTGGGAGGAATCGATCATTTATTGTCCTCCTAGCATCCAGTTGGTGGCGCTTTCCGCCACGATTGCCAATGGCGATCAGTTAGCTGATTGGATGAGCGCTGTGCATGGTCCCACTGATCTGATTGATTCGGATCATCGCCCCGTTCCTTTGCAATTTACCTTTGTCAACACCAAAGGTATGTTCCCCCTATTGTTGCCCAGCCAATCCGGTCAGTGGATCGGCAATCCGCGCCTGAAAAGCAAACGGGCGGTCATGACTCAAAAGGAGCATCGTCCGGCGGTTCCCGACTTAACCCATGTGGTCAACCTCCTACAGCAGCGGGATATGCTGCCCGCCATCTACTTCATTTTTAGCCGCAAAGGGTGTGATCAGGCGGTCGAACAGATGGGATCCCAAGATATGATGCTCTCCCCCACGGAACGGCACAGTCTGCACGCCCAAATTGATCAGTTTTGCCAAGAGACCCCGGAAGCGATTCGCCACGATCAGTTATCCGCCCTCTATCGGGGCATTGCCGCCCACCATGCGGGCATCCTGCCGGCCTGGAAAATGCTAGTGGAAAACCTATTTCAGCAGGGGTTGGTCAAAGTGGTTTTTGCCACCGAAACCCTGGCCGCAGGGATCAACATGCCCGCCCGCACCACGGTGATTTCTTCCCTTTCCAAGCGCACCGATACCGGACATCGCCTCTTGACGGCCTCTGAGTTTATGCAGATGTCGGGACGAGCCGGACGGCGGGGCAAAGATACCCTTGGCTATGTGGTGACGGTGCAGTCCCCCTTTGAAGGAGCCAGAGAAGCCGCTCATCTGGCTACAGCCGCTCCGGATCCCTTGGTTAGTCAATTTACCCCCAGCTATGGCATGGTGGTCAACCTGCTGCAACGACACTCTCTTTCCGACGCCCAAGAGTTAATCAACCGCAGCTTTGGTCAATATCTTCTCTCCCTACAAAAGCTGCCCGAACAGCAGGAACACCTGGCGCTTCAGCAGGAAATTCAAGCCATTGATCAGCAGTTGCAGGGCATCACCAGCCAGGATGTGGCTCGTTATGAAAAATTACAGGCTCGGCGGCGGGAAGAACGGCGTAGTTTGAAGTATTTGCAACAACAGGTGGTGGGTGAGGCGGATCCCACTCTGCAAGCCTTAGCCCAACAACATATTCAAGCAGAAGAGGCAAAAATTGCTGTTCTAGAAGCGGAAATTCGCGCCAATCCTGCCCATCGCGCCGGATCCAAACTCTTGAAACTGCAAGAGCGGCGACAACGTCTTGTGAAAAAACTACAACGCTGTGAGCAACAGCTTGGCCCCGTACAGCACCTCCGCTGGCATCAATTTTTGGCTTTGGTGGAGATCCTAGAGGAGTTTGGCTGTTTAGTGGATTATGTGCCAACCCCTTTGGGGGAAGCTGTAGCTGCGCTGCGGGGAGATAACGAGCTGTGGCTGGCTTTAGCTCTCAGATCAGAAGATTTTGGGCAGTTGGATCCGCCTCAGTTGGCCGCCGCCGTGGCGGCACTTGTCACCGAGGCTCCCCGTTCTGGCACCTTCAGTCGCCTACGCCTGGGGGATCCGGTAGCGGACATTTTGTATGGATTGCGGGGCATTCGTCGTCAACTGTTTCGCTGTCAGCGACAACGGCAGATTTTTCATTTGCCCGTTTGGTTAGAACAAAGCCTGGGGGGATTAGTCGAGCATTGGGCGTTGGGGGTGGAGTGGGAGGAGCTGGAACGCAGTACCAGCCTGGATGCCGGAGATTTGGTGCGCTTAATTCGCCGTACCTTAGATTTGCTCTCCCAGATTCCCCATGTCCCCCATCTGGATCCGCAGTTGCAAAAAACGGCACGCTCGGCTCAGATGCTGTTGGATCGTTTCCCTGTGAGTGAAGTGGTCTAGCCCTGATCTAGAGGGATCCATCTTCAAGGATCTAAATGTTGGAGGATTCTGGTTGGGGGGGTGGCTCTGATATCGGATCTTGTTCCTGGTAGAGAGGGTTAGCCGGATAGCGGGCGATTACCAACACCCACAAGCTATGCAGTCCCAGCCCCAATCCCCACCACCCCAGCAGGGGGAGCAACCAAGGCCAATCGCTGCGCCAGAGGCGATGAAAGAACTCCAAACCGGTGCTGCTGGTCAAAAAAATAGCAATATGTGCCGCCAGGGTATAGCGGTCATCCAACTTGCGATAGTCGGGATCCTGGCGGGTGGGTTGGCGAGGCCAGCGGGGAGGCATAGGCAGCAGGAGTGATAGCAAACCCTCACTGGTTTAACACTTTGGCGGCTATCTAGTAAAGCCAGCTTTATCTTGTGAGGTGGATAACGCTGCTGTTCAGCGGCTACCAATGACCTTCACTTCCACACCGATCAACCCTTCTAGTCCGCTGCAACAGGGTTGTTGTCCCCCCGACTATAGCTTTAATACAGAAACGGAACCAACTTCCACGTCTTGTCTAAATACATCTTGTATTCTCCTCCAAAACTTGCTTCCAGCATCTTCTCTTCTACACCGATTCGATAAGCTCGTGACGTAATTCCGATAACTACAGTAGCTAACAACACAATCCAATTCGTAACCGCTAATCCCGCACCGATTTCCATCAATAATGTTCCAAGATACCCAGGATGGCGAATAATGTTGTACGGAGCCTGATCTACGATCTTCTGTCCTTCGATAACCTGTAATGTCCTTGTATAGAATTCGCCCAGTGTTTTAGCAGCCCAATATCGCATGGCTAATCCACTAAGCATCACTATCAATCCTAGCCAGCCAACCGTCGCATTGTTCCACTCTCCGATTTGACGGGCATTTAAGATAGGCGCAGCAATGACAAGCAAAATACTAATCAAGCCGCTGAGCCACAATGCTTGAGAACTGCCAGCATCAACCGCCCCTGGTTTGAGATTGAGGGCTTGCTTCCCTTTTCTCAGCGATCGCTCCATCACTAAATAGCAAGCGATCAAAATGTATGCCAAGACGATTGTGATCGCCATACCAACTTTCAATAAATTTGATTTCTCACTAGATGATAAATCGCTCCGCCAGCATCCTTTAAACAACTTAACTTTGGGCAAAACAGATATGATTCAAACTACTGCCACAACCCAGAAACGAAGCGGTACAACTTAGGGCGTGTCATCCATGATCAAGCTAGTAACCTAACTCCGGATCCAATACCTCTACCTCTCTTGCGTGCCTAGAAGTCATGGTTCATCCGCAAGGGATCCCAGCCAGCCGCATCCTGGAATAGCGTTCCATAGTCGTAGAGGTCATCCCTGCCGTCTAACCAACTCTTTTGAGACTTTAGAGGCCGAAGGAGCAGGGTTACTTCTGGGAAATGGCTGAGATGTGCCTTTTCTCCCCATCCAGATGTTGAGGCATTTCTCCAATTCCATAGGGGATCCCAACGCTTCAATCATCCAGTGGACTTCTCACTCCACGACCGCCTTTATTCAATACATGAGTGTAGATCATGGTTGTCTTGACATCTTTATGCCCCAGAAGCTCTTGTACCGTGCGAATGTCATAACCGTTTTG
>JANRIL010000033.1:0-43811 GCA_033764955.1 Cyanobacteriota bacterium | reverse complement strand
GCGGATGGAGGTATTGCCGAGATGATAGGCTGCTACCACTTTCTTTCGGAGGTCAAGGGAATAACGGCTCATGCTGTTGGAAAACTCAACCTCTCTAACCTTAACTCATTCATGTTCTATGTAAATAACGAAAAAGCTGTACCTTTGTTTCAACAAGCTAGCAAAGGGTCTCTTGAACTTTCTCTAACTTGTGGACATTCTCCCCTGTCTCAAGGGCAAGATCAACAAAATCTAGTCGATACTTAACCCATCCAAAACGTGAGGTTGAGAACGGGAGCGGAGGGGGGCAGATTTGACCAAACGTTCTCGTTGTTGGTGCAATTGAAAATGTTGCTGCCAAATCTCTAGGATTTCTAGGGTTTGTCCACCATGTTTGGTATGACGTTGGCGCACTTTGCACAAAACCGGAGTATTCACACAGACCCCCGAGACAATCACTTGGCCTTTGCTCAATGAAGGTAACTCGCTCAACAGATCTCGTCCGGCGGCTTCGACGCTGTGGCGCAGATTTTCTTGATCAATCGGGTTAACAATTCGCATCAAAAACTGGCTCATGCACTGCGATAATATATCAGAATCTAATTTCCCTGGGCGTTGGGTAATCAACCCCACACCCAAACCAAACTTACGACCCTCACTCAAAATTGTGCGGAGCACCTGTTTGCAGCGGGAAGGTTCGTGAGCCGGAGCAAAACGATGAGCTTCTTCAATCAAAATAAAGACTGGGAAGGGCAAATAGGTTTCTTCCTGCTCAGAAATTTTGCCTTTATGGGTATTCATGCGAGCATGATTGGCTTGTCGCAAAATGGCAGCGGCAATGACTTGCTGTTCATCCTGGCTAATTTCATTCATTTGCAGGATCGTCACTTGCCCAGGTTCAAATAATTCCCGTGGAGCTAAATGTTCGATATTACTAAAATAGGGAGAACGATCAATTCTATCTAGCTTCCACTGGAGAGCCGCGGCGGAGGATCCCTGCGTACCATCTTGTGAGGAGTCGGCATCGTTAACCGCATCAATCAAATCTTGAATCGTCCAGCGTTGTTGATTGTGTTGAGTAGTGGCTAGAAATGCTTTTTCAAGAAAGGACTGCTGACGATCAGACATATCCGGCAATAATGTCAAAATATCATAGAAATTAAGAGAAGAAACTCGTATTTTGATTTGATCAGGTGTGAGAACTTTCACCTTGGGGCGATAGCCATCTTCTGTCCAAAAAGTGGGGTGAGACTGCATCTCACTGAGAGTCCCATATTCTCCGTGGGGATCAAAAATGAGGATAGCGGCACGGTTTTTAGGTAAAAGCAATTCTTCGATTAAAACCCCTGCTGTATAGGATTTACCGGATCCAGTACCTGCCAAAATAGCCAGGTGGGTGCTGACTAATTCTTTAACATCGAGCACCACAGGCACATCTCCTTCTTCTCTTAGGAGAAGGCTGCCCAAATGGGCACCACCAATATCCTGCATCTGTCGTTTATTGAGGACAGTTCGCAGCATTTCATGGGAGGCAAGAAAGACTTTGGATCCCGGATCAGGTGCTTGGCGCGGATTGACAAAGCCCATCGCTCTATGGAAGTAGCCAATCACCTCTACCGTAACAGCATAAATTTCTGGATTGGGATAGCTGAAACCAATCAGGGCTACGATGGCACTCGGATCAATGTCAGTGTCGGCAAAAATTCGATCGGGTAAATGATCCAAGAGCTGAAGTTGGGAAATTTTACCCAGAATTTTTTGAGCTTTGCCAATACTTTCATAATAGACAAACTCTCCTACTTTTACTGCCTGAGTATTAGAGGTAATGAAAATATATTGATTAGCCTCTTCTCCAGGTCCTTTCACCGTTCCAATCACTTGATCCCGTTGCTCACCCGTGTAAGTTGAATGATTTTGATTCACTGTATTCATCACCGCATTGCCCCCATCGTCATTTTCCAAGAAAGTTCTTTGCTCAACGTTTCTATGGCTCGTCGTTGACTACCTTCAAACATTTCACTAATTTCATTGAGCACTTGCTGAATTAGGTGACTTGAGAAAATACCTCCACAATTAAGCAATAGCCCATAATAAGTAAATTGACTTTTTCCCTCAATATTCTGATGAAATTGATGGATTTCTTGACTGGTCATACGATAAACCAAAGTATCAATAGGAACAACGGCTTTTGGGATCCCTTGATAGCCATAATAGGTAGTAGCTGATGGACTAGGGCTAGAGTCTGGTCGTGGTTTTGAAGAAGATTCTGATTTGAGTGTGGGTTTGGTTTGACTGTCGGGTCTAGCAGGTAGAATCTTTTCTTGTAAGCTACCAATCAGCACAACAGCAAGAAGCGTCTTAATCTCATTTTGCAGGTCGGGAGAATAGATTGGATTGGGCTGGCTGGATAAACGGGGGCCAGAATTGAGAAAGGCTGGATTAAACAGTTGGGTATTGTAAATAACCCCTACCCCCCAGTGCCGGTTGTGGGTATCTAGCCTCACAAAACACCCGAAACCATAATCATCGGCAGCCGGAGGACTCTTAACACTTAAGCGGTCATCAACTTCTACCACATAATCACAGTGATTATTAGACTTAACAACCTTCCCTAACCTCATCGGACTCTCCTCCTCTGCATCTTACTAACAGTTTTACGAGAAAGCTTGAGATGGAGGTTTTCTCGCTGCGACCAATCTTGTAGCACCTTCAAGAATATATGGCGATCCTCGTTTCGCAGCACCGCCGTTTGATCAGCTGTCTCAATAGCATAAGGATAACCACGGCCAATAATCACCTCACAACGGACAATATCAACCAACCAGTCCAGCCAACCCATTTCTTGAATCCATATAGGAATCTCTAAACGAACGGGATAGTTATCGTTTGTTTTAAGATAAACAAATCCCACCCGTTCTCGCATTTCTTGATAATGATGTAAGATGCCAGTCTGTCCAGACTGTAGTCCTCCACGGGCACAAACCCAGCAGGGAGAGCGATCTCCCCACTCTAAGTAAGTCTCTAACAGTTGAGCATCATGCAGTTGGGGAGCTTCTGGGAGATCAAACACATATTGCAAAAAGGTGATCAAATCTCGCGTGTAAGTGGTATCAATATAAGCAACCAGTGGAACTCGATAGGTTTCACTGGCGCGTAATAAATTTAAGAGGGATTGAATATAACGATCCTGCTGGCTAGGTTCAAAGGCTTCGGCAAAGGAGGCAATCAGTGAACCATCCAAGAATGCTAAGCATGAGCGGTGCTGTTGATGGGATCCCATATGTTCCATATATTCAATAATTCGCTGAATCTCCATCTCAAATCGCCGCATATTGACGATACGTTCCTTTGGATCTCCACTGTTATTGGCTCCCAGATCCGAAGGACTAAGAACGTCTACACGAATATCTTTTTCGTAGAGACCCTCCGGAGTGTGGCGGTTCTCAAACCAGCCAATCTGAATGAGAGCTATCGGTAGAGAAATATCCTTGGAGGGATAAATTTGGGAGCCATCTACAGCAAATGTGGAGATATTCTGAATGGTTTGATTAACCCACAATAGGCTTTCCTCATGGTTATGAAAGTCATGGGCAAACGGAATTTGCCAGCTTGCGTAGTGATCCCATTCTTCGGTTGGCAGGGATCCAGGAAAGGAAACCGTACTGAGTTGTTCATAAATTTTTAGACTAGGCCAGTCTTTGAGCTGCCGCATGGCATTTAGGTATTGCTGTCGCCGTTCACTACTGTGCAGATCAAAACTATCAAACTGTTCTCGCTTTTGCTCCAGAACGGACAGGATAGAAGCCGATCTAATAGCCATAATTAAACTCCTTCCTTTCCACCCTGATAATATTTTCGGTGATATGCTCAAAAGTATCATCATGACTAATCACAAAAATCTGCCGAAAGGAGCGGATTTGATTAATGGCTTCTGCCAATTGTTGGCGGCGTTGTCGATCCATATTGGTAGTGGGTTCATCAAAAAAGGCAACATCCAAATCACCCAAAACCTTAAGTAGAGCAAGGCGCACTGCTAGTGCTGCCGACATTTGTTCACCCCCTGACAAGCAGGCAAATCGTCGTTTCGGGCTACCTCCCTCTTGAATAGTGATATCATAATCAGTTTCCCATGTGAGAGAAACATTCGAGCGATTCAGGATTTCTCGAAATAGTTGATCAGCAACAATATTGATATTTTGCAGATAAAGCTTAGTGATGCGTGGGCCAGCGTCTTTGAATACACTGCGACTAAACTTAATAAATCGGTGGAGTCGTTCCCGCTCTGCTAAGTTAACTTCATATTCTTGTTTTTCAAGGCGTATCGTCTCCAGCTCAGTCAGCTTAGCTTCTATAGCGGCTAGCTGGGGTTCCAAAGATTGAATTTCACTTGCTAAGCTAGCCTGCTTAATTTCGGCTTGTCGGAGATTAGCCTGAGCGGTTTGATGATAGTCTGCACTATAACTCGCTGCCAAGGGATCCCGTTTCAGACGAAGTTGCGTTTGTTGAGCTTGATTAGCTTGGATATCGGCTTGTAAGTTTCGATAGTTTTTTTCTCGTTCGGGTAATAGGTGAACCAGAGCCTCATGGGCTTTATAGGTTTCGTATGACAAACGATATTGTTGCTTGGCTTCCCGCCATTGGGTCATTTCAGCATCAATGGCTATGGTTTCGGTTAACTGCCGATTTAGATGTTCAAGGTGACTTTGAGTAGCAGTTAACTGTTGTTGAGATCGCTGAAACTGCTCAAGGATTTTGGGTTCCTCCAAGAGGATTTCTTGATATCGGAGGATTTGACTGTGGGGATCCCGAAGTTGCTGGAGCTGTTCTTGAATTAGGGTTAACTGCTCAGTCATTGCCGCCAGGGATCCCGTCTGGTTCTGGTGTTGATTGATTTGATCCTGGTATTTTTTTCCTGTTTGCTCAATTTCTTGCAGTTTAGCAAGGGATAGTTCTAAATCTGCTTGATGATGAGAGAAGGTGCTGGCTAAGTTATGAGCCTGCAAATAAAGCTCATAGTCATTTTTGTGATTCATTTTGATGTGTTGCTGGACGGCAACCTGAGCATCTAAATCTTGCACCCGGCTTAAGGTCGTCTCCAGTTGTTGAAGGGTCTGAGATTGTTTCTCCAACTCAGCCACGATGGTCAACCACTCCTCTTGCCATGAGGGAATTGCATCGCGTTCCATCTGCCAAAGCTTGATTTGAGCTGCGGGATCCCCTATAATTTCCATCTGAGTTTCTAATTCCGCCAATTGACGTAAAAATAGGGCTTCCGCTTCCGTTTGCCATAACAAATCGTCAATATTTTCTTGTAGTTCGGCTATGCTTTTTTCATAGGCTTGAATTTGCACTTGTAACTCAGGAATTTCATTGACTAATCCCTGCAATGGATAGATTTGTTGCAATTCTGCCTTAAGATTTTGTTGCTGTGCTTCCAAATCCTTGGGTGAAACTTGATTGGAGATATCCTGGAGAATCACTTGGATGCCATCCAATAAATATTGGCTAATTTGACATCCCTCTTGAAACAAGTTAGGGATCGCTGCCAAGCGGTGAGCTACTTCTGGAAACTCCTGGTCTAGATTAGCGAATCTTTGTAGAACCTGCTCTATCCGTTGTTGATGGGCTGTGAATCTAGCATGACCAGTTTTCGTTAGATTCAGTAATTCCTGATGAAATTGCTGGGCAGCAGCTAGGCGACTTAATTGTGAGGTGAGTCGTTCCTGTTGCTGCTCTAATTCAGGGATCCGTGCCACCTGTTGTTGTAGGGTTTGGCGTTGAGCAAGTTGTTCAACAAAGGTTTGTCTATACTTTTGTCGTTCCGCTTGCTCAGCTTCTCGTTGACCCAGTTGTAGGCGGAGACTTTGAAATTCTTGTATCTTAACCTTCAGCTCCACCTGCTTTGTTTCTAGGCTTTTTTGTTGAGCCAATTGAGGTTGATGAGCATGAATATTGTGTTCGAGCTCGATCGCCCGTTGACGATGCTGATCGAGCTTGGTTTGTTCCACCTGAAGTTTGTGGTAGCTTGCTTGAGCTTGTTCCCTCTGCTTTAGTAAATGGCGCTGCTTTTGTAGGCTCTGATCCAGTTTAGATAACTCGATTTCCGCATGAATGTAAGCTTCATATCCTGGTTGATGCTGCTGGCATTGCTGATAGGCTTGATGCGCTGCTTCTAGAGCTTGTCTTTTTTGCCCTATCCATTCATTCTGACTTTCCCAATGAGTACGCAGGATTGTAACTTGATCTATGATGGCTTGCCGTTTTTGGATTTGCTCTATTAAATATTGTTGTTGCTCTAGCCACTGATTTTGCTGGGCAGCAAGGGGCTGTAGCTGCTCAATTTGTGTACGGATTTTCTCAAACTGAACTAAACGCTCTTGCAGGCGAATGTGCTGATCATTTTCAGCTTGATGCAGCTCCCAAAGGCGCTGTCGCTCAGCAAGGATAGACTGCCTTTGTTGATAACGATCCTCTAGATTAGCTAAGTGCTGTTCAGCCGCTAAGTAGGCTTGATATCCGTCGGTATGCTGCCTCACCTCCGATTGAGCTTGTTCTGCCTCCTGCCAGAGCTTCTCTGCTTGTTGTAGTTGCACCTGATAAAGGGATCCCTGATGATACAGTTGCTGAAGCTGCTGATCCCAATCGCTAAGGGTTTGGGAGATACCCCCTAGCCGAACTACTTCCCGTTGATATTGGCTGAGGGAACTTTGAGTTTGGCTAAGCTCAGCCTGCTTTTCCGTGAGGAGTTCTGTGAGATTTTGCTGTTGAGAATGCAGGGTTTCCCACTCCAGCAAACGTTCTTCTCGACGATTAAGTTGATGGCTAATCTCTGATATCTGCTCCTTGCTATAGTTTTCTAAAGGTAGTAAGTCTTTATAAATAGTTTGATACTCTTCTACCTTGAGAATGCAATCAAATGTTTTTTTGCGTTCTTGAGGTGTCTTGAGGAAATCAGCCGTAAATAAGCCCTGTGGAACCCCAATGGTTGTGGTGAAGAGTCGAGCTAAATCAGTGCCAGATGGAACTCCTAACTGCTCACGAATCCAGTGTAAAACATCTGCTTTACGCTCATATTCTAAACGTTGATTCAACTGTGGGTCGTAGAGAGTATACCCCTTGGTAGTGCTGCGGCGGACTTCATAGGTGCGATAGTCTCGATTGGAAATGATATTGACAGCTACCTCTGCACTATTAGCCCCCAATCGAATCATTTCTTTCTCAACATAGGGAGTGTAATCAAATAAAACCCAAGCAATACCCTCTAAAATACTTGTTTTTCCAGAACCATTTTCACCACAAATCGCATTAATTCCATCCTCGAAAGCAAAATAATTATCTTGATGATTTTTGAAGTTTCTAAGTGCAATGGATAGGATACGCATCTTATCTATGCTTCCTCCATACCAAAGGAGTTACCCAGAAAGGCCTGCCCAAGGCGTTCATAACTCACCCTTTCTGGCTGTCCATCGATTACCTGTTCTTTGAGATCAAGAAGTACATTTGCTAGCTCTTGACTACGCTTGCGGTAGTGGGCATGACTGGCCAAAAGGTCGTGGTAAACTTGTGTTTCTACAGCCATTCTTTGATTATCATCCACAGTAGCAGGAGACAAGTCAAAATCTAGAGCTTTGGCTTCCCAGCGAAAAATGACAATGAGAGCGTGAGTAATCTGTTGAATGTCTTGCTTAATCCGACGCTCATCGAAGCTGCTTTTTGGGATCCCTACTTGTCCTTTTAACTTAAATTCTACAATTGCTTGCGGAGAGTTGGGTATCACAGCTTGCTGGACAATCGTTAGGATCGTCTCTTGAATTTCCTCTAGGGTTTCTCGCCCTTTTGCCTCCCAATCCAGACGGTAACAGGGTCGCTGTTGATGGTCTTGTATCAATTTAGCTTGAACAAATCCTGGGCTAAGGTGGACGTAATAAGCGCCCCGCTCAAATTCACTTTCAGCAATGCTGTTAGCCTCCAACGATCCTGGATTAAAAATCCACCCCTCAACGGTATAACTTTTGTGAATATGCCCAAGAGCCAAATAATCAATCCCCGCCTCTCGTAAGGGCATCAGATCTGCATAACGTAAAGCACCTTGATAGCGGGCAATTTGCCCTTCCAACCCATGATGAAACATCAAAATCGTCTGGTTAATCGTTGGGTTTTTAGGCAGATTGTGGATAGCTTTGGCTAGATCATCAATAGCCTTGGGAGCAGAAGATCCATACCAGTTAGAGCCGATCACACGCACTCCACAAGGGAGATCGCAATATCCTCCTCTTTTGTTGGAATCTGACCACGCTAACAGTTGAGTTTCTGGCTCATAGATGGGTTCCAGTAGCCTTAAGAAATCATGATCGGCTAGATAACGCAACCAACTGGTTTTAACCCCATAGGGACAGTTATCATGATTTCCTTCAATCGCTAGCACCGGGATCCCGGCTTGTTTGAGTAAACCTAGAGCTAATTCAGCCTGATTCAATGTGTTGGGTAAAATGGTGCGATGCTCAAACAAATCTCCGGCAATCAAAACAAAATCAACGGCGGCTTCCACGGCATAGCGTTGCAGCACATCTCGAAAAGCATAGAAAAAATCCTTCGTCCGTTCAGGACTCTCGTAGCGATCAAAACCAAGATGAACATCCGCCACATGCAGAAACGAAGGCATGGTTAAGGGGGGATCCCACTCAAATTGCCCATAAGTGTAACAGACACTCAGGGGATTAATGCTAGATCTGGGGGATGACAAGCCCAAATTTCCTTGATTGGCGGGAAATCCATGCAAACCCTAGCGCTATATCTAGAAATTTTTCCCGCCGGTGCTCCCAGAACGCTTTTCTCTATTCCTGGCTGCTGTGGGGAGGTAAAGCCGCTTTCTGGAGTGAACCGGATGAGTAATGGGTTCGTTTCTAATTGAGGGAATAGTTGGAGGAGTCGATCGGCAGCTCAACGGTGAAACAGGTTTGATTTTCCATACTCTTGACGTGTACATTGCCACCTAGTCGTTCCGTCATCTTTTGCACGAGTGTTAGCCCTAAGCCCGTGCCTCCCTGTTTCCAGCGATCAATGCCAGGAACCCGATAGAATTTCTCAAAGATATGACCGAGTTCGTGAGCAGGAATCTCTACCCCTGAATTGCATACATCTAAAATCAACTTCATGGGCGGTTCCCTGTTAGGAGTTTCAACGGTTTCTACAGGCTCATTGTTGATTTTTACTTGAGAATCAACCAATGAAGTAGTAGCTAATCTAGTAGATCGTACTGTTACCTTAATCGATTCTCCTGGGGGTGTATACTTACAGGCATTGTTGAGCAACTCACTAAAAATTCGTTCCAAGCAATTAAGATCAGAAGTAATAATAGGTAGCTGTGGAAAAATGTCAACCTGAAGAATTTGCTGACGACTCTGCATTCGCTCCTGAAAAGCTTCAATCACACGGTCAACCCATTCTCGTAAAACTATCGGCTGGAGTTCCAGAACTTTCGTTCCCGAAGCCAATCGCTGCAAGTCAAGCAAGTCATTAATGAGTTCGGATTCACGACCGCACTCAGTTTCTAGAATCGTCAGATAGCGACTGCGACGTTCTGGATCCTCTGTAATTCGGAGCATGTTGATAGCCATCTTCATGTTTGTGATTGGCGTGCGTAATTCGTGGGAAACGGTACTCAAGAAATCATCTTTTAAGAGGTTTAGTTCTTCCAAAGCTCTCACCTGAACTTGAGCTACTTGATAAAGTCGAGCTTGCCGGAGGGCAATGGCACACTGATTCACAACCTGTTGCACCAATCTCAGTTCTTGACTATCAAATGATTGATAACGTGGCTTAAATAGCCATAGATCACCCAAGACTTGTTGATCATCTACGATTGGGCAAGCTATGACAGTGCTTTCTTGCTTAATCGGACGAAATGGGTGATCAGTCATATAACAGAATAAGCAATACTCCCCACGCAATAATTGTTGATAAACATCTGGAAAAATATCTGGAATGGGTAACGATCGTCCCAGTGCCGAGGCTGGTAATGTTGTATATTCATAGCAGATTGTTGAGACCGTCTGATCCGCATTATAGATAGCGGCATCGCAAGAAATCACCGGGATCCCGTGACCCAGTTCTTGAACCGCGGTTTGTAAAATCTGGGATTCGTCAAGACTATCTCGCACGCTATCGGTAATACGTTTGAGGAGAAGATCATAACTCAAAGCCTGCTGAATTTGCTGAAATTTCTCCGAGAGAGTCTGGGACATTTTATAGAAATTCCTCGACAAAAAGTTAATTTCTGCAATTTGACTATCTACCCAGACGATAGGCTCTCCGGTGGATAGCTTACTGGGCAAATTATTAGTGGCAGTCGCCAATTCAGTGAGGGGCTTGACCAATTGACGACTGATTAGGGCTGAGGCAATCAACCCTATCCCTGTCACATAGAGGATAATTTCTAAGTTATTGGAGAAGATAGTAACAATCCGCTCTACCTCAGCTTCAGCAGGTGATTCAACAATTAATGTCCAGGGCAAACCAGTTACGATTGGTGACTCCTGCACAAATAAAGAGTTACTCCATCGCACCATCATCAATTGGCTGCCTTCGTTAGAAAACCATTGATAGGTTTGCGAGTCCAGTTGTTCTAGGGATCCCGTTTGTTGGAGATTGTAGAATTGTCCTGTTTTTCGATTTTGATCCGTGCTAGCGATAACAATCTCACCACGCCCTAGCAGCGTCATCGTGATTAAATTATCATTATTCCTCAGCAGTAAATTTTCTAAGTGATCCAGATTAATTTCAGCCAGAATTAGCCATTTGATTTGATTGTCTTGCACAATCGGAATGTTCCAGATAAGCCTAGATGAGATCAGGTTAGATCCCTGTTGAGGTAAAAGATTAGAAATGATAGGTTCAAGGGTAGATTTAGCGATCTCTAAAAACTTTTGATTATTAGGATAAAGGCTTAAAAGATCTGCATCTTTTGTTTGGGTAGTAATAAGAACTTGATTGCTTTCTGCATCAATAATAGTCAAATGGCTAAAATCAGATAGTAACCTTTGGGTTATCGCTAAATGTTCTCGCAAGTGATCGGAGTCAGTTTGACCCAGAGTATTTAGCTGATAGGCAATTTCCTCAATAGATCGCAAATGTTCTTGATGCCAAGCTCGAATGGCTGTGACCGTATTGCTCGAAGCATAGTTCAAATCAACTTCAGCCTCAGAACGAATGGAGTTAACAACATTGCGACTTGATAAAATAATCAGAAGCAAGGTAGGAAAGAAAAGGAAGGCAACCAATAAATTGAATAAGGTTTGCTGAAAAGATAGCTTATTAACTGCCTGAGGAAGTCTGAGCCATCGTGCGATGGGGATGTAGGTGAGCATCAGACTAGCTACTAAGCTGTTAAAGATTCCATTGACTGATTGTTTGAGAAGAATAATCTCAGTTTGTGTTGGACTAACCTCTAAAATTCCTCCGTAAAATAAACTAACTAGCGGCATTCCGATCAACAACCAAAAGAATCCATCCAGTAAAACAATATTTTGATGATATCGATAAAATAATCCTCCAACAAGCAGAGCCTCACAGGTAAAAATAATGGCGGCATAAGGATGACCCCAGAGAAAATAGGTGCACAAACCTCCCACAAATCCTGCCAAGATACCCCAACGAAGTCCATACAGATAAACAACCAACCAAACGGCTATCGAACCAAATATAAAATCAATGTTGAAGAATAGTGTCCATCGCATTAGATTCCCAATAAAACAGGCGGGGATCAATAGTAAAAGACCAAGGAAAGGGCGGTATGCCGCAACCATTTGTTTCAGTTTGATTAGCACCGTTTGCACCTTTATGGTTTTACTCATCCCTAATAAATCTAGGCTAAAGGATCTGATCCCTCTACATTGCCTCTCTAGAAAAGATGTAACAGTATGTGATGTCAATGGCAACAAAGAGTTGAACAAGCTGTGTTAAAGAAATCTGTAATCATTCCGGCAACCTACCGATCACAGGTTGGGAGAAAGCAAGTTCTCCCTTGTCTCCAACGTTACGGATCCCTATACAGGGGCATCAAATGGATAGCATCCAGTTGCACCCACCACGGCCAAGGCAGTGATTGACGGGATTGCCAGGTCTTTTTGTCGATTTCAAGCGTCAGGGCAAAGTCATCGGCATCCCTGGCGGGAGCGAAGAGTTTTAGGTAAAGGGTTATTTCGTGGGGAGACTCGATACTGGTTGCTAACCAGCAGGGAAAACTGTTGATGGCCACTCCAGGGGTTACAAAGTTGAGGTGATGGGCGTGGATCCCGATACCAGTGACAGCGGAGGACAGCGGCTGATCTAGGTGCAGCTTACATCCCCAAGCTTCCGCCAGCACCTCGTGATCGGAGAAGACAAGAACGGGTGAGATATTCTTACAGCCCGTTAGTCGCGCCACTTGCTCAGAACCTGGATTCTGAAAAATCGCCTGCCGCGCCGCCTGGGCTAGCACCTGCCCACCATCCACAACCAAGAGGCGACGACAGAGACGATAGAGTTCTTCTAAGTGATGGGAAACCCAGATGACGATGCCCCGATAGTCAGCCAGCGCTTGGCGTAGTTGTTGCTCGACACGACTTCGCAAATGGGTGTCCAAAGCTGCAAACGGCTCATCCAGCAATAGCACTTCTGGCTGCAAAACCATTGCCCTCGCTAAAGCCACCCGTTGCTGCTGCCCACCAGACAACTGATGGGGAAAAAGAGTTTCTAATCCTTGCAAATCTAGGCGGTGAATCCAGGGGGTAATCTGAGCCGACTGTTCTACTTGGGATAAACGATATAAACCAAAAGCGATATTTTGCCAGACCGTCAGATGGGAGAAAAGTGCATAGTTTTGAAAGACAATACCGATGCGCCGTTGATAGCTTGGTAAATTGACAGGAGGATGGCTAGCCCACAACTGTCGGCCATTAAGAAGTATCTCTCCTTGGTCGGGATTTTCTAAGCCAGCAATACAGCGTAAAATCATACTTTTCCCAGAACCCGATGCCCCTAGGATCCCTAAAGCCAGCAAGGGAGGAAGTTGAGCTGATGATAAATTTGAATCAGAATCAGAACCAGAATAATCGGCAGGATGAATGTGAAACTGAATATTGAGATCAAAATTAGCCAAGTGTTTTTGGATCCGAACTACTAACTGAGGTTGCTCAGTATTTTGCTGGCTACTTTGCTGACCATATTGCTCTCTATTTTGGGATAGGGGTAGGGATAAGGGATCCTTTTGAATAACAGCAGCCGACTTGAGCATAGATTTGCCTTTAGCATCAGATCGACCAGATGGAAGCGAACTAAGATTGAGCAAATAGATGACCGAAGAAGAGATTAGCAATAGAATTATTACCCAAATCAAAGCTTCTGAGAGATTGCCTGATTCCGCCACAAAAAAAATGGCAATCGGCATCGTTTGTGTACGCCCAGGAATATTGCCAGCCAACATTAATGTAGCCCCAAATTCTCCTAAGGCTCTGGCAAAACTTAGGATAGTCCCCCCTAAAATGCCTCGATAGGCTTGTGGGAGCATAACTCGCCAAAATACAACCCATTCACTAACCCCTAATGTGCGGGCAGCTCCCAGCAAGGTGGGGTCAATCTGCTCAAAGGATCCCAATGTTGTTCGATACATTAAGGGAAAAGCAACAATGGTTGCACTGATGACCGCTGCTTGAGTATTAAAAATCAACTGGATATCAAAGTTTTCTAACAAGCTGCCCAGAGGACTGTAACGACCCAGCAGCGCCAACAATAAAAAACCTACGACGGTGGGAGGTAGAACTAATGGAGTAATCAACATTCCATCAATCAAACCACGCCAACGACCTTGATAGTTTAATAACCAACGGGCAGCCGCAATTCCAAGCACAAAAGTTAAACTCGTTGCTAGCCCAGCAATTTTGAGTGATAGCCAAAGGGGAGATAGATCTAAATCCATAAGTGGTCTATCAACTATCCGTAAATTTTCATCGGTAGTGAACTATTGAGATATTGCGATCCCTATTGCTCCTGCCCACGAAAAGGCCGATCTCTACTACCCAGTTGACTACTAATCTGAGCTATGAAATCTAGCCAAGACTAGGAACAGCCATCCCTCTGATCACGGCGGGGCGACTGGCAACTTCCTCACACCAACGTTTAACATGAGGATATGGGTCAAGCGTTAACCCTTCCGAATAACCAAATCGCTCATAGGAATGAATCCAAGGATAGGTGGCAATATCAGCAATAGAATATTCTCCAGCCAGATAAGGATGTTGAGCCAGTTGTTGATCAAGAACCCCTAACAGCCGTTGTGACTCTTGGGTATAGCGCTCAATACCATAGGGAATTTTTTCGCTAGCAAAGCGACGAAAGTGATTCATTTGCCCAAACATTGGACCCACTCCTGACATTTGAAGCATCAACCACTGTAAAACGTGAGAGCGAGATTTGAGATCACTAGGCAACAGTTTTCCAGTTTTCTCGGCAAGATAAATTAAAATAGCGCCAGACTCAATAATCGACATTTGCGTGTCTTGATCAATGATAGCGGGAATTTTTCCATTAGGGTTGATCGCACGAAAGCTGGGTGTATTTTGATCGCCTTTAATGATGTTAATAATATGTACGGTATAAGGAAGTTCAACCTCTTCTAACATGATAGAAATTTTGCGACCATTGGGGGTAGTAAAGGTATAGAGGTCGATCATGAAAAAACTAACTCACCAGAACACCTCTTATCTTGGCAGATCTTGGTTGCCTCTGCCTCTCTTGCTCCGGCTTGATACCGATTAGGGATCCCTAGTTTTGGGGGGGAGGGGAACTCAATGCGGTCTGTACGTTATCTGCGCGGTGATAATTAGGGATCCCGATGGTCGGAGTATTGCTCCAACAGCCTTCTTATCGAGACAGCCTAGGCGGGATCCGCAGAGTAAAGGTGGTTTGGTTGGCGCGGCTCTCTACCTTAATAGATCCACCCAAACTTTCAGCACTCTGCTTAACCAACGCCAATCCCAGACCTGTGCCACTTTGTCGCCAGCGATCGTGATCGGGCAATCGAAAGAACTTTTCAAAGAGGCGGGGCAGATAGTGGGCGGGGATTTCTACCCCAAAATTGGTAATCACAAAAGTAATTGCGGGGGCTAGCCACTCCACAGACAGACGAATCGGTTGACCCGAAGGGGTGTATTTTAGGGCGTTGATCAAGAGTTCTGTGAGAATTCGTTCCAGAACCGACACATCCGTTTCAAAAGTGGGCAGATTGGCGGCGATATCTATTTGGAGAGGGTGTTCACTCTGCTGAAAGCGAAGGGCAAAGGGTTCCAATAACTGAGGTAACCATGTGGCAAGATCCAAAATTTGCAAGTTGAGGCTTTTTGTAAATGATTCTTCTCTTTGCAGATCAAGTAAATCGTTGATTAGACGAATTTCCCGATCGCACTCACCTTCTAAAATTTGCAGATAATGCTGTGATCGGGGATTGGGATAGGTTAGCTTTAACATCTGCAAAGCCATCTTAATATTGGTCATAGGAGTTCGTAGTTCGTGAGAAACCGTAGCCAAAAAATCTTCTTTGAGTTGGTTGAGTTTCTCTAGTTCTTCGACCTGCTGTTGAGCTGCTTGATAAAGTCGAGCTTGCCGGATCCCAATGGCACATTGCGTGGCCACCTGCTCCACAAGACGAATTTCTAATTCAGAGAAATATTGATCAGCCGCACGAGTTAACCACAACTCACCAATCGCCTCTTGATCATCTCGAATTGGGCAAGCAAAAGAGGTCGCGACGATTCCATAAGGACTCTCCACATCACAATATTGAAAATACTGTCCTCCCAACAATTGGTGGGTGTTATGGGGATAATCAGCTAGCTGAAAGACACGACCAAGAATGGAGTGTGAGTCTAGCCTAAATTCATGTTCGATTACAGCAACGGTTCGAGTAAAATCATAGATAGAAGTGTTACAACCATCAACACCTAAGCCAAATCCTAACTCCTGGACAACAGTGTCTAAAATCTGAGCTTCATCAAGACTATCTCTGACATTATCGGTAATTCGTTTTAGAAGAGATTCAAACTCAAGAGCCTTACGTAGGTCATCTTCTGCTTTTTTTTGTTTAGTGATATCCCGCCCTACCGCTTGAATTTCAATCAGTTGTCCTTGTTGGTTAAAAATTCCACGATTTGTCCATTGGACTAAGAGATATTCATGCTGACCAATAAATCCTTGATTGTCAGAAACAAAAATAGGGTTTTCAGGAGTTAGAGCAGCAATCCCCTCTAAAACCTTGGATTTTTGATCGTCTGGCAACCAATCAATCCATCGCTTGCCTGGGAAATAGGTGCGTTCCTTGCCCGTAGCTCGACAAATTGCTCCATTGACAAAGAGAATGGTCGTATCCGGTAGGCTGCGACTCACAAATTCTGTTTGATCTTCCACAATGGCTCGATATAGATTCTCATTCTGTTGTAATTCTTCTGTGCGTTGCAGTACTCTTTGTTCCAGATCTTGGTTGAGGGTTCGCAGCTCTTGATAAAGCTCCGCTTGATGAATGGCTGTGGATAATTGTTCGGCAATCGATTCCATCATTGAGAGTAAAAAGGGTGACCACTGTCCCACATCTTTTTCTATGACGATGGCGAGGCTGCCCCACACCTGCAAACCTGTTGTTTCTCGTATTGGGGAGTGGGGATGAAGGGCAATCGGCACCAATAACCAACTGCCAGGAAATCGTTGATAAAGGGCTTGATTGATAGGATCAGTGGGTGGATTCGATGGAGTTATCGTGATAACTTGCAAATTCTTCAGTACAATAGAAAAAGGATTATTATGATCAGGAATTTCTAGACCAACCGAAGAATCTTTTTGCTCATCAGCTAAGCCTTCGGCAATGGCTAGCCAATTAAACTGGTTGGGAAAGTAGCGATTAATGGCAGCTCGATCAACCCCTAATAATTTAACAAAAGCCTGCACGACATTGACAAAAATCTGATCCAAATCAAGTAATTGATGAATAATTTGAGTTAGCTGATTGAGGGTTTCCTCTCGTTTAATTTGTTGACGCAAAGCACACTCAGCTTGTTTCAATTGGGTAACATCTCGAATAATTCCTTCGGTGGCGATCAATATTCCATTCTCGTCATAGATGGGGGTAATCCGATTGTCTACCCAAACCATTGTTCCATCTTTGCGAATATATCGATAAATTAATGGTTGAGGGAATAATTCACGATTCTTGATTTGAGTCTCGACTAAATGAATATCATCAGGATGAAATGTTTCATAAGCGATATTCGGGTTAGCATAATGTTCTTCTGGCGTATAGCCTGTGATATTGGTAGCGGCTGCACTCACATATTCAAATCCTAATGCTGGTCGAATGCTAAAGCGAAAGATCATATCAGAGGCATTTTCAGCCAATAGACGGAACCGCCGTTCTCGATCTTGTAAAATCTGTTCCGTTCGCTTTCGTTCAGTGATATCTCGCCCCACGCTCTGAATTTCTAATAGCTGATCCCGTTGATCAAACAACCCTTGGTCAATCCACTCATACCAAAGTATTGATCGGTCAGAGAGGGTGAGTTTTTCTTCATGACAATAAATAGGATTTTCAACAGTCAAATAATTCCGTAACTGACGGATGTCATCATGTTTTTCGGGAGGAATAAACTCAAAGATACTGTGCCCAATCACCTGGTCGGCTGACTTATGGATAAGCTGACAATAGGCTTGATTGACAAAGGTATGAATAAAATCTGGCGTGTAGCAGGTCACCAAATCTGTTTGAAGATTGGCAATGCCCTGATAGCGCACCAGGGTTTGATAGAGGGGTGCATCTGAAGCTTCCCCTGCGAGAGATATTGGGGTATTTGCTTGATTTGGCTTTTCTAGTCTCTCCACTAGCTCGGTCAAAAGCCTAATCGTCCAGTCTAACCAAGTTAAATCATGCGAGTTACCGGACATATAACCAAAAATACCTACCAAGCAATATTTAGGATTCTCAATTTAGTTTACTCCCTTCTGCCTTCTTCTATCCCCCCTAGGGGGATTCTTTACTATACCCATAAGCTACCCATCAGCTTTCATCAATACAAATCTAAAGAGCGCATATACACATGAATATATGTATAAATATATTGAAATTAAGATCATACTAACTTCAGGTTTTTCCTGAAATCTTTTGATCTGGAGATCAGGATTTACCTGGAGATAGGGAGAAGATCGAAACCCTACCGTGATTAATATTGACTTAGTCATAATTTAAGGTGGGATCCCTTGCGAATTTTAGTGTACGGGCTGAACTTTGCCCCAGAACTTACTGGCATCGGCAAATATACGGGGGAAATGTGTGAGTGGCTGGCTAAGCATGGACACGACATGCGGGTTGTCACCGCTCCACCCTACTATCCAGCTTGGCAGATTGCGGCTGGTTATCAAGGGATTGGGTTTCGACAAGAGACCTGGCAAGGGATCCCGATTGTGCGTTGCCCGCTTTGGGTGCCCCATCGTCCGAATGGCTGGAAGCGGATTTTGCATTTGACCTCTTTTGCGGTTAGCAGTTTAGCAGTGGTGATCGGACAGGCTTGGCGGTGGCGGCCAGATCTGATCTGGGTGGTGGCTCCAGCTTTTTTTTGTTTGCCGGGGGCTTGCTTAGCGGGATCCCTGACCAAAACGAAAACCTGGGCGCATTTTCAAGATCTGGAGATGGATGCTGCCGCCCGTTTGGGGATCGCGGGTACGCAGGTGTTTGCCCCCTGGGAACGCTGGTTGCTGCGACAGTTTGACCGCGTGTCTACGATTTCGCCTGCGATGGCCGAACGCTTGCGAGCTAAAGGAGTGGAAGCGGATCGCTTGGTTGATTTCCCCAACTGGATCGATGTCGAGCAGATCTTTCCGATGGATAACGATGATGGGTTGCGAGAGGAGTTAGGGATCCCTACATCCTCACGGGTGATTCTCTATTCCGGCAATATGGGCAAGAAACAGGGTCTCGAAACCGTGATTGAGGCGGCTTATATCCTAAAAAGGCAGGAGAATCTTTTGTTTTTGTTGTGCGGGGATGGGCCAACACGACCGGAACTGGAGAGGAAAGGGCACGATCTGGGGCTAACCCATGTCCGGTTTATTCCGTTGCAGCCACCGACACGCCTAAATGCCTTGCTTAACCTAGCTACTCTCCACCTTCTGCCCCAACGGGCGGATATGTCTGAGATTGTTCTGCCCTCCAAACTGGCTGGGATGTTGGCCTGTGGAGGAGCAGTGATTGCCACAGCAGAACCGCAAACCGCTTTGGGAAAAATGGTTGTGGCCGCAGGCGGTAGTCTGACGCCACCAGGAGACAGTCAAGCCCTGGCTGACCAGATCCTCTTTTTGCTCGAGCACCCTCAGCACCGACAAACCATGCAGCAAAAGGCTCGTGAATATGCCCTGGCTCATCTGGCTCAAGAGGCCATTTTGCAGGGGTTTGAACGGCAGATTAGCGATTGGCTCACTCCTCAACCGAAGGATCCCCACGTTCTGTGATCCCCGGCGATCCCCAGATCTTGACCTAGCCATCCGAATGCCCGAAACTGATGGATAAATCTTTATCTTGATTTTAGGATCCTGCTATGGCAATCGGCTATCTGGCTTTGGTTTTGCACGCTCACCTGCCCTTTGTCCGCCATCCTGAACAGGATTTTGTGCTTGAAGAAGAGTGGCTCTACGAGGCGATCACCGAAACCTACACGCCTCTGCTGATGATGTTTGAGAATCTGCAACGGGACGGCATTGATTTTCGTTTCACCATGTCGATGACCCCTCCCTTGGTTTCGATGCTACGGGATCCCTTGCTACAAGAGCGATATGATGACTATCTCTCGAAGCTAGAAGAACTAATTCAGCTTGAATATGAGAAAAATGCCACCAATGGACATGTTCGCTATCTGGCGGATTTTTATATCCAAGAGTTTGCCAAGGTGCGGGATATTTGGGAGCGATATGACCGCGATTTGGTGAAAGCGTTTAAGCAGTTTCAGGATTCTGGCAATCTAGAGATTATTACCTGCGGAGCCACCCACGGCTATTTGCCTTTGATGCAGATGTATCCGCAGGCAGTCTGGTCACAGCTTTTGGTGGCCTGTGAACATTACAACGAACATTTTGGCTGTTGGCCGCGGGGTATTTGGCTACCGGAATGTGCTTATTACCCAGGCTTAGAGCGAATGATCGCGGATGTTGGTCTGCGCTATATGATTACCGATGGGCATGGAGTGCTCTATGCCAAGCCACGTCCTAAACATGGTATTTACTCTCCTATTTTTACGGAGACGGGTGTAGCCGTTTTTGGTCGGGATCACGAGTCCTCCCAGCAGGTTTGGTCGGCGGAAGTGGGATATCCTGGGGATCCCGTTTATCGAGAGTTTTATAAAGATCTCGGGTTTGAGGCTGACTATGAATATATCAAGCCCTACATCATGCCCAATGGACAACGGAAAAATACAGGTATTAAGTATCACAAAATCACTGGACGCAACTTAGATCTTGGGCAAAAGCAATTATATGACCCCTACTGGGCACGCGAAAAAGCAGCCGAACATGCCGGAAATTTCATGTTCAATCGGCGGGGTCAAGTGGAATATTTGCATAGTGTGATGGGACGCCCTCCTCTCGTGGTGGCTCCTTATGATGCCGAACTGTTTGGTCATTGGTGGTATGAAGGGCCTTGGTTTATCGAATATTTGATTCGGAAAAGTCACTTTGATCAAAACACGTATCGCATGACTCATCTGGCTGAATATCTCATGGAAAATCCTACCCAACAGGTGGCTCGTCCCGCTCAGTCGAGTTGGGGAGCGCGGGGTTTTCATGAATATTGGCTAAACCAAACGAACGCTTGGATTTATCCCCATCTCCACAAAGCAACCGAACGGATGATTGAACTGAGTCGGCGAGAACCCAGCGATGAAACGGAATGGCGTGCCCTCAATCAAGCGGCCAGAGAATTATTGTTAGCACAATCTTCTGACTGGGCTTTTATCATGCGAACCGGCACTATGGTTCCCTATGCGGTACGTCGCACAAAGTCACATCTGCTGCGCTTTAATCATCTTTATGACAGCATTAATCAGGGCAAGATTGAGGAAGATTGGCTCTCTAAAGTGGAATATATGGATAACATTTTTCCCAGCATCAATTATCGGAGTTATCGGCCTCTTTAAGCAAAGGGTATTCCTCTGGATAGCCCCTCCTAATTGGCTAAAAACTATTGCCCAGCACTACATATTTGGTTGTGGTTAAGGCGGCTAGCTCAATCGGACCACGGGCGTGTAGTCGTTGTACTGAGGTTCCCAAGGAGAGTCCGGATCCCGAACTCAACATCGGGATCCCGCTGCCGGGGCGACTGGCGAGGGGCGAGCTATTTACATAGACCAGGCAGGAGTTTACTTCCTGGACAAAGCGTTGAATCACGATTTGCGAGTCAGCCAGGATGGTTTCCGGTTGTTCATGACCCTGTTTGTTAATCCAAGCAATAGCTGCCGATAAATCACTGACTTGCTGCAATCGCAGGTGCGGCAATTCATTCGAGTCGATGCCATCCTTAATCGGCTCCAAGTGAGGAAAACGCTCTCGAATAGCGGGGCCAACCTGTAGGGCAAAGCCTTGATGGGTAAGCGTCGTTACCAGCTCCCCGACATGTCGCTCTGCCCAGGTTTGATGAATCAACATCCAGAGGGTGATCACCTGATAAAACGGGAGGGAATCCGCTGCGATTTGGCTTAAGTTATGCAGCAAAAGGGCTTCCACCTGAGGCCAAGAGGCGGAGGCATCGATATACAGATGTCCATGCCCCAAGTGGGTACGCAGCACGGGCACTTGGCTGGTGCGGACAATCCTATCCACCCAGGGGATCCGCCCTAACGGAATGACCAAATCCAGATAGCGGGGCTGTTGTAGGAGAGGCATCGGGCTTTCTGACGGCTCCACCTCTGCACCCTCCAGGGGAACCGATTGAATGGCTGACTCTGGGATCCCGACCGTATAGACGGTTTCTCCTAAATGGTGCAGGATGGCCTGATGGGTTCGCAGTAGACTGGGGTGACAGGCCAGCATCAAGCTATTGCCGGTTTTGAGAGCCATACTCATGCCCAAAATGGCAAACTCAGGATAAATCTCGTAAAGCAGGGCAATTAAGCCCAGGGGAATGCGTTGGCGAGTCACCATTAAGCCGTTGTCTTGGCGATAACCCTGGTCAAGCAACCCAATCGGATCCGCAGCTTGGGCAAGGGTCTCCACCTGATGGGCACAGCGTTGTAGCCGCTCTGGGGTCAATTTCATTCCCTCCACTACCCACTCCGCCAGGGATCCCTCACGGGCTAGCTCCAGATCTAGGGTATTGGCCTCCAGCAGGTGATCCCCCTCCGTTTTTAAGGCGCGGGCTAAGGATTTGAGTGCCTGATCCTTTTGGGATCCCGATAACTTGGCCAGGGCAATCGCAGCTCGTCGCCCCTGCCGCAGGGTCGTTCCTAGGTCAAAATCGTGCATAGGCAGAGTTATCCAAACGTTGGGCCAAGAACAGCAAGGAGCTGTTGTGAGTGTACTGTGATTAATGCTCAAAACCGATTTCTTCTCTAGCCCGAACCGACCCCACCTTGCTAACCGAGCTGTTTGTTACTTCTTTCTTCCTAAGAACGCCGCAAAATCAAGATCAACACGGTTAACAACCCCAGCAAAAAAATCATGGCAATTGCCAGCCAAATGACTAACTCCCCTTGCCCCTCCAGTTGGGTGGCGACGATAAAACTCAGGGCAATCAAGACAATCAGCCCCAGGGCTAGACCAAGCAACATAGATTGGGGGGCGCTTTCTTCCCGGCACAGGCTCCAATGGGATCCATTCCAATACCAAAGTTTGCGATAGGGATAGGAAACCGCCAACTGCTCAATATGCAGGTGATCGGGCATCAAAGCAAAAATATGCTGGCAACGGCTACATCCCAATGCCTCGGTCAGGGTAATCGGACGTAGTTGACCTTGGTGGCAACAAGGACAAGGGTAGATTCCGGTCAGCTCAATTTTGTGGGCAGACTTACGGGGAGGAGGCACGAGACGGCTCGTGAGGGCTGGGATCCCTCATATCCTAATCTGTTGCGGCTCGAAACGGAACGCTTTTTGCCCCCCAGAAACCACTGGCAGACACAGATAAACCGTTCCCTTGAACAGCAGCAGATCGACCAGGACGATACACGAAAAGACTCCCAACTGTCCGCTGCAATTGGGTTGCTAGTCACACCGAATCGTGCTCAAGTCCGAGACCGCCGCCATACCCACACAAAACTGGCGCTCCTACCCCGTTAGCTATTTCAGAAATTTTCCAGTTGAGGATGGGGTTAGTGGGGGAGCGCTATCCTGATTGGCGGGGGGTGACTCTGCTGATTGTAGAGGCAAATTTTGTAGAGGCATTTTCTTGCCTAGGTTATCGGCACTAGCCCGACTGGCGACCAAAATCAGTATCGCCACTATTAAGCCCATCAGATCTTTCATAGAAACCGTATCACTCAACTCCTCACTCAGCCATACTCTACCCAAAGAAAAGCTCGCTGTCTGGAGGTCATGAGCACCATTAGCGGGTGATTGAGGTCACCAGGGATCCCGCTTTTGCGTAGTCATGTTGGCGGGATAGTCTCTGGAGAGATCCTCTTGGGTCTAGACAAACTCGCCCATTCGGGGTTTGCTGTTGTCCTATCCCAGATCGATAGGGGGGACACTCATGGGGCAGCAATGCTTCAATCATGGATACCTTTGCCGCTGCTCATCTGGGTCTTTCCTGCACGGTTTTAGCCATGAAAATCAATAGTCTCCACCACAGATCCGCCAAGCAGACCATATCCTTGTCAGATGGCTTGCCTGACCTCCTGTGGCTTTGGTTGTTTTATGGGGTCAGACCGTGGCACCGTTTGTTGATGGCTCTCTATTTTCGGGTGGAAATTGTGGGATCCTTGACGGACAAACGGAGGGATCCCACAATTTCCCCGCTAATTTTGGCTCCCCGCCACACAAGCCGCTGGGATCCAGTAGTTATGGGGTTACTGAGTCCTCATCCGTTGCGCTATGTTGCCACCCGTACAGAGTTTGTCGGTTGGCAGGGGTGGTGGATGTCCCGTTTAGGGGCAATTCCGATCGACCGGATAGGCACCCGTAGCTCCTCGATTCACCAGATGGAGCAACTTTTGTTAGCGGGAGAAACCCTGGTTATTTTCCCAGAGGGCGGCATTCATCCCCACCAGATGGGAGAGTTGAAGCCAGGTTTGGCTCGTTTACTGGTGCGGATGTTGCGTCGCTATCAGCAGTTGATCCCCGTTATTCCGATTGTGATTGAGTATCAGCCCCGCCCCCAGTGGCGAGCCAAGGTGGTGATTACCATTCGGGATCCCCTCTATCTCTCCCCTGAGGGCGATCGTGATGCACCCCAAACGGCTTCCCCCGTCCACGATAAAATACTGGCCTGCCGCTTGACCCAACAGTTAGCGTCCTCTCTACGGCAAGAATGTGCCCTGGAAGAGCCTAAATCATCAAGCTGAGGGGGATCCCTTTCTGGGCTTTCCCTTTTTTTAACGCTTCAGCGATTCCTGTGCATATCCTGGCTGTATAGCCATGTCTAAACCCAGAACCGATGTCTCTCAAAAGGGGAATGGCTGTGATGGGGGCAGAACACCAAGCAGAGGGAAAGAGTCGGGATTCTCAAGGACAGAGGGAGACTTTAGGCGATCCAACTCCTGCCAGACCGCATGGAGGAGAGTATCCAACCCCGTGCGGCTAACGGCAGAAATGGCGAAAACCTCGGATCCGCTGGCAACTCGCAGGCGTTGCTGGAGGTCGGCGGCTAAGGGTGAGGAAGCCCAAACATCCATTTTATTGAGGGCAACCAGTTGTGGTTTCTCAGCTAAGCCATGCCCATAGGCCACCAATTCCTGCTGAATGGTCTGATAGTCGGCCACAGGATCCTCCGCTTGTCCATCCAGCAAGTGAATCAATAGGCGTGTTCGTTCCACATGGCGCAAGAAATCATGTCCCAACCCCACCCCCTGGTGCGCTCCCGCGATCAATCCAGGAATATCGGCAAATACCACCCCATCCGAGGGGGGGCGGGGAACAACCCCCAAGTTGGGGACAAGGGTGGTAAATGGGTAGTCAGCAATTTTGGGTCGCGCCGCCGATAATACAGAAATTAGAGTGGATTTTCCGGCATTGGGTAGTCCCACAATACCCACCTCGGCGATCAGCTTGAGTTCCAGGCGGAGATGCCGTTTTTCCCCTGGCTTTCCCGCCGTTGTTTTGGTGGGAGCACGATTGCGGTTGCTCAAAAAATGGGCGTTGCCCATTCCACCCGCCCCCCCCTCGGCCACCCGCAGGCGATCCCCAGGCCAAGTCAGATCCCCCAACAATTCTCCAGTTTCCGTGGCATAGACCAAGGTGCCGCAGGGAACGGCCAGGAAGCAATCGGCACCACTCGCTCCCGTGCGGTTGTTTGGCCCCCCCTTCTCCCCCGCCGCCGCCCGAATTAACGGCTGAAAGCGGAAGTCTAAGAGGGTTTGCAGATTGCTATCGGCTACCAACCAGACGGAGCCACCCCGTCCCCCGTTGCCACCGGAAGGACCTCCGGCAGGCACAAATTTTTCACGGCGAAAGGCCACAATGCCATTACCGCCATCCCCCGCTTCTACCCAAATTTCCGCTTGATCAACAAATTGCAACGTCTTCGCTCCGCCCCGGTTAGTGCTAGGAATCCCTTTCGCCCGCCCCAGAACCAGCTATCTGGGATCCCACTGGCAGGAATCTAGCACAAACACTGGCACAAATAGGGAACCTATGGGTTACGATAGTAATTCCGCACTTCTTGAGAGCCATCTCATCCACCTATCTACATCGGCAGATTCTCCGTCAACCCTATGAGCCAGACCACTACGACCCGCAACATTGGATTTACCCTAGACGACTTTGCTTCGTTACTGGACAAATACGACTACCACTTCAGTCCGGGGGAAATCGTAGCTGGCACGGTTTTTTCGCTAGAGCCACGGGGGGCGCTTATTGATATCGGAGCCAAGACAGCCGCCTTTTTGCCCCTACAAGAGATGTCGATCAGTCGCATCGACAACCCTGAAGAGATGCTGCAACCGGGAGAAACCCGCGAGTTTTTCATCCTGACGGAAGAAAACGAAGAAGGTCAGCTCACCCTTTCCATCCGCCGCATTGAATACATGCGAGCCTGGGAACGGGTACGTCAGCTACAAACGGAAGATGCAACGGTGCGCTCCAGCATTTTTGCCACCAATCGCGGGGGAGCCTTGGTGCGGATCGAAGGATTGCGGGGATTTATTCCGGGATCCCACATCAGCACCCGCAAGCCCAAGGAAGAATTGGTGGGGGAAGAATTACCCCTCAAGTTTTTGGAAGTGGACGAAGACCGCAACCGCCTTGTCCTCAGCCATCGCCGCGCCCTCGTCGAGCGCAAGATGAACAAGCTGGAGGTGGGGGAAGTGGTGATTGGTTCAGTACGGGGCATCAAACCCTACGGAGCCTTTATCGATATTGGTGGCGTGAGCGGCTTGCTGCACATCTCAGAAATCTCCCATGACCATATCGATACTCCCCACAGTGTCTTTAACGTCAATGACGAAGTGAAGGTGATGATTATCGATCTCGATGCCGAGCGGGGTCGTATCTCCCTTTCCACCAAGCAACTGGAGGCTAACCCCGGTGATATGACACGGGATCCCCAAATGGTCTATGCCGGAGCGGAAGAGATGGCGGCGAAATACCGCGAACAGATGCTAGCAGCTCAACAGGCCAAAGAAGCTCCCGTGGTGGAGAGTGAACCCATCGCCGAAGAAGAAGAATTAGAGTACGCCGGAGCCACCGAGTAATTAACATCAGCAAACAGCCAACCTATTTCATCAGGGCAGAATCCATCCAGACTCTGCCCTTTTGCTGTGGGTTTTGATAGCCTAAATCCCCATACTGGACAGTAGCCCCTCCATCAGTTGGGATCCCAGAAACGCTAAGCCCATTCCACAAATCACCCATCCGGCTATGGGCAAGCTGAACCGTCGGCTGGTTGGTGGCTCCGCAGGGGCTAGATCCAGAAACCATCGCCGTCCCAACCCATAGGCCAGCAGAGCGATCAGTAGTTGCGTCAGACTAAAGCCCAGCAGGTAAGCCAGCAGAGGCGTATTTTCTGCCCCAATAATCGCTTCGGCGTAGGCATAGCCATGCAGCAGACCAGCCAATCCGCTTAAGCCCAGCAGCACCGGGAGGTTAGGGGGAGGAGTGAGCGCCAAGAGGATGCCTATAACCACAATCGAGCCAGCGATCCCCAGTTCTAATCCGGGGATCTCTAATCCCTGCAGATGCCCCAAGGATCCCAGCAGCGTGCCGAAGACAAAACTCATCGGTATCCATAAGCCGCGAGGTCTGAGCAGGGCTAACAGTCCGACCGCAATCACAAACACCAAATGATCCAACTCAATCATCGGGTGAGCAATCCCCGAAAGAAATCCTTGAGCAAAAGTCGCTGGAATCTCACCCCCCAAAGGATGATGGGCATAGGCAGCCCTTCCCCAGGATCCCGCTACGCTGAACAGGGCAACCCCCCCACTCAGCCCTTGCCCCAACCGTCTCAGCAAACTCCGTTGCCACAATGAGGATCCCAGGGATCCCCAGCCCAATCTCGCCATGATTCTGTACCTCGCAGATCAACTCGTCGATCACTATGTGTTGTGGATGATTCTCGGCGGGCATCCTGACTTAGAGAAGTGACATCTCCTGACAGTTGCGGGACAGTGTTGGACTTGCACCAAGCTTTCCCCGTTACCTCTGATAGCTGATCCCCATCAGAACCGATCAAGCCCTCACGATACCATCAACCCGACCATTCCTCCCGATTGCAAACAAGATTGCGGATTGTCGTCAATAAAATTAGTTCAAACGTCATGGGGAAGGGGGGGATCCGGGCGTGTTTAATCGGTTTAGTCACCGAAGAAATTGTGGGTTCATCGGACGGAACGCCAACGGAGCGCCCTCAGTCTTGAGCCTATCCGGCGGCGTCTGGCTGTTTCCCCTGAGGATGCAAATTATGAAGCGAACCCATAAACTGGGGTGGATCCAGTGGACGAGTATCTGGCTCGTAGGTGTTTCTGGCTGGGCAGAGGTTGCGCGGGGTCAGGATCTCCAACCCATCACCCCCAGCGCCAGCAGTTCCTATCAAGCTTGGTCGCAAGCTCATAGGCCCCCTTCCCCGGTCACGGCTTTGGCTGTGCATCTCTCTCCAGACTCAATAAAGGCCACAGAAGCCGATTGGGGACATCCCCGCCTGAATGAATGGGCTAACACTCTGCAACAACTGCCCCTCCAGGTGGATCAAAAGGGGCTAGCGATCAAAGGGATCCCGGTTTGGGTTGAGCCATCTGGCATTTCCGTAGATCTGTATCAATACCGAGCTAATTTTTAGAAGCCGTTTCTCAAGAAAAGTGAAAGATCCAAAGATTACAAAGATTCAGTTTCAACGATTGCTCTGACCACTGTGTGAGTTCTCGGATGACATATAGCTTCTCCATGCAGAAGTCCTATTGTCCCGAACAACATCAAAAGATTTCCCTGATTGAACCATGCTGCCCTCTCAAGTTGCCTATCCCTCGGCTATCCGGTTGGGTGTTGGGAACGAGTTATGGCTTGCCAGCGATGCAAAACCAGTGTCCCGACAGCGAGAATGCCCGTTACAATTGCCAACCCGATCAGCCGTTCCACCCGAGTGGCGGTATCGCCCAAGGTGGTGAGGGGGGTGGTCAGGAGTGCCGTCAAGCAGGCTAGGATCGTCCATAACAAGCCCTGTGCTCCCAGCCAGTTCGGGATCCCTGGCAATTCTGCCCAGATCGGCTCTAGGGCGGCGATGACCAGCCCTACCATCATGGCAGCCAATAGAAAGGCAGCCTGTGGCTCCAGGTGGATAAAAAATCCCACCAGCCCCGGCAGGGCAACGCTAGCTAGCGTCAATCCGACTGCCGTTAGCAACGGAGCAGAACGGCTGTAAGTATAGCGAGTTACTGCTGCCAAGAGCATCACGGCAATCCCCAGATAGAGTGCCGCATAGGTATAGGAATGGGTGATGTTGATGCCGCTCAAGTTGAGATCAAACTGATAGAGCAAGCTTTGCACCAACGGTCGGGCGGCCAAAAAGAGCGCTGCCAACGTAGCCCAATATCCCGGCCACGCCAACAAGCCTATCCCCAGGAGAGCAGCCCCATAGGATCCCCCCAGCCGCAGCGCCAGTAACGATCCGCCCCCCACGAAGAGAAGGCTAACGGTACCGCGCCACAGCCAGCTCCCCGGTAGCGGTGGGGTTGAGCTGACGGGTCGATGTTCCAACGCTAACAAAGCCAGGGATCCCAATAACCCCGCCCCAAAGATCAGCCCATAAAAAGAGTCTTGGCGTAGCCAATTGTGGATGAGGGCGATAGCCAGCAACTCTGTGACGAGCCAGCCCACAGCTCGACCGATCCAAGTCTGCCAAGTTTGGGTAGCAGGGCTAAGGTTACCTACCAAAAGGGGAATCGTTCCCCCCAAGATACTCAGACAAACCAACCCCAGAGGAAGCAGAACCATCCAACCCCCATCCTGGGGATTACTCAAACTAGCCAAACGGGATCCCCAGACGACGGCGGCGATCCATACCCACAGTTGCCCCATCCCCAGCAATAGCCCCTGTCCGGCACTGGCTGGCATCACTAAGAGAGTTGGGATCCCAACCAATCCGGATCCCAATCCCAAGGCAGCCAGGTGGGGCAACACAACCTCAGGATCCGCAGGCAACAGCCCCGTCCCCAAACTGACTCCCAAAAGCACAAGCGCTTGAGCGGCGCGCCCCAACCCACTCAGTAGGCTCAGACCAACGCCCAATAATCCTCCCAACAGCAGCAAAGCCCAGGTTAAGCTGTCCGGCTGGAGGAATTGCCGCAATGCCACCGCCAACCCAGCACAAACGGTGAGACCCACCCCGATCCCGCGCCAAGCCAAAGGGGATAAACTTTGCCAATCCTGACGGTTTCTCCAGCCCTCCAGCCCGCCCACCAACAAAGCCACCAGGCTAGCCACAATCATCACGATGGGTTCCACGAGTTGCGCCCCCTGCTACCGAATCTCCCCCAAACTTATCCCAAATCTGTCTTCAACGCTGGGCAGATATTCCAGGGTTTTTAGAATTTTTTGGATCAGACTTTTTGGCTGAGCGTGGATTCAGACTAGATGAGAGGTCAGTTCAACCCTTGAGTCAGAAATCCATCAGGAGGGGATCCCCAACAAATCCTCGATCTTAGGCATTTGATCGAGGGGAATCACCCGACCGGAATCGACAAAGCCTGGGATCTCGTGGAAGTTGAGATAGCGGTAGAGTTCTCCGGCAAAAGGATCCAGCTTTTGGGCAACAATGTTTCGATATTCCGCCACCGTCGGGATCCGTCCCAGCAGGGCAGAGGCGGCGGCGAGTTCGGCGGATCCCAGATAGACACGGGCATCTTTGCCCATACGATTGTTGAAGTTGCGGGTGGAGGTGGACATGACCGTGGCACCGTCTTCCACGCGGGCTTGATTGCCCATACAAAGGCTGCACCCCGGCATTTCGGTACGGGCACCAGCACCACCCAAGGTGGCATAGACCCCCTCCTGCTTTAGTTGATATTCATCCATACGGGTGGGCGGGCAAATCCAGAACTGGTGAACCTTGGCGCGACCCTGCCCTTCCACCACTTTAGCCGCCGCCCGATAATGACCGATATTGGTCATGCAGGAACCAATAAATACCTCCTGAATGGGATCCCCAGCCACTTCCGAGAGCAGCTTAACGTTGTCAGGATCATTGGGGGCGCAGACAATCGGCTCAGTGATCTGGTTGAGATCAATCTCCAGCACCGCCGCATAGCTGGCATCGGCATCTGCTTCCAATAAACTGGGATTCGCCAGCCACGCCTCCATCTTGGCGATTCGCCGCAGCAGAGTGCGGGCATCTTGATAGCCACGGGCAATCATGTTTTTCAGCAAAACGACGTTGGATTGCAGATATTCTGAAACGGTAGCAATGCTGAGTTGGATGGTGCATCCCGCGCAGGAGCGTTCGGCGGAGGCATCGGTAAATTCAAAAGCCTGCTCGACTTTGAGATCGGGCAAGCCCTCGATCTCCATGATCCGTCCGGCAAAGATATTTTTCTTGTTTTGTTTATCCAGGCTCAAATAGCCCTGCTGCATCGCCACATAAGGAATCGCGTGGACAATATCCCGCAGGGTGATCCCCGGTTGCAGTTGCCCAGAAAAACGAACCAGCACGGATTCCGGCATATCCAGAGGCATCACCCCCAAAGCAGCGGCAAAAGCCACCAAACCGGATCCCGCTGGAAAAGAGATACCCAAGGGAAAGCGGGTGTGGGAGTCTCCCCCTGTGCCAACCGTATCGGGAAGCAACATCCGATTCAACCAAGAATGGATGATGCCATCCCCCGGACGCAGCGCTACCCCACCACGGGAAGCAAAGAAATCCGGTAGCTCTTGATGGGTTTTGATGTCGATGGGTTTGGGATAAGCAGCGGTATGGCAAAAACTCTGCATTACCAAGTCGGCGTTAAAGCCTAGGCAAGCTAACTCTTTCAGTTCATCACGGGTCATGGGGCCAGTAGTATCTTGGGATCCCACGGTGGTCATCAAAGGCTCACAAGACATCCCCGGTCGGATCCCTGGCAGGCCACAGGCTCTCCCCACCATTTTTTGCGCTAGGGTATAGCCCGTGCCTGGGTCAGTGGAGGGTTGGGGACGGGTAAATAACTTGCAGATAGGTAATCCCAGAGTCTGGCGAGTTTTGTCGGTAAGGGCACGCCCGATGAGCAAGGGGATCCGTCCGTCCGCTCGCACTTCATCCAGCAGGGTTTCCGGCTTCAGTACAAAGGTGGCCAGGAGGGATCCCTCGGCATCGAGGATCTGACCTCGATAGGGATGAATGGTCACGACCATCCCCGTTTCTAGGCGACTGACATCACACTGAATCGGCAAGGCTCCGGCATCTTCGGCGGTGTTAAAGAAAATCGGGGCAATCGTTCCCCCCAAAATATATCCCCCCACCCGTTTGTTGGGAACATGCGGGATCTCTCGTCCCAGGTGCCAGAGAAGGGAGTTAATGGCTGACTTGCGAGAGGATCCGGTTCCTACCACATCCCCGACAAAGGCCACCGGATGTCCGAGGGTTTTGAGATGAGCAATCGTTTCTAAAGATGCCGGTGCCCGTGACTCCAACATCGCCAGCGCATGCAGCGGAATATCGGGGCGGGTGGTGGCATGACGAGCCGGAGATAGGTCATCGGTATTGATTTCCCCCTCCACCTTAAAGATCGTGACGGTGATAGTCTCAGGTAAGGTGGGTTTGCTCGTAAACCACTCTGCTTCCGCCCAGGCAGTCATCACCTGCTGGGCATAAGCGTTCCCAGAGGTGGCTAGCTCCTGAATGTCGTGAAAAGCATCAAAAATCAGCAAGGTATGGCTGAGGGCGGTGGTGGCAGCACTGGCGATTTCGGGGCGAGCATCCCCCAGCAACTCCACCAGGATCCCTACGTTGTACCCCCCTAACATCGTGCCCAATAATTCCACCGCTTGCTTGGGGGAGAGCAACGGAGACGTGACCTCTCCTTTGGCTAGGGATCCTAAAAAGCTGGCTTTCACATAGGCGGCTTCATCTACCCCCGGCGGGATCCGTTCCCTCAACAGCTCTAACAAAAACTCCCCTTGATCGGCAGGGAGATGGAGCAGCCGTTCACACAACTCTGCCGTCTGAGCGGCATTTAAGGGCAACGGTGGGATCCCTAGGGCACTGCGCTGAGCGGCTTGTTGATGATACTCGGCAAGCATGAATTCTCCAGAGATGAAGCAGTTTGCATAGGATAGCAAGATCAAGACCCTGGCAAAAGTTCTCTGCTACCCCAATTAAAATAAAGTGGGAGAAGCTCGGCCTTGAATAACGCGCTTCCCCCATTTTAATGAAGATATTTTAGTGGTCGCCTTAATCTGAAACTAAGGCTACTGGCTAACCCCTTCGCCAAACCACTTCAAAACCAACTTCTCCAGTTCCCCGCTTTCCTTCATTTCCGCCAAGACCTTGTTAAATTCGGCCACCAAGGCATCGGATCCCTTGGGAAAAGCTACCGCCGATCCACTGGGACCTTCGCTGGGAATGACATTAAACTCCAGATCGGGGTTGGAGGTGGTAAAGCCTGCTGCCACGGTATCTTCGATAATGGCGGCATCAATCCGTCCGGCTTTGATCTCCTGCACAATTTCCCCCACTTTATTGAGGGAGACTACTTGCACGGTGGTATCTTTTTCTGCGATGTCTTTGGCATCTCCCTCTTGAATCGTGCCCAGTTGTACGCCTACTTTTTTGCCAGAGAGATCCGCAGCCGTTTTGAAGTTACTGCCCTTTTTGGCAACAATCGTATTTTTTGCTTCAAAGTAGATATCACTGAAATCCACATTTTGCTTCCGTTCTTCGGTGGGGGTCATACCGGCCATGACAAAATCTACCCGCTTAGCTTGCAGGGCAGGAATCAACCCATTAAAGTCCATACCGGAGATCTCGATCTCATAGCCCAACTTTTCTCCAATGTAGTTGGCGATATCCACATCAAACCCGACAATTTTTTCTTGGCCGCCGGAGGTGTCATAAAATTCATAGGGCGGATAGTCGGGGGAAGTGCCCATCACCAGTTTTTTCTCTTGGGCTTGGGCGGGCGGGAACCATAGGGATCCCCCCGTGACGCTACCAAAAAGGGCAACCGCACTGACAGAAGCCACCAATGTTGCTACGAACGATTGTCTTCTTTTCATAAAACCAGAATCTCCTTGCTTAATGAGAATCATCCAGAACAAATCACAGTCCAACCAGATAGGCTAGAACAAACGGCATGGATTGAGTAGTATCCATCTCAACAGTCTCAGGCCAATAGGGAAACCATCGGCTGCTCCATACTCACGTCAAGCTATCCCTGAAGGTGGGATCCAGCCTAAATTGGCGATGAAGTGTATATCTTGACTGGAGGGTCTCCGCAAAGTTCCCTAGGGTGAGAATTTTCAAAAATAAACGGTAGTCATTCCAATAACTCTCTTGATGATATTTGGAAGCATTATATAGACTGTTCCAACCTCCACCAAAACCTAGCTTCCAAGCCCGCATTACCTTTGATGAGCCTTTTGAAAGAACGTTGGAATGAAGAACGGAAACTGACTTCCACTACTTCTCCTCAATTAGGTAGTCCTATTCAAGTAATAGCTATAAATAACAGGATATTCTACAGGGTTACCTTATTGAGAATAGGTAACCTGGAATGAGCGTTGTAGGCTTTGTTCGTTCTCAATTAGCATCCCGCTGAATTTGCCAGCATTACCTCCAGGGCACTACCCACTTTTTAATCCTGAGTGGTGACTTTGACTTTTGCCGCCAGATCTTGCCAATCGAGAGTATCTGGGATCCGTTGCTGCCGACTGCTCAACAAACGGTGTAAAACCACATAAAAACAAGGGATGACAAACAGCGTGAGCAAGGTGGCTAGCGATAGCCCCGAAAAGACCACAATCCCCAGAGGCTGTAACAATTCGGAGCCTTCCCCTCCCCCTACTGCCAAAGGAAATAGCCCTAAAACTGTGGTGATGGTAGTCATCAAAATCGGTTGCAGTCGTTGCGGAGCCGCCAACCAGATGGCTTGCTGAACATCAACCCCCTGCTCTTGACGAATTTGGTTGGCTAATTCCACCATCAAAATGGCGTTATTCACTACGATCCCCACCAAGAGCACAGCCCCCACAATCACCGAGGCTCCCATTGCCGTCTGGGTGACATACAGCCCCAGGATCCCACCCACCAAGGAGAGGGGAATCGTTAACATAATCACTAACGGATCCACTAAGGAGTTGTATTGCACGGCCATCACCACAAACACCAAGAAAGAGGCCAAAAGTCCCAGGGTAATCAGGGAATTACGCAGTTCGCGGTTAGATTGGGCGGTTGTGCTGGGCAAAACAGTCACCCCAGAGGGTAGGGTGAGTTGTCCCAGAATGGACTCCATTTCCTGGGCGGCTTGGCTATAGCTCACCCCTTCATTCAGGGTTCCCGTAATGATAAACACCTGCCGTTGGTTAAGGCGCTGAACTTCTCCAGGGGCTTGTCCTACTCCGAGGGTTGCTACATCTCCCAAGCGAATTGGTTGCCCATCCCCGACAAATAAGGGCACGGTTGCCACCTGAGAGGGGCTAGTCAGGGATCCCTCCGCCAGTTGCACCCGCACATCCACCAAGCGGTTGCCCCGTTGCAGACGGGTGGGGACGGATCCCTGGAGGGCGGTGGCAACCGTATCGCCGATATCCTCCGTAGTCAGACCCAACGCCGCCGCCCGTTGCCAGTCCGGCTGAATTTGGATTTCCGGTTGGGGATCCTCCGCATCAGGTCGATAACGAGCCAGTTTGGCCTGGGCATCGAGAGCGGCTAACACCTGTTGTCCGGCTTGCTGCAACGGTTGCGGATCATCGCTCTGCAGGATCACATCGATGTCAGCGCGCACAGGGGAGTTGGTCGTCACCAGTCCCCGCACCGAGCCAGGGTTGAGCCGCAAGCGAGTTCCTACCAAATTGAGGCGACTTAGCAAGGGATCCACCTGCTCAATAAAGCCCTCCACATTGCTACCCGCTTTGAGGGTGATCGTGCTGGATCCCCTCAAGGGGTTTTCGTTGATGTTGTTGCCAAACAGGGATCCGCCGGAGGTGGTGAACACATAGTCCGTCTGGGGTTGAGCCAGCAGGATTTCATCCAGTGCTTGCATGACCCGCCGATTAGCTGATAGGGGTGTGCCCGACGGAAATTGAGCGGACAAATTGACCAAGCCTGTGCTGATGCGGGGCAAAATCTCTTGGGAAATCTGCCCTGCCATCCACGTTCCCCCTCCCCCCAAAACTAGGATCACCAGAACCAAAACCAGCAGAGGTTTGCTGAGGATCTGGCTGAGGGTTTGTTGATAGGCCACCGTCAAGCCCACGACCCCGCGATGAAAGCCCCGCAACAAGGGCGATTGCTGAAGGCCACTTGACCAGGGCAGGGCTAGCAAACGGGAGGTAAGCATGGGCACGATAGTTAGCCCTACCAAAAGGGAGGCCGCCACTGAAAAACTGATGGTCAAGACCAACTCATTAAACAAAAGGGCAATCAGTCCCCCCAAGAGCAGGAAAGGAGTCACTGATACTAGGTTGGTGGTGGTAGAAGCCAGCAGAGCCGATTCTAGTTCTTGGCTACTGCGTTCGGCCTGCTCGATCACCTGCTGACTATAGCGCTCGGGATGGAGAGGATCCCTGACAATCCGGCGGACTCCGTTGGCAATGTTTTCCATCATGACAATCGAGTTGTCCACCACGATGCCCACACCCAGCGCTAACCCTCCCAAACTAAAGATATTCAGGGTGAGGCCAAACAAGCCCATCAAAATAATGGCGGCCATCGTCGCCAGAGGAATCGCCAGGATGATAATCAGGGTTTGGCGCAGGGATCCCAAAAAGAGAAAGACGGCAATACCCGCTAACACCGCCCCCGACAGACCGGACATCGCCACATTCTGAATGGAACTGCGAATAAAGCGGGACTCATCGTTGGTGGCGGTCAGTTGCATATCTGGAGAAATTAAGCCCGATTGCCGTAACTGCTCAAGCCGCCGCTTCACCCCATCCACAACTGCCACCGTGTTAGCCTCTGGCTGTTTTTGAATGCTGACTTTGACAGCAGGCCCTCCATTCAGGGTGATCACCACCCGCTCTTCTTGGGCACCATCAATCACCTCGGCAAAATCCCGCAATGGGATCAGTTGTCCGTTGGCGGTGGCAAAAGGCAAGTTCTCAATCCCCTCTGCTGAGGTAAAACGTCCCAGGGTGCGGGTGAGAATTTCGCCGTTGCCAGTCTCAATTCGTCCCCCCGAAACATCTAGGTTGCGTTCCCGCAGACCATTCAAAACGTCGGTTAGCCCCAAGCCCAAGGATTGCAACCGATTCAGATCCAATTCGATGCGAACTTCTTCTGGGGATCCCCCGGCCACATCCACCGAGGCGACCCCGGCGACCACCCCCAACTCCCGCGCCAGTTCTTCATCGCCAAATATCCGCAATTGCTGACTGGTCAAACTATCGGAGGTTAGGGCAAATTCATAAACAGGCAGTTGAGAGGGATCAAACTTAAAAATGCGCGGGGGCTCGATCGTATCGGGCAGGCTACCCAAGGAGCGATTGACGGTGGCTGTGGTGTCATTGAGAGCTTGGTCGATGTTGCCCCCCGGCTGAAAGTAGAGATCGACGCTGACTCGCCCTTCGCGGGTTTGGGAAAATACTTGTACGACACCTTCTGTGGTAGCTACCGCTTCTTCTAGGGGACGGGTAATTTCGTCCACGGCAATTTCGGGAGCCAACCCAGGCGCATTCACCCGCACCGCAATGCGGGGATAGGTAATCGAGGGCAACAGATCAATCGGCAGACGAGCCAGATAAAATCCCCCCAGCACAACCACGGCGATAGTTAAAACGAGCGTAGCGATATGGCGGCGAATCGATAATCCCGCCACACTCAGGGACGGTCGGGGGGGGTGAGAGGGGGAAGACAAACTAGCCATGAGGATCATCCTTCCTGCTGAGTGGGCTGCGATAACAAACTCAAGCGCACCCTTTGCCCATCGGTGAGGGGGCTGGCACTGCGGATCACCACCGATTCACCGGCAGATAACCCTGACAAAATCTCGACTTTGCCATCCATAACTTCCCCCACTTCAACAGAGCGAACTTGCACCATCGTTGATTCCCCTTGCCCCACTACCACAAACACTTGTGGATCTGAACCTGTGGATTGAAGGGCGCTTTCCGGCAAAACCATCTGCTGGGATCCCGCTCCGGCAAACTCCACCCGTGCCAAAAGACCGCTACCCAGGCGCGCTTGTGGATTGGGCATCACCACCTCCACGGGAACTAAACGGGTTTCGGGGTCGGCGGCAGGAGAAATGCGGTTGACCCGCCCCTGCCAGGACTGTCCAGGGAAAGCATCCAAACTGACCTGAACCGATTGCCCCACCTGCACTTCACCCAGTTGCAACTCCGAAAGGGAAACATTGACTTTGACTTGACTAAAATCCCCTAGGCTCAAAATTTCTTGCCCGGTTTGAAGTAAGTTACCTGGCTCACTCAGCCGTTCCACAACCACGCCGCTTAAGGGAGACCGCAGGCGAGTATAGGATAGACGCTCTTCCGCCTGAGCCAGCACTGCCTGCTGCGCCGCCACACTGGCCTGTTGTGCCAAAACGGTTTGTTCTTGGCTGCGTACCTCTTCCTGGGCGGTACGGAGGGATTGTTCGGCGGTGAGCGCCACTAGGTGATCCTGCTCAGCCTGCTGCGCCGAGAGCGCCCCAGCCTCAGCTAACGCTTGGGAGCGCTGGGCATCGGCGAGCGCCTGTTGCCACTCTAGACGCACCTGTTCGACCTCTGCTTTGGCGCGGCTCACCTGCGCTTCTGCTTGGGACACCTGTGCCTGCAAGGCCAATAGTTGGGAACGAGCCTGATTCAGAGCCGTTTGCAGAAGGGCATCATCCAACTCGCCGATCACTTGATCCGGCTGCACAGGATCCCCTACATCCACCGCCAGGTTGAGCAGCAATCCTTCCGTGCGCGCCCGTAGAACGACACTACGCCAGGGTTGGGTTGTGCCGGTGTATTCCCGCCCTACCCGCAGGGATCCGATAGCGACGGAGGCCGCCTCTACTGCCACGGGACGGGGGCTGCCTTGTTCGGGGGGAGCTTGCGGAGGAGGGGAGGCTGCTGGTTGAGCAGACTGGGAGCGCTGGGCTAAAGAGGCGGGGCTACAACCGCTCACCAGCAACAGACAACCGAGCAGGGGCAAAACATTGGGGCGGGATGGCATGACCGAGGCAGCTTTTTGAGAAAGCTGGAGTAGAGAGCAATTTACGATTTCTTTATATTCCTTACTACTTCTCTACTGGATTTCACCCATCTTCGACAAGCCACGGTTACGACTTCTCATGCTGCTCTTATGGAGCTTTCATCCGGCTGAGGGGTCACTGCTTCAGCCAGAAATGTTGGATCAGCTAGACCCTAGCCGGGATCCCCACCAGTTTCTCGCTCAGTTCCCAGAGGCGCTTGGCTTTTTCGTCGTCACTGGCTTCATAGGAGACCTGCTGTTGAAAGGCTGGCCGCCCAGCTTTTTGGCGATTTCCCCAGCTCCAGTAAGCCCCTGAGATGCTGTATTGGGGTTGCGTGACCACCTCCGCGACCCGATCCCCAGAGAGTTCTTCCGACACAAAGCCACCCGTAATGTTTTTTTGAAACCAGGGAAATAGCTTTTGAAAAAGGGGATAGTGATCTCGAAAAAGCGCTGTTGTGGCAACACAGCCGGGATAGAGCGAGCTAAAGACAATCCCGGTGGAGGCGTGATAGCGGCGGTGCAGTTCTCGCATCGTCAAAACATTACAAACTTTGCTATCTTTGTAGGCTTTGACAGGCTCAAACTTTTTGCCATCAATCATACAAATAGGAGCCTTAAATCCGGCTTCAAACCCTTGCAGTTGACCCAAATCAGGACGGGGGGGAATTTTACCCCCTAATTCTCTGGGATTATGGGTGACCGTCCCCAAAATCACCAAGCGACGCTGGGGAGCCTTTGATTTTTGCAAGTCTTCTAACAGTAATTGACAGAGCAAAAAGTGACCCAAATGATTGGTGGCTACCGTCAACTCATAGCCATCCACACTATATAAAGGAGCTTTTAGCAAAGGCATGTAAATAGCAGCATTGCACACCAAAGCATCCAAAGAGCGTCCAGTTTGCCGGAAGTTTTTCACAAATTGGCGAACATTCTCTAGGCTAGCTAAATCCAGAGGCAGTACCGTAACCTGGCGGGCATCGATACCCACCCTTTGCATAGCCTGCTGAGTCTTTTGGAGATCCCGACAAGCCATCACCACATGCCACTGTTCCATTGCCGCCAAAGCACGGGCAGCCTGCAAACCGACTCCCGACGATGCTCCCGTGATCACAACGGTGAATTTTTGATCTGGATTCATAGCCAACCTAAAGCCTAAAAAGCAGCGGAAAGGGTTGCCTCAACAGAATTAGCGACAGGGATCCCCTCCAAATAGGGGATCAGGCAGGGGGCAAGAAGCAACCTCAACAAAATTTATCGAACCTTGGTCTGAACGATAGCAAAATCGCCACAAAGATTAACCTTCGCTAGGATTTGAGCAAATTATCTTCTTGATTGCTCCTCTATTCCTCCTGGGGCTACCGGGATCCCTGCTGGCCTTTTTTATGACCGTACCCGATGCTAGTGCCCTCCCTTATCGCTTGGCTCCCCTCACCCCCAGCCATTTAGAGGCGATGTTGACCCTCGATCACGTTTGCTATGGCGGCTACTGGAGTGCCCAAGGGTATCTTGATGAGCTGGAGCGTCCGAATAGTCTGGTCTGGGGGAGCTTTTGGCAAGCAAACGGAGAGGAGGGATCCCCGCTTTCCGTTGACGGTGAGAGCCTGGTTGGATTTGCCATCCTTTGGCAGATTTTCAACGAAGCTCATCTGATTTCCCTGGCGGTGCATCCTCGGCATCGACGACGGGGGATTGCTCGTTGCTTGCTGCATCAGTTATGCAGACTCGCGGCTAACCAGGGTTGTGAGTGGGCCACCCTGGAAGTTCAGGAGGATAATCAGGCGGCTCGCTCTCTTTACGAAAATTTGGGGTTTCAGGTGGTGGGGCGGCGCAAAGGCTATTACTCGTTGGAGGATGGCAGATCCGCCGATGCCCTCATTTATTGGAAGAAACCCCTACTGTAAGCATTACGTTTTGATCATGCTGATAAATTGGGACTCTTTGATGGCGATGCTGACAGGTTCGACCTGCCAAATATCCTTGCAATAATCCTGAATGGAGCGATCGGAGGAAAATTTGCCCATGCGAGCTACATTAAAAATCGCCATGCGCGTCCAGCGATCTTGATCGCGGTAGACTTGGCTGGCTTCATCCTGTCGTTCTACATAAGAGGCATAGTCGGCTAACAGCAGATAGGGATCCCGATAGAGGAGGCTCTCTACCAACGGGCGGAACAATTGGGGATCCCCGTGGGAGAAAAACCCAGACGCAATCCGATCGATCACCCGCTTCAGTTCAGGGTTCTGCTGATAGTAAGCGTGGGGGTTATAACCACTCGCTTTTAACTCCGCCACCTCAGGAGCCGTTAGCCCAAATAGGAAGAAATTTTCGGATCCCACCTCTTCACGAATTTCAACATTGGCTCCATCCAAAGTACCCATCGTTAAGGCTCCATTCATGGCAAACTTCATGTTGCCAGTGCCAGAGGCTTCCTTACCCGCCAAAGAAATTTGCTCTGACAAATCCGCCGCCGGATAGACCCGTTGGGCAAATTTAACGTTGTAGTCGGTCATAAACACGACCTTCAGCTTACCCCGCACATCCGGGTCGTGGTTAACCACCTGTCCCACCGAATTGATCAATTTAATGATCAATTTCGCCATGTAATAGCCAGGAGCCGCTTTTCCTCCAAACAAGAACGTACGAGGGGTTATATCCAAATTGGGGTTATCCTTCAAGCGATTATAGAGGGTAATAATGTAGAGAACATTCAGGTGTTGCCGTTTATATTCGTGAATACGTTTGGCCTGAATATCAAATAGGGAGTCAGGATTGACTTGGATCCCCAGAGTTTTGTGAATATGGTTGGCTAGATCCTCCTTGATAGCATGTTTAATCTGCCTCCACTGACTACGGAAACCGGGATCATCCACAAAGGATTCTAAGCGGTGCAATTGGGTCAAATCTTTGATCCAGTTATCTCCAATTTTGTCAGTGATTAATTGGGTGAGACGAGGATTGCTGAGCACCATAAAGCGACGAGGGGTTACGCCATTGGTTTTATTGCTAAACCGCTGCGGATACATCTCATAAAAATCTTTCAAAACATCCTGCTTCAGTAGTTCACTATGCAGGGCAGCCACTCCGTTGATGGCATAACTCCCCACACAGGCTAGATGTGCCATCCGCACGTAACGTTCCCCAGATTCATCGATGAGAGACATGCGCTTTAATCGCTCGGCGTCATCAGGAAACTTAATCCGCACATCATCCAAAAAGTGAGCATTAATTTCATAAATAATCTGAAGATGGCGAGGCAGAAGACTGCTAAATAACGCAATTGGCCAACGCTCTAGAGCCTCGGGTAAAAGGGTATGGTTTGTATAACCAAAGGAGTGGCGGGTGATTTCCCAGGCGGGATCCCAGGCCAGGCCATGCTCATCCAGCAACAGTCGCATCAACTCTGCCACCGCAATGGCAGGATGAGTATCATTGAGCTGAATAACAAATTTTTCGTGAAAGGTTTCAATCGGTAGGTTTTGACGAAATAAAATCCGAATCATATCCTGTAAAGAACAGGACACAAAAAAGATTTGTTGCATCAGTCGCAGCCGCTTTCCTTCTGATTGTTCATCGTTGGGATAGAGAACTTTGCTGAGGTTTTCAGAAACGCTTTTTTCATAGACAGCTCGGAAATAATCCCCTGAGTTAAAAGCAGCAAAATCAAAGGATTCGCACGCTTCTGCCTTCCAAAGTCGTAGGGTATTGGCGGTGTTGGTTTTGTAGCCCAAAATAGGCGTGTCATAGGGGACTCCCTTAATCACCTGATAAGGGATCCATCGCACCCGATAATGCCCATGCTCATCCGTATACGCTTCAGTATGTCCCCCCAGTTTGACTTCCACTTCCCACTCCGGTCGGGCTAACTCCCAGGGATTACCGTAGCGCAACCATTTATCGGTGATTTCTACCTGCCAGCCATCCCGGATCTCCTGGTCAAAAATGCCGAATTCATAGCGAATGCCATAGCCCATACAGGGAATTTCCAGACTCGCCATCGAATCCAGATAACAGGCGGCTAAGCGCCCCAGACCGCCATTGCCCAGCCCAGGTTCTTCCTCTTGTTCCAGGAGATCATTAAGTTCTAGTCCCAATTCATTGACGGCGGCGGCTACCTGCTCATAAATTCCCAGGTTGATCAGGTTATTGCCCAAATGTGGCCCCATCAGAAACTCTGCCGACAAATAAGCAACCGTGCGGGATCCCCCTTCGGTATAGGTAATGGCGGTGTTGATCCAGCGTTGCAACATCCGATCGCGCACCGTATAAGCCAGCGCCATATAATAGTCGTTCTGGGTGGCAATACGGGGAAATTTGCCCAAAATATAGAAAAGATTATCCAGAAAGGCTCGCTTGAGGGTTTCCACGCTTAGACCCGTCCGATCATCTTCTACCTGTACGGGAGGACATTCCAAAGGGATGTTAGTCAGGGTTTGCATGGTTGCGACTCCTCGCTAAGATGACAACGTGGACAGGGTATCCATCAACAGCTAGCAGGCTCTCTTCCCAAAAGCTGATGGCTCATTATCCTCTCTGAGTCTTAGGGATCCAAAAATTTCCACAGAAGCTTAAGGATGGCTAGGAACACCTTCTGCTAAAAAAACTGGTCAAAGGGGAACGAATCCTACCCTAAGCAAAAATAAGGGATCCCTTCCTATCAACAGGGATCCCTTATTTGTTTTTTGTTTGTCTACGTATACGTAATAGTCAGCTCAGGCCAACAATTAACCATGCACAGCCGGAGCAGAGAGAGCCACAGGAGACACCTCAGCCGCCGCCAAATCCAGCGGGAAGTTGTGGGCATTGCGCTCATGCATCAC
>JANRIL010000032.1:0-90446 GCA_033764955.1 Cyanobacteriota bacterium | reverse complement strand
GCGGATGGAGGTATTGCCGAGATGATAGGCTGCTACCACTTTCTTTCGGAGGTCAAGGGAATAACGGCTCATGCTGTTGGAAAACTCAACCTCTCTAACCTTAACTCATTCATGTTCTATGTAAATAACGAAAAAGCTGTAGACATCGAAATCGCTCAAATCCCCAACAAATCAGGATTTCTAGGACTTCCTTGGACACTATTGGATTATCAAATTATGGAGCTGACGGGAGTCGAACCCGTGTCCGAAATGGGTATTGGGGACTGAATCATTCACAGGTTTAGTTTCTAAAACCCTAGAAACAAGGTCCACTATTGATCCCAGTGGCAGGATTCCTCAGTCTAGGCTTAGGCTCTGTCTCGACCGAGGAGAAGACCTAGAGCAGCGTCCGTTGGGGTTAAATCCTCCCATTTAACGGAGTCATCGGAGGATTCTCGAACTCAAAAATCTACTAGGATCTGAGTCTTAGGCAGCCAAGACGGCGGCTTTACGAGCAAAGGGTACGACGTTGTTCGCACGTACTTGTTTTGAGCCTGTTGATAACGGGATAAGCTCAATCCCGACCTGCATCATCAATCCTGGTTCGCCACCTCGTCGAAACCGTTACAGCCCCTCTTGGTTAGCAATCATTGATCCTTAACATCACTAAAGTATAACAAAAACTAGCTGAACTGCCCTCCATCTTGATCAGCCAATCTTGCCACTGCCACAAACTCTCAAGAGATTTTGATAGCCGCCTGCTGCTCTAGGCATTAAGACCCTACAGAGGCAAAACCCAGCCACTTTGGTTAGATAGATCACTCCACCTGCGGGGATCCCTACAAAAATGTTAGAACCAATATAAGAAACAATAAATTAAAGATAACCTTGCTCCCCTTGCTGAGGGGTAATCTTACCCTCTGAGGCCATAAGTCCTGAAGATAGATCTTGAGGTTGTAGAGATAGGTTCGTATTTGCTGTTGTGTTAGGAGTTTTCATCACCCTTCCGCTCCTTCCTGCCTTGGCGAGTAGCCTTTCCTCCTCCGACTTGCCGTTGCCAAGGTGCTCCTTTCACCCCTTTAGGGACATCCATTGGTTATGAATCGTTTTAAGTCAACGCTAAAGCAACGGTGGTCCACTTGGTCAGTCATGGGATCCCCAGTCATTCAGCCCAAGCGTGTGTCTGCCTCCCCTGCCCCGCAACCAACCTGGCGAGGAAAATCCAGCCAAGTCGCCGGCTATCTCATTTCCCTGCTCTCGTTGACCGCTGTCCATGGCATTCGCTACTACAACGAACCCCAGTTGATGGTGGGCAGTCTGGCTCCCCAAACCTTTTTTGCTCCTGCTGCCACCACGATCGAAGATGAGGAAGCCACCGAAGCCAAGCGAGCCAAAGCCCGAGACCAAGCCCCTAAAGCCCTACAAATTGATGCCGATGCTAACCAGGCCATGCAGGAAAAACTGCAAAGCCTCTTGGTCAAAATTGAGCGCATCCGTCAGCAGGTGGGATCCCTCCCCTTTGCTCCTACCGACATCCTCTCTCCGGCTAGCCAAACCTATCTGCGCCAACTCCCCCCAGGCGATTGGCAGGAACTTCACCAGAGGATGGCAACCCCAACCCCCTACCCGCTCATCGATCAAAACCTGCTGCCATCTGAGCAACTCTTAACCCCTCGAGAACGAGCGGAACAGGAGCTAGGGCAATTTTGGCAAAAAACCTATGGCCGCACCGGCACCATTCGGGTGGAGGAACGGGGACGGGATCCCTATCAAAATCTGATCACCCAAATCGAACAAGCCCAGGGTCGCTATCAGAAAGGGGTTGCGGAGTTAGCCGCTTTGCAACCTGCCCTGCCAACCCTGCTGCTGGATCTAACCCATCAAAATTGGCAAGACTTCCAAACTTTAGCTCAGCGTACCCTTTACCGCATTCAAGCCATTGGCCTTGCTGAGGGATTGCCCAATGCCGTCAGAGAAGCAGGGATCCTGGCTCAAATTCAAGACAATCTCCCCCTAAGCTGGCAGCAGCAGGGGATCCAGGAGGCTTTGCAATCGACTCTCGTCACCTGTCTCCAGGGGGTTCTAACCTCAAATCTCAAGCTGGATAGCCTCCAAACCAAGGCTCAGATGGAAGCAGCCGTGAAAGCCGTCCAGCCAGAAGTGATTGTGGTAACTAAAGGGGAGGTGCTAGTCCGCTCAGGAGAGACCATCACTCCCGAAATTTTTCTGGCTTTGGATCACTTTGATTTCACTCAACGCCGTATCAACGGCTGGGGGTTGGCTGGCGTGGCTGGATTGATGGGATCCACGTTGGTGATTTTTATCTGGTTGCAGAGACGCTTCCATTGGCAGCTCCGCCGCCGCGATCAACTGCTGGTGCTGTTGTTGACCCTGACGGTGGCTCCCCTCGCTTCCGCTTTTGGCATTCCCTTCTCCTCATTGCCTGCGGTTGGCCTACTGGTCAGTAGTTTTTATGGCACCGGCTTGGGATTAATTGTGGTGGCGGGGGAAGCTCTCCTTCTACCCTTAGTGGCTCCCGCCAGCTTGGGAACCTTAGGTCCCCTTGTGATCGGCAGTTTAGTGGCTTGCCTGGGGGCTGGGCGACTCCGTTCACGGGAAGAATTAGCACTTTTGGGGGGAGTCGCAGCCTTGACCCAGATGGTGGGAGAAGGGTTGCTCAGCCTCTTGACCGGAGGGGGAATTAACCTGGGAACGATTGCCCTAGCGGGCGGGACGGGTCTGGGCTGGAGCATTATTGCCTTGGGAGCCAGCCCTTATCTGGAACGGCTGTTTGACCTGATTACCCCCATCCGCCTCTTGGAACTGGCTAACCCCAACCGCACCCTGCTGCGGCGGCTCGCCACGGAAGCTCCCGGCACTTTTCAGCACACCCTGTTTGTGGCTACTCTAGCGGAACGGGCAGCCCAGCGCTTAAATCTCAACGCCGAGTTGGTGCGAACCGGCACCCTCTACCATGACATCGGCAAGATGCTGCACGCTCGCTACTTCATCGAGAACCAAATGGGTGGCGTTAATCCTCACACCCAACTGGATGATCCCTATCGTAGTGCCGCCATCATCAAGGCTCATGTTAGCGATGGGCTGAAACTAGCTCGACAGTACCATCTGCCCACGGCTATCCAGGCGTTTATCCCGGAGCACCAGGGAACCATTCGCATCGCTTACTTTTATCATCAGGCTCAACTCAAGGCCAACGGACAAGCCATTCCCGACGAGCCGTTTCGCTACGATGGCCCAATTCCCCAAACCCCAGAAACGGGGGTCGTCATGTTGGCGGATGCCTGTGAAGCTGCCCTCCGCAGTATGGGATCCATCGATTGCTTGAGCAGCGAGAGCATCGAACAGGCTAAGGCGACGGTGCAGCGCATCTGTCAAGCTCGTTGGCAGGATGGACAACTGATCGATAGTCGCCTGCAACTGGCCGACTTAGCCGTGATTGCCGAAGCCTTCGTAGAGGTGTGGTGGCAATCCAATCATGAGCGGATCCCTTATCCCAAGGCCGTGGAGGCCAGCGCCTTTGCCCCTAGTACGACTAGCCCTGGTGCTGAGCCGCTTTCTCCTCTCTCTCCCTCCGTGTCTATCCCTGGATCCCCCTCCCGCCATTAAACAAACCGAAAGCCTCACGGCTCACCTCAGAGCAAGAAACCGTTAAGGAACCTGCCAGATTTTTTGATGGTAGTCGGCTTCCCGCTCATAGACATCGACGGAGGCATGGCTATGGGGATGGGCATGACGATGCGGGTGAGGGTGGGAATGGGCGTCATGGTCATGAGGATCAGTAGGATGATGGAGATGACCGGAGCTGGCGAGGGTCTGGGTCGCCACCGCTCGGCGAAATTTGCAGAGGTGACAATTCATCGGGGTGGTTCCAGCAATCGCCTCCTGTTCCCGCTCCCAAAGTCCGGTCAATACGGTGGGATGGATGCCAATTTCCGGCAATAGGTAAAACTCCACCTCAGGATGTTGCTGCCGTTGTTGCTGGGTGTCCTGCTCAATCTTTTTCAGAAGCACACCGGTAAACAAAAAATAAGGGATCACAATCAGGCGGCGCGGCTTCAGCAAAAGTGCCCGTGCAAAACCAACCGAGAGGCGGGGATGGGTAATGCCAATAAAACAGGTTTCCACTGAGGCATAGCCGGATCCCTCCCACACCATCCGCGCTAACTTACAGGCTTCCCCATTTGCTTCTGGATCACTAGACCCCCGCCCCACAAACAAGAGGACGGTCTCCGCCGCCGCAATCTGGGGATGCTGGTCTTGTAGGTGAACTAAGCGTTGTCGCAGCAGATCCAAAATATCGTTACGGATCCCCAAAGGGCCGCCATAGTGGAGCTTGAGCTGGGGATAGATCTGCTGCCAGCGATCCAACTCCAGCGTGACATCGTATTTGTTATGCCGTGCCCCAAACAACAAAACGGGCAAAGCAATGACTTCCTGATAGCCTGCCTCCAGACAGCGCTGGATCCCGTCGGCAATCGAGGGATCCGTTAGCTCTAAAAAGCAAGGAAAAATCGGTCGATGGGGGGTGGCGGCTTGATAGGTGGCGGCCAACTTGAGAAATTCCGTTTGTCCTTCAGGATCGCGGGATCCGTGGCCGATCAGCAACAGGGGGAGCAAAGGAGCCTCATCCGGCTGGCTGAAAGAGGCGGGGTTAGATAAAGCGAGGTGGGTAACCAAATAAAAATCCTTTCCTTGTGAATCGCAAGGAGGCTAGGGAGGGTCAGCCAATGGGTGTTCTGACTGAGCAGGCTTAGCCCACATCACAGTTGCGTCACAGTGGCGGATTGACACCGCACTTTCCCCAAACTTGGCCTTTCAGGCTATCAGCCTAGCCTGGGTGGAGAAATGACCCGCCAGCTTTTACAAATGTTATCGAATTGCGGCTTGAGTTTGGTGGGAGCCAAAGACTGGGTCTAACTGGGCAACCCCCGTGAATATGAGGAGACAGTTGTGAAGGAATGTTTCATTAGCAGTCAGTGTATGATCTTAGCGTTAAAGAACGATACTCCTCTCATTCATTCCCATTAGGGTTGAGATTTCCTCCGCTACTTCTCTGGGCTGACGTTAGTCTATGAGCGTTTATCCCCCTCAGGATCCGCATCCTCCTCAACAGTCCTCCCTCAACAGGTTTGATGCTGGGCAGAAGCCATCTCCCCAGCTAGAGGCGGATCCCTATACCCTTGATCGGGATCCGAGAGTGCGTTCTGTACGGCTGAAGAAGCAAGGCTTGAGTGATTCCATGGGATCCCGTTGGTCGAAATCCAGTTACTCCGGTCAGACCATGCCGTTGGCCTCACTGATGGTGGGCAGTGTTATGGTGGGGGCTTTGGCTGCTATTGGCTGGCAAGTGTGGCAGTATGTAGCACCCATGCTAGAGCCGCCGGCTCCCCCCAAATTTGAACAGGCGGTCATTCCCCCTCCGGATCCCACCCCCATTCCCCAGGGCACAGCGGCGGCTTCCCCTGATCCGCTCGTGAATTCGGGAACCGTTGGGGCGGGCAGTCGCGGGCGGGTGATCGAGCCTCTTGGGCTAGCCATCCGCAGTGGTCCTTCTCTAGAAGGAGCCTATTTGGGGGGAATCGTTGTGGGGGAAACAGTCACCGTTTTAGAGGCAAGTGGGGATGGAGCTTGGCAACGGGTACGGCGAGAGTTGAATGGACAAGAGGGGTGGGTGAAAGCGGGGAACCTAGAGCCAACGGATGCCCCTGCCCCGGCTGTTGTCCCTCAAACCACATCCTCCCCAGCTACTCCTCCCCCCCAACCCGTTACTATTGGGGCGGGATCCCAGGGGCGGGTGATTGAACCGATTGGCTTAGCCCTGCGAGCCGAGCCACAAGCGGACGGTCAGTATCTTGGGGGGATCCCTGTCAACGAGATTGTCATCGTTCTAGAGGTCAGCAGTGACGGGCGCTGGCAGCGGGTTCGCCGTCAAACGGGGGAGGAGGGCTGGATCAAAGCAGGCAATCTAGGGGCGCAGTAACCACCCACCCCACCCAAAACCAACGGAATTAACGAGGACGGCGCTGCACAAAGGCAGGCAACTCGATACTGCGGGTGGACTTCGGGCGACTGGGAGAGGGCAGCGTGTTTTCTTCCCCCATCAATCGGCGGCGCAGCAGGGAGTCCGAAACCTGGGGAGCCGGAGCTAGGGTCAGGGGAGGGATCCCGCTGGCGGCAGGGCGACCCGTCGCTGTCGCCGCCACAGGTATCGCTTCTTCCTGCCCTTGGGCGGCAGGCTGCGACTCAGGAAAGCGAGGGGAGGGGAAACCAGAACGGCTGGGCAAAACCTCCAACTGAGGTAGGCCAGGTCGGGCAGTTGGAGACATCGTAGGCAGATGGATGGGTGGACTGGTAGTGGCTGATGGCTCTGCTTCGCCTTGCTGCCATCTCAGCCGACTTTCCAGGTCTTGCTTGACTGCTTCCAAAAGAGCGACTTCTTTCTCTTGGGTTTGGGCGTAGGCGTGAGCCTGTACGCATTCCGCCTTTAGTTCTTCGATCTGCTGTTGTAACCGTTCAATCTGCTTTTTGCTAACGATGTGATGGGCTTCTGCCAGCTCTTGTCGGCGCTTCGATTCCTGCCATTCCGTTAGAGTGGGGCGCTGTTCAGCCTCCTGCCGCAGTTGCTCATGAGCCGCTTGTAATTGCTGAAGTTCCTCCCGCAGGGTCTCTAGCTCTTGGCTGGCGGGTCGTTGGGATAACTCCGCTTGCAATTGCGTATGGGTGGTTTGAGCCATCTCCAGTTGAGTGCGGAGTTCTTCCACCTGCTGCTGTAATGCCTCCAGGACTTGGCCAGAAGGACGCTTTGCCAGATCGGTAGCCAAAGCCGCCCGATCCGCCTCGGAGGCTGCTAGTTCCCGTTGTAGGTGTTCAAACTGCTGTTGCCACTGCTGCACCTGCTCAAAATCAGGTCGTTCCTGTAAAACAGTGAGTTGCTGCTGCGCCTGGGTGAGTTGATCCGTCAGGGTTTGCAAACTCGCCTGGTGTTCTTGCTGGATGGCGTGCAGGCGGGCAGCCACGTCTTCGGGGGTGGGACGTTCTTCTAGGGCTTGTAGGCGAGTCGTCATCTCCGAAAGTTGGGTCTCTAGCTCATGGCTGTGCAGTTGCGATTGGGCATGTTGCAGTTGCACCTGCGGCAGACGGGCGGCGTATTCCCCCAGTTGGTTGGCATAGTCCTTCAGTTCACCCAACTCCTGTTGCAGTTGATAAAACCGGGAGGGATCCACCCGCCGTTGCAGCTCGCTCTTGAGCATCTCGATTTCCGACTGGCTGGTGGCGAGTTGCTGTTGCAAAACTTGGTAGTGTTCCACACTGGGTCGCCGCTCCAGTTGCCAGACCATTTGCTGAAGTTCTTGGATGTGCTGAGATTGCAACTGATAGGCTTCTAGGGTGGGGCGCTCGGTCAACTGGGCCTGTTCTTGCTGACAGGCGATGATCGCTTGATCGCGGGCTTCAATTTGACTTTGAGCCTCCAACAGTTGCTTTTCTAGGCGATGGGTACACTCGATCTGCTCCAGAGACAAGGCTTCTGACTCCGCCAAGGATCGCTCTAGGTTGCGAACTCGAGTCTTGAGGATTTTGAGTTGTTCTTCTGGGGTTTCCATCGCTGTACCGAGAAAGGGTAACAAAAGGTAAGAAATGAGACGGTGGGCTGGGATCCAATGGGTTGATGCTAATGCCCTCAGCACCTTCCACTATATATGGACATTATTAGCTAAGTAGGTCATTTTTGACACTACTACTGCCAAACTCATGAAAAATTCTTGACCCAAGATCCGCAAGCTCCGTTTACCTGAGGAGACAGCCACCCCCCCTCTCCGGTAGTATCAAGGGCGGGTGAATCCTGTTTGAGGAGAGGCGGAGATGAAGGTACAACACCCCTACCGATGGGGATCCCTGTCTGGGGCGCTGGTTCTGACCGTGGCAGGGCTGGGTCTAGGTGGATGTGGCAGTGAGGGGGATACGGCGGTATCGACGCCCCCTTTGATCACCAGCCTGGAGATTCCGGCTAGCGTCAACCAAGGACAAGCGTTTCCATTGGCTTTTTCGGTGACAGTACCAGGGGGATTGCCCACCAGTAATGCCTTTCAACTGTCCTGGGGAGGGTTTCAGGTGCAGACCCTCTCTGCTAATCAGGCGGGCTGTGGAGCGGGAGCCACCAGTTGTTCTACGGCTTTTGGCATTACTCCGCCCAGCGGGTTGAGTATAGGGGAATATGCGGTTACCTTTCGCGTATTTGACCGGACAGGGCAGGCGGCTTCCGTAACCCGTAATGTGGAACTGGCTAACTAGCGGCAACTAACACGATCATTCATGGCCTAATGGGGGATCCCTGACGATGCCTTTGACCACCAACTCTGCTCCCGGCGACTCTACTTCTGGATGTCACCTCCTGAAAAAACAGGCCTGCTGGGGCGGGTGGGTGGGATTTTTTCGCCATGATTCGCCGATCTGCCACAGCTCGATGTCGTTTGCCGTTTATCAACCACCCCAAGCGCAACAGCACGCTGTCCCCGTCCTCTATTGTTTGGCAGGACTCACCTGCACCGAAGAAACCTTTCTCACCAAGGCGGGAGCGCTCAAACGGGCGGCTCAGTTGGGGGTGATGTTGGTGATGCCTGATACCAGTCCTCGCCATACCGGCATTCCTCAGGAAGATAGCGATGGGGAGGTAGGAAGCGGAGCGGGGTTTTATCTGGATGCCACTCAGGATCCCTGGGCAAGGCACTTCCGCATGTATAGCTATGTTGTGGAAGAATTACCTGCTCTCATCCAAGCGGAGTTCCCGGCTCTAGGCCGCCAGCAGGGGATTTTGGGGCATTCAATGGGGGGACATGGGGCGCTGATCTGTGCCCTCAAAAATCCGGATCGCTATCGTTCGGTTTCAGCCTTGGCTCCTATTGCCGCTCCCATGCGCTGCCCTTGGGGTCAAAAAGCATTTCGTCACTATTTGGGATCCGATCTGTCCCTCTGGCGTGACTGGGATGCTTGTCAGTTGTTGCTCGATTATGGATCCCGCTATCCTTCGATCTTGGTGGATCAGGGCACAGAGGATATATTTTTAAGCCAACAGCTCCTGCCCGACCATCTGGAATCCGCCTGTGCCCAAGTCGGGCAATCCTTACAACTGCGGCGTCAGATCGGGTATGACCATAGCTATTATTTTGTCAATACTTTTATTGAGGATCATTTAGATTATCATGCTAGTTTTTTACTCTAATCCGTCTAAAAAAGGTAATTCCTAAAAGACTCATTTGACTGTGTTCCGTTAACTATTTTAGCTAATATTTGTTTTGGTTTCTATCTCAGTTTCTCGGTTAACTTCTGGTTGGATGTTGAAGGGTATTTCACTGTTAATTTCAGTGCCTATTAGAGGAGTCATTATGGGACTCATTACAAAATAGCTGTCAGAATTGCTGGCTTCCACGCAGGTAGAATGATCAGAATGAGCGCCATGCCGCCATGTTTTCAGGAGCGCTTCAGCTTTTTGTTGGAGTGGAAGATTGTGATGCTGCCCGCTGATTCGGATAGCTTTTTCTAGATCCAGTAAGGCTCCCTCTCGATCGCCCATCCGCAGGCGAGCCAGTGCTAAAGCCTGACAGCTAAACTCGTCATCGGGATCCCAATCCACTAACTCCAGCTTAAAAACTCCTTCATAATCGGCAAAAGCCTGTTGCACTTGTCCCATATCATAATGGGCATTTCCTCGCAAAATATAGGCCATGAGATAGTCAGGAGTTCGCCGAATGACCTGATCCATATCCGCAATAGATTCCAACAAATCACTCTGTTGATAATAAAACAAACCTCGCCGATAATAATAGCTAGCTTCTTTGTCTGATGGATGTTGAGGATTGAGAATTAATCCTTGATAAATTGTCAAATGAGGTTGCTCCATTTGTCTCAAAACTTCCGTCAGATCAGCAATGGCTGGGGGATAATCTCCCTGATAGGCATAGGCATGGGCACGTCCCAGCAAAGCAGGTAAAGAGCGCGGATCCCGATTCAATACCTGAGTAAAATCAACGATGGCTTCCCAAAAGCTACCGCGCTGCAAAAAGAACTGGGCACGTTCCCAATAAGCTTGACTGTAGTGCTGATCCTGAGCAATCGCCAGGTCAAAATCGGCTTGTGCGGCTTCCTGATAGCCCAGTTGGCAGTGGATCCCCCCCCGCAGGCTATAGCCTTTGGCATCCGGCTGCCGTTGTAGATAGCGGTTGATCTCCTGTAGAGCCGATTGGGGATCCTCTGTTTTTTGATAGATCAGGGCGCGTGCCCAAAAAATGGCAGGCAGGGAGGGCTCCAATTTTTCTGTCATATCCAGATCCCGTAAAGCCGCTGGATAATTTTTTAGGAGGGTTTGCACATGAGCGCGCCCCAGCCAGCCAGCGGTGGATTTGGGATCCCACTCGATTACCTGGTTAAAGGACTGGAGAGCCGCCGCGTAGTTTCTTTGCGCCGTCCGATCCATGCCTTCCTGCAAGAGCAATCGCCCCGGTTTGGCTCCGGCAATCGCGCTGACTGCTCCGGCTAACCCCACCAATCCCCAAACCCGATCCCGTGGCAGGATACTGACGCTGCCCACCAAGAGCACGACACCAATCGTGAGGCGGACAGCCAGATGTCGATAGACCGTTTTCATGGATGCTGCCGTCAATGTCACGCAAGGGACTCTATCAGGTTAGCGCTCTGGGTTGACGACGGATCCCATAAACAAAATTTCTCCGCTATCCACGCTCTGAATGGCATAGAGAAAGGGGCGGTTCACCACCATCGAAAAAGGCGGCTGCTTGCTCATCGAGGTGCGGGTCATGGTGATGGCCGTTACAGCCGCCGCTTCCGTGCCCACTTCATTCACCTCTATCATAGCCTTGTGTTTCACCTGGCTGATGTAGGTGGGCTGGGCACTCATCTGACTAAAGTTAGCCGTGGGGCGAAAAGCTTGGGGCATTCCCATCTCCGCCAAAATACTTTCCAATGCCACACTAGATTCCAGACGAAATGAGGGCAGTTGTAGGGATCCCTGAGTGGAGCGTAGGCTATTCATCCAGGCTTGCCAAGTCGTTGGGTTGAGTTGAGCCATCACCTCAGCAAGAGTTTGCTCCGGTTGGGGCAAGAGAATAGTCATCACCCATTCCCCTTCTCCGTAGGGTAATTGAATGGCTTGAAATAAGGTTGATTCTGCATAGCGATAAGTACCGGATTGCTCCATGAAAGGATGCTGTTTCTCTTGGCCATTGGCTAACGTAAAGATACTTTCACGGGTAGCTGTCGGATCAAAGGCATAGCGCCAATTACCTTTGAAATAAACCGTGTTAAGTAACATCAATAGCGTATCTGGCTCAGTTCGATCCACAATGCTGGTGATTTTGCCCGCCGTGTTTTCCGCAACCCAATCGTTGATCCGATTAGTTGCTGCTGGCTGACCAAAAGTTACGGAATTGACCTGAGCCTGATAATAGTCTTGATTGGCTCGAATAAACTCAGGAAATATCGGGATCCCTTCCGCCAACCAGAGGGAATTAGCGATTTGCAGTTGCAGAGAGTTGTCAGTTGCTTCCGTTAGCTCCACTAGCCGTTTTTGGTTAGTTCGATGCCATTCCGCCAGTTGATCGGGGGCAATTCCTAACACTTTAGCTATCTCTGCTTGCGTCTCTCCTGCTGCCCCCTCTAGGGTCATTCCTAAGGCCAGTTGAACACTCAGAGGAGAAATCAAAATATTCGCCTGGGAATAATCTTGAACCACCCTGGAAAACAAATCTAAACTAAAGGGGATGGAGGCAGATACAGTAGATGTCACAGAGGTTGTTGCTCCTTCCAGGGGGTTAGAACTGCCCTGATCATTAGCCAAGTAATCCGGCAGTTCGGCCACAAAAGTATTCTCAGTCGAAACTGGTATTGACAGGAAATAATCATGAGCCACAACAGGACTATTCATCCCAATCATGGGGAGGATCCCAGCCGTTAGCGCCATTCCCAACCAACCAACCTTGCTCAACATAGTGCCCTCTTCCCTTCCCCCAGCATGTTTTATGAGGGATCCTAGGCTCATCCTAATCAATCGGGATCCCCTCACCCCATACAGTCTCCGGTAAGTTCCTCTACGGTTCACCCTCAACCTGGCAACTATTTATATTTGGAGATGCTGCGGTCAAACATCCGCATATCAAACCAACAACGTTCCCTGTCCATAGGCTCCCGGTGCAATACGGCCATCAACCCAACTGTCTCCGGCTATAATCGTTCCCGCTGGCACCACCGCTCGTGCCCCCACCACCGTATGGGATCCCACATAGCAAGGGGAGGATAGGCTGGCTTCCGCCGCTACCTGAGCGGTGCGATGGATCCAAATTCCCGGCTGTGGCTGCTCCACATCCACTAACGGAAAGTCGGTCATGTTGCCCAACAAAATATCCAACTGCCCCTGATAGTAGCTGGCTGGGTTGCCCAGATCCCGCCAATAGCCCTCATGAATGTAGCCCTGCATTTGGCCTCCCCTCCCCAAAAGTTGGGGAAATACTTGGCGCTCAAAACTCAAAGGATCCCCAGGCTGATAAGCGTCAAAAATAGCCGGATCCAAAACATAGGTTCCGGCATTGATCGTGTTAGTGGTAATAAGCTGAGCCTCAGCAGGGCTAGGCTTTTCTCGAAAGGATTGAATTTTTCCCTGGACATTTAACTCCACTAGTCCGTAGGCGGTGATGTCAGCCACTCGCGTCAAGGTGAGGGTAGCCTGGGATCCCGTGGCACGGTGGTAGTCCATGACAGCCCGTAAATCCAAATCCGTGAGGATGTCGGCATTAAACACCAGCAAGGGATCCTTCGTAAAATAGGGTCGAGCCAGCACCAGCGCCCCAGCCGTATCGAGAGGGGTAGATTCTTGAATGAGCTGAATCGGGATCCCCCATGCTGATCCGTCCCCCAAAAAATCCTTGATCTGATCCCCCCGATACCCCAGACTAATGACTATTGAATCCACGCCAACCTGACAACACCGCTCCACCATCCAATGCAGGAAGGGGATCTCCAAAAGGGGCACGAGGGGTTTGGGCTGTTGGCGGGTCAGCGGTCTGAGGCGAGTTCCTTTGCCACCAGCAAGAATTACAGCTTGCATAGACTATTTCAGGTCATGGGATAAGATAACTTTGACATTCCGCAGTCAAAATTTGCACCGAACTTACCTAGAGGTTCCGATCTAACGCATGTCATCCTTCCCTCACCCTCGCCGCGCTGGATCCCCTCGTTCTTTCGCTTTTGAGCATTGGCTATTGTGGTTGCTGTTTGGTTTTACGGCGGTTTTTGCCGGAACAGCAGGCGCTTTAGTGGCGGTGTTATTGCCTCAACAGATCATGCCACAGATCCTCTCCCCCGCAGACAAGAGCGCTTTTCGGGATGATCAGCTACGAGCAGCCTCCCTCGACTACTCCCTGAATATTTTGGTGCTCGGTGTGGATGGCATTGATTCTGAAGAGGATCAACAAACCAGCCACTCCAACCTACCTGTGCGGAGTGATACCTTGCTGTTTGTCCGATTTAATCCTGACTCCAACAAAATTGCTTTGCTTTCCATTCCCCGCGATACCCGTGTGCCCATCCCCGGCTATGGAACCCAAAAAATTAACGCTGCCCATGCCTTAGGTGGTCCGGCTCTAACAGCACGGGTGGTCAGTCAGATGCTAGGAGACATCCCAATTGATCGCTACGTCCGCCTCAACTCCCAAGGCATTGCCGCCCTAATCGATGCGGTGGGGGGTGTAGAAGTCTATGTGTCGGAGCGGATGAAATATACCGATGTCACCCAAAAACTCTATATTGATCTCGAACCGGGCTTGCAGCGGTTAAATGGGGAACAAGCCCACCAATTTGTTCGGTTCCGCCAAGATGCCCTCGGCGATATCGGGCGGGTGCAACGGCAACAGCAACTCATGCGTGCCCTCAGCCTAGAACTGCTCAAACCAACCACCTGGGCAAAAGCGCCCGTCATTCTTCAAGCGGTGCGAGATAATCTTGACACCAACCTCACCTGGGAAGAGCTGCTCTCTTTAGCCAAATTTATGCTTACCTCCGGGCAAGATAGCCTAGATATGGTCTTGCTGCCGGGGCGATTTAGCCAGCCCTACGAATACTCCACCAGTTATTGGCTCCCCGACCCAGAGGGGGTCTATCAAATTGCCGTCAACTATTTTGACGCTCAACCCAGCCAGGGAGACCTGTTGCCCACCCCCCCGAATCGCCTGCGGATTGCCGTTCAAAACGCGACCGGACAAGCGGAGATAGCCCGTAAGATGGCTCAGGAACTACGCAACAAAGGCTTTACCTCGGTGTTTGCTGTCGAAGATGCCCACCAAATGCTTGAGCAGACCCAGATCATTGCTCAGCAAGGAGATTTACAAGGAGCTTTAGAAGTACAGTCTTTGTTGGGTCTAGGGCAAACCATCGTCGAGTCTACAGGAACCCTTGACTCGGATATCACCATCAAAGTGGGGCAAGACTGGCTATCCATCCGGGATCCCCTTCAGCCTTAATGCCCCCTCAGGTGACTTAGCGTAATCCGGCTCAATCTTCTCTGAACCAATTGGCTCGTGAAAAAAGGCAAAAAAATTTCTGGATATTTTTCTAGATATTTCTGGATAAAAGACTAGACAAGCCCTGTAATACCAGTGTAGTATAAGCGCAATTAACCTTATCATCCTCCTCTTGAGGAGAGTGTCATGAGCCTTCTGCTTCTCCGCCTGCTTTCATCTCCTATCTCCCTCTGCCTCGGCAGTGAGAGTGTAGGCATGTTGGCATTGGAGATAGCGGCACTAACCAGAACGGCTGCTGGCATGGCTACGACTTACCCGATTCAAGCCCCCATTTCCCATCGTGGGTGGTCTATGACTAGCAACTTCTTCGGCAAGCCCGATGGCGGCAAACCATACTTTACACAAAGCGGGAGGTACAGGCTAGCTGTACCCATCTAGGAAGAGAATCCGTTTATTCTCAACCCCCGCTTCACACCCACGAAGCGGGGGTTTTACGTTGAGGAGCGAACCATGACCGTAGCCACTCATTTTTTGCAAGCGTCCATCGTGGTTTTTTCGCCAAACTATTTGCCCATCACCCGGATCCCCATCAAGCGGGCGATTGTTCTTTTGCTGACGGGCAAAGCCGAACCCCTCCTACTGATGAATGTTCCGATCTGGCGGATCCGTTCTGCCCATCAGGTGCTGGAGGTTCCCGAACACATTCGCCTCCTGACCAGAGGGTGCGAACGGGGCTGGAGGGTTCCGGCGGTCAACCGCCGCGACGTGTTTAGGCGAGACCACCACACCTGCCAATACTGCGGTTGTGGTCATCACCTCACTCTGGATCATGTCATTCCACTTTCGCAAGGGGGCAGAGATACCTGGGAAAACCTTGTTACCGCTTGCGAAACCTGTAACCAGCGCAAAGGTAACCGCACCCCCGAACAAGCTGCCATGCCCTTATTGACCAAACCCAAAGCTCCCATGCATCCCACGGTTGCTTTTGCTGAATTGTTTTGGCGTGACCATTATCATCACCATCCTTAAGTGTGAGGAAAGGATCATATATTTATGTTGAAATTGATCTACACCGAAACTGGAATTTATCTTGAAATTGTGGCGGAGTCTTTGCAGGATTGGTTAGCAATCCGTCAATCTCTGTCAGCCTGCCTAGATCAACCTTTCGTCATAGAAAGTAGTGCGGCTTCCTTCCTGCTACCTGCGGATTTGCCTGGGCTGGAAACTCTTGCCGAACAAATTGATCTCGATATTTGTGACACCGATTATCTGGAGGTCAGCTTAGAGGGAATGTGGATATCCAGTAATGCCCAGGGATCCGAAGGTGTTTTTGTCTGTGATGCTCTGGATCATCTTGTAGAAGCACAACTTCTTCAGTTATGGCAACTGTCAGAAGGATCTACAGCCATGATGACCCATTCCCCCGACAACTAGACCAATCCATTCGTTTCCTTGTCTGTTACCTAAGGGATCCCTTCGCTCCGCCCAATGGTTAGGAGCTATTCCACGGCGAAGAAAAGGGATCCCTATTTGAGTCAAAAATTCACTATTGATCGAGAGTTTTTCATGAATAAGTTGGCTTGATCGATCCTCATATCGATCAGATTTTTGCATGGATAATCAGCCAACTAACTTGGTTTTAGAATCACCTAAGCACCATCTAAATTATTCATGATATCTATGACCTTTTTTAATTTTGGGAGCTTGACAATGGCATATTACATTTGTAGTATTTGCATAGGAAGTGAGTTTCAGGGAAATATTATGCTCGTCCAAAAAACAATCTCTCTATCCGAGTGGATTCTCTACCAAGTCACTCTACAGAAAGCACGAGAAAAGCAGCAAGAGCAGGCCGAGCAACTCCAACAAGCTCAACTGGCTAAACAAGCTCATGCTCAAGCCATCCTAGAAATGGAAAAGATTCGCCATCAATATTTAATGCAACATGCTTTATTTTTGTGATGATGGATCCCTAAATAACCTAGCTATTTGATGGGTTGGTTTGATGGATGAGAAAATAGTTGATTCGTTTTTTGCTAACTGCTCATGTATTTTGTTAAGGGAATGCTCCTCCTCTCGTAGGCGAAACGACTAAGCCATTGCTCCTTCAAAGCAAAGATTGCGGGTTGAAGTCCCGTCGAGAGGATCCCATCACAAACGGGTTTGCTAGCCCCCACTTGGCTGCGAGGTAGACGAATTGGTAAAGTCACCTGGCTCTGAACCAGGAGTTTGCAGGTTCAAGCCCTGCCCTCGCATCTCCACTTCGGTGAGTGGTTAAGACTGACTCAGGTTTTGTTCAATGGGTTCAATCATTTACCGTTGTATTGATAAAAAGCAATTCATCCTATCCATTGACATTTTTGGGGTCTATAGCTCTAGGGTAGAGCGCCCATAACCAACTCGTGCCCAGATCCACAAAGCTTACATACCTTCTTGTTAGGAAGAAACAGAGACGCTTTGTAAACTTGCATGAGGTGTGAGTGAGACTCTCACAGGGCAGGTATCGGTTCGATTCCGATTAGATCCATTGGGATCCTGATTAAGTAAGATTGACTACGTGGATCCACAGGGATCCATTCGTAGGGTTTGGATCCCTATCCCTATTTCCCATCCCACGCCTAACTCATCTTCCATCAGGGGATCCTGAGATCACGATAACAATTGCGACTTATTTCTTAGCATTTATTTATAGATGTTATCCTGTTGCATTGTTTGTGCAAAATTTTATAGGTCATTTCCTTATTTCATTAGCTCTACCTAATTCAATTCTTAAGCCATACCAATGTTTGAGAATGCCGTCAATAAAACCTCTTATACCGGAGGAAGAGCTTCAGAGTTGGGTTATGGAACGGTCACAATCACAATCTCATTTTTCGGAATCCCAAGACGTTAAATTACGACAATTACTCATTCAAGAACGTTGGCCAGAAATGACCAAGGGATGTCGAGCCTGCCTTCACTGGGATGATTTTAAGCGTCCGGAATGTTGTGGAGATTGTGGGATTGGGGATCGACGGCGGCAAGGTCGTCAAGCTTAGTCTGCAACCCTAAGTCCACAGAGATCCAAAAGGACTAGTGAGAACTGGTGAAATCAAGAGGGGATCTGCCTGGACAGATGCTTTCGGGAGCGACTACCCTGGTGGCATCCTCCCATCCTCATCCTCTGCGGCGTTAACCTATGATGCTATTCAGGCCGAATCTTTTGCTGGCATTTTCCCTTGTTGCTGGCGTTTGTTTGTGGAAAGCATTACCCTCCTCTAATCAAGTTGAGTCTGGGCAAAAAGAGTCTGCGGTTGTTGGTGAAGCTGCTCAACCCCAGTCTGGTTTTCCGCAAGCGGATTTTGAAAGTTTAAAACAGGATACTCAAAAATCAGGGCTAGAGCAGGCTCGTCTGGCTATGGCAGAGGGATCCCATGCTAAGGCGATTCAGCTTTATGCCGGAGTGGTCGCCCAATCTCCTGAATCGGCTGATTTGTGGGTGGAGTGGGGGGAAGCCTATCTCGCTGCTGGCAATTGCCATTGTGCCATTGTCAAATTCACTCAGGCGCTTGCTCTCGATCCCCAGAACCCGCGCATTTATCACCTCCGCTCACAAGCCTATGCCCTCAAGGGTGATTTGGCAGCAGCTAGTGCCGATGCCCAGCAATCCCTGGCTATCGATCCCAACCATATTGCCCTACGGCAAGCCCTAGCAGACATGCAGCAGCAGATGGGGGATCCCCAAGCCGCTCAAGCCACGCTGATGACGGGGTTGTGGAATGATCCGCTGTCGGCGGAGTTGTGGCAACATCGTGCTGATTTAGCAGCGGTTATGGGAAAAAGGGAAGAGGCACGGGTGGCTCGTAACCAAGCCTATCAGATCCGCGCATGGCGGCAGATGAAGCAACAAGAGTCAACCCTGACTTGGCAGACCGAGGCCAATGTTGGGATCCCCTCCACAACAGCTACCTTTCCCCCCACAGCCATCGCCGCCCGACCCACCCATCGCTCACAAGCCAACGTCGATTATGGGCAGCAACTGAATCAGCAAGTTCAGCAGGCTCCTGATGACGCCTCTTACTATCTGAAGCGTGCCCACCATTTCTGGCATCAATCCCTGGAGGGATCCCATCGCCCTCAGCCCAGTGATGCCACCGCGATTACCCACAATCTAGCAGCGGCGCGGCGAGATCTCGACATTGCTATTGCCCTGGATCCCCAACTGGCTGAAGCCTATTGGCTGCGTAGCCAGGTTTATCGACGGATGGGAGAGCTAGATTTGGCGGAACAGGATTTGCAGATGTTTGCTACCCTCAATCCTCAACTGCCGCCGTTGACCTTAGAGTGGGTCAAACTTCTCATGCAGAAAGAGCACCTGCCCGCCGCCCATCACTATGCGAACCAAGCCATCCAGAGCGGATTGCAGAAAAACCAAACGGGATCCCTAGCGGAAGCCTATTGGCTGCGGGGACAAGTTTGGGCAGCACGGCAACAGTGGTCAGAGGCTTTCGCGGACTATTCGGAGGCGATTGAACGGCTACCCTATCGTCCGGATCCCTACTACTATCGAGCCTTAGCTAGGCTAAACATGGGATCCGCCACTCCCTTGATTTTGGGGGATCTCAACAGTGCTTTGTTGCTCTGGCAGGCCACAGGGACGGGATCATTCACCGATATTGAGCACGCCCGCCGCCTGCAAGCTCAGTTGATCGCTGACCCGCAACCCTAAGAAAACAACAATCATGGTAAGGGGGGTGCTATGGGCGGAGCACCTCCCTATCTTGGTAAATACCCCAATTAGGCTTGTGCCCCCCGAAATTTGATTTCCTTTTTGGTTTGGTAGCGTTGGACAAATTGCGGAATATCATCCTTACGACCAATCACAATCACACTATCTCCCCCTTGCAGGAGTAGCTCATGACCCGGATCGGAAATCGCGCTACCATCGGCACGGCGCAGAGCAACAATTAAAAATGTGCTTTTTCCGCGCACCTCCAAATAGCCCAAGGTTTGACCCACTAACGGGGATCCCTCAGGAATATCGATATTGACTAATTGGATCCCAATTTGGGTGAGTTGTTCGTTTAGGAGGCTGCGAGAAACTTGTTGATTGAGGAACTCAACTGCCGCCGGATGGGTAATTAAATGAGCTATTCGCAGACCGCCAATGGCTGTGGGCAATACCACGTGATCTGCTCCTGCTTGTAGGAGCTTTTTCTCGGTTGAGGGAAATTCTCCCCGTGCCACAATCATCAAGTTGGGGTTGAGGCTACGACCCGTGAGGGTAATAAAAACATTGGCAGCATCATTGCGTAAAACAGTAGCTAAAACCTGGGCACGATCGATGCCAACCGACTGCAAAACCTCCTCTTGGGTGGCATCTCCTAGCTTAGTCCAATACCCCAAAGCTATAGCCTGATCTACTTTTTCTTGTTTATTATCAATCACAACAAATGGCTGTTTTGCTCCTGTCAACTCTCTTGCCAAAATTTGTCCAATCCGGCCAAATCCACAAATAATTACATGCTGATTGAGGGTTTCAATACCTCGACTCATACGTCTTGCTCCCAGAGCTTGATGAATTTCCCCTTCGGTGATCATCTGAACAAAACCACCAATGGTATAAACCGATGCGGAAGTTCCGGCGATAATCACTAGTATTGTGAAAACTCGTAAACCTGGCTCAGTAATAGGGCGGACTTCTCCATACCCCACGCCAAAAATGGTGATCACCACCATATAAAGAGAGTCCAAAAGGCTCCAGCCTGCTGCCATATACCCCGTTATGGCAACCAGCAGTGTGCCTACAAAAAAAAGTAGCCCCACGTAGACTCGTTGCAACGATCCTTGCAAGGGCTTTGCCGATCGGTGAGTAGAAATTTCGGCTATCTCAAGATTGCGCTTCCGCATACATAGCCCCGCCAGGGATCACTGCGATTAGAGCGGAGATAGCATAGGTAATTTGTATCGGTTAATTCTATTTGTCTGGCCTTTTGCCTGATGGGTTGCCTCTAAAGGGCGTGCAAACAGGAAATGTCCACGCGGATCCTCAATTATCTTAAGAGGCAATCGCCGTGGGTCGGACTTTAGCCAGCAGATAGCGCAAAAATCGCTGCAAGCTAACCGGATGGAAAACCGCCCAGGCATTGGTCAACAAACACAAGCTGCCAAACCCTAACAGGATAAAGGTGGGGGGCATAATTACCCCAATACTCAGCCAGGTGGCAACATGCGCCATCATCACCAGGGCATAGAAAGTGGCCACCCCCGCCATCCAGCCAATTTGGGGAAAGGGACGCTGCCCTCCCACCCAGAAGAGAGTTTGTAAACTTGCCATCACGTTCGCACTCACCATGACAGCGCAGATAGAAACACAGTAGGTGCGAGAAAACTCGGATAACTGCCCTAAAATTTGCATCGGGATCCCTCTCCCCTACCAAAATTATCCGCTCCGCTTTGCTCAGCCATCAAAAATAGCCGTCGCTTCACCATAACACCCTTCTCCACGATTCCCAAAAGGGGCGGCAGAGGGGGTGTTCAGCCCAACTGGGGATCCCCTATTTTCATCCCACTCACCCACCCTGTGATTTCACCTCGATGGTGATGGGTCTCCCACCCACCCTGAGAATGGAGTTGATCCTGAGTTACGATCAGTCTGCTTTATTCATGTCTGAATCATGATGTCATCCGTATCGGAAAAGCTAATCAACCACCGCTATCGGCTGATGGAGCGTTTGGCGATGCGAGAGAGTTCCAGCGTTTTTGCAGCGGTAGATACCCACCTTTATGACACCCCCGTTGCCATTAAACTCTTCCATAACCGGATGACCGCTTCAGCCGAATCCCGTGCCCATTTGCAAAAACGATTGGCCTCAGAAACTCGTGTCGGGATCCTCTTGGGGCGTCACCCCCATATTATCCAGGTCAAAGAGTGTGGACTGGATCAAGATCAACTTTATATGGTGATGGAGTTGCTCTCCTCCCCCCCGTTGCTGGGATCCACCCTAGCGGAATTGCTGCACAAAGAGGGATCCCTTCCGCCTGAACGAGCGGTCACCCTAGGGCTGCAAATGTGTGCTGGCCTCCAGTTTGCCCATACTCTGCCTTTAGAGTTGGAGGATGCCCACTTCTCAGGACTGCTCCATCAAGATATCCAGCCCGCCAACTTGTTTGTGATTCGAGATTCGTCCTTGACCGAGACCATGAAGATTCTCGATTTTGGCATTAGTCAGCGCTTGGCTGCCCTCCCTCAACCGAGTCAGCGCCCCTCCCAGGAACTCAACCCACGGCTCCTTCCCTACGCTTCTCCCGAACAAATGCGGGGCGTCCCCTTGGATGTGCGTTCCGATATCTATTCCCTGGGGGTCGTCTTTTATGAAATGCTGACGGGTGAACTGCCCTTTCTTGCCAAAGAGCCAAGCTTCCCCGGCTGGTACTTTGCCCATCACAACTTTCTACCTCGTCCCTTTGCCCATCTGGATTTACGCTACAGTTTACCGGAGCGATTGCAGACGATTGTGCTGGCCTGCTTAGAAAAAGACCCGCACAATCGCCCCAGTTCTATGCAGATGGTGCAGGAACACCTTCAGGTTGCACTCCTATCTACTGCCTATCCGCGGGCGCTTGCCCCAGTCGGTCAGAGTCCTGTTCCACCCGCCACTCCCTCTGAGCCTGCGCTGGACACCCGTCGCCTTCCTGATTTCCCCCAACCCACAGCGGCGATCCCAACGGCAACTTCCACTGTCTCTCCCCCTCCCCTTGGCTATCCTGGCAAGTCCCCCCGCTCCACTCCCTCCAAGTCTTCTGCTAACCCCACCTACGGTTGGCTGACCGGAATGGCCGCCACGTTAGCGGTAGGGATCCCTTTGCTGCTTGGGTTTTGGTTGGTCAATCGTTGGCAACAGCAGCAAACCACCCTGAGGGAGTTAGCGATATTGCAACGGATGGTGGAGGACATTCAGGCGGGAGAATTTCAAGATTGTCTAGAGGTTAACCCGCCCATTCCCGAAAAATCCGTGAATTTCACCGAATTTCAGCGACTCACAGAGGAATGTCAAATTGCCCGCGATGATGGGGAGTTTCAAAAAGCTCAAGCCCTCTTGAATCAGGGGGAGTGGCGGCAGGCGGCTCAGCAGGCCAGTCGGATAGCCAACCACTCATTGCTCGCCCCCGCAGCCCTCAAGATCATCGATCAAGCCGCTAGCCAGCTCCTGCAACAGGCTCAACAAGCCTACCAACAGGGCAATCTCCAGCAAGCTCAAACTCTGGTCAAGGGGATCCCTAGCCAAAGCAGCCTTTATGCGGCTAGCCAAGCTCAACTGCAAGAATGGCAAACCCTCTGGCAAGCCGATGAGCAACGCCTGCAACAGGCTCAACAACAAATCGCCCAGCGGCAGTGGCAGGCCGCCATCACCACCCTGGAGCAACTTTCGGATACGAGTTACCGCCGCCAGCAGAAGGCTCCTCTCCTGCAACAGGCGCAAAAGGGCAATCAACCCACCCCCCTGCCTGTAGCACAGCCAGCCACCCTTACCACCACGCCCACCAACCCCTCCACCGCCCCAGCCCCACCCCCTACCCGCTCTGGTGAGGTTCGTTGCTACAACAAACAGGGCACTCTCTATTACGAAGGCCCAGCCTGGGGACTCACCGCCCGCGAACTCGCCGAGGCTTGTCGCTAGTCTGGCTCAGCGTGAATGTCTAGCCGATGCGTCCTAGCTACCGACTGCTGCCAACAGAAACAGGAATTGAAGGATATTTTTCTAAAATTAGTTGCAAATGAGTCTCAACTGTGAGCATAATCAGGTCAGCGAGAAACTTGCTAACACCATCTGAGGGTTGGGGGGAAAGCCGGGGCATCTCCATTTAGGGATCCCCAGTCCCCTCACCTTTTCTTCGTAATGCCATCGGATGGTTTCATCCAAACAGTCGTGGAGTCAGGGGATCATGTCAGAAGCAACTGGGATTGCCGCCGTCTGTTTATCCGCTACCCCTAGCCTAAAAACTTTAGATCAACCCCTATTGCGCTGGCTTGCCCAGCACCACCGGATTGCCCAGTGGGAATGTTCTCAGCAGCTCGACGAAGCTATTTCCCTTGATCAACAGGTTAAGCTACTGCATCAATTTCTCAAAAAACAAGCCACTCCTTTGCACCTGATCGGGCATGGCTTGAGTGGGGTGCTGGGGCTGCTGTATGCCCGTTGTTATCCTCAACAAGTCCGATCGTTGGTGTTGCTAGCGGTGGGATCCCAACCGGCGGCCACCTGGCACGCCCACTATTATGTACAACGGCAGCTTTTTCCCTGGAGCCGACAGCAGGTGCTGGCTCGTTTGTTAGGACAACTGCTCACCCAGCCTTTTCCCCATCCCGCCTGTCAGTTGGTGAAAGCCTTAGCAGATGACCTCGATTTTTCCCCCATGCCCCACTCTCTGTTCCGTCTGATTACCTTGAGCGAAGGGGGTATTGCTCCTCCCCTGCTGATCTGCGGCGGAGGTGAGGATGCCATTATCGACTTGGCTGGGTTGTTTCGCTGGCAAGCCTGGATGAAACCTCAAGATCAACTGTGGGTCTGTCCGGCGGGTAAACATTTTTTTCACACCCACCATGCCCCCCTAGTGGGATCCAAAATTCTGGGCTTCTGGGAGAGCTTAGTCCCCACCCACCGATCTCCCCTTAGCCCCCTAGCTAGGGATCCTGTCCCCCCACTTGACGGGCACCCCTCTCTGCCCCATCCCCCCTGCACGGCCACCTAACCTGACGACCAGCGATATTTCAGCTATAACTAGGGGGCAATAGGCTACGGCATCGGCCATGAAACGGACACCCTGCATTTTCCTTGCATCTTCCCTCACTCTGGCTACCTCCATGGCTAGCCTCCTCACCTCAGGGATCCCTGTGTTGGCGCAAACCCCAGCTCCTCCCTCCACCACCTTGGATGGCGGCATTCAAGGGATAGCCACGAATCCGCCTGCCGTGCTGCAAGAACTTTTGGAGCGGCAGATGGAGGCCGCTAATCAACAGAATCTCCCTCAACTGATGGCCACCTATAGCCCCACCTTTGAACATGCAGATGGCCTCAACTTTGATCAGACGGAAGCCGCCCTGCAAACCCTTTGGCAACATCATCCTCAGCTTACCTATCAAGCCGAAATTCAATCCTGGCAAAAGCAGGGATCCGATCTCGTGGCGACCGTTCTCACCGAAATTAAGGGATCCCAAGTTTCGGAGCGGGGTGAATTTCAACTCCTCAGTCGTACCACTACCCTCAACCGCTATCGTCCTAACCCCGAAGCTGATCAGCAACTGCAACTGATCGAGCAAAAAGTTCTGCGGGAATCCAGTAGCCTTACCTCTGGTAGCGCCCCCCCCACCGTTACTCTCCAACTGCCCGAATCGGTGCGACCCGGATCCACCTATAGCCTATCGGCGGTTGTGGATGAACCCCTCGGTAGCAACGTTCTGCTGGGAACCGCTATCGAAGAAAGCATCACTCCCAAACGATACACCGACGATGCTTCCTACCCCCTCGAACCGCTGCAAGCCGGAGGTATCTTTCGTCAAGCCGATGCCCCCAGCGAAGCCGGATCCCAGTGGATTTCGGTCATGCTGGTGGGACAATCCGGTATTCGCCTAGAAAGTCGGCGGGTGATTATCACGGATCGTCTCCTTCCCTGACAGATAACAGAGTGAAGGGATATCTTTGATACAAACCTTGGCTCAAGCCAAGCGGTCTAGTTTGGCTGCCCTGTTCCCTTAAGCTGCCGTTGTTTGGGGATCCCTTCTGCCTGATTTTTCTCCTCCCACTTCTCTGCTATGCCTGAACGGCAAGTTAACGACCTGATCAACAATCGCTACCGTCTGCTGAAATTTATCGGCGGGGGGGGAATGGGGGTTGTCTTTAAGGCATTGGACACCCGTTACGAGGGGCGACCGACGGCATTAAAGCTGTTGCACTCCACCCTAGGTTCCGAATCGAATGCCCACAAGCTTCTGTTACGACGATTTGAACAGGAAGTGTGGGTGACAGCCCGCTTGGGGGAACACCCACTGATTGTTTCGGTGTTTGACAGTGGCATCGATCAAAACCAGCCCTACTTAGTCATGGAATATTACGGGGATCCCCCTCTGTTGGGCAGCAGTTTGGCTGATCTGATTAGCCGTGAGGGAGCGTTTAGCCTAGAACGAGCCTTTCCTCTGATCAAGCAAATTTGCGCTGGACTGCATTTTGCCCATACCTGTGAATTGAAAATTGATGAAAAACTGATCAGCGGAGTTGTCCATCGGGACATCAAACCCAGCAACATTTTTGTGATCAAGGATAGTGCTCTGGGGGAGACCATTCGCCTTTTAGATTTTGGTATTTCCAAAGCCCTCAGTGACATCACCATTACGCTGGGAACACAATTGCTGGGATTTATTGGAACCGCTCGCTATGCTGCCCCCGAACAATTACGGGGAAAATCCCTGGATCCGCGTGCCGACATCTATTCGTTGGGGGTAGTGATCTATGAAATGCTAACCGGCGATCTGCCCTTTCACCCCGATACCGATTCCTTCCCAGGCTGGTATCAAGCCCACAACTACCAGCAACCTCGCCGCTTTGATGATTTGGCCTCCCATCATCATGTGCCCAAGTCGGCCCAGGATATCGTCCTAGCCTGTCTGGAAAAAAATCCTCTGCATCGCCCCCAAACCATGCAGGAACTCAGCCTCAGTCTAGAAGAAGTGCTGGGTAGTATGACGCCTCTCCCCCCCTCGCTTCCCCTCGCCGATCCAGCCTTGTCTACCCTGACGGCTGTGCCCAAGCCGGAGCGTCCGCTGGCTCCCCCACCGGAGGAACCTACCGTTCGCACGGCAAACGGGCAACCTGCTGAGGAAGATTATTGGCAAATTTTGCAAGAATTAGCTGACAACCCTTGGCAAGATAGTAGCCATACTCCTACCCTAGTCGGTCAGGTGCCAGAAATTTTGACTGCTGACTACCCGCCGGTCATTTCCAAAACCGATGTTGTCCTGCCCCCCTTACCTGCTGCCGATCCTTTAACTCCCTCCAGTCAGCCGATCCGGCAAAGGGATCCCTCTGAAACCGAGGGATCCCAGCCCGTAACCGCTTTGCCTTTTCCCCTGGGATTGCCTCGTGTTCCCTTAGCAGAAGCCCAAAGCACCCCCAAAAAGATGTTCTGGCATCAACAGTTCAAAAGTCTTGCCTTTGCGGCCTCGGCTTTTTTGGATGGGAAAGCCTCACCGCTCATCAAAAGTTTTGTCAATCACTCCGGCTGGGTGCTCGCGGTCGCCTTCAGCCCTGATGGGGAGTTGTTGGCAACAGGCAGTGAAGATGCCACGGTTACCCTCCGCCAGATGACGACGGGAAAGGTTGTCGCCACCCTGACAGGTCATGCCGGTAAGGTGAATAGCCTTGCCTTTAGTCCCGATGGACGGCTCTTGGCAACCGCCAGCGAAGACACCACCATCAAACTTTGGGATGTCACAACCTATAAACTTCTACATACCCTAAGCGGACATCAATCTCAGGTCAAAACCCTCACCTTTAGCCCCCTCCAAAATATCTACCTGCAAAAAGACCAGGCTCGCCGCAGTCGTTATTTGTTAGCCAGCAGCGGGGATGATCGGGTGGTAAAAGTCTGGGATCTGAGCAGTTTGGAGGCCATTTTTGCCTTAGAAGGGCATACCTCCGTGGTCAATTCCCTCTCCTTTAATTCCGATGGACTCTCTAGCCTACTCCTAGCCAGCGGCAGTGGCGATGGCACTATCAAAGTTTGGAATTTGATTACGGGATCCCTATTGCGTACCTTCAAGGATCAGTCGGGGGTCTGGTCAGTGGCCTTTAGCCCACTGCGGGTGACGCCCTTGCCGGGTCGGGCAGAAACCAGCAAAACCGTTTTAGCCAGTGGTCATGAGGGCAAACAAATTCGCCTGTGGGATGTTGTGACCGGACAAGCAGTGCACACCTTTAGCGGACATACCTCGCGGATTCGTGCCTTAGCCTTTAGCCCCGATGGATTAACCCTGGTCAGCGGCAGCGGCGATACTACCATCAAGGTTTGGGATATTGCCTCCGGTCAACTGCGGACTAACCTGACTCAGCATAAGTTTGGGGTTTGGTCGGTGGCCTTTAATCCCTGTCGGATTGCTTCCCCGATTTCTCCACGCGCCTATGGTTATGTCTTTGCCAGTGGCAGTGGAGACTCCTGTGCCAACCTTTGGTGGATGAATGGGCGTTGATGCGCCTTCTTCTGGAGACCCAGCCGAGCGGCTCCCATTCAGCTCATTGGGGATAAACAGGCCGCTAGGGTCGAACGCAGCTCTTGTTCTAAGAAAGGTTTGGTTAAATAGGCGGAGGCTCCTAGCTGCTGCGCCAGTTGACGGTGTTTGGGGCTACTGCGGGAGGTCAGCATAATAATCGGCAGATGGCGATCGTGCCGCTTGCGCCGTTGCAGGCTGAGAAATTCAAATCCATTCATAAGGGGCATTTCAACATCACAGATCACCGCTTGAATGGAGGGATCCTGTTCTAGGCGGTCGAGGGCTTCCTGTCCATCCCGCGCTTGCAGGACGCGATACCCAACTTTTTGTAGGCTGGCGGTGAGGGTTTGCCGCATCGTGGGAGAGTCATCCGTCACCAAAACCGTCGGAATATTGATGGGGCTGGGTAGGGGTTGACTCAGTACAACTGCGGGCAGCGGGGATCCTAGGCAAAACTCGACTAACGCCGCTCCATCCATAACCGGAACTAGCCGTCCATCCCCTAAGGTGGTGCAGCCAAAAATATAGGCAGGGGGGGTGAGTAAGGGACTGAGGGGTTTGATAACCAGTTCTTGCTCCCGCAGCAGGTGATCCACTTGCAGGGCGATCATTTGGGATCCCTTGCCAATCAGCAGAAGGGGCGGTTGATCGGCGCTGGGCAAAGACAGGGGAGAGATGGGATCCCGCTCATATCTGAGGCTGGGATAGTGATAGGGCAAGAGTTGGTTGATGTCATAGATAGGGATTGTCTGATTCTGCCAAAGCAGTTGCGGGGGCTGATCGGGGGTTGAGCGAATCTGGGCGGGGGAGGGGGTGAGGATGGCCACCAACACATCCAGAGGGATCGCCATCAGACTGGTGGCTGTGCCCAAAATCAGCAGTTTAGCAATTGTCAGGGTGAGGGGAAGTCGGAGGGTAAAGGTGGTTCCCACTGCCGGCTGAGAGTCAATCTGAATCGAGCCTTTCAAGGATTGCACGTGCAGTCGCACAACATCTAGCCCCACCCCTCGCCCCGAAATCTCGCTGACTTGGGACGCCGTAGAAAATCCCGGCGTAAACAGCAGGTCATAAATGGCTTCCTGCTTCATCTCGTCAGCCTGGGCAGGAGTAATCAGGTTGAGGCGGATCGCTTTTTGCAAAACCTTTTGAGTGTCGATGCCCCGCCCATCATCCTTGACCTCGATCAGAGTCTGGTTGCCGCGATGGTAGGCAGCGATGCGAATCAATCCTGTGGGGGATTTGCCCTGGGCTTGGCGAGTCTCGCTGGGTTCAATGCCGTGGTCAAAAGCGTTGCGAACCAGATGAACCAAGGGATCGTAGAGTTTTTCCAGCATCCCTTTATCCACCAGGGTTTCGCCCCCCTCGACGACAAAGTTGACCTGCTTGCCCTGCTGAGCGGCCAAGTCACGAATCATGCGGGGAAAGCGTTGCAGGAGATCCGCTAGGGGGAGCATTCTCGCCCACAACAAATCATCCCTGACTTGCCGCAGGGTTTGCCGATGCTTTTTCAGGGTGTGTTGCGATTGCTGGCTAAAGTGACCGAGATCGTGCAGGGATTCTTCCACCTGGCTCATTTCTTCCAAAACCACCTGCATGAGGCTATGCACCTGGCTGTAGGAGTCCATCTGTAGGGAGTCAAAATCGGAGAATGCCTCTGGTGGCTGCGGGAGAACGGATCCCCTGGGGGACGGAGTGGATTGAGATCCGTGCCAGATCAGATGATCCATCGTTTCCTGCACCTGCTGAGATAGCTCGGCAAAGCGGGTGAGGCGTTGTTGCAGGTGATGCACAGTTTGTTGCAGATAATCCTGCTGGAGAAAAAGGCTGGTTTCGTGGGTGACCAACTCCCCGATCTGGTTGTTGATCCGCTCGAGACGACTCAGATCAACGCGGATGGCGGTGGTCAAGCTGGGCTGGTTGACCTGGGGAACGGAGGGGAGGGGAGGCAAGGACGGGGAGGGGGGGAGGCTGGGGAGGGGATCCGGAGAGGGGCTTAAGCCTGCCGGGTGATAGTTGCTTGGGCAAAAAGCCAGTAGTTCAGGGGAAATGGCAAGGGTGCTTTCGGTCAGATCTCCCTGTAAGATGGCGGCTTGGGCGATTTGGAACTGTGCCAGTGCCAGGTGAGCAATGGGGAATACCTGCTGAGGATGGGTGGCGAGGGCGGTTTGGCAGGTTTGGGCAAGGGCGGCAAATTGGGGAAGGCTGAGCATCTCGGCAATGGCAAGAAACACCTCCAGCCCTTCCTTTAGCTGGGAAGTTAATTCAGACGCCGCCGTGTGGGGATCCGCTAGGGCACTCTGCCATTGCGCTAGGGTGGCGGCAACATCCTGACCAAAAATTACCTGGGTTACATTCACCCCCAGTTCTGCTGCCGAAGGGGGGGCGGCTTCCCCATCTAAGGTATATCCGAGGCGAAGTTGCAGTTGAGCAAACACTTCCGCCGCCTGAGTGAGGCTGCTTTCTCCGTCATAGGATCCCGTTTCCAACTGGCTGATTAACGGGATCCGCAGGCAGTCATAGGCTTTTAAGAGGAGATCCTCCAGCTCGCTATCCCAGAGACCTTGGCTAGGGTAGAGCCGTTGAAAGACATTTTCCAGTTGATGGGCAATGGTTTTGATCTCCGTTAAGCCCATGAGAGCGGATCCGCCTTTGATGGAGTGGGCAGCCCGCATCAGGTTGTGGATCTGGCTGGGTTGGGGATCCTGGCGGAGGTTTAATAGCCCTTCCTCCAAAACCTGCAAAAGTTCCTGGGTCTCTTGCCGAAAGATTTGATAAGTGACGGGATCCTGGAGGGGTGGAGCAGGGGTGGGGGGCGGGAGGGGTTCAGGGCTGGCAATGGATCCCCAGAGATCCTCCAGGTGGGCGACGGCTTGGCTGAGATCTGGAGGGGAGTCGGTGGTTGGGGAGATCAGTTGAGAAGCCTCTGAAGGATCAGCATGGCCTGGGGGGAGGGGGGTCTGAAAAATCGCCTGTAAGTGGGCGAACTCCTCGCTCATACCAGGCAGGGGTAACGGATCCGGCGGGATCCCTAGCTCTGGGTTGTGGGTTAGGGCTTGGCTCCACAGTTGGTCAAGGGAGGCAAAATCACCAGACAGGGTGGAGTCAAGGGCAGGCGGAGGCAGGGGATCCCTATGGTCAGGATGATCGGGGTGAAGATCGGGGCTAAACAGGCTTTCCAGGAGGGCAAAGGAACTGGGTTGAGGGGGGGGATCCTCAGCGGGATCCCCCTCGCCTGCTTCTCTCATCGGGGCATCCAGGAGGCTAACCTCTTCTAAAACGGTGGCCAGATCCTGCAAATCCTCCGGTTGGGATCCCAGCAAATGACCAGCCTGCTGAAGCAACTGCTGTTGGGTAGGGGAGAGGGGCTGGGTGAGACGGCGCAAGCCGCGTGAGGGATCCCCTCCCCGCTGCCGATCTCCGGCCAGGATAGCGGCTTGGGCGGCGCGAAAATCCGCCAGGGACAGTTTGCCAATCACCAAATAGTTATCGGGATGGGTAGCCAGGGCTTGCCGAGTGGTTTGGGCGATCTCGACAAATCCAGGCAGATGGAGCATCTCCCCCATGCCCATAAATACCTCCGCCTGCACCCGAATTTCCCCTCGTACTTCCTGTCCATCTGGATTGTCCAGCAGGTAGGCTAACCGTTGCAGACTGCTCTCCACATCGCTGCTCAAGATAGCCTCGGTAATATCCACCCCCAACTCGGCGGAACTGGCGAGGGCAGAGGCCGGGGCTCCCTCCAGACGAGCGCGCAAGGCCGAAAAAATGTCTTCGGTTTCGCAGGGGATGGGCAGGGGGTGGATGGCTCCACTCTCGATCTGTTTGACCAAGGGGATGCGCAGGGCATCGTAGGCTTGCAGCAGCAGTTCTTCCAGAACCCCATCAATCTCACCACTGGCGGCGTAGAGGGCACGAAAGCTGTCCTCCAAGTGGTGAGCCAACTGGGCAATCCCCTGCCAGCCCAAACTCAGGGATCCCCCTTTGATGGAGTGAGCCGCCCGCATCAAGCTATGAATGCGCGACACCGGAGCCGCCTGCCGTAGCTGTAGCAACTCTGCCTCTAGCCCCCGCAAGTGGGACAAAGCTTCCTGGCAAAACAGTTGATACGCATGATCCAGCAGGTCAGCCTCTAGCCCCATATCCCTTGTTCTCCAAACTCAGTCTTCTCTGCCAACATCAGCGGCGCAGCATGGGCGACCGGAGAGCCGCCGGAATATTGAGAACTCGTGGCGGATCCTCTGGGGTGGTTGGGGAATGGGATCCCGTAGAGGGATCCGCTGATGGCGTATCCAGCTTGAACTGAGAGACACTCACTTGCAACTGCTGCGCCACCCGTAACAGGTTGCCGAAGGAGTCCGCCAGGGCAACGGACTGGGTGGAGGTTTGTCGGGCAATATCGGTTACCTGTTGAATGGTTTGGCTGACCGTGGCGGAAGTTTCCGCCTGGGAAGCCGCCGCTTCTACCACTTCCTCCACCAGCGTCAAGATCTGGCCGCTGATCCGCGTGATCTGGCTGAGTTGTTGGCGGGTTTCCTCCACCAGTTGCGTTCCCACCACCACCTGTTCGGTTCCCCGTTCCATGGCGGCCACCACCTCGTTGGTTTCCCGTTGAATGGCTTCTACTAGCTGCTCGATCTCGCCCGTAGCCGTGCTGGATTGTTGGGCGAGGGAACGCACCTCCTCCGCCACCACGGCAAATCCCCGCCCCTGTTCCCCGGCGCGGGCTGCTTCGATAGCGGCATTCAGGGAGAGTAGGTTGGTTTGAGCCGCAAAATTGTTGATCAGACTGACCACTTTAGAAATCTTCTGGGAGGCTTCCCCCAGCCGCTTCACTTTTTTGGCCGTTTCGGCCACAGTTTCTCGAATGGCGAGAATACCCGACACGGTGCGGTTCATGGCCTGATCCCCACGACTGACGGTCTGGCTGGCCTCCTGCACCTGCACCTCCGCCTGCTGTGCCCGCTGGGCGACGGTCTGAATGGACTGCACCATCGCCTCGATTTGCTGCAAGGCCGTGGCTAGGGCATCCGCCTGTTGCAGGGCTTCCACCGAGAGGGTTTTCACGGAGGTTTCGTTGCTGGCTGCTGTCTGGGTCACCTGCTGGGCGGAAGCTTGTACTTGCACTACGATATCCCGCAGGCTACTGATGATGGCGTTGTAGGAATCGGCAATCGTGCCAATCTCATCGGGGGTGACTCGCGCCCGTACCCGCAGATCTCCCTGAGAAACGGGATCCACCTCCATCAAGAGTTCCATGGCTCGTTTTTGCAGGGATTCCTTTTCCATACGTTGTTGCTGCTCACTGCGGCTAAGTTCCTGCTGCGCTTGCAAGCGTTCCGTAGCTTCCAGCGCCAGGGCAATCAAGTTAGCCGTGGAAGTGACAAAACCCTGTTCCTCCACTGCCCAGACCCGTTCGGATCCGACATGTTCACAGCAGACCACCCCCTTCAACTGTCCAGTCACCAAAATGGGGGCATCCAGCATGGAAGTGATCCCCAGAGGCGTCAGGTAGCTAGCGGAAAATTCCTGGGTGGCGGGATCCGTATGGGCATTTTGGGCAGCAATCGTCCGTTTCTCGTCTAGGGCAGCAAAGTAGGCGGGATGATCCTCGCGCTTGAGTTGGGATCCCGGCGAGTGTTGCCGTGGGGTGCGGACGTAGAGATCGATGGCTTGGATTGCTGTTTGATCAGGACTATAGAGCCAAATGCTCACCCGTTCCACCTCTAGGGTGTCGGCGATAGCCTCCGTAAAGGTAGCTGCTACGGCTCCCAGATCCCCCCGCACCAGGGCTTCATCCCGTGCCAATAGCGCCAGCACCTCATTCTGACGGCGCAGGCGTTGTTCACTGCGTTGCAGATCGGCGGTGCGGGCTTCCACCCGTTGTTCCAGTTGACGGTTGGATTGTTCTAGGGCGGAGAATGAGGCTTTGAGCTGAGTTGCCATTTGGCTAAAGGAGCGGGACAACACCTCCAGTTCATCTCGACCCTCCAAAATGGGATCCCCAGCCGTCCCCACCCGTTGGCTGTTAAAGGCGGACATTTCTCGGCAACCCTGCAAGATGGGATCCAGGCGTTGATTGAGTTGCCGCACAAACAGGATCACCACCCCAGCCAGCAAAATACCCGCTCCCAGAGTGCCCGCCAGCGTAATTAACAACACAGGCTGCAAGACAACCGATTGGGGCACAACCGCCAGCATCGCCCATTCGGTGGTGGGGATCCGTTGATAAGCCCAGTATTGACCATCCGAGCGCAACAGCCCTTCATCCCCTTGAATGTCGGGCCAGATGCGATTCAAATCCGGCAATTCTTGATAGCTTTGCAGGTTTTTGGCTAAATCGGGAGCAGGGGGATAGGCAATCAAATTTCCCGCTTTGGAGAGAATTACAAAATAACCAGCATCCTCAAAGACCGTCGCATCGCCAATTCGTTCGCTATAGGCGGCAATGTTGATATCAGTGGCCGCCACCCCCAGCCATTCGCCATTCTCCGCAAAGATGGGTTTATAGTAACTAGCTAGGGCAATACCCGCCCAGGGGTAGGGTTCTGGCCAGAGAGGTTTTTGGGGCAAAACATAATCTTTATAGTAATCTTTGCTGGCATATTGGTCATACTGATGCAACTCGGCATCGCGCACATTCTGATAAGGAGGAGGCATCAAAACTCCCACGGCATCAGCTAAAGCAGCTCCTTGATCTTCATAGAAATAAGGCCAATACCACTGCACATCGGGAATGATTTTATTGGAGCCTTGACCAAACCCAATACCAATCGTCAGGTCAGATCGACTATTTCTAAAATACTCAAAAGCAAGATTTTTATAGATGGCTTTATCTTTAATGCCACTCTTTTTTAGGTTGTTGACGGCGGCAATCAAGCTAGTAATTGTCTGCTCCGTCTGGATCAGCTCTCCGTCAATGGCTGCCACCTGGGTGGCGAGGGTTCCCTGAATTTTGTCTTCGGCTTGCTGTTGCAGCGCTTGATAAAACAGAAAGGACATACCCCCCAGTCCTAATAAAGCTCCCCCCAAGACATATAAAAATAGCCGCGATCCAATCGAGTTGAGGCGATAGCGGAGCTGCCCAGGTTTGGGGGGTGGGGCAGACCGGATCCCACGGGATCCCGATGGGCTTGTGGAGGAGGGGGTAGCGGGATAGTCGAGGGCGCTCATAGAAATCTCCAGAATACGTGGGTCAGGAATCAGTGGGTCGGCAATTAGTGAATTGGCAGGCAGCAGCTACCCAGCAGCCGGATTCAGTTGCCGCCAAAAACCTGAAATATCCAAGACATCAAACCTTTTTCCGTGGGCATCTAGGCCATAGCCTTGTAAAAAAGCCTGATTAGGTGCAGGGATGAGCTGGGCGGGATCCCAGTGGACAATTTGCCCCACCTGCTCAATCACCACCCCCAACCGTTGCTCACCGACCTTGAGGATGACAACTGGATAGGCGGGCTGCCCAGAGGAGATCGGGTCAAGGGGAGTGGCCGCCAACAGCAATCCCAGATCCAGCAACCAGAGCACTTCCCCCCGCCAGTTGATAATGCCCATAACGGCGGCGGGCATTCCGGGTAGAGGGACAATCTGATGGAGAGGTAGGGTGAGAACTTCCAGCAACTGATCGAGGGGCAAAACCACCTGCCGCTCCCCCGCCAAACTGAGGGATAAATAGGATTGGGTCTGGGTCTGCTCAGGAAGGATCATTTCAACCATTTGTGTTTACCCTTCAGCTTGCCTCGAAAAAACAGTGGCTTCTTTTTCCTTATCCTCTCAACTCCAATCCACCCGATATGCTTCCGATACTCCCCCACGCATAGACAGTGGTTATTCGGTGCGTCAGGCTAGTTCCTTGACTTTATCCAGATTTCCTAGATATCAAGTCTAAGTCTGAATTAACCTTTCCCTAAGCTTTAATCAAGGCTTGTACCGTTCGCAGTAATTCCTCCTGGTTAATGGGCTTGGTGATATAGGCAGAGGCTCCTTGTTTCATGCCCCAAAACTTATCCATGTCTCCATCTTTCGTAGAGCAGATCACAATCGGCAAATGAGCGGTTTCTGGTTTTTTCCGCAACTCTCGACAAAACTCAAATCCACTGGATCCCGGCAAAACCACATCCAAAACAATCAGATCAGGCTTCTGCTGTTCTAGTCTTTGACGAGCCTCTTCACTGCTGCCCACAATAATCGGAATCAGCCCTCCCTTTTGCAGACAACTAGTGATGATGGCTGCTTCGGACGCACTATCTTCTACCACAAGTACCGTAGCCATGATGATCCTGGATTGCCTTAAGTAGATGGGAATAGTTTGGTTAAACTTCAGCTTTCACTTCTAGGTATTTGTGAACCACCTGCAAAACTTTATCGGGTTCGGGGGGTTTGGCCATAAAATCAGTGGATCCCACCAACTTGGCTCGCACCCGATCAACAATACTGTCTTGTCCCGTCAAAATAATAATAGGTATGTCCTTAAAGAGAGAAATACGCCGCAGGGACGCACACAGCTCATAGCCATTGGTGTTGGGCATCAACAAATCTAAAAAGATCAGAACCGGTCTGCTTTTGAGGAGGCTAGCCATCGCATTTAAGGGATCCAAAATGGTGATCACCTGAAAACCAGCCGGTTCTAAAATTCGCTCCAGTGTGGCTGCAATCAAAGGACTATCATCAATACAGGCGATAACAGGACGATCCCCTCTGGGTTGCTTGACTGGAGAGGCATAGCTGGAACGGATCGGGGGTAACTGCACCGGCAAAGGCAAATCAGAAATTTTACGAAGTGTGATCCAACCTTGTTGAATAAAAGGCAGTAGCGAATGGGTGATCACTGGTAAAGGCCAGCGCATTTGTTGGGCGATATCCCAAAGGGAATTATGGCCGTCCAAAAGTACCGTTAATATCTGATAAACTCCCGCCGAAACTTGTCCCTGAAACTGCTGGGGATTCTTTAGCAAAGGAACAGCATCGGCATCCAGTTTTCTCAACCCTTTGGCTTGCCACTGTTCCCATAACTGCTGCACTTGTTCGGTCAGGTGATCGATGGGGATGAGAACTAGTTGTCGTGCCAACTGCCGATCCGGCATCCACTGTCCCACCAAGACATCATGCGCCATCAAACTAAATAAAACCTCCTGCGCCGCATCCTGAATAATCGACCGCGCCTGTATGATGGTGATGTGTTGCTGATCCACCGCTTGAATGAGCAAATCGTATTCCCAAGGATCCCCCTGCACCTGCTTGTTGGGAATAAATCCAGGGCAATGACGCTTGAGTGCCCGTTGCCAACGCCGAACCCGATGGCTACCCCCCGTGGCATAAAGTAATCGCCCCATAAAAAAGTAGAGATGCCAGGTTTGATCAGCGGTACTAAGTGTAAGTTGACCCGATGCCTGCTGCCGACAACGAGCCTCTAATTCTGCCGCAATCGAGCTAATTAAAAGTTTTGTGGATCCCTGAGCCAGCGAACCAAGCACTGGATCGTGATCATTTGCCATAGCCGTAGATCCTAGAGATGGATTGCCTCATTGCCTAAACATTAGTAGTTGCCTGTTTTTTCTGTCTGTATTGTGGATTACCCACACCTAATTTAGGGGAATTTACTGAGAGGTTTCTCTACCTTTTCTCTAAGTAAATGCTTCCCTATAGAGGTTAAGAAAACAATAAGATATTTAGCTCCTGATCGCAGAAGGGATCCCTTTTTTCGCTAGCGCCAGTGATTCACTTACCGAACACTTGCCAAAACAGAAAAATAGCTTGTTCCTAAGCATAAAGAGCCGCTATTGCTTCTAACCCCAACCGAGATTGAACCGTTAGGGACAAAGGTGATCGTGCTCCCCGCTCAAAATGCACAGCCGCCGCTGCCCCGATCATGGCCGCATTATCAGTGCAGAGATGGAAGGGAGGAACCACTACCCGAATGCCCGCTGCTACTCCCGCCGCTTGTAACCGTTGGCGCAACTCTCGATTGGCCGCGACTCCCCCCGTCAGCAAGAGGGAGGACAATCCGAGAGATTGGGCACAGGCGAGGGCTTTTTGGGTTAGCACCTGGGTGACCGTGGCCTGAAAGCTGGCGGCGATATCAGCAATCGGCAGATCGTGTCCGGTTTGCTCCAGTTTTTCCACTAGGCGTAACACCGCTGTCTTGAGGCCGCTAAAACTGCTGTCATAGGGATCCGCTACTTTCCCCATCGGCAAGGCAAAGCGCTGGGGATCCCCTTCAGCCGCTAAGCGATCGATGATTGGCCCGCCCGGATACCCCAGGTGCAGCAGCCGTGCCACCTTATCAAAGGCTTCTCCCACGGCGTCATCACGGGTTTGTCCCACTGTGCGATATACCCCATAGTCCAGCACATGAATCAAGCTGGTGTGTCCCCCCGAAACCAATAGGCACAAACAGGGGGGAGCCAGATGGGGATCCGCCAAAAAACCACTAAAGATATGTCCCTCCAGATGGTGGATCCCTAAGAAAGGCTTGTTGTGAACCAGGGCGAGGGTCTTAGCGGTCATCAGACCCACCAACAGGGATCCCACCAAGCCAGGAGCCACAGTCACGGCGATGGCGGCGATGTCAGGGATCCCCACCTGAGCCTGTTCGAGAGCGGCTTCCACCACGGCCATGGCCGCCTCCACATGCAGCCGCGAAGCCACCTCCGGCACCACCCCGCCAAACTCCTGATGCTGGGGAATTTGCGAGGCCACCTGCGAACTCACCACGGTTCGCTGCTCTACCACCGCCGCCGCCGTTTCATCACAACTGGTTTCTATGGCAAGGATCTTGGCCATGACTCAAAAGATCTCGGTAGAGGAGCAACTGGGCAAAAAGAGCAAAGAAAGTTAGTTCGAGAAACCAGAAATCCCCAGATAGTGATGCTCTAGATATCTCTCTAGATATCCATTGTATAAAGCTCTATAAAGCCGCCAATCCAACCCAACCCTCACCATCTCAGCCAAATCTTCGGAAAGCGAAAAGGGGTAAAACCGGATTTCCTTAAGAATTGTGTTGCCTGACAAAGGGATCCCCGTGGGGCGATCCAGTCAGGAGTATGATACTTACCGTTGGCCTCCAGCCCATCCCAGATGAGCGGTCAATCTGAATTTTGTGGGTTGGTGTGATTTGTGGATGGTTTTGCTAACCCTGATTTTTTGAGTCCGACCCACTCTCTCCGTTGTTTATCAGACAAGATGACCCCAAGGACAACTCCTATGCGAAAATTACTGAGCCTGATTCTGGCCTGTTTCCTTGCTGTTGGCTTTGCCAGTGCCGTCCATGCGGAGCCGCTGATCGGCTTAAAGCCTTGTCGTGAAGTCCCTGCGTTTCAAGAGCGGATGGATGCTCGCTTGACAGCCCTAGAAGAAAAAATTGAAGCGGCTGGACCAGCGATGGCCAAGGTCTACGAGCATCGTCTGGATCAAGCCACCAAACGATTTGAGCGGTACAGCACCTTACTGTGTGGGGATGAGGGCTTACCCCACTTGGTGACGGATGGTCGCCTCAATCATGCCGGAGAATTTCTTATCCCAGGGCTGGCCTTTCTCTATTTGGCAGGTTGGTTAGGTTGGGCCGGTCGCTCCTACCTGATTGCTGTGCGCGCTACCGATAACCCCGAAGAAAAAGAAAGCATCATCGACGCTCCTCTGGCGCTTAAGTGTTTTGTCACTGCTCTATCGTGGCCAGCTTTAGCCTTTGCTGAGATTGCCAGTGGACAAATGAGTACCCCCGAAGAAGCTGTGCCCGTCTCTCCTCGCTAACTCCTGGCTTGACTGATTTGTCCGGCTAATTTACTGGGTAATTCAATTCGTTTGTTCTATTGTTTTTTCAAGGTAAATCCTCATGGCTGACTTTACAAAGTTTCTCACAACAGCTCCGGTGGCATTGGTCTTGTTCTCAACCTTCATCTTGGGTTTGTTTATCGAGATCAATCGCTTTTTCCCCGATATCTTGACCTTTTAGGGATCCCCTGAGCGGTTATTTTCCTCTCTTTTGTTTACCCTCACAGGACAATACTCCTTATGGTACAAAGCACTGAACCACGCGCCTACATTACCGTTCCCGATGGGGATCCCCAAATTGGCAACTTCTTCACTCCCATCAACAACACCCCGATCATTAAGCTGTTTATCGACTGGCTGCCCATCAATCGTCCAGGTATTTCTTCCCTGGCGCGCGGCCTAGAAATTGGCATGGCTCATGGCTATTGGCTGGTCGGCCCCTTCTCCCAGCTAGGTCCTCTGCGCTCTGAACCCGTTGGCTTAGTGGTGGGTTTGTTGGGAGCAGCAACCATTGTTCTTTTGATGACGATTGCCCTCAACATCTATGGCTATGCCACCCCTGGCATTGATACTCCTGTGGGCGACTCTAAGGGCTGGAGTGAATTTTCCTCTGGATTTTTGATCGGCGGTGTGGGTGGCGCGGTGGTTGCCTATCTATTGCTGCTAAATGTAGATTTGGTGACCAGTGGGTTTAACCTAGCTCTCTAGGAAGCGGGACAGCCGATACCTGTTGTTCTTCGTTCCTAGCGATAGATATATTAAATTCTTAGGCAGGTGCTCGCACCTGCCTTTTTTGCTCATTATTTGCTCATTAGTTGAGTGGTTGCCCCCGTCCGTGTAGGGCTTGCCATTATTGAGAAACACTAGGGGAAATGTAGGGGTGTCTGAAGACTAGCAACCTGCAGACTACGCAACTGACCACAGGCAGCCTCTTGATCCAAGCCACGGGTTTGCCGCACCGTCGTGGCAATCTGATGAGACTCTAGCTGTTGCACAAACTGGTGAATAGCAGCTGCCGATGGACGTTGATAGTCAGCCAACGAGATGGGATTGTAGGGGATCAAATTGACATGGGCCCGAAACCCCGATTGAGCGGCTTGATGCAGCAGCTCGGCTAAAGCACGGGCGTGGGGGGGCTGATCATTCACTCCATGCAGGAGGGTATATTCAAAGCTAATCCGCCGACCTGTGGTTTGCATGTAGAAGCGGCAATCGTCGAGCAGGGCTTCTAAAGGATAGTGCTTGGCAGAGGGGATGAGTTGTTCCCGTAACAGTTGGGAAGGAGCATGAAGACTGACAGCCAGCGTGACTTGTAACTGCTGCTCCGCTAAATGGCGAATTTGTTTGGGCACCCCTACCGTCGAAAGGGTGATGTGCCGCTGCCCGATACCAATATCGCGGTTGAGGGAGTGGATGGCTTCTACAACGGCTTCTCGATTGAGCAGGGGTTCTCCCATCCCCATAAAGACAATATGACTGACCCGTCGCCCAAACACCTCTTGGATAGTGAGCACCTGATCCAAGATTTCATGGGATCCCAAGTTACGGCGATAGCCCATCTTGCCCGTGGCGCAAAAGTCACAGGCCATCGGGCAGCCCACCTGGGAGGAGACACAGACGGTTAGGCGCTTGGGCGTAGGGATCCCAACGGTTTCGATGGTTTGCTCATCCACCAGTTGCAGCAGTAACTTGAGAGTGCCATCCGCCGCCTGGGAGCGATAGACCACCTGCGAACGACCCACGGGATAGTCGGCTATCGTTTCTCGCCACGCCTTGGGCAAAACTGAGATTTCATCCAGGGAATGGATCCCTTTGTGGTAAATCCAATCGTAAAGTTGTTGCCCCCGATAGCTGGGCTGCTGCTGAGCCACTGCCCAGTCCCGGAGAGCTTGTTGGGATTGCCCCAGCAGGGGGATCCTGGTCTGCGGATCTGGTGGATTGGTCACACTCACTATTCCTCAGTCTTGCCCAGTAGCGAGAACCAGGGATCAGCCACTCTTGACATTCGTCCAGAGGGCGTCAATCAATCGTAGCTCATCGGGAGAAATCTCTTTCACATACTCTAGCTTTTCTAGGTCTTCGGCTGAGGGATAAATAATCGGGTTATTCAGATCTACCGGATCAATAAAGGCTTTAGCCGCCTCATTGGGGGATCCACAACTGTTGTAGGTGCTCAAAAGCGCTCCCACTTCGGCATCTAGCAGATAGTTGATGAATTGATGAGCCAACTCAGGATGGGGAGCCTGTGCCGCAATCATCATGTTGTCAATCCAAAGATTGCTCCCTTCCTGAGGGACAAAATATTCCAAATTGGGTTGTTCTGGTTTTGAACGCAACACATCCGTATTCCAGACCACCGCCACATTCGCTGTTCCCTCTAGCAGCTTGTTGTTGGCTCCCACACCACCAATAAATCCAATGCTGCGCTTTTTGGCATCCAGCAACAATTCCTGCACCTTTTGCAATTCCTCTTTGTTGGTGGTGTTCATATCAAAGCCGAGATAGCGGGCGGCAATGCCAATCATCGGGCGCTGATCATCCATCAAGACAAAAGGTCCCTGCTGCTTGCTAGCATCAAAAATTAAACTCCAGGATGGCTCCAGCGGTTCATTGACCTTATCTTTGCGATAGCCAATACCCGTAGTTCCCCACTGATAGCCGACACTATAGACATTGCCCGGATCAAAAGGCGGATCGACAAATTTGCTGGAGAGATTTTTGATATTGGGAATTTGATCTTTTTGTAGGGGTTGAATCAGTTGCTTTTGGATGAGGGCAGGGATGACATAATCACTAGCTACCACCACATCGTATTGGCTGACTCCACCTCCCTCCAGCTTCGCCACCATTTCTTCGTTGGATTCAAAGAAGGCACTCACCACTTTGGCTCCGGTCTCTTGTTCAAAATCGCTGATAATTTGTGGGTCGATATATTCAGCAAAATTGTAGAAGACCAGGGTTTTTTCCTGAGCAAGGCTACTGTCGGGGCGAAATCCTAAGCCAATGCCCAGGCAACAGATTACCATCACCGCCAGCGAGATCCATTTCTTCATGCTCAAGCCTCCTTGCAACCTTAAGACATCTTGACTGCCAAATTGTTTTGATGTTCCCATAACTTTTACCCGAAAAGGTAAAGTTTGATACGAAAGATTTGGGATCCTTTGTGACTGACTTCCTAAATGGAGTTAGCTCCCTTCCCCCTGCCTGAAGCTTTTACTCTCCACTCCGTGTCTCATCGATCATCAGAGATTGGCTGACAAGGCAAATAATCCCACTCCCCACAGCGGGATCCCACAGAACGAAGCCAAAAGCTGAGTCAAATCCGGAACTGATCCCTCACGGGCAACGTCAAGCAGCTACCAGTACCCTCTTGACTGACAAACTGCTTTTTACACAGGATCCTTAAGCTTGTTCTTCATGAGCAGTTGCTTGGGGTTATTTATGTCTATCTGGATAGGGGCATTATCCATCAGTTACGCGGATGATTCTCCCCAGATAAGTCCGTAAGCATCAGGGATCCCTGTGTATGATCATGTTTTGTTAGATCAAGACTTTACCCGATTTTATGAAGAGGAAATGACTTTATTATGACCATGCAAAAGCTTGTGAATCGCAGCCTGCTGGTGCTCGCCGTAGCGGCTGTTTCTGGCATGGGTTGGATGGAAACAGCCCGCTCTCAATCAGAAGCCACCGTCAAAGTGGTTTCGGCGCTCCCCATGACGGGTAGCTCCCTCGGTCAGACGCAGACGATTGTCAATGCTATCGAACAGGTTTTTGAAGAGACAGACTATGCCGTTTGTGATGGCAAGTTAAAAATTGAATTTGAGCAATACGATGATGCCACCGCCGCCGCTGGCAAGTGGGATCCGGGTCAAGTCACCGACAACGCCAACAAAATTGTTGCCGACGAAGATATTGTGGCGGTGATTGGCCATTTCAACTCAGGAGCGGCGCAACTCTCGATCCCCATCCTCAACGAAAGCAACTTGGTCATGGTCAGCCCCGCTAACACCTACCCTGGACTCACCAAGCCAGGCAAAGGGGAAGCCGGGGAACCGGACAAATACTATCCCAACGGAGAACGGAACTATGCCCGTGTGATCCCGGCGGATGATATTCAGGGGGCAGTGGCCGCTCGCTGGGCACAGTCCTTGGGAGCCAAAACGGTCTATATTCTGGATGACCAAGAACTCTACGGCAAAGGGATCGCCGACGTGTTTGAGGCGACATCCAAAGAATTAGGCATGACTGTGGCAGGACGAGAAGGGATTGATGGCAAAGCCGCTGACTACAAAGCCCTCATGACCAAGATCAAAAGTCTCAACCCAGACCTGATCTACTACGGCGGCATCACCCAAAACAATGCGGGTCAGTTGGTGCGGGATATGCGGAACGTGGGCATGGCCGAAACCAAATTTATGGGGCCGGATGGGATCCAAGAGCAAGCCTTCATCGAAGCCAGTGGCAAAGATGGAGAGGGGGTTTACGCCACCTTTGGTGGATTGCCCTTTAGCGAATTCACAGGAGCCGCCAAAACTTGGTACGACAACTACAAAGCTAAATACAACTCTGAGCCGGAACCTTACGCCATTTATGGTGCTGCTGCCGCTCAAGTCGTTGTGGCAGCCCTCGACCAGGTTTGCGAAAATAACCGCGCAGCCGTGCGGGATGCGGTAATGGCTACCCAAGACTTTGACAGCGTGCTAGGCTCCTTCAGTTTTGATGAAAATGGCGATACCTCCATCACCACCTACTCTGGTTTTGAAGTTAAAAATGGCAAGTTTGAGTTTGTCAGCGGACTCAAGTAAACCGGAGTTAGTCAATAGGTAAGAGGAATCGATCATGAATTCCATAAAGCAGATCCTAAATGATGGGTCTGCTTTTTTGTCTGCTATCAAGACTCATCAAAACTGGGATCCCTACTGGCCTGAGGATGGTTAGGGAGCCGTATAGGCCACAAACTGACGATAACGATTGAGCAGATAGAGGGTTTTCGGAGCCGGAGCCGGCATGGGTTCTCCTTCTCCCTGCCCTTCCCAAAACAGAACTCGGTTCAAAACCCGTGTCCCATCGGTAACAAATTTGCCTACATCGGGACTGACTTGTTGTTGTTGATAATAACGATTCCCCCACTGAAACTGACTGGGCAGGCCACCCGTTGAGAAGAGCTGTCGCTGAACCTGCTGTTGATTGAGCACCGATTGCAGGCGATTGCCCCACAGTTCGGCTAGCGCGACGGCTTGGGTGGTGGCGTTGGCCGCTGCATCCTCTGGGGTGACCGTTAGCAACAGTTGACCATTCAGGCTAATTTGAGCCTGTTTTTCATCTCCCTCCACGCTGACTTGTAGGGGTGGCTCAATCACTCTATCCACAATGCCTTGAAAGGTTGCCTCTAACTGAGCCAGACGCATCTTGGTTCCACCGCTGGGGACACGCAGGGTCAGGATGGGTTCTCCAGCTACCTTCCATTGGCTCTCTGCCCAGGCTAGGGATCCCATACTCAGCCAGCTTAAGCTAACTAGCAGCAGGAGTAGCGCCCAGGCAGTGGGGAAGATCGAGCGATGTCTGACGGGAGTGGATCCCGTGAGCGGTTCCTTGGTCATAGCCTGTTACTTGACCTCAACAGCCCTCATTGTGACTCAAATAACAAGTAGTGGGACTAGCCTGTGTTTCACTCCTGACCTGATGGGCTAACTGGATAGGGTTGGCTGATTTCTTCTAAAGATCCTTTACATTTTCAGGGTCATTCAATCCAGTCCATAAAAAGACAGGGAAAATGCTAAAAAGCAGGATAAGCCATCCGCTTAGGAGTCGAAATGTATGGGTGATGCCAAACGACGTAAAGAAGAATTGGGCAGTAAATATGGGGATCCCGATCAGGAGTTGTTGTTTCCGCGCCTCAAAGATATCCCGATTACAAAAGGCCAAGCCCGCCAGTTTTATCAGTGGAGTACCCAAGGAGCCTGGGCTGGCATCATTCTATTGATGGTCTACTGGGTTGTGATACGATTTGTAGGCCCTGCCTTCGGCTGGTGGCACCTTACGCCTCTCGAATGAGCGATTGGAGACTGTCATGATGCGCCCATACTTGGCATCTGCTGTTCAAATGACCAGTGTCCCAGATTTAGCAGCCAACTTAGCTCAGGCGGAAGAGTGGATTGAATTTTCTGTGCAGCAAGGCTGTGAGTTGATCAGCTTGCCAGAAAATTTTGCCTTTATGGGTTTGGAAGAAGACAAAACCCGCCTCGCCGAGGAGATCGCCAAAACCACCGAACAGTTTTTGCGGAAGATGGCGCAACGGTTTCAGGTGACGATCTTGGGTGGGGGTTATCCGGTTCCCGATCATCAGGGGCGAGTTTTTAATACCGCGACGTTGGTTGGCCCTAACGGTGAGGAGCTAGCCCGCTATCAAAAGATTCATCTGTTTGATGTGAATTTGCCGGATGGCAACACCTACCGTGAGTCCAATACGGTGGCCCACGGACAGCAATTGCAGATTGCCAAAACCCCTCACTTAGGGATCCTCGGTTTATCGGTTTGTTATGATGTTCGCTTCCCCGAACTGTATCGTGGCTTGGTGGCGCAAGGGGCAGAAGTTTTGCTGATTCCGGCGGCATTTACAGCCTATACCGGACGGGATCACTGGCAGATTTTGATTCAGTGTCGAGCTATCGAAAACACCGCCTATGTAATTGCTCCGGCTCAGGTGGGCACCCATTATGAACGGCGGCAGTGCCACGGACACGCCATGATCGTCGATCCCTGGGGTGTGATCCTGGCGGATGGAGGAGACAAACCGGGGGTAGCGATTGCCGAAATTAACCCAGAGCGGTTGCGTCAGGTACGGCGACAGATGCCCTCTCTTGAACATCGCCGTCTCACCGCCGTATGAGCTGGCCTCCTCTGATTCTCTACAGCAAGCCAGGCTGTCATCTCTGTGAGGGGCTGTGGGAAAAATTGTCACGGATCCCTGAGGTCACGAGTTTGCAGGTGCGCGATATTACTCAGCAACCGGAGTGGTGGCAGCGCTTTCAGCTAGAGATTCCTGTTTTGATGTGGGTAGATGAGCATGGACGGGAGGGATCCCTGCCCCGCTTTGCCCCCAGAGCCGGCGTTCCACAAATCCGCCAACAACTGCTCCGCTACTGGCAAGGTTTGGGCAGGGGAGAACCTGAGGAACTCGGCAACTCAGCCAATCCCATCCAGCCTCCTCACCCAGAATCCACAAGCGATTAATGCTGTTCTACCGCTAGCTCTGCCTCCAGCAAAATGGTTTGTAGTTGATCGAGAAGGGCAGGTTCAGGGTGTTGCCAAAGCCCGCGCTGATGGGCTTCCAAAAGGCGCTCGCTGATATCCCGTACTGCCCAGGGATTGTGTTGCTGCATAAAGGCTTGCACTTGGGGATCCAGCAGATAGGCTTGCGTTACCCCCGCATACATAAAATCTTCGACGCAGTGGGTGGTGGCATCATAGGCAAACAAATAATCCACGGTGGCGGCCATTTCAAAAGCTCCTTTATAGCCATGCCGCATCACTCCTGCAATCCACTGGGGGTTGATCACCCGCGAACGATAAACCTTGTCGATTTCTTCGCGCAGTAGCTTGACACGCGGGCGTTGGGGCTGAGCATGATCCCCAAAAAAGATCTGGGGATCCCGACCGCTCAAGCTACGCACTGCCGCCGTCATCCCTCCCTGAAACTGATAGTAGTCGTCAGAGTCGAGGAGATCATGTTCGCGGTTGTCTTGGTTGTGGAGGACAATTTGCAGTTGACTGAGTTGTCGCTCCAGCATCGCGGCGGCGGCTTGCCCTTGCGCTTCTCCGGTATAAGCGTAGCTACTCCAGTTGAGATAGGCTCTCGCCAGGTCGTGATCGCTTAGCCAGTTTTGCCCTTCAATCAATCCTTGTAATCCAGCCCCGTAGGCTCCTGGCTTGCATCCAAAAATGCGGAGCTTGGCTTTGGCTGCCGCTTGATCCGCCGGGATCCCTTGCACTTGCCAGTAAGCCTGATCTCGCAAAACGCTTGCCCGCAAGGGATTATCCGCTTCACTTTCCGGCAGATCGGCCACAGCTTTCACCGCCTGATCAAACAAACTAATCAAGTTGGGAAAAGCATCCCGAAAGAATCCGGAAATTCGCAATGTCACATCCACCCGTGGCCGCTGCAAGACATCGAGGGACAAGATCTCAAAATCCAAAACCCGCCGCGCTGAGCCATCCCAAACGGGCTTTACCCCCAAGAGCGCCAGGGCTTCCGCCCAATCATCGCCGCCTGTCCGCATGGTCGAGGTTCCCCACACTGATAACCCCAAACGGCGTGGATATTCTCCCTCCGCTTGCACGTAGCGTTCTACAACCGCATTGGCGGCTCGATAGCCCACCTGCCAAGCCGTTTCAGTCGGGATCCCGCGAATATCCACGGCATAAAAATTACGCCCCGTTGGTAAAACATCCACCCGCCCACGGGTCGGTGCTCCGGCGGCACCACTCGGCACATATCCCCCCGCCAAGCCGTGCAGCAGATAATGGATCTCATCGGGGGTTTGTTGCAGTTTGGGCAGTAAAACCTGCTCGATCCATCCCAAAACCTGTTGCGCTTGCAGCCCTGGCACCGGATCATAAGGGATCCCTAGCAAAAGCTGCTCTAACCAGATGGTGGCTTGGGTTTCCAGTGTGGCTACGACATCTCCCACTAGCCGCCAAGAGGAGGAAGCCTCTTGAGGTATTTGAGGCAGAGACGGATCACTAGCCGCTGCTAAAGGTCGTCCGGCAGACTGAGGGAAAGGATCATCGAGAGGACTCATGACTTGTCTACATTATTGGCTAACATGCTTGGGCCGCCGCGATTACACCCGCTGGGAACTCATCCAAAAAGCTAAACAAAATAACTTTACGGATACAGAAATCCAAGAAGCATTGGAAGCATTGCAGCAGCAGGGATATGAACCTGATACTCGTTATATCATCAGTCTCATCCGGCAAAGTCGAGGACAATATGGAAAACAACGCCTCAAGACTAAATGCCTAAGTAAGGGGATCCAGGCTAGTCTATTCGATCAAATTTGGGAAGAGCAAATTCTAGAGTCAAACCTAGAAAATTCTCAGAATATTTTGAACTTAAAGGCGAAAATATTAAGGAAATACCACCTAGAAAGCTTAGATCAAGCGGATCCTAAAACGAAGGTTAAGATTTGGAACTATTTGGCTTATCGAGGGTTTCAACCCGCAGCAACCTGGCAGACCTGGCAACAGATTAGTGAGAAAGATGAAGAATAAAAGACCTATTTTTCGGCTAAAGTTTAGCCCACTCTTTAATTGGTCAAGAGGATGGATCAAAATTTGTTGAACACTTGAGCATGATTTTGTTGTTAAGATGAACCATGAATATCTTCGTAGAAAGATTCCAAAGCCTTGACACAATCTAAGTCGTTAAATAATAAATGACGATTTTTCTGAATTTTGTGAATAACCTGACTACGCCAGTTAGCTTCTTGCTTCAGTTGAGTTATCACTAACTCTAAGTAAGCTATATCAAAGAAAATCCTCAGGATTCCTGAGCAAGAAAACTACATCGAACTCATATTGCCAGTTAAAGTGTTTGTAGCAAGTAAACTTAGGGAATAAATCCAAAATATCTTGCAGCCTAAAATCATAGTGATGATAAGGATTATAGTGAGATGTTTTTTTGGATGGATAGGTTAAAATAACATGCTTTATCCGATTTCTCTCTACAAAATTAGGTATTACAGAGGCATCTTTAATATGCTCAATAGTTTCGACAGTAACTAACATATCAATGGATTCAGAACTAGTCCACTCATCCAGTGATGCTTGATAAAATTCGGTTTTCTCGGTCACATAATCCTGTCTAGCTAAAGCTATTGCCGCTTCATCCATATCCAGACCAATCACTTTCTTAACATCAGGATTTTTACTCATTAAGTAACTACCATAACCACACCCACAAGCTGCATCACAAACCACACCCTTCGCAAATTGCCGCAGTAGAGCATAACGTTCCACATGTCGTTCTAGGCGAATCTGAGCCTCAATTTCTGTCAGCCGTTCTCGACTGAGATAAATACGCTCATCAATTGATAGTGGTGACTTTGAAGGGATAGAGGGTTCTCTTGACATGGGTGGAATAGAGCCTAGCTGATCATGGACTTTAACATGGCTAGATATCTCATGCCAAATCTTCTCGAAAATATCCTTCCAATTATGCTCTCGTTGAATCTGCTCACGTAATTTCTGACTGCGAGCCTGAAGTTCTGATTCTGGTAAATGTAGGGCTTCATCAATAATTTTTCGGTTTATCTCTGGGTCGTGGGTTAAATAAATAGCAGCATCACTTCTAAAACCACTTTCGGGGGTAACAAGGGGGATCAAACCACGAGCACAGTTTTCGAGAATAACCGTAGCCTGAGCATCCATAGTTGCCGTATGAATGTAAAAATCACAAGATTCTGCCACCCACTGGTTAAATTCAGGGTCACTATTATCAATACTACCGAGATAGTTAAATGAGTAAGAGAAGTCAGGAAATCGATACTCAATTAATCCAGGTTCTTGTGGAATGGCATGACTTCCAACATGTAAAAGCACATCCAACCCCAATAGGCTTTTGCAAGTTATATCAAACCCTTTATAGGATCCAAGATGGCTGATATGCAATAGCTGCCGTTCCCCAAGTGGATTAAATGATTTCTTCGTATATCGAAAATTATTAATGGCTAAACCCATATTGAAACAAGTTAGTTTGTCTTTGATCTGTGCTTCGATTGAATCATCATTTTTCTCCAGTGTCTTCTCATACCAAATATCTCCACATAAGCCTAAAATCTTAGGGGCAGCTAGCAATTGACTTTCATAATAGGGCATCCAACGCGCCCATTCGGGAGGTAGCTGGGGAACCCAAGCGTTGAAGATAAAGGTATTAGGGTGACATTCATCCTGTTGACTTAGGGCATTATCTTTGACCCAATTTCGTAAGAGCTTACCTCTCCCAAATCCAGCTTCAAGCCGCTGATCAAATGTGGGTTGTCCTATCAAAATGTCATGAGGACTTTCAGTAACTTTGCCTGACCCTACCAATGATTGATGAAAAGCAACATGCTGACCCAAATAATACTCTGCCCATTTAGCAATCTCTTTATTTGCTGATTCATAGGTGGTATAGCTTGCCTCATCTAAAAAGTAGCCTGTCCAAAAGAAATGCAGCATGTTACTAGTCTCCTGTACTAGTCTTCTGATTTCATCTGACTTGTTAGCTAGTTTATTTAATAATGCTGATTAATACAGCTAAACTAAGCATGTCAGCAAGCCAGAATAATTCTATCTTTTTCCCATTGCTTAAACAAAGACAAGTGATGTTCCTGCTGTTCAGAATCCAGATCTTGGAGAAGCTCTGCACCCAGCTTAGGCTGATTTGTTAATGGCAATAATAAATCTATCACCTGATATCGAGTTGAAGCTATTGAAAATTCTGGGGTTTGGCATAAAGGCCAAATGATATCAACTTTTCGGATGTACTTAGGGATCCTATGAGGATCATGATAAACCGATTCAAACGAAAAGCTATCACCCATAGCCTCTAGGCCACCATGGGCTAGGAACATCGGGTTTGTCCTCCATTGTGTTTGTTTGAACCATTCTTTATCAAATCCAGAAAAGTATTGGTTTTCTCCTTGGCGACAGCACCAAAAGATATTTTGGGTTTGGTAAAAAGGATCTAATAATTCTTGAACTGTTAGCTGTTCTATTCGTGACAATGTCTGGAATTTATCATGAAAGTCTTTGTTGGTAGGGCTGACAAGTCGTTTTGGATCCCAGTAATGCCGTTGTGGAGCAACATCTAAAAACTCTAGGCCAGCTTTTTCTAAAAATTCAGGTATTTCCCCAATGTCAAAGGGAATATCTTGGGCATGGAAAAAATTATCAACTACATTTTCAGGTTTCTCATAATACTCTTTATTGGCTTGATAGTGAATTCCCAAAAAAGTGCTTTCACCAGCATCTTTAAGTAGAGACATCACAAATTTTAGGTTGTTTTCTGTCGCAGGTTCTCGAATGCCTAAGATGGCCATTGCCTGTCGAATACGATAAACTTGCCAACGCCCTGATCGGTTATAGAGCATCAGCCCCATAACTCCACCTTTTTTTAAGCGAGCGGCTAGATTACGGATGGATTGCAAAGGATCAGCCGTATGGTGAATTACTCCATAAGAGCAAATCATGTCAAAATCACCTGCTGGCCATGTTGCTGGATTAAGAATATCTCCGAGTTGGGCAGTAGCATTTGACAGTTGATGATAAGCAATTCTTTGGTTAGCGATTTCGATTGATTTTCGACTAATATCAATCCCAATCACTTCCTGATAACCAGGATTACTGCTGACTAAGCCATGTAACTCATGACCTGTCCCACAGCCTGCTACTAAAAATCGCTTGTCTTGAGGTGAATGGAACTGGCGGGTTCGGGCGTATTGACCCAGGATATAGCTATCCATCGGGAAAAAACCCTTAATGGGAGCGTCTATAGGAATTGGAGGGTAAGGAAAATCTTCGTATTGAAGCTGAACAGCTTGAGTAATCAAATCAAGATCAGGCACAGCCATATTCCTTAAGGATCGTCAGCGTTACTAAGTATCATACATGATGTGGCTGAACTTATCTTCATGTCGAAATAGATGTCTGAGTTTTATGTCTCCACAATTCTCTCGATCAAAGGTTAGTAGACGTTACAAGAGTTCCTGAAAGAATAGATAGATGATTCGACTATCGAAGTTTGATCCCCTAATCCCACATCACAGCGTAAGAGATCCCCATTGCTGTTGACATAGTTGATTGCCTCAGAACTCCAATGGATCCCACTAATAGTTAAAGTTTGAACCACTGGTTCGTTATAATTTGCCGCACTCCAGGGATCATTCATATAGTGTTTGTTAGTAGGTGACCATTCGATATCTGCATAAGCTGATGGATAGGTGGTATAACGTAGGCGATAAACCTCAGAGCCACGACTCACCGCAGTCAGTGCAGTCTGAACTTCGGCAACTTTGGAGCGGCGCGAGAGATTAATAAAAGTGGGTATGGCGACTGCGGTTAGCACTCCCACAATAATCGTAACGGTTAGAAGTTCCATCATTGTGAATCCCTTCATCTTCTGAAACAGGAATTGTTTGTATTGGCTATAAAAAGGGAACTTCATCCTAAACTCCTTCATTAGACTATTAAACTCGATGTCTTAATTAAGGTTCTCAAGCAAAATTATGGTGGGCAACGCTTGGAAATAAACGAGGACAGTAAGACTTAGTCTAGATACTCTATTAATAGTATAAACCTAGCAAAAAAATCAAAGTGTAAATCACAACATTTTATTGAAATTCACTCTACATCAATCCATTTTTGCTCAATCTCATTAGGAGATAGTCGTTAAAAAAGCTCCCACGGAGGGAGCCATGAAAATAAACTTTCTAAACAAAATGATGTCTAGGCAATCAAAAAATTAGTCAAACACGTTGCAGCTCTTGCCAACGTAGAATTCAGTAGTGGCAACCACAGACTCTTCAGAACCTAGACCAACAGCACACTGAATAGGAATACCAGAGGCATTCACAAAAGCAGTAGAAGCAGCATTAGCAGTGGTATCCCATCTTAGAGAAGACTGGGTTTGTACAGAGGCAACAGGAGTTTGATAATTAGGAGCACTCCAGGGGTCATTCATAAACTTGTCGCCCTTAGCACCGCAGGAGGAAACACCAGCACCCACACAGCCAAATTCAATGTCACTGTAGCCTTTAGGGAAGAAGGTAGTGTCTAAGCGATAAGCTTCAGCGCCACGGCTAACTGCGGTCAGAGCGGCTTGGGCTTCAGCAGTACGAGAGCGGCGAACTTGGTTTAAGAAGGTAGGAATCGCAACAGCAGACAAAACGCCGACGATCACGATCACAACCAACAATTCAATCAGGGTAAAGCCTTTGGCTTGCTGGAGCATGTGCTGAGCAAGCTTGGCACGGAAAAGAGAGTTACGAGACTTAGCGCTCATGTTGTTTCCTATGGATTTAGTTCAGTAAGCAGTATCCTGCCAGACCTAACTTACCCCCAATCCCGGCGATTGATATCATCGCTATCTCAGTAACATCGCTGATTTTTGGTAAAACTTTACGCCATTTGGCGGAGTGACACCACAGAGAAAACGTGCGTAGGTTAAGAATGGAGGAAGCAAACCTCACTACTGGACTTACTCTAGAAATGGCGAATCTATGGAAGATCCAACCTGACTCTAGCCTACGGGGGTTTGAGACTTTTATGCTTAGGGTTATCTGAAACTGTTTTACCCTCCTTACCTTATGTCAACCTCTTTTCAATCATCAGAGATACTTTGGACGCAAGCCCAGGCAGCCATTACTGAGTCATCAGAATCATTTCACAGATGGATACTTGACTTGCCTGCTGACTTTAGCCCAAGACAGTGGCAACAGTTGTTAATTGAAATAGCCGGACAAAAAACAGAGCCACAAAGCAAAGGCTTGTCAGAACCCACTAGCTATTTTGAGGCTTTTTCTGAAAGTATTCTCTACCATTTGGAATCTGGGAATATACGCTTAGCTTATCTATTGAGCCATGCCTTGACAAAGGATTGCCCGCAGAGTGAAAGTGAAAACGAAATTTATTTGATATCGAAATCAAAACTAATAGATTACTTGAAGGAAACAGCTAGCTCAATCGATGGTACAGCATCTCTGAAGTTTTTGGCAATTTTGCTTCGCAACTTAGTGTTTGAGTTAGATCCGTTTGATATTCATAATAACTTATTACTCATGTTGCATCATGCTGAAGCTAATGATGAGTTTTCTATTTCTGTTTATTTGAATGCTGCTATTGAGGCGCTTCACACTCAAAACAAAGAGATATCAATCTTATCCGATGGAATTCTTCAACATTCAGTGAGATATCTACTTGACAAGTGCTATGACGAATTCTTTTTTGATTTGGCAACAGCTATTGCTAGATTTTGCAGTCATCAAGATCGAGAGCAAGAGTGCTTCTATGCTGTGTTGTCCCAACTTGCCACTTTTTACAGTCCTCATCGAATAACTGATTATAGTGGATTGTGGATCCTTGATGATTTGCTGAGTCAAAATGTTAGCCGAATCATTAGAGGTCTATTCTATCGTTCAGCTAACAAGGGATACTCAATCTTGGGTGAGTCTCTAGAAAAAATCGCGCTAGTCTTTGAGAATGGCTATTCTAACCAAGTTCATCTCCTATCTGAGTCAGCCAATTATTTTTTGCAAGCTGGGCAATTAGAAAGAGTGAAATCCATACTTAACTATTTGCTCCATCTTTATCCGGTGAAGGATCTAAGCTATTTAACCATCGATCAGGAGAACTGGCAGGAGGTTTATGCTTTATCTTGTGTATTTCTCATGAGAATATCAACATTTTGGTCTTATTTAAGTGATGATCAAAGTCGATTAAGAGCGTTTTTGCAGGAGGGGGGAAATCTATTTAGTAGATGTATACAGTTTAAGGCAAATCAGCGGGAAATGACATGGCATCAATATCAATCGTTTGACAGGATTAGAGAAAAATTATATCCGGCCAGACCTTTGAAAATCGGTTACTTATCTAATGCCTTCCACTCTCATTCTGTCGGCATGTTAAGCTATCAGACCATTATTGCTCATGACCCTACTAAAGTACAGACTTATTGCTATTACTATGAAGGAATACAAAACAGAGAACTTGCTCTAAATGATTATATTTACAGAGAAATTCAAGAAAATTCCCATCAGTTTTGTGTAATGAATGGAGAGTTGCTGAGCTTTGCTGAGATGATTAGATCAGATGGCTTAGATATATTGATTTACATGGATACTATGACTAGCCACAGTGGTTGTCTTCTGACTGCTCTGCGACTTGCTCCTATCCAGATCAGTTGGCTGGGAGGAGATTCCCCTGGTCTACCTGAAATTGATTACTGCTTTGCCGATCCATATGTGCTGGCAGAGGGATCCCAAGCTGAGTATCGAGAAAAGATTATCAGGCTACCCACGTATGCTTGTACGAGTGGTTTTCCGGTAAATCCTGTTGATAGACAACTTGTTAGGCAACAATTAAAGGCAACGGATGAAAATGTTGTGTTTTTAACAGCTGCTAATGCTACCAAACGAACTCAAGAGTGTATCAAAGCTCAATTAGAGATCCTGCGACAAGTACCTCATGGAGTTTTGGTGGTTAAGGGGATTGGCGAAATTGCTGCCGTGATAGAAACCTATAAGGAGAAGGCGGAGACTTTGGGAGTTAGCGATAGACTTAGATTTTTGGAGACTGCCACTTACCAGGCAGATCATCGAGGTCAACTACCTGCTTTCGACTTGATTTTAGATACCTTCCCTTATACCGGAGCAACCCATACAATGGAGGCTCTCTATATGGGAGTACCTGTTTTAACCAAAGTAGGTAGGCATTATTATGGACGAATGAGCTACAGTTTACTAAAGAATATTCAACTGGAAGAATGTATTACTTGGAGTGTCGATGATTATATTGCTCAGGCTGTTCGTCTCGCTTCTGAACCCAATTTACTCGATAATGTGAAAGCAAAAGTAAAAGCTTCTTATCCAAACTCTGTGATTTGGGATCCGGTCGGATTCTGTCAAGTTCTGGAAAACGTCTATCACCATTTGGCTCTGGGGATGCCGTTTGATGAGTATACTTTTGCTGGATCACATCCACTGTCATCCAGTTAAGCTTGATGATTTACTTCGCTGACCTTAATAGGTTTCTTTTAGTAATTAGAACGGGATCCCAATGTCAGACTATCCTACATTACCTCAGCAGTTTTGGCTTCAGTTTGGTGCGGGTGCCGCAGCCCTATGCTCTTCGGTTGTTTTTTTGGCCGCTCCCAACTGGCTGATTAGGTTATTATCTCTAGGAGCAACCCTTGGTTCTGGTTTTGCGACCGTTGTTTCAATACAAAATAAGAGCAGAAAGTCTCCATTACCAGAAAACATCATTGATAACCCAGCTCAAGTGGGATCCCCTTTAATCATTAGGGAATATGACACAACCTGGACATCTGTTGAAAATGAGCAACAGGTTAACTTTCAGGCTAAAGCACTGATGACCCGAAGCGCAGAACAAATCATATTCCGGTTAGCTACTGGTCAAGATGGTGTTTATATTTTGGAGCTGAAGCAAAAGGATTTGGATCAAGTCAGTGGAATTTGGTGGCATTATCCAGCAGGCTTGGCGCATGGTCTTTATCAGGGTCGCTTTTCTGAGGATCGGAACACCATTATAGGTACTTGGCAAACATCGACAGGAAATATTCGAGGAGATTGGAACTTTACCGCAAGTGATTTTATTATCAACGATAAGTAGAAAATAGTTTTGCGAAATTTCTCAGATTGGCTTTCTTTTAGCAAGCTAACATTCTCACCACTTTCTTACTATTGAGGAATCCAATGACCTTAAGGCTAACCGAAAGTTTGCTTAACCAGGGTAAGGCAGCCTTTATGGACTCCAGCCAAGTATTTTGGGAATGGGTTAGTGATTTGCCGCTTGATTTAACGTCAACTGAGTGGCAAATGATCTTGCTGTATCTGGTAGAAGGAGAGGATTTGGTTCTCTCAGGGATCCCTCCTGAAAGCTTTCTAAAGGCAAGCCAACGGGTAATCTTCGCCCTCCTTCAAGGAGAAAAAATACAAATAGCCTATGCCCTTATTCAAAACCTGTTATTTGATTCTATTGACAGCGATCGTTTAAGTCGCCCTAATCTTGTAGATACCCTACGATTTGATCTGAATCAGCAAACCTTATGTAACTTTTTGACTGAATCTGCCAAATCTTTTGATCAAGCACTACAACCCTCCTTGTCCATTCCTATTCGAGAGATCATTTTTGAATTGGATCCTAATAATGTTAATAATATTTTGACTTTGATGCTTGTTTATGGAAAAGCAGAACAGGAATTCTCTCTTTCTATCTATTTACAAGCAGCTTTAGAAGCCCTTGCTCACCAACCCTCCCCATTTCCATTTCTTGATAACTTAGTTGCTCAGCAAGCCCTTAGCTTTCTCCTGAATCATGGTTATGATGAAGCTTTTTTTGAATTGGGCATGGGAATCGTTCAAGCTGTTAGCCCCCATGAACGGGGATCCCTATCCGCCATACTATCCCAGATAGCCGCTTTCTACCTTCCAGAAAAGTCCCTACAGTATCATTTGATGTGGAATTTTGAGGATTTGCTCAGCGGACAAACAAAGACTTTGGCGGAGCAGCTTCTTTACCGTTCCGCCAATCGGGGATATTCTATCTTGGGAGAAAGTTTAGAGAAAATAGCTTATTTATTTGAGAGAGGTTGTATCTCTCAAATACGAGCATTAATGGAAGCAGCTAACTATTATTCACAAGCAGCTCAATCTGAAAAGGTAAAGAGTATTGTTAGCCTTATTATCGAAATCTATCCTATTCAAGAATTAGCTCAAACTACCATCAATCAAAGCAATTGGAATGAAGTTTATTTGTTGAGTTGTATGTTAATTGTTTCCTCGGCATTTTGGTCATATATTATGGATGATCAAGCTATGTTAAGGTCATTTTTGCAAGTGGGAGGTCAGAAATTTAGTGAGTGCCTGTATTATCGAGCAAAAAATGAAAATTTAGATTGGAAGACTAACAGTGAACCAAAGCCAATAGACAAAACTAGCTTATCTAAACCTCTAAAAATTGGCTACTTAAGTAGCACTTTCCATAGACATTCTGTTGGATTTCTCAGCTATCAGACGATTGCTAATCACCGATCTGAATCAGTGGAAATTTATTGTTACTACTACCATCCAATCAGGGATCCCAAAGCTCTGGAAACTGATCTTGTTTATCAAACTCTTAATCGATCAACTCATCAGTTCCATCATTTAACTGGTGAGACATCGGATATGGTGAAAAGAATTCGATCGGATCAATTGGATATATTGGTTTATCTAGATTCCGTTACCAGTCAGCAGGGGTGTAACCTTGTTGCTATGCGGCTAGCCCCTATTCAAATTAGTTGGTTGGGTGGAGATTCCCCTGGGTTGCCAGAAATTGACTATTGCTTTGCTGATCCATACGTTTTGCGAGAGGGATCCCAGCAGGATTTTCGAGAAAAAATTATTCGCTTGAGCACTTATGCTTGTGTAGATAGTCTTGTGGTTACTGCAAGTTCTCGTCAAGAAATTCGTCAAGCATTAGGGGCAAACGACAAAACAATTTTGCTCTTAACAGCAGCCAACGCTCGCAAACGAACGGTCGAGTGTATTGATGCCCAGCTAGAAATTCTTAAACAGGTGCCTCACTCCCTACTGGTTATCAAAGGAACCGGAGAGATTGCCTCAGTTATGGATCTATACTTATCCCAAGCAAAGACAAAAGGGATAGAAAATCGTGTGCGTTTCTTGCAGACGACTATTCATGCCGAAGAGCATCGAGGACAACTTCCTGCTTTTGATTTAATCTTAGACACTTTCCCCTATACTGGAGCAACCCATACTCTCGAAGCTCTCTATATGGGGATCCCGATCTTAACCAAGGTGGGGCAGCATTATTATGGACGAATGAGCTATAGTTTGCTCAAAAATATAGGACTTGACGAATGTATTACGTGGTCGATTGAAGAATATATCCAACGAGGAATCCAGATAGCTGAACAGCCCAATCTGCTCAAACAAATCAAACAAAAGATTCAGGATTCTTATCGTAGTTCAGTTGTTTGGAATAGTCGAGAATTCTCTCGACTGCTTGAATCTGTGTATAAAGCTATAGCTAAGAGAGAACCCATTCAAGAGGAGCAATTTTGCAAAGAATATTTGTTAGATTACTCGGCTCAACATTGGAATCAATTAGCTCTTGATAACGTCCGAAAGATTGACAATGCCTGGACGGGATCCCTACGGCTGAGATATTGGGAATTAGCATTAGTCAATTGGAGGCGTAGTCTCAGAAAGGATCCGTATTATTTTTGTGCTTGGATGAATCAAATTCATGGATTATTGGTAATTGGTCAACGTAACCAAGCATTCAATCTGGCTGGACAGTTATTTGAACTTTTGATCCATAAACCTGAGGAACTGCGTGGGAGCGTAGAGGAATTGACTCATCAACTGGTTTGGTTGCCTACACAGCTTGTCCAGAGTTTATCATCAGCCAAAATGACTGAACAGCTGTCTTTTATGGTGATATTAAGTCGTTGGCTAGCTGAGCATAGTGGTGTTGTTTATCGCCCCGAATCACTGCGTTTTTGGCAACTACTTGCTGATTTACAACCTCAGGATCAGCAGGCACGACTTATTTTGGCTCTCCATCAATGCGCTCAGGGACAAATAGAAGGGTTATTTCATATTCAGCAACTTTTGGTAACTCATCCTGATCTAGAGCGGTTATGCCTCGCCAAGCAAATAATTCTCAAGTCATTCGGTCAGTTAACACAAGTACAGTTACCTATCATTACTTATGAAAATTACCGATTGGCGTTAGAGCCATCTCTGAATAGCATTGTTACGCGGGTTTTATTAGCAATTGGGCATTGGTTCGAAGGTGAAATCCGCTTTTGTCAAGAATACTTACAGCCAGGAATGACTGTCATTGATGTTGGTGCTAATGTTGGAGCTTATACGTTTTTAGCCGCTCGCCTTGTGTCTCCTTTGGGTCAGGTTTATGCCATAGAACCTACCTCTAATTGTGTGAATTGCCTACGTCAAACCATTCAGCTTAATCAGTTAGAAAACTGTGTCACTGTGATTGAATCAGCAGCGGGTCAAGAGGATGGAGAGATATTTTTGTTGGCTGAAGAAGCAAGTGTTTTCAACCGAGTAGTTACTGAAAATGAGGTTGCCGAACATCAGCGTAGCTATAAGGTTCCTTTGCTAACTTTGGACACTCTCTGGCAACAAAACGGGAGAATGTCGGTTGACCTGCTCAAGGTAGATGCTGAGGGAGCTGAGCTAGCCATTTTTAAGGGATCCCGACAGATGTTGCAAACTTGTCAGCCAATTATTTTATTTGAAAATCTCCATGCGGGTCAGTCAACAGGAGGAGAGTCAGCCGAATTTTTGGCAGGGTTAGGATATCAATTCTACACCTACAACGACTATCTCTCTAAGCTAGATTTGATTGACCCCACTCAATCCCCTATTAAAACGCTTAATCTAATTGCTGCCACTTCGAAACATCGAAAGAGTCTTGAGAAGTTTATGTAATGCTCAGGATTTTTTCCATCTAAGAGTGGGCTACCTCAATCTAGAAAAGTGATATTAATATCTAACATCTTTTAAGAAATTAACTCGGGTTTGTGAGCAATAGTTCTGTTTGTAATACTAAAGCGTAGCTAAAAAGGCAACCTAGATGCAGGGAAGTTTTGGGAGATCGAGAATGGATTCTAATAGTTCTATTTCTTTGAAAACAATTCTAGTCACACCCTTCGCATTGTTGCTACTAGCTACAGTCAGTTTAGTTGGCTATTTTTCCTATCGCAATGGGCAAGAGTCCATCAATCGCCTGTCGGAGGCACTGCTTGATGAGACCAACGAGCGGGTTGCCCTCAACTTACGGGAGTATATTGCCCTACCCCATCATATTAACCACCTAAATGCCCAAGCGATTGAGCTAGGGCAACTAGACTTAGAAAATATGCGCCAACTGGAGCTTTATTTTTTGCAACAGGTGCAGATGTTTCCCAAGATATCTTTTGTCGGTGTTGGCTTAGAAAATAAGCACAACCTTGGCTCAGAACGCTACGACGATGGACAATTAACTCTGCGAGTATCTACCGAAGAAACCCAATTTGTGTTTTATACCTATGCTACTGATGTCAGAGGTCAATATCTCAAAGTTCTCCATCAAATTCCCTTTGATCCTCGTACTCGCCCTTGGTATCAGGCAGCAGTCTCTGCAAAGCGGGCTACCTGGGGACCAATTTATCCAAATACAGCAGGAGTTACTTCTTATTTAGGGGCTACACTCCCTTTTTATGATCAAAACCAGCAATTGCGTGGGGTATTACTGTCGAATTTCAGTCTGACTAGCATCAGTAATTATCTAAATAATTTAAAGTTAAGTAAGACAGGCTTAGCTTTTGTGATTGAACGATCAGGAGGATTAGTAGCAACCTCTACTGGAGAAAAACCCTTTTTATCTCAGCGTAAAGACTACGGTGCCGAGCGAGTATTAGTAACAGAAAGCCAACACCCACTCACTAAAACTATTGCTAATCTTCTATATGATCGTTATGGAGGATTTGAGTTAGTAGCCATACCCACTTTTGAGCGATTAAATATAGAAAATCAAACCTATTTTGTAAAAATTCAACCCTTTCGGGATGAATATGGATTAGATTGGCTAATAGTTACTACTCTTCCAGAATCTGATTTTGCAACAGAAATTAACCTAAATAATCGCAACACAATCATGCTTTGTGGAGTGTCGTTGATGATTGCCATGATTACGGCACTGGCTATGGCAAGGTGGCTGACCCGACCCATCGACCAACTGACGATTGCTTCTGAAAAAATGGCTCAGGGAAATTTCGATCAAACTGTTGCTCAGAGTAAGATTTGGGAATTAAATAAGTTGGCGATCGCATTTAATAGTATGTCTAGTCAGCTACAAGAATTTTTTTCCACTCTTGAGTTAAGGGTAGCAGAAAGAACTCAAGAATTGGCAGTGGCAAACCAAGCTATTAGCCACCTTAATGAGCAATTACAGAAAGAAAATCTGAAGATGTCTGCTGAGTTAGATATTATTAAAAGAATGCAACAAATGATCTTACCCAAACCAAAAGAGCTAGAAATTAAAGGCTTAGATATTGCAGGTTTTATGCAGCCTGCAGAGGTAGTGGGTGGAGATTATTATGATGTTTTGTATGGTGATGAAGTCACTACTATTAGTATTGGAGATGTGACAGGACATGGTTTGGAAAGCGGTATTTTAATGTTGATGACCCAGACCGCTGTCCGAACTCTTAAGGAGATGCAGGAGTATGACTCTATCAAGTTTTTAGATGCCTTAAACCGCACCATCTATAAAAATGTTCAGAGAATGAATACGGATAAAAACTTGACCCTTGCCCTCCTTAACTATTTCGAGGGTAAAGTAACCATTAGTGGCCAGCATGAAGAAACCATCATCATACGCCAGGGAGGCAAGATTGAATTAGTGGATACCATCAATCTTGGTTTCCCTATTGGCATGGATAGCCACATTGCCGATTTTATTAGCCATCAGTTAATTGAGCTAGACATTAATGAGGGTATTGTTCTTTTTACCGACGGGATCACAGAGGCTGAAAATCGGCAGAAAGAGTTCTATGGTATAGAAAGATTGTGTAGGGTAATTAGAGATAACTGGGAACGATCGGCGGAAGCTATCAAAGAGGCGGTCATTGAGGATCTACGCCATCACATTGGCGATCAAACTGTGTATGATGACATTACACTGCTGGTATTTAAGCGAAAATAAACTGAAATTCAATTTTTTGGTTGGGGATTCTAAAACTAATCTAATAGTTAGAATACCTAGCAAAGACTTTTAATCATAATTTGGTTGCGCCCTTGTTTTTTAGCTTGATAAAGTTGTTGATCAGCTATTTCAATCCAGGTGACTGGAGCTTGCTCAGATGTCGGGATCCCACAACAGCCCCCCATACTTAATGTTACGAATGAACTAACTTCAGAATGTTGATGGGGTATTTGTTGTTGATAAAGCTGGGTTTGAATTCGTTGAGCTACTTGCTGAATTCCTTCTGAATCGGTGTGGGGCAAAACAACAACAAACTCCTCTCCTCCATAACGAGCCGCTAAGTCACTAGGGCGAAAAATAGATTGGCGTAGGGCATCGGCCACCTGTTGCAGACATTGATCGCCAGCAGGATGCCCATAGTGATCATTAAATCGCTTAAAAAAGTCAACATCAATCAGCAATAGAGAAAGAAATGAGCGCTCGCGGCTCATCCGTTTCCATTCCTGGTGAAAATAATCATCAAATCGACGACGATTTGCTAATTGAGTCAGTCCATCCAGATGAGACAAGCGCAATAACTCTTGATTGGCAATTTGCAGCTCCTGATTTTTAAGAATTAACTGTTGTTGTAATCGCTTGATGGTGAGATGATTTTCGATACGTGCTAAGACTTCTTCTGCCTGGAATGGTTTAGTAATATAATCCACTCCTCCCATCTTGAAAGCCTTAACTTTGTCAAAAAGCTCACCTGAAGAACTGAGAAAAATAACTGGAATCAATTGAGTCACTGCATGAGACTTAAGCTCATGGCATACTTGGTAGCCATCCATTTGTGGCATCATAATATCCAAAAGAATTAGATCGGGAGGATCGGCTTGAGATCCCATGAGAGCGGCGGATCCCGTCAAAACGCAGCGCACATCGTAGCCCTCCTCACTTAAAAGTGAAGCGAGTAGATGTAGATTAGCGGGGGTATCATCTACAACTAAAATGCTACCCTTGATGTTCTGGCTCATGGTGAAATGAGATATTCGGTTTAGTTATACAGAACTCGCTCTATGTAAGCAATAATTTCTTCAAATTGATAATTCTCAGTTAAATTAATTAAGCGTGATGCTAATTTGACGTGGCTAGGAGGAATCTCTACTATTAGGCTTAAGATTGCTTTTTGGTTAACCCGTTGAGCTGCCTGTCGAAGTCGTTCTAGCCAAGTATGGGGCATTTCTTCCAAATCCTGCTGCCACTCGGCTGGTGTTGAGATCTCTGCGGCAGGGATCCCCTGATCTGCAGGAAGGTCTTGGTAAATATACTCTATCTGCAAATATTCTGCGATTTTATCCAAAAGCTGCTCAATTTGGAGAGGTTTTCGCAATAAATCATTGCAACCCGCGGCGAGAATTTCCGCTTGCTGTTCAGCAAAGGCACTGGCAGTTACAGCAATAATAATGGGTTGATGGCTAGTAGCTTGAGCGCGAATTTGACGAGTTGCTGAATATCCATCCATAATTGGCATTCGCATATCCATAATAACCACTTGGGGATCCCAATTTTGCCAGCAATCGAAGGCTGCTTGCCCATCTTGAACGGTCTTCACTGCAAAGCCAATGGGGGTCAATAATTGAGAGAGTAAGGAGCAATTTTCCCAGCGATCATCGGCTACTAAAATTCGCCATAATGTGGGGGAACCCCCCAAATTTTTGGGGTTTGATAAGAATGGTTTGATTCCAATGATAGATTGATGGCATTGTATAGATTGCCGATCTGTATCTTGAAGTTTTTTACTAACATAATCGCTTCCTTTAAGCAACTTGAGAGGAATGCTAAAACTAAAAGTGGAGCCTTGCCCCAAGCTACTGATCAAACGTAATTCTCCCCCTAGCAATCGAACAAACTCCCGACTAATTGCAAGTCCCAAACCCGTTCCTTCCGAAGATTGTCGTCCGCTTGCCGATTGAACAAATGGCTCAAAAACGGCTTGAAGCTCAGATTCTGCAATGCCTAACCCAGTATCCATAACTGCAAAATACAGCATAGGTTGATCGCCTGAATCAGAATGAATAGCTAAAGTATTCTGCTGACTAACACTAAGCCGCACCGAACCAGTGGGAGTAAATTTGATAGCATTTCCCAGTAAATTCGTTAAGACTTGTCGTAGTTTTCGCTCGTCAGTATAAATTTGATTAGGAATCAGTGGATCAGGTTCAAAAATTAGGCTAATACCCTTGCTAGTTGCCTGTAGAAGAGACATCTCATAGAGAGTGGTTAGAAGTGCTTGCAGATTACATACTCCTTCTTCAACAAACAAACGGCCAGCCTCAATTTTTGACATCTCTAAGACATCATTAATAAGTGTGAGTAAATGTTCCCCACTCTGACGAATAATGTTGAGGTGTTGCTGTTGCTGCCTGTTAAGGGATCCCTCACGACTTAGTAATTGCGTAAAGCCCAGCATGGCATTGAGAGGGGTGCGTAGCTCATGACTCATGTTGGAAAGAAACTGACTTTTGGCTTGGTTTGCCTTTTCAGCAGTGGAACGGGCGATTTCTGCTTGCTCGACAGCCATCGCTAACTGGGTAGTACGCTGCTGAAGTTGCTGGCTCATTTGATCAAGAGATTGGGCTAAAACACCCACCTCATTGTGAGTCATCGGTAAATGAGTTTGTGTAAATATTCCTGATGCAATAGCTTGTGTCACCTGAGATAAACGAATAATCGGGTTCACTAATAAATAGTCTAAAAATCGATGCAGAATAAGCATCAAAATTCCCAACAATACCAACCATCCTAAGGATAGTTGCAAACTAGTGTGTTGAATTTTTTGATCGATATAGGCTCGATCCAATCCAATCCTGACGGTTCCTTCTACAATACGACATTCTTGGTAGGGAACAAGGGCTTCTGGCACCTCTCGACAGCCTGCTTTCTGCCAGACTTGACTGCCCTGCCTACGGCATTCTTGGGGTTGTAAACGCCATCCCTCCGGACTAACTTCTAGCTCTGTCTGCCCAGAAATGGGATCCCGACATTCCTGCAAATGACCGATATTTTCTGTGGGAGATTGCGGTAGTCCCTCAACCCGAATACCCCAAATTTCCGCCTGAAATGTTTCGATAGTGCTACTTGAAGCCAGAGCATGAACGGGAGGTAAATTGGGAGGTGAATCGGAAGTTGAGGTAGAAGTAGATGGTGTAGACAGAGAGGGTATAGATAACGAATAAACTCCCTCAGGAACTATCTCTCTCACCCAGCGCAAGTGATCGCCTACCCAAATTGAAATGCGGCAAAAACGTACCAACCCTCCCGAATTGGCAACAATAGAATCTTCTAGGTTTTGTAATAAACGTGGATCATTGAAGGTGTGGATGGGGCTACTTGGAGTAGAACTTACCGCCGCCACCTGCTGAGCAAGCGTTTGCCCATAGCGTTGCCATTCGGTGAGTAATTGTTGTCGTTGTTGCAGAATTTGCGCGGATCCCAAAACGGCAAACAGCACGGTCAAAATAGCCAAAATACCCAGGGAAATTTGGAAGCGAAGACCCGCCGGCGGAAAAGTAGGGAAGGAAAAGCGCCATCTCATAGGGAGCAGGTCAGCCAAGAACTAGAGGATCCCTTTCAGGCTAGAGTAACAATAAGTTGGCTGATTCATCTGGATTGGTAAAGCATGATGGGATCCCATACCCGCTTTTTTGGTTTGGTGCTGGCGATGTTAGCTCTTAACAGCACTTATATGCAATTGCTGCCTCCCCCTGAGGAAGCCCCCAACTCTACCACTGAGGCGGAACCCCAAGGGGATCCTTCCGAATCTATCCCTTTTCTTCACAGCCGTGGCCGTTAGGTTCAGCTTTTGGCCAATCCTGCTAAGGCAATACCTGACTGTCCCAAAATACGGCTGGTCAAGCCCAAGAGGATCACGCCGGGAAGGATCGAGGTCATAGCAACGGCTGCCGATAGGCCATTATTCCCCCCTTGCAAAAGGGTAAACAGCACCATAGGTAGGGTGAAAACCTGTCCTCCCCCGACAAAAAACGTCAACAGAAACTCATTCCAAGAAATTAAAAAGGCAAACAAGCCACTGGCGGCAATGCCAGGCAGCACCATCGGCAGGGTAACGTGCCGCCAAACTTGCCAGGGATCCGCCCCCAGCGCGCGCGCTTGTTTTTCATAGTTCGTGTCAAAGTTGGCGAATACGCTGCTCATCACCAAGGTCATGTAGGGAATCGTGGGGAGCAGATGAACCAAAACTACCCCTAGCAGGCTACCCTGCAACCGCAAACGAATCATGACAAATTGGATCCCCAGCAAAACCGCCAGCGGAGAAACCAGCATGGGGAGCAGCAAAAACCAACGGAACCATGCCTTGCCCCAAAATGACTCTAGACCCATCGCGCGACCCGCCGGGATCCCTACCAGCAAGGCCAATAGCGTGACCAGGGTCGCAATCAGCAAACTTTGGCCAAACCCCACCCCCACTTTGGATCCCGCCGCGAAGACAGCCGCCCAGCCCTGTCCGCTCCAGGTTTCCGGCCACACCTGCGGGAAATACCATCCCTCGGCACCCGACCAAATAAGAATGGGCAAAAAAGGCAACAACAGCAGGAAAATCACCCCACCCACCAGGCCATAGCGGATCATGACTTACTCCCCCAGCGATCCCCCAACCAGAGATACACCGCCACCAAGCCACTAGACACTATTGCCAAAATCACCGCCAACGCCATCGCTTCTGATCGCCGCTGCAAATCCACATCGGTGAACCAGCGATAAATCTGTACCGAGAGGGTGGGGGGATGGGTTGCCCCCAGCAAAAAGGGCACTTCAAAGGATCCCAAAATAAAGCCAAAGATGATCACGCTGGCGGAGAGAATGCCCGGTCGCAGGAGGGGAAGGGTAACATGCCAAAAACTTTGCCAAGCCGTAGCTCCCAAAAGCCGCGCCTGCATTTCATACCCCGGTCGAATACTATGTAGCACCGACAGCAAAATCAGGGTAGCAAAGGGAATCTCTTTCCACAAAAAATGGATCAATACCCCTCGATAGCCCGGATCATTAACCAGTAACGGAAAATCTTGATCAGTTCCAATCCAGCCCCCCGCCAGAGCCATCCGAGCCAACCAACCGGAGGGGGATAACAGGAGCAGCATACCTACCACCCCCACCAAATGAGGGATCGGCAAGGTGAGTTGTAAAGCAAAGCTGACCCAGGCAGCCATTCCTCGCATCGCTATAGCTAAGCCCACACTCAGCCCCACACTCAAGCCCGTTCCCAACAGAGCCAGATAAAGACTGACCCCCAACGAACGCCAAAAATCTGGCTCCCGTAAAACCTGCCCATAAGCCGCTACGGTGAACTGGGGATCCGCCACTAGGCTAATCAAGCCGACACTTTGCCCGATAGCCAAAGCCAACCCGCCACCGAAAAGGATCCCCACCACCAACAGAGCGGGGGTCAGCATCACATAGGCAGAGTGCAGGCGAAGCATCCACGGTCGGTAGCATCCATTTAAAGTTTAGCTAACTACCCATCCTGTTGCCCTACGCCCCACATAGTAGAGGGAGAGGGATCCCGTCTCGTTCTCAGGAGGCAACCGCCACCCTTTGGGCTGCTTCTTGACCAACTTCCGAGCGAATTTGCTCATAGAGGGCACGCAACTTCAACCCCACAATCACCTGAATCAACCCTGAGCCGTTGCGGGATCCGGGATATTCGGGGTGTTTACGGAGCAATTCTGTGAGTTCGCCGTGGAAGTGGGTAGAGGTTTCGCTGAGATGGGTTTCGACGTAGATGAGTTCTTCTAGCTTGTCGAATTGCCCATCAATTTCTAATAGGGAAACCGAATGACCATAGTAGCTAGAAGGACCGTAGTGCATACGGATCCCTGGATAGGAGCAGGTCAGCTTTTTCCCACAGGGGATCCAGTCAATCGTCGAGCCCTCATCAAACAAATAGATGTGCTGAAAATACTTGACCTCATCCCGCTGCACCAGCCGCACCCGCAGCACCTTGTGTTCCTTATCCAATTCTGGCAATAGCTGGGTGGGCAGCACCTCAATCACGGCATCCGCATATTGCTTTTGTACATCGATATAGGCTTCAAAATCGGGGCGACGAGCCTCAATGGAGCGCAAGACATCTTCATAGGTATGCCCTCGCTCGGCCATATCCCGTTGGACTTTCCATGCCACCTTGATCTCTGAGCTGAGATCCAAATAGACCTTGAAATCCAGGAGGTTACGCACCCGTTCATCGTAGAGAGGATGCAGTCCTTCCAGAACCACAATCCGGTTGGGTTCGATCAGCTCAGGAGGATCAATCAAGCCCGTTTCATGGTTATAAATGGGCTTCATGATGCTTTGACTCGCTTTGAGAGCCTTAGCTTGCTCATACATCAGATCAAAGTTGTTCGCCCGTGGATCGAGAGCAGTGATCCCTTTCTCTTTGCGTTGATAGCGGTCGAGGGAGTGGTAATCATCCAAACAAATCGTTGTGATCAGATCCTTGCCAAACAGATCCTCCAACCGGCGGAGAAAGGTGGATTTTCCACACCCTGAGTCTCCGGCAACCCCGATCATCACAACACGGTCTGGACTGTTTGCCATAAGTTCTCCTTCAGTGACCCACGCGACTTGACAGACGACTTGAACTGGGGATCCTTGAACTGGGGATCGATGCCTGGACAGCTTTCATAATCCCACATCTTCGGATCAAATTTAACAAAATCTCAAGACTGCTGCTGCCAGTTGGACTGCTGATCCGCCAAGGCGGATTTCATCGGAATAACCCAACGCTCTTCCCCACAGCCGGGATCCCCTTAAACCTATCCATTTGCCTAATTTTTCTGCCCTCTCTAGCGGATTCAGCGGCATCCCCCTCAGGCACTCTCCAGGGATCTTCATCGATCCCCATTATCCCTCTGGCATAGGCATTAGCGGGATGGGCTGCTATCGTATCAGGGAAGATCGTGGCATTATCGATTGGTTGCTGTTGTCGCAGGAGAAGATCAGGATTATGGTTGTTGCCGCCGAACAGGAGATCGTTGTCAATCTTTATCGACCCAATGCTCCATTGGTGGGCAAAGTGGTTGAAACCTATTCTCTCGTGGGAGAGGGAGCACCAGGGCTAACCAAACACATTATCCTGAGCTTGCCGGATCCCAATTTTCGCTATGTAGAGGGGCAAAGCATTGGTATTATTCCCCCCGGCACGGATGCGAAGGGAAAGCCCCACAAACCCCGCCTTTATTCGATTGCCTCCACCCGCTATGGGGATGATGGAGAAGGGAAAACCGTTTCCCTCAGTATCAAGCGAGCCGAATATGTGGATACCACCACTGGTCAGCCAGGGGTGGGGGTTTGCTCGGGCTTTTTGACGGATGCCCAGGTTGGGGATGACGTGATGATCACCGGACCTGCCGGCAAAACCTTTTTGCTGCCAGAAGATGCCAACGCCACCTTGATTTTGATCGCCACCGGTACGGGGATTGCCCCCTTCCGTGCCTTCATCAAGCATCTCTTTGAGGAGGATCCCAGCTTTACGGGCAATATCTGGCTATTCTTTGGAGTGCCGACTAGCTCTACATTGCTCTATCACGAGGATCTTGAGCGGTATCGTCAACTTTATGGCGACCGCTTCCGGGTTGACTACGCCATCAGTCGGGAACAGAAAAACGACAAAGGCGAGAAAATGTATGTGCAAAATCGCATGGCGGAGTATAGCCACGAACTCTGGGATCTTCTGCAAAAGCCCTCTACCTACACCTACATTTGTGGTCTGAAGGGGATGGAAGATGGAATTAACGCCATCATGAATCCGTTGGCTGAAGCGGCAGGTTTGGAATGGTCTAAATTCCAAAAAGATCTGAAGAAGTCAGACAAGTGGCACGAAGAAACCTACTAAACTTAACATGAGATAACACTTAGTTCCGTAGCCGAAATCAAGGGATCCCTTAGCCACCTTGCCCCCTAAACAGAGGCTAGTGAGTCCAAAAAGGGGATCCCTCTTTTTAGGGCTATAGAAGAATTTTCCTAAACCAGAGAAATATAAACTTCTCACGTAAAGAAAGTTGTGCGTTGACGATGCATGGCTACGGATTCTACTAACCCTATCGCAATAAAATTGGTCAGTAGGGCCGATCGCCCATAGCTGAGAAAAGGGAGAGGTAAACCCGTGATCGGCGCTAATCCAACAGTCATGCCAATGTTGACAATCGCTTGAAAGAAAATCATCGCCAATACTCCAACAGCAATCAAGGATCCAAAATTATCTTTGGCATTTTGAGCAATCACAATTAACCGAAAACAAAGGATCCACAGCAACACCAACACCGTCACTGTGCCAAAAAATCCGAACTCCTCTGCCACTGCCGAAAAGATAAAATCAGTATGCTGTTCAGGAATAAAATCGAGCTGGGTTTGTGTACCTTTTTGCAACCCCTGCCCCCACAGCCCTCCTGCCCCAATAGCGATGCGAGACTGAATCAGGTGATAGCCCGAACCGAGGGGATCCTGACTGGGATCGGTGAAGATCAGCAGTCGTTTTTGCTGATAGGGCTTCAGGACTTGCCAAATCAATTGCCCCAGTTGACCGGAAAGAAGATTGAGCGCCCCAAAAGTCAGTGCTCCCACCCGCCCCCACGGCAAGCGCCATGCCGCTAGGCTAGCCATGCCGATACACCAAAGCAACCAAATCCAGACCATCCAACTTAGGTTCTCTTTAGTATGAATGCCGTAAAGAATAGCCCCGACGAGTGGAGATATCAGTAGAAGAATCCAACTGCCTTTAGCTCCAGCCCAATAGAGCATCGCCAGCAAGATCACCACAAATACCATGGCTGTGCCCAAATTCGGCTGTAAAAAAATCAAGACCCAAGGGGGAGCAATCACCGAAACAGCGACCCAAACCTGGCTGAAATATTTGATCGGCCAATGGTGTAAAACGGCGGCAAGGGTGATGATCACGCCGATTTTGGCAAACTCGGAGGGTTGCACCTGTACGGATCCCAGCATAATCCAGCGTTCTGCCCCGCCCCCTGCTGTGCCCACAAACATGACGGCAATTAACATGAGGAGCGTCAATCCGTAGATCAGCCAGTGCCAACGCAGCCCATGCTCATAGGGGCAGCGAGCCAGTATAAACAGAAGAACTATTCCTATCCCAGCCATCACCATTTGCTGGATCCAGTAGACATGATCGCTACCTGTGCTGTAGATCGCCAAAATCCCGATGCCAGTCAGGGCAAGAATAGTGCACAATAAACCCCCATCAAATTCTTTCCAAGCCCATAACCACTGTTTGATTTGACCTTGCTGGGGTAAATGACGGGGGGAAAGTTCCATGCTGGTTCGGTGATTGAGGATATCCGCCTACCTGATAACTCGACATCGACTCAAGAAAAGTTGTGGACAGCCGCAACCCAGAATATCACTGAAGCTCAATAAATGTTAACTAATCGATTCGGCTGGGCTGGGCTGCCATGGGAACGGAGCCAGATCAAAGCGTAGACAGGGCAGAGGAAACTCCCGTCGTTGCCTGCTAATTTATCGGTTATCGTAAGGGATCCCCGCTCGCTGGCAATAACTGCGGAAGGTATTGATAAGCAGCATCGTCACCGTCATCGGTCCTACCCCCCCTGGAACCGGGGTAATCGCGGAGGCGATGGCCTTGACCCCCTCAAAATCTACATCCCCTACCAACTGAGGTTTGCCGGACACCGTTTCCAAACGGTTAATGCCAACATCAATCACCACGGCACCAGGCTTGACCATCTCAGCGGTGATCAACTGGGGTTTGCCGACGGCAGCTACCAAAATATCCGCACGGCGAGTGATGGTCGCCAGATTGCGGCTGCGGGAATGAGCCATGGTGACGGTGGCATCCGCCGCCTGTAACATCAAACTGACGGGTTTCCCCACCAAAATACTCCGCCCCACCACCACCACCTCTTGACCCACCAAGGGGATCCCTGCCTCCCGTAAGATTTCCATGACACCATAGGGAGTGCAACTGCGTAAGCCCTCTTCTCCCCGCACCAGTCGTCCCAGGTTGACGGGATGCAGCCCATCCACATCTTTATCGGGATCAATGCTGAGCAGAAGGTGGGTGCTATCCAAGGGATCCGGCAGGGGCAACTGCACCAAAATGCCGTCCACCAAGGGATCCCGATTCAGGCGGGCAATGGTGGCTAACAAATCGCTAGCAGGGGTTTCTGCCGGGAAATGTTGCCCAAAGGAGGCCATGCCCACCCGTTGACAGGCTGCTTCTTTGCCCCGCACATAGGCTTGGCTAGCCGGGTGATCTCCCACCATCAATACCGCTAGACCGGGTGGGCGACCGACCTGCGGGATCCGTTGATCAATCTGTTGCCGCAACTGCTCTTGCATTCGTTGGGCGAGAGCTTTGCCATCCAAAATTTTGCCTGTCATGTCTCCCTAGTCAGCACTGCCTGCGGTGAAGTTGTGGTTGGTCAACCCTAGAGACCAAAGAAATCGGGGCCGGATCCCTCATAGCTGGGATTCACGCGCAGATTCAGGTGAGGACAGACAATTTCACAAGTTCGGCATTGAATGCAATTTTCCAACGACATGGCGTGATAGCGGATCCCTTCCAGTTGAGTGACTCGATGTACCTCCGCCGTGCAATCGGCGATACAGGGAGTTGGGCGATTCAGCTTGTCGTAGGTGGCGATGCACTGCCGACAGATTTCCCCACTCCATTCCTGAATGTGATGGTTACCCTCGTGATAGCGGGGATTGGCAAAGAAAACCGCATCCTGACGAGCATAAAAGGTGGCAGATTGGCTGATGTTAGGGCTGCTAGCGGAATAGCTAGGCTGAAAGTTTGGCTGGATGCGGGCGTGGCAATCCTCATACTGCACCGGATCCGTAGTGGTCACTTGCCCTGTGATCAAACGGAGGGCACGCCAGGTTTCGACGGAGCGTTGCAGGGGTTTTGCCAAGCCAAACTTCAAGCTGCCCAACCAAGGATGCCCTTGATCCACACTGCTGCACACCGTCGGTAAATACTCCGACAAGAGGTTAGAGTTTTCCAAAAAAGCTTCGCGGAAATAACGACTTTGATAGAGAGCTTGCCCAACCAATCCCTCCATCACCTGAGGCTGATATTGCTCCATCAAACCAAAGTTGGCTTGTAGAAAAGCATCGTGCAGCAAATTGGCAGCGATGTAGCCCGTTTCCATGGCTTTGTCCACCCCCGACAGACTGCCCACATCCAAAACCCCCAGCGCATCCCCCAAGAGCAAAGCCCCCTCCACTTGAAAGCGGCTGGGTAAACTGTAGTAGCCTCCCTCAGGGATAACTGCCGCCCCATACTTGAGCAATTTGCCTCCCGCCAACAATCCGGCTATCCAAGGATGCCCCTTAAACTCCTGCAACCGCTGCTGAGGATTAAGATTGGGGTTTTGGCTGTCCAACCCGATAATTAACCCTACTGCCAAGCGCCGATCCGCCAGTCCATAGACAAATCCGCCGCTAAAACTGCCATCCAACACCGGATAGCCCAGCGTATGCCACACTTGCCCTTGATAGTCACCGTCCACTTGCCAGACTTCTTTGACCCCAACCGACCAGAGTTGCGGGTTCGGACGTAGGTGAAATTTTTCGACCAAATCTTTGGAAATAAATCCTTTGTCCCCGAAGCAGGTATAGTCTGCAAAAATGGCATCCTCGCTTAGGGATCCCGATTGACTGACCCTGGCTCCAATCACCCGCTCCCCTTCATACAAAATTTCCTGGGCGGCGAAACCTGGGAACAAATCGAGGGTGATAGAAGGGATCCCTTTGGCTTTTTCCAGCAGTTGCTCGGCTAACCAGCGCACCACATGGCTGAGGCTGAGAATCACCTGCCCTACCTTCTGAAAGCCTTTGGGCACCATCGCTTCCGGTAAATCCCACTTCTCCTGGGATCCCAAGACGCTGAGGTGGTTGGCGGTCACGGATCCCTCGATGGGAAAGCCATTGCTTTGATAGTCAGGAAACAGCTTGGCGATGATATGCGGGTTGGTAATCGCCCCACTCACAATATGGGATCCAAACTGGGGAGCTTTCTCGACTAGGGCAATCGATAGCTTCAGCCCACTCAATCGAGCCAGATCCAGGAGGCGGTGTGCCAAAACTAGATTCGATGAACTGCCCCCTACCAACAGGAGATCATATCGAATAGGCTCTAGAGATGGGCGAACCGACATACCTGGGATCCCGATGACATATCGTGATCATGGTAGGAGTAATTTCCCCTCTGACCCCAAAACTTCAGCCCATCTTTAGTAATTCATTCAGTAATTCCTCAGCCATTTCAGAAGCAAGGCACCCATAGGGTCGGAAACACTCGTGATCCTCCCTATTCCTCCATCACCCTTTGATAAGCTTCTTGAGGCGGGGCAACCATCGATGAAGGGTACAGGTGTTTGAGAATCAAGGTTTCACAGCGATGGATCAAATCCTCACGGCTAGAAAAATGGCTGAGGCGCTCTATCTCCACCCCGTCCCGCAGCAGGAGCAAGGTCGGCAAGGTTCTGATGCGATAGTGGTGAGCTAACAAGAAATCTTGATCCGCATTCACCCGCACTACGCTCAGGGATCCACCCCATTCTTCCGCCATCCGGCTAGTTATTGGCTGAACGTAGCGACACAATCCACACCACGGGGCACTAAAATCCACCAAAACAAAAGGAGTAGGATGCAAAAAAGGATGATTAAACAGGTCAGTCTGAGTTAACAAGGCTAACCACTCCCGAAATTAAGATGATCTTTGGGATCATGCTACCAGGGGAGAAGCCTTGCTGCGTCAGTCAATTTTAGCTGCAAGAGGTAAAGATTGATAACAAAAGTGAGCGTTGGGATAGGAGTGAGCGTCTTTACGGAATTGGAAAGATCACGGATCATGGGAAAACGTCCTTGACACCCTCTCTTGCTTCTGTCGATTTCCAGGTTTTTTGCGTGACGCCAACTCTTCCGTTAGCCCCCTTCTCCCTGACCGCCCCCCGCCCTGATGCCCACGGTCGATTTGGTCAATTTGGAGGGAAGTATGTTCCCGAGACCTTGATGGGAGCTTTGCAGGAGCTAGAGACTGCCTTCCAAACCTATATGGCTGAGGAGGACTTTCAGGCTGAGCTCGCCCTGCTCCTGCGTGATTTTGTCGGACGCCCCAGCCCCCTTTATTTTGCCGAGCGTCTCACCCAGCACTTTCAGGGATCCCAAATTTATCTGAAGCGAGAAGACCTCAACCATACGGGCGCTCACAAAATCAACAACGCCCTTGGGCAGGCTCTCTTGGCTCTCAAAATGGGCAAGAAACGGATTATTGCCGAAACCGGAGCGGGACAACATGGCGTCGCCACGGCCACCGTTTGCGCCCGTTTTGGGCTGGAGTGTGTCATTTATATGGGAGCTTTGGATATCGAGCGACAGGCTCCTAATGTACAACGGATGCGCCTGCTGGGGGCAGAAGTGGTTGCGGTGGAATCGGGCACCAAAACCCTCAAAGATGCCCTCTCCGAAGCCATTCGGGATTGGGTGACAACGGTAGAAACCACTCACTACATTATTGGTACGGTAGCAGGCCCCCACCCCTATCCGATGCTGGTGCGCGCCTTTCACGACGTGATTGGCCGAGAAACCCGCCAGCAATGCCAAGAACGGTGGGGCGGATTGCCGGATGTTTTGTTGGCTTGCGTGGGAGGAGGATCCAATGCCCTGGGACTATTCAACGAGTTTGTCCATCAGCCAGAGGTGCGCTTAATCGGTATTGAAGCAGCGGGGGAAGGGTTGCACACGCATCGCCACGCCGCCACTCTCACCCGTGGTCGAGTGGGGGTTTTGCATGGAGCCATGAGCTACCTCCTCCAAGACGACGAGGGACAAGTTCAGGAGGCTCACTCCATCAGTGCTGGTCTGGATTATCCCGGCGTTGGCCCCGAACACTGTTATTTGAAAGACATCGGTCGGGCTGAGTACTATAGCATCACCGATGCTGAAGCGGTAGAGGCGCTACTGTTACTATCTCGCCTAGAAGGCATCATCCCTGCACTGGAAACCTCCCATGCCCTGGCCTATTTGAAGACTTTAGCTCCGCAGCTTCCGTCTGACCATCGCATCGTTGTCAACTGCTCCGGTCGGGGAGACAAAGACCTCAACACAGTCAATCAATACCTAGCCCAAAAAACTCAGAATTAAACGTCTTAACCAATCTAATCGGAGGCAAGGGTTATGCCTGTGCCCCCAAACGAGTACGGAGATTGGCGACAATTTTTTGTCCTACATAGTCGGGGATAGAGATAGAAGCATTTGGCCCCAACAAATAAAAGATCATACGGGTTTGTTCTCGACGAACCACCAGGTTGAGGTTAACCACCGTCAAATCTTCTTTCCAGAGGGCAACCATCACTTTATAGAATAGTCCCGGTTGCGTATCGGCATCGATCAAAACAGCCGGCAAGTGAAAAACCTGATCAAAATAATAGTGAACCCTAGCCTGATTTAACCCTTGATTCATATTAAATTCTAAAGCCAGAGTCTCGTGAACGGGGAAAACTTCGGCTAATACTTCATGAATGGCTCGCTCCAGATTGGTTTTGGTTTGGGGGGATAAAGCAACATCATTACGAGTCAGACTGAGGCGGGTAAACATTAAGTGGGGAGCATAAATTTGTCCATAGAGATTAATGCCATGAATGCCCAAATTAAAGGCCGTTAATACTCCAAACAAATCGGCTAACAAATGGGACTGATTGCGATAGGCAAACGAGAGAATAGTCTTGTTGCGCTCATCGCTCATCTGGACAACAGCCTTACGAGTTTGATAGAGGGTATAGGCCAACCGGAGATTCTGAGCCTGCACCTCACTACTAACAAATTGACTATAAAAGGATGGGAAGCTTTGGTTAAAGCGCCGCATCAACGCCGAGCGATTGCTAACCCGCAAAGCTTGTGTATCTAAATTCGCCACCATCCCTTCTCTCCTGATGCGGCTGTTATTCAGCCTGATTATTAGCCTTCTCCGCTCTCATCCTAAGCCCCCTAGCCGTTGTCCTGAGTACGGGTTAGAACTTCGTCTGCCGTTCTTCCCGATACCCTCCAGGGATCCCGATAGCTTTGGAGTGCATGACAACCCATAGGAATAGAAAGTCTATGTTCAAAACTTAAGGATAAAGTTATGGATAGTTTTCTAAGCTGTGCTGGGGTTGCCAGACCATTGGGCTGAAGTCAATGGAAAAACTCACGGATCCCTACCCTCATCACCCCACGCTGGATCCCTCTGCTTTAGATTATGCCCAAACGGCTCCAGAACGGCTCCACAATCGTGAAGTCAAAATTCATCCCTGTAAACGCTACCGAGAAGGTTAAGCTTAATGAACGGCTGTTCTTCATCAGGCAAGAGTGTGAGTCCATCTGCTTCCGAATTGGCAACTGTCCCAGCAGGGCTTACGGCAAATCTCAACACTCCTTGGTGGGATATTTCCCTGACTATGACACCGGATCAGGAAGATTTGGTGTTTTGGCGGCTAGAGACCATGGGCTGCCAGGGAATGACCAGTGAAGGGCGCGGGGATCATCTACAGGTTCATGCCTATATTCCTTTCGCCAAGATGACCCTTTTGGATTTGGCCGCCCTCGCCCTCCAGTTACGGCAAGATGCTTTATTGGCTGGATTTCCTGCGCCACAAGTGCGTTGGGAACGCCTAGAGTCAGAGGATTGGTCAAGTAGCTGGAAAGCCCACTGGCATCCCCAAGAGATTGGGGATCACTTGCTAATCTGTCCAGCCTGGCTAGAACCTCCCCCCCACCCCAACCGGCATCTGTTGTGGATCAATCCTGGGATGGCCTTTGGCACCGGCACTCATCCCACCACTCAGCTTTGTATGGAAGCTTTGGAGATGCGCTTGGATAACTGGGGCGAAGAAAAAACTCCCATCACAGTCGCTGACATCGGCTGTGGATCCGGGATTTTAGCGGTGGCAGCGGCGCTTTTGGGAGCGAACAAAGTCTATGCCGTGGATACGGATCCTTTAGCTGTAGAAGCCAGTCTCTACAACCGTGATCACAATCACCTGACCGACAAGATTGAGGTTTTTCAGGGCAGTCTAGAGCATGTCCCAGAGATGGTGGATGGTCTAGTATGTAACATTCTTGCGGATACTATCCTCGATATGATCCCTGAGTTTAAGTTGGTGGTCAAGGAGAATGGTTGGCTGATCCTCAGCGGTATTTTGGTGGAACAGGCTAAATTTGTGGCGGAGACGCTAGAGGCAAACGATTGGGTAGTGGCGGCTCTCTGGAAGCAAAAAGAATGGTGTTGTCTGAATGTGCGAGCCGCTTAGATGCTCTACCGCGTCTAGCTATTGAGCCTAGCCAGATCCAAGCCGAGCAAGTGGTCTTGACGGATGGACAAGCTCACTATCTTCAGCATGTGCGGCGCTTGCGGCAGGGGGATCCCTTTTTGGTCTTTGATGGTTCTGGTCAGGCATGGCGGGTTTGTCTGTCTGCTCAGCCGAGGCAGGCTCCAATGCCAGTACAGCCCCTTGTCATTCCATCTCGGGAACTGCCTATCTCGCTTCACCTAGGGTTGGCGGTTTTGAAGGGAAATGGGTTTGATGACAGTTTGCGCTCCCTCACGGAATTGGGAGTATCCCACTTCACTCCCCTCTTAACGGCTCGAACCCTCGTAGATCCAGCAGCTCACAAGTGGCAACGATGGCAAAAAATTGTCCGCGAAGCTGCTGAACAGTCGGAACGGCTACGGATCCCAGAGGTGGATCCCCCCCAAGCGGAGCTAGTAGGATGGCTGGCCAGCATAAAAGCCAAAGCTCCCTCTTCCCCCATCTGGATGGCGGTGACCCGTCGCCCTGCTCCCCCTCTGTTGAGGTTTTTACAGGCAACCCTTAGCCAGGGATCCCTCCACCACCTGACCGTGCTAATTGGGCCTGAGGGAGGCTGGACGGAGCAGGAGGTAGAACTAGCCATCGAGCAAGGGGCACAACCTATTTCTTTGGGATCGCGGATTTTACGAGCGGTTACCGCCCCAATGGTAGTGGCTAGCTTGGTGGCAGCCACCCTTGAGGAATAGCTAGTGCTCACCTAGTTTTTTCAATGTCTTCATATTTGGAGTTATATTTAGAGTCCATGAGACACTCACGGCAAGAGTTTGGTTTGATGTTAAAGTCAGTTTCTATGCTGATCAAAAACGGTTAGGTTTTTATGCTTCTATCTTTGCGACCCTGCTTTTCCTGGGCAAGATTTAGTACGGCAAATGCTGTAATGATAATGATTGTTCTGATGGCCAGTAGTTGCGCTTCCGGTGGTGGCAGTTCGTTAACCGGAATAGATTCCCCCCCCTCATCACGAATTATTGTTGATCCCATTAATGGACCAATTCGCCAACTAACCGAGGCCATTAATGAGGCCGATCGACAACAGAACGCAACACCTAACCTAGAGGTTTTGATTGATATCATTAACCCTGGTAGTGAAACCCTTGCTTCTACTCTTAGTTTGGATGGTGGCAATGGAACCAATGGCGGCAAAATTTCTATAGCAACTTCCGAGGGAGGTTTGGGGCAGACTTATCAGATTACAACCCAGTTGGCCGACTTGATCCTGCCTGCTCAAACGGATGTAAAAGACATTGCTATTAATCTACAGCAGGGAGGAAAGTTATTGCTAACGGGAGGGCAGTTAATTGGCTCAACAATTACTGTTGACTCTGAGCAATCTCAAATTAATCTTCAGGGATCCTCCCTCAGCCAACTTCTTAATTTACTGATCAATTGTCGAAATTTTGCAAATAGTTGTATTGTTATCAATGCATCAGGAACTCTTGACAATCTGGAGGTTAGCCATGAATTGGCGAAGGCTGGATCTGTAGCCATTGAGGTTAACTCAGGGAGTAATCCGTTTATTCAAAACAGCAATATTCAGCTAGCATCCTTAGCTGAGATCGTAGGGATAAAATTTGCCGAAAACACAGGGGGATCCGTTCAAGGAAACACGATTGATGGAGCGCAAGAAGCCGAAGTTAGAACAGGAAAAATGGCAGACTTTCCGACCATTGGTGTTCAACTCCTGGCTGAAACCTCTATTCCCGCCATCGTTGATAATACTTTATTGGTTGGATCTCCTGAGGGTAGTGCTGGGATCCAAATTCTGGCAGGTACGCAAGAACGAGATATTCGCAATAATACCTTCCTTGGTACAGGGGATCGCTCCGGCATTGGCATTATTACGGCTCCTGATTCCCCCAATTCTCTGGTCACCTTCTATGAAAGCAGTAATACCTTTGATACCTCATTGGGTCTGCTAGAACAGAACGTTTCCGGCGGGATCCCATCTGGTTCTACCCCGACACCCACGCCCACCCCATCACCCACGCCTACTCCCACCCCCACACCTACTCCAGCACCCACACCTACTCCTAGCCCCACACCTACTCCTAGCCCCACACTTACCCCTAGTCCCACACTTACCCCTAGTCCCACACCGAAGCCCAGTCCTGACGACGATGATGATGACACTTAACCTGAGACTAAGGCTATTTCCTACCCCCTGCCTGCCTTTCTCGCAAAAAGTTCTAACTTGATGGACGAAGTCTTACTAGAACCCCTGTACCCCCACCAGCAGATGCTGGTTAGAGCTTGCTGCTCAAGGCGGTAGGCAACCTCAGTAAGTTAATAATTGTGGGAAGAGCCGACCTCGCTTTTCTCTATAGCTCTAAGCAAGTTTCACCCAACCATGAACCATCTCCCACAAAGGGGGCAGCAGCAAACATCCAGCGACACCTAAAGCCGTTAAGGCTGAGACTAAAACTGCCGCCGCTGCACAATCTTTGGCAATCTGAGCCAAAACATGAAACTCCTTGCCCGCTGCCAAATCTACAACAGCTTCCAGGGCTGTGTTCAGTAATTCCATAGCCATGACCAACCCACAGGTCAGACCGATCAGAGCTGTTTCCACAAAGCTCAGGTGTAAAAACCAAGCCAACCCAAGAGCCACAGCTCCAATTCCTAGGTGAATGCGAAAATTACGCTGGGTTGCCGTTGCATAGAGTAAGCCGGCCCCTGCATATTGAAAACTTTTCCCCAGATTGGTAGCCACTCGCCAAGCTGGCGGACGTTCTCTTCCAACGCTTACTCCCCCTTGGGCATGGGGTGACACTATAGGGGGTTTGCTGAGAGTAGAGGATCCCATAGATGACCTGGATAGACGACGGGAATGAGAACTAAAGCCCATGCACCACCTCAGAGGGCAAATGAACAGCAGCCATTAGTAGCCGTTGCTGATTGAGCATCCGTTGTAAGGACAGTTCATCAGGGTGATCCCACCCCAAAAGATGCAGCAACCCATGGCTAGCCAACCAAGCTAGTTCTTCAGAAAGCTTGTGCCCATTTGCTTTGGCCTGTACCCGTGCCGTTGGCACAGAAATCACAATATCTCCTAATAACTTCGTCACAGAGAGTTCTCGGATACCAATTGGAATCAGGGTCTCTTGAGCGGCAAAGGCTAAGACATCAGTAGCGGCATCTACATAACGAAACTCACGGTTAAGGTCTTGAATATGCTGATCGGTGGTTAGGCAAAGGCTAAGCTCACAGGGATCCGTCACCGATAACGTCTTTAACCAAACCGCAAACCATTCGCGCCAAACTTCTTCCTCAACTGGGCTAGGAACATCAAGCTGCAAATAAAGATCTAAAAAATCATCCATGCAGGCTCTCCCATCACCCTCACGCCACTAGACTACAAGTTGGCTTTCGGATCGGCAATAGCCCAACTCCGAGAGTTAGTAGGCTATTGTCCTCTCCCTAGGCATTGGATCCACTGGGCTGAGCCGTGCTAGCGGGCTTGGGTAAACTGTCATTCCAGCCTGCCCAAAACATCGGGATAAACTTCTCGACAAAGGCTTGCGGATCGCGGTTCCAGGCTCTCTGAAATGCCTCCAGGCGAGTTTTTTGTAAATCGGGAGCCAGCAGGGTTTGGGGCAGGTGCTGCAAGACATACTGAGGCTGACGCCAGAGGGGTAAGGTTTTCGCCACCTCCATCAGATTACCGACCCGACGCAGCTCCGCTCCCGCCAAAATATCCATACCCGATTCAAAAGCGGCTTGTTCAATCGCGGCATACTTGCGCCGAGCAGTTTCCACGTTTTCCCGGTGTTGGGGGCTTTGCTTGGCAATTTCCGCCAGACGACGGGTTCCCCAGCGAACATGGGCAGCCTCTTCCGGTAAAATCTTCTCGATGGTTTCGCGGATTTTAACGTTTTCGGGAGTAGGTTCGGCGGCCTTGAGAGCCCTGATATGAGCAGAGAAATATTCACAGCCGCGCTTTTCCGTAACATTGATGGCGGCAAGGCTATCAATCACAACCATTTCTGGGTCGGTTTGGGGATCGAGCAGCCGCTCGAACTCATCAATGTAAGACGATCCAGGGGGAGTACCAATATCTGCCCCCAGATCGTCGAGAAGGTCAGTCAGCCAATAGGCATGACGGGCTTCGTCCGAAATATGATGGGATAAGTCTCTGACTAAATCTTTGGGACGCCCATTTAGCAACTCAATCAAGTTAGTCAAATCTTTACAACTCCGTTGCTCGTTATAGCGATAGCGGTTGAGTGTGACCAGATGGACATCACGATCCCGCACCACTTGGTTGAGGATGGCCTGAGCACTCAACTGGTTCCGTAGCTTTCGGGGATAAACAACTGTCATGCTATTCTTCTTTGTAAAGATTCTTTACTATCTTACCTCAAACCTCAAATTGCTGCACGGCTAGGGTGTCTCTGGGGCAAGAATGGTGGCATCCTCGATGTTCATGACGGGAGCATGGCAGCATGGCGGCCAAAACAGTGCTAGTGATTGACGATAGCATTATGATTCGCAAGATGGTCGCCAGTATTTTGGCTGACCAGTTTGAGGTACTGGAAGCCAAGGATGGTTTGGTTGGGCTGGACACGGCCAAAAAACATCATCCCGATCTGATTCTGTTGGACTTTGTGATGCCCAAAATGGATGGGTATGAAACCCTACAAGCCCTTCGCAAAGAAGACGATCTTCGCAATACTCCGGTGGTGATGATGTCGGGGTTGCGAGAGCAGGTGACGGCACGGATCCCTGAACCATTTGTTGGCTTTGATTTTATTGAAAAACCTTTTGAAGCCAGTGCCCTCGTTGAGCAAATTCAGAAAGCCCTCCAGGTAAGCCCACAGCCAGAAGTCGATCTGTCTAGTGAGCCCATGATCCAACAACTCCTCAGTAAAATGTCGACGTTAGAAACACTTTTTATTCAGGGGACTGAGACGATGGTGCAACGCGAGGTGGTGAGTCGTCTGAACAACCTAAATGAGCGAGTTAAACAGCAGGAGGGAGTCTCTCATAATTTGCAAACATATATGGAGAAAATCTTGGCTGAAATTGATCGCCAGAATAAAGGGTTAGCCTTGATCGCCAATGAACTAAGACAGATTCGCAAGCGCTTAGGCTAATTCAGAATAAAACAGTAGCGCAAAAAATAAGTAAAAACGATAGGGTGATCGGAAATCGATCGAGAAGTTTTTAAATCGAGTTGGTGGTTGATGGAAAGCCAAGGTGAGGATATGAAGCCAATGGAGGTTAAAAGTTCAGATATGGGGCGATCCTATAAACATTTGGATACTATTACTGCCTTGTTTGTAGCAGTTTTACTAATTTCTAATGTTGCCTCTACCAAAATTGTTAGCCTGGGATCCCTGGTCTTTGACGGCGGCACACTGTTGTTCCCACTCAGCTATATCTTTGGCGATATTTTGACGGAGGTTTATGGCTATCGTTGTTCACGGAAGGTGATTTGGTTAGGATTTGTCTCTGCCTTTTTGCTGTCCATCACGCTGATGCTTGTGGGAAAACTTCCGGCAGCCAGTGATTGGCCTCACCAAGTCGCCTACGATCAAGTTTTAGGGTTGACTCCACGGATTGTTTTAGCTAGCTTAATCGCTTATTTTACTGGGGAATTCTCTAACGCCTGGATTCTGGCTAAACTCAAGATTCGCACGCAGGGAAAATATCTCTGGTTACGCACGATCAGTTCTACACTAGTTGGACAACTGGTCGATACAGGAATTTTTATCGTAATCGCTTTTGCAGGAGTTTTCCCTGGCTTATTAGCCTTAATGGTCTCAAACTATATTTTTAAGTGTGGGATCGAAATTCTGTTCACTCCTCTCACCTATTGGATCACAGGGTGGCTTAAACAACAGGAGCAAGAGGACTATTTTGATCGAGACACAAACTTTAATCCATTTGCGGAAGTCTACCAGGCATAGAAATTAGCCTGAATGCTCAGCTCGCTATGTCCTGTTCACAGAAAGCCTCGGCAATAAGACGTTGCGATGCGCAGCGGACAGTGAATGGGGAAATATTACAGAGCTTAACGATAACCCAAAAACAATCTTAATAACTCCCCAGCACTCAGAAGGGTATTGGTTACCATGCTACATAGAACGGACTGATGAGGATTGACCCTTGACCCATACTCAGACCCACTCCCAAGCCCAGGTTTCTTCTGATCTGCAAGCCCAGTTGGATCGCCTTAGCCAGCAGCACCAACGGGACTGCAAGGCTGAGATTGCCGAGCAACTGAGCGAAGTCAGCCAACTGATTGATTACGATGTTTGTCTCTGGTGGGATGGCTGCTACTACTGCCGTAATGAAGTGGGGGTGTGGGAGCAGGTCAGGTGCTTTCTCTAACTTTCTCTAAGTAGATGGTTGGAAAGCTTGAATTTGTTTGCCTTGATCCGCTAGCCTAGATAAGGTCAAAATGCACAACCAACTGGAACGGGTGAATTGTGGCTAAAAAAAGCATGATTGAGCGAGAAAAGAAGCGCCAACGGTTAGTGGATAAATATCGTGAGCGACGGCAGCAATTAAAAGAGTCGATTGCAGATCCCAACCTGGATCAAGGGGATCGCATGGATCTTCACGCCCAGCTTCAGGAGTTGCCGCGGGCTAGCTCACGCACCCGTCTCCGTAATCGCTGCTGGGTAACTGGACGTTCCCGAGGCTTTTATCGGGATTTTGGCTTGTCTCGCAACTGCCTGCGAGAAATGGCTCACCAGGGTCTTTTGCCGGGAGTGGTCAAGTCAAGTTGGTAGTTAAAGCCCCTCCTCTTTTGAGGTTTTTGCTGTGAGTTTGCCGTCTTTTCAAGTGTGTGATGACGACATCTCCGAAACTGCTTTGCAGATTTATGCGGCTGAGACTCACCTCGCCATAGACACTGAAACCATGGGGCTGCTACCCCAACGGGATCGTCTTTGTGTTGTGCAGCTTTGCAATCGGGCGGGTCAGGTGGTGTTGTTACGCCTCTCCCAAGGGATCCGTTCCGCTCCTCGTCTCAAGCAGCTTCTTCAGGACGCTCCTCCTCAAAAGATCTTTCACTTTGCCCGGTTTGATTTGGCAATGCTTTTCTATCACCTTGGTATTGAAACTCAGCCGATCTATTGCACCAAGATTGCTAGCAAGCTGGCACGCACTTACACCAACCGGCATGGACTAAAAGAGGTTGTGCAGGAATTGTGTGGGGTGGAGTTAAACAAGGCGGCTCAAAGCTCCGATTGGGGATCCGTGCAGCAGCTCTCCGACAGCCAGCTTGAATATGCGGCCAATGATGTCCGCTATCTGATTCCTTTACAGGATCAGCTCACCTGCATGTTGCAGCGGGAGGGTCGATGGGAATTAGCTCAAGCTTGCTTTCAGCATTTGCCCACCTTGATCCGGCTCGACCTGCTGGGTTATACCAACCTATTTGATCATCAATAGTCCAACTTTCATCCTTTTACCCACTACCTGTCCCTTATTAGGAGCATTCATGGTGCAGCCCAAGCTAATCATTCATGGAGGAGCGGGGGGGGCGCTCGATGGGGGAGCCAGCGTAGAATCGGTGCGAGCAGTGCTGGAGGCAGTGGTGACGAGTGCCTATACCCTGCTATCCCAAGGAGCCTCGGCGGAAGCGGCGGTGATGCAGGCTTGTCAGGCACTAGAAGCAGATCCGTTGTTCAATGCGGGCACAGGCTCGGTCATGCAGTCGGATGGGCAAATTCGCATGAGCGCCGCCCTGATGCTGGGATCCCCTCAATCCTTTAGCAGTGTCATCAACACCAGCCGTGTCGAACACCCGATTCTCATGGCACAGTTTCTCCAGACCAGTCCGGATCGGGTGGTGGCGGAGTTAGGGGCAGCCGAGTTAGCCCGCGAAATGCAATTACCAATCTATGACCCCACAACTCCCAAGCGACTACAGGAATGGGTTCATTTGCAAGGCAAAGCTCACTCCCAGCGGGTGTTGACTTCACTGGCGATGGGAACAATTGGGGCGGTAGCATTGGATGAACGAGGAGAAATCGCTGTTGGTACTTCCACGGGCGGGCGGGGATTTGAGCGGATCGGGCGGGTAAGTGATTCGGCAACTCCGGCGGGCACCTACAGTAATGCCTACGCTGGGGTGAGTTGCACAGGGGTAGGGGAAGATATTTTGGATGAGGGGTTAGCGGTACGGATCGTGGTGCGGGTTACCGATGGTATGTCGTTAGCGGAAGCTGTGGCTAAAACCTTTGCCGAAGCCCGTTCTCGTCAGCGCGCTTTTGGCATAATTGCCTTGGCTCAAAATGGAGATATCGCCTGGGATACTACCACCGATGTATTGTTGGCGGCCTACCACGATGGACAAACAACTGGCTTAACCATCTAGGGATCCCCTGTTTTGGTTCTGCCTCAGCGAACCAAGCCTAGAGCGATGCTGAGGAAATCCCTGCATTGGAACAACCCTGTCCTCCCTGAATAATCCGGCTACCCTTCCGGGAAGGTGAGGGCACATCTTTTTCTCTGCTTTTTCTCCTTCATTGTCTAGCCTAAGGCTGGAACCGATGGTCTATTGCTCCCAAATAACTCTACGAAGGCTATCCCCCTCCACTCCCCCTCCCATCATCGCAAGCATTGCCCTCATGACACATTCCTCACAACCCCTTCTCTCCCCACTGGCCTATTGGGACTATCACGCCTATCGCTTGGCTAGTCTTTTGAGTGATGCCTTCGAGTTAGGAACTTTAGAATCCTTCAAAGTCAAAATGCACTCCTCTCCTCCCCCAGAGGAGCGGCTCCGCGAAGGGTTATCCTCAGAGTTACCTTAGTCTTCAGCCCGCTACCCATCTTGCTAGCCAGGAAAGCTCCAAGATTCGGCTTCAGAATAGTGGCTTCTAATGATGGTCGTAATGTCGATGCACATAGCGGGCAAATTCTGAGCCATAGGCGGTTAGCAAATGTTGTGGGGTGAGGGCTACCTCCGGGATCCCTTGGCAAATAATAGAACGGTTCATGCAAATCACCTGATCGCACTGACGGCTGACCATATCCAAGTCATGGGAAATCTGCAAAATAGCCCATCCTAAGCTAGTTTTGAGATCCTGCAAAAGGCGGTAAAACTCTCCTTGGCTGTGGGAATCGAGTCCGGCGGGAGCCTCATCCAAGATCAAAAGGCGGCGCGGCCACACCAAACAATAGGCCAGCAAGACTCGCTTGGTTTCTCCCCCACTTAAACGGCTGAGGGGCTGGTTAATCAGGTGTAAGCCATTCACCTGATCGAGTGCCTCTTGCACAGCCCGCTGCCGTGTCGGTTGATCCCGCCAGGGCAACTGCGGACGCAACACCCCCCAACCCAATCCGACAAACTCAGCCACCGTCATCGGGATCCCTCGGTCGAACTGAAAGCTTTGGGGGAGATAGGCAATATGTTGCCGTGCCTCTGGAGCTAGGTAGCCCCCCAGACTTAAGCCATTCCCCAAAATGGAGATCTCCCCACACTGGCGGGGCAGAATGCCCAAAATAGCCTGAACGAGGGTGCTTTTGCCTGCTCCATTGGGGCCAACAATGGCGGTGTCGGATCCGGCATAAAGGTGAAAGGAGACATCCTGCACCGCCAAATGGGATCCCCGATAGACACTCACCCCTGCGACCGATAAAACTGCTTCCACCAAAATTTACCTACCCTCGGAGAGGATGGCTGTCTGGGATGCCGCTGCCAGCCCCAAAACAGAAAAGGGGGATCCCCAATGAGAAATCGGTTGACTGGCAAAAGCCGCCCACAAGTTCTGCACATTTTGGCGCATCACCGCTAAGTAATAGTCGGGTTGCATCGCCTTGTCGGATCCCGTTTCTACGGGATCAAACACACTGATACTCACCTTCAAGTCTTGAGCAATGGCGCGAAAGGGGTTGTCGTCCCCCACTTGCACCTCCGTCAGCAGAGTTTTTAAGCCGGATTGCTGAACCGCATCCATCACCCGTTTGACATCGGCTGGAGCAGGATTTTCATCCGGTACTCCCACCAGAAACTCCACCTGGAGGCCATAGCTGTCGGCAAAATAGGGGGCGAAGTCGTGGTAGGTAACAAAGGTCTTTCCTGCATAGGGTTGCAGAAGACTGGCGGTTTCTTGATCCAGTTGTTGCAGTTGCTGAATGTAAGCGCTGGCATTGGCAGTGTAGACGGCTTGCCCTTCCGGATCGGCGGCGATCAGCCCATCCCGAATGTTTTCTACCTGTTGAATGGCTCGTTTGGGATCCAGCCAAATATGCGGGTTAAATTCGCCATGTTCGTGGCCATGCTCATGTTCGTGACCATGTTCATGGGATCCCTCCGGTTCTGCTTCTGACGACTGGAGAGGGGGGATCCCTTCGCTAGTGTCAATCGTTTTCAAGTTGGCATTACCCGCGTTCTCAACTAATCCTTCCAAAAAAGCTTCCATCTCCAATCCATTGATTACCAAAACATTCGCCTGAGCGAGAGCTTGAACATCCTGTGGACGAGCTTGATAATCATGAGGGCCAACATTGGGGGGAAGTAAAGGGATGACCTCTGCCCGCTCCCCGGCTACGGCGTTGGTAAATTGGCTAATCGGTAAAATCGTGGTGACCACTTGCAAAGGCTGGAGGGGTTGACTCTGAGCCACAGCATCCCCTTGACAGACAAGCGAGTTGATTAGGGTAGCAAGGGCTAGCCCAGTCAGGTATTCTGACCACCGCAATGGCTGAGGAAAAAACATGGACAAATCCCCGAAATCTAAGCAATGATAATCATTCTCATCCATCTCGTCAATGGCCTCATCAATGACGAGCCTGAACCTACAGCCCTTCCCTGAATCACTCAACACAAGCGCACTCAACCATTGCCTCCCCTCACCTAAATACCCTAACCATGGACGAGAGGAGTAAAATCGTGCTTAATCATTGAGGCAGGGGCTGCACAATCTTTCAGCTTGACTTGCAGGAGCGCCGCGCACTACCTGTGAGGTGAGCGTCGGGAGGAATGCAGGCTCGTCGAAGACGAGCAATAAGTCTCTAGGCATCACCACAGATTCTCATGAAGTAGAATGGGGCTATGAATCAAGTCCT
>JANRIL010000031.1:0-74533 GCA_033764955.1 Cyanobacteriota bacterium | reverse complement strand
GCGGATGGAGGTATTGCCGAGATGATAGGCTGCTACCACTTTCTTTCGGAGGTCAAGGGAATAACGGCTCATGCTGTTGGAAAACTCAACCTCTCTAACCTTAACTCATTCATGTTCTATGTAAATAACGAAAAAGCTGTATCACGACTAATTACCAAAATAGACGTAATTTGATCTTGATCATCTCGCTCCGGCACCATAAAGGACTGATAGTGTCGGATCCCTTGTGGTGTGAAAAAGTCCGACTCGTATACCTGTTCTTCCCCATTTGTTAACACTTTTGCCAAAAGATTCTCCCATTGCAGAAGATTTTCATCACTCATATCTAAGTCTAACTGTAGCTCCCGTTGGGTTTTTCCTAAGAAAAAGTCGGGTTCAAATCCAGAAGCAAGCTTGGCGGCTTGATTAACATATAAATGCCGATAGCTTCGATCCAATCGAGCAATGATATCAGGGGAATTATCTAAAATAGTTTTCAAATGTTGCTGATTCTGATCCAGTTTTTCTTCTGATTGACTGCGTTCTATAGCTAAAGCCAATACATTGCTAATTGCCTGAACGAAATGAATGTCATCATCACTAAAGTTTCTCAACTCGCGGCTATATATCCCCAACACTCCAAAGGGGTGCTCCTGACCACCAATCAATAAACTCACGCCACTAATTATTCCCTCTTCGTGAAGCCAGGGGGATCCTTGAAAACGGGTTTCCACTCGTAGATCTCTGATTACAATCGGCTGATCGAAAAGCAACGTAAATCCGGTGGCAAAATCTTGGTTAACTGGAACCGTCAAGGGATATTGCCAATCATCTTGCCAGCCCACTCCAGCTAGCCAACAAAACTGCTGCTGTTCCGGCAAAAATTGCAAAATGAGTCCGTAAGGAACACCTAATCCCGCCACCACAAGAGCCACAGCATTTTGCATCAACGTCAATAGAGGGATCCCTTGTAAAGCTTGCTGACCCAGATCGGCTACAATCGCCTGTTGTTGCATCCGCCAGCGTAGAGATTGTTCGATAAGCTGCTGGTGACTAACATCCTGGGCTATCCCAACTACCGAGGCGATCATGCCAGATTCGTAGAGCGGAGCCAAACGAAAGTGAATGGGAATCGGCTCTCCCCGTTGAGGGTACAAGCTAGCCAATCCATCCAAAATTGACATTCCCAGTAAAGCCACCGTCTCAAACTGTTGCCTGACTTTAGTGGCATCAGAGCTTTGAAATAGCTCGTAAAAAGTTTTTGTCAGCAACGTAGCTTGTGAATATCCGGTGAGTTGTACCATCGTCGAATTAGCAATAGTAATCTGCCCCTGTAAATCAAGGACAAAGATGGCACTACCCACTGACTCCATTAATCGATATTGAAATTCTAGAGACCGTTTTAAGGTTACTTCTGATTGATGCAATTGAGCCAATGCAGTTTGACTTTTTTGACTAGCTAATAATGAGGCCAAATAACCGGATATTTGGGTTGCCAAGAGAGCCGTTAAATTTTGATCAGCCTGGGAATAACCATGGGCAAAACGCCAGCTAAAATTGAGGGATCCGATAGTGCGACCTTTGGCTCTGAGGGGAAAAATCATTAAAGACTGAGTATTTTCATCAATCCCTATTCCCAGTTCTGGGGGAGCCTGTAGCCCCAGGGGAAGCTGCTTAATATCCGCAATAAGATAGGGTTTGCCCGTTGATAGAGACAATCCCACCCAGCCGGATTGTGCTATTGCTTTTTGTAAGATAGTCAAGCGATGGGGGCGGGAAAGATCCATGATCTGATAGGTGGGATCCGGATCCGATAGCCGAATCGCCAATGTGCAACAGTCAAAGTTAATCAGCCAGCGCAGTTTGCGGCTCAGTAAGCGTTGCAAATCTCCCAAATCTTCTACGCTAGACAATTCACTGCTCAACTCCCCCAATAACCATAGGGTTTCCTGAGGAAAGGGATCCCCTCTTTTTAATTCTTTGGCTTGACCTAAATTGGGAAGCTTCATCGCCTTGATTTCTAAAAAATCTCTAGATATTCAAAAAAATTAGATTTCACAAAAATGTTTTTAGCTAAGGATATTGGGGATCCAGTTGCAAAAGGTTGGCCACCGTACAAATCTGTTCGAATAGGGCTATCGTGGCCACCAGTTCTAGTTTTTCTTCCGCTTCTAAATCAATAGTGGTTAACGACTCCGATACTTTGCTTCGCCAGTCTTGCCAGCCATCCTCCCAGTCGTAGGCAGCACGAGTTTTAACCGCCAAAACCGCAACCTGTAATGCCTGTTGGGTTAATCGACTCAGCCCTTCCGCCTGATAGTGCCCCTGTTTAACAGCCTCCAACACCCGATCTTCTACACCCTGCAACATCAAGCTATGCAGATGGACAACCCGTACATACTCGCAGTGGGTAGCGGTGGCTACTACCAGCCCCATCATTTCCTTGAGAATGCGCGGTAGGGATCCCTGGAGCACGGTGGTGCGAAATTGTCCCCAGATATGAGTGAGCAGATCGGGGTAGGGTTCGAGCAAGCGGAAAATGCGCGGCACCATACCTGCCCCCAATTCTTGTTCAATCTGGTCAAAAATTTGGGTAACAGTCAGGGAGCTGTCCATACTGATTCGGTTCCTTAGGTAACAATCCTTACAAAAAGGGGATGGATGCCCCTCAATCTAACAACGGCTTCATTAAGAGCCTGTCAGATCCTGTTAAAAATGCTGAGACTAATTTCACGGAACCTTAAAGCAACATATTACACAAGAAATCGATAATCATCCGAGATAATCCTGAGAATACTGACTGAAAGCATCATTTTTGATCAAGAATTCTTAGCTTTTTTGCGTGTTGCTACGCGGTTTCTGGTGTATCTAGGAGAGCAGCTAGCCTTTGTGCCAACGTTTGGCGCATCAACGCATCTGCTTTCCGATCGGTTTCTATTTCTAAAATACGCATTTTCCCTTGGGAGAGGGGATCCAATAATTGCAGGAGATGATCCCACGATTGCACCTTTTGATGCGGGATCCCGTAGGTGTAAGCCAGTTTTTGAAAGTCCACATCCTGAGGCATGGCAAAAAAACGTTCAAAAGGGGGATCGAAATGAGCAATAGGCAGGGTTTCAAAAATACCTCCTCCCCGATTGTTGATGACCAGGATGGTCAGATGGCCTTGCAAAACCGACCGCAACAAAAAACCATTGGTGTCATGCAAAAGGGCAAGATCTCCGGTCAATAAGAGGCTGGGTTGTTGGTTATGGGCAACTCCTATCGCCGTGGAAAGCGTGCCATCTATTCCGTTCGCACCGCGATTAAAGCTGGGGATGAGGTAGCGATGATTAGGCTGCCAAAAACTTTCTACATCCCGCACGGGCATACTGTTGGCAATAAAAAGGGGGGTATGGGCAGGTAAATGCCGCGATAGTAACCAGGCTATTTTCCCTTCAAACGGCTGATCCGTTTGCTCCATCCAGGTATCCACAACCTGCCGTAGCTTTTTTTCGGCTTGACACCAGGCTTGCAAATAAGAACTAGGGTTGTGGGCAGCATGAAGAGAGGGGGGATCCCCCATCGACGTCATGGCCAGGATCAGGTGAGTGAGGTGAGTGTGTAGGGGATCCCCATTTTGAGGGCTGGGATCGATCAACCACTGGCGGGCGGGGGTTGAGGCTAACCATTGGCGGAGGGATTTGCTGGTGGGCAGGGATCCCAAACGAATCACCTGATCCGGTTGCCAGGTGGCGGCAAAGCCAGGATTTTGGAGGATTGCGTCATACATGCTGATCAGAAAAGGGTTGAGATCAGCGTAGTTGCGAAGTGGAGATAATCCTTCCGCCAAGACAGGCCAGCCCAAATATTGAGACAGCCGACCCACGGCTCGACAATAGGCTTCGGGATCCGCCGGTTGTGCGGGACCAGCCACAATCACCCCACGGGGACAGTTCTGCCAAACCGACCAGGGCAGATCGGCTCCCCCTTGACAGGCAACCCCTGGCTGGATGCCCGCAAAAAAGTCAGCGATAGAAAATCTCTCGGCTAACTGCTGTACCTGCGGATCCGCGATCGGAGCCAAGGGATCCCGCAGGGGCACATTCAGATGCACTGATCCCGGCTGAGGATAAAGGCAGCGATTCCAGGCATGAATCAGGGTTTGCCGCAGATAAGCCAACAATCGGCTGTCCGTACTCGGCAAAGCTAATTCTGCTTGCCAATTGGGATAGTGTCCATAGAGCTTCAGTTGATCGATGGTTTGTCCAGACTGGCAATCCCGCAGTTCGGGAGGGCGATCCGCCGTCAGCACCAACAATGGGATGCGACTGAGGTGGCTCTCGATCACCGCCGGATAAAAATTAGCCGCCGCCGTACCCGATGTGCAGATGAGCAGGGTGGGGATGGCGCAAGCCTGGGCTAAGCCGAGGGCAAAAAAAGCAGCGGATCGTTCATCCAGGACGGGGATCGCCTCTAGGTGGGGATGGGTTGCCGCTGCTACCGCCAAAGGGGTTGAACGGGATCCCGGACAGATCACAGCCGTTTGGCACCCTAAACGATACAGGGTCTCGATCAAAACCGAAGCCCACAGACTATTGGTGTTGCGAAAATCCATACCCTCATACAATCACATCGCTGCCCGCTTTACTGAGCTAACTTAAGATCAATCTTCAGATCAATCCTTGCCAGAGAACCGCCTCAGATCGGGTCGCCATTTGCCTAGGAGTTTGCCTTGCATGAACCCTCTACCTTCTCATTCTCCCTTTCAAGAGCGGCTGATCAATCTCATCAACATTGTCTTGCGCGCCTATGGCCGGCGATCCAGGCATGGCCTTGACCAAGAACACTTGGATTTTTATGAAGAGGGAATATTTCGGGTGTACAAGCTAACCTCCCACACCGATCAGAAATCCATCTTTGTTGTCAATCAAAAAGGCCGGGATGTATTTGTCTGTGGGGATTTATTTAACCAACGCTACCACACCGGATCGTGGGAAACCTGGCTGCACGAAAAAGCTGACGGGGTTAGCCAGCCACCTCCTCTAGCCACGTCAAAGCCAGTCAACCCACCCTAAGGTAGCAGCTTCCCGGGATCCTCATTTGGGGATCCATCAAAAAGTCCGGTTGGAGGAAGTGGGTCGGTGGTGGTTGCAAAATTGGTAACCCTGATCGAGAGCGTGAGGGATCCCTTTACCGTAGAAGGCAGTAAGCGGTATCAATTACTCTGGGATGGTTTAGCGATGTCAATACGGCGGTCAGCAATCGGAATGGGTCTCACCCTCACCCTTCTGGGAGGGGCAGGGCAGGTGAGTGCAGAGTCGGTCATGCAGTCGGGATCCCCATCGGCACCCAGTTGGGGCATTCAACCCAGTCCACCCACGATGACCCCAGCCCCGACTCTTGCCCGTCAGGTGGAATTTTACCAAGGGGTGATTGAACAAACCCGTGGCATGGTTGAGAATCCGCAAGCTCAGCAATGGGCGCAAGCCTTTGGTCTCAATCTGATGAATGTGACCTGGGAAGATACGGGTCGATATCATGGCTCAGCCGTTGGCCCGAATATCAGCGATATGACGATTCAGGTACAGCATCAGGATCCACGTACAGGAGCCTATTCCCTTAGCTTGATGCCTGTAATTCGTCATCCTAATTTTTCTGATCTGAGCGCAGACGTACCCCTCGATCGGTTTTATCTGTTGGTGGGCAATCAAAAGGGCCAGCCGTTACAACGGGTCAGTCTGCGGGACTTTTTGGGGAATTTGCCTGCCTTTCTCAGTCAACCCGAATCCTGGCAGGGATCCCGCCGTTCCCTGCTGGCCGGGCGGGATAGTCATGTTTTGGTGAGTGCCCAGGCGGCATTTTTGCCCATTCCTCAACAGGGATCCGCCCAGTTCAATCCCGTTTTGTTTAACTACCAATCCCGTGCTGGGGATCCCGCCGTCTTGACCATTTTGGCGACTCGTGAGGGGAGCAGTGTGACGGTGATCGATAATCAACGGGATGGTTTTCAGGCGGGAGCAACTTGGGGACAACGCCTCTTCTTCAATCAAAACGGCGAACGAGCTAGCCTAACGGGAAGACGGATGAGCGACTTTCAAGGGGAAGGGGGAGAAAGAGGGGATCCCCAGAGCGATCAGGATGGGGTGGGCTTGAATATGGTGATGTTAATCCAGGTTCCCCTCAAACAAAAGCACCCCTGGGGGAATGAGATGCTCTCCGCCCCTGCTGTTCCCCAGGCTGCTATGGAGTCAGCCGCCAAGATGTCCGCTAGTGACGTAGAGGCCGCTGTGATCGGGCATGGCGAGGTGGAAGGGCCTTTCACGGAGATTGACAATTTAGATATTGAACGGGATCCCGCGTTCCCAATTCGCGTCACGGTTCAGTTTTACAAAGCCACTAGCAACGGAGTGATGACCCGTCAGGATATGGAGGAGATCCATCAAGAAATCAGCCGTGTTTATGACGATGCTGACTATGTAGGGAGCCTGGTTTTGGATGGGGCGCAGGGTCGCGCTACGGAATGGAACGGGGACAAACAACAGCCCGCCCACTGGTGGCAACAGTTTTGGCAGGGACAAGATTAGCCCAGAATCAATGGGGAAAACTGTTGACAAAAACCCCGCCCAAAACAGCGGGGTTGAAGGTTTAATGCTTTAGCCCTCTGGGGCAAGGGAAACGATGAGAGAATACTTTCCCTTTAACAGAGCAACTGATCAGGCATTCACCGCCGCCATTTCGGGAGCGGGATGCTTAGCCAGATAGTCTTTCATCTTGAGATAGCGGCGATAGACCCACTTGAGATAAGTATTCGGTTCTGCCGTTTGCTCAAAACGTTCTGCCAAGTGGATCCCTTCCCAAAAAGCGACAGCATTGCTATAACGCTCTGCCTTGGTCGAGACGAAAAAGACCCGATAATCGACGAGCAACAGTTCAAAAATAGTTGGAGGTACAGGCAATCCCAGCACCGTAAACATGCAAGCACCCAAAGCTATCAAGGCACAGAAACCCTCCACAATATAGTCAAAGAAATTAGGAGAGCCTAACCGTTCCAGCAAATTCTTTTGAATGTGCATGGTCAGAACCTTGTTATAGCGAACCCCTGTATAGTTTTCCAGGATGTGTTGATTGATCCGCTGATATTCTTTGTTGACGATATCCAAAGGCACCTGTGGATAGGCATGATGGATCCCGTGGTTAATAATCCCACCATTACCCACCAGACAATAAATCCACATGGGCACCTTGAATAAGCCTTGATAGGTGCGATAGTCAAAGATGGCATTACTTTCAAAACTGTTGCGATTATCAACCCCTGAATGCACAATAATGGCACTTAGGACTTGACTGCTTGCCAGAATGTGAGCAGGAATTAGGTGAAAAACCAGCAAAAAGTAAGAGCCATGGAAAAGCTCCCAAATCAGAACGGCTAAGTAAGTGTAAAAACCAATCGTCTCAATCAACAAACGTTTGCGGTTGATCATCTCTTCCTTGCAAAATTCCTTATCCAGTAGGAATCGAATCAGAACCCAAGGACGAGCCGCATAATTAACAGGAATCTTATCAAAGGTAATCCAAACCTCAGAGAAGATGCGGGATACATTGCCAATATCGTTGTAGTGGGCTGCACAATGGCGACGCTTAAAAAGGGCGGGAGATATGCCCGTCAGCGGCAATCCCAGACTATCAATCCCACCGTCCACCCAATCTACACCCGTTAGACTGTTGGGGGAATGGGCACGCATGTGCATGACTTCCCCTTTTTGGACTACAAAAAGTGCCAACAAAAATAACGGAACCCCCCATCCCCAAGCATAGGCGGGAAAAGTAAGATGCAGATAAAGATAGGCAGCCAGTAGAAGTGCAAACCCAATCACCAACTGAACGATATTGAGTAGCTCAATCCGTTGAAAATCTTTTCGAGAATAACGGCTGTGGATATCGTTCTTAAACCACTTCATAAAGTCTAAGAACTGAGGGTCAAACATCTCCTTTTTATTCAGGCGGCTGTGGGACTGAAAATCGAGATAGTCATTAAAGTCATCATAGACACCACTGGATGGTGGGTTAGCAGGCTGAACCATAACCAATACCTCAGGCGAAAGACTACCAGCTAACAGAATCGGCGCAAGGGGTGCAATAGATCTAAAAACCCTTACGGAAATTTTAGCTACTATAACCCATGCCACGTTCAGAAATCCGTGACAAACGTAGCTAACTACCTTCAAATAGCCTGTGGTTGATTGTTTGGATTGATTATTAAGTTTTGTAACGTGAGCAACAGTGGCTGAGCTAGCCAGAATATAGCACTACAGCCCTAATTTTTTTAGTAGGACTATAGTGCCCGTTAGTTCATGACTTCAACTTCTGAGATCCCTACGACGTCACTCTGTTGGGCAAAAAAGCATTAGGGTGATGCATACTGTTGAATGGTCTCGCGGTACTGACTCTTGGGCTTGACCCCCATCATCTGAGCCACACATTCTTTATTTTTGAAGAACTGCACCGTTGGGGTTCCCGTCACACCACTTGCCTCCGCAATTTCCGGATCCTGCTCGATGTCGATGTCCACCGCGTAGATTTGTCCCTCAAATTCATCCACAATTTTGTTGAGAATCGGTTTGAGGGTATGGCAAGGCCCACAGGTGGGAGCGGTGAATTTAACCATGATTAGCTTGTCAGTTTCATGGTAGAGCCGCCGCAACGCATAGCCGCCCATGTGCCGGGTGTTATTGAGATCGATGACAGGTTCCGTGGATTCAGAATCTACTTCACTAGCCGATTGCCCACTAGATTCTGTTGACTGGGATCCGGATCCATTCACCGCCAACGGCTCAGCATCGCTGGGAACCTCTTCAAATTCAGCGTCAGCGACGGCTTCCGTTGCGGGGCTAGGTGTATGGGTCGAGGCAACGGTGAACTCCTGGACTAACCCATGCTCAGAGAGCCAACGCTCCGCTAAGATAGCCGCCATACATCCTGAGCCAGCCGCCGTGATCGCCTGCCGGTATTGATGATCTTGGACATCTCCAGCCGCAAAGACGCCTTCTACGCTAGTGGCAACAGAATGGGGTTGCGTAACAATGTAGCCCGTTTCATCCAGTTGCAGTTGTCCAGCCAATAGAGCGGTATTGGGGGTATGGCCGATGGCATAGAATAACCCTTTGGCCGCGATCTCCCGCTCTTCTCCTGTCCGTGTATCCTTGACGCGCACACCCGTCATGCGGTGGCCATCCCCAAATACATCGACAGCTTCCGTAAACCAATGCACGGTGATTTTGGGATGACTAAGCACACGATCCTGCATTGCTTTACTAGCTCGCATTTCCCCTCGCCGCACCAGGAGATGCACATGGGATCCAAACTTGGTCAGGTAAGTGGCTTCTTCCGCCGCTGTGTCTCCCCCGCCAATCACAACCAGATCCACCGCCTTAAATAGGGGCATCGCTCCATCACAGACGGCACAGGCCGAGATACCTTGATTCCAGTAGGTTGTTTCACTGGGTAAATGCAACCGCTTGGCCGTAGCTCCGGTGGCAATGACGAGGCTGTGGGTTTTCACCTCCCGATCCTCTGACCTGACCACAAAGGGACGTTGGCTCAAATCCACACTAAGGACATCTTCGGTATAAAGCTCAGCTCCCCAGCGTACCGCCTGGGCTTTCATGTCGGCCATTAGGGCAGGGCCGGTGATCCCCTGCGGAAAGCCAGGAAAGTTTTCCACCTCGGTGGTGGTCATCAACTGCCCGCCAGGGATCCCACCCGCTTGAAACCCCTCAAACACCAGAGGCTTGAGATTGGCTCGCCCTGCATAAATGGCAGCGGTATATCCTGCTGGTCCGGATCCAATAATCACCAGATTTTCGATCTGCTCCATATCCTGCCTCACTTAAGACAAACTCATACCGACTATGACTTAGGTTAACATTGCGTTACCAAATTCCGCAAGCTGGATTTCTAGGATGATCCCAAGAAATGGGCTGATAGGGATCCAGAGAATCTGCCTGGGTTGCCCTTGCAGGGCTAGGGATGGCTGAGATGGGTCAGCGATTATCAGCCCTACCCCAAGCCTGAGAATTTTGATGCTTGCAGGGGTCTGTTCTTTAATCTTAGTCTTGCTCCTGAAGCCGTTACTCCAGAGGCTCCCCCCTGCAACACCAGTCTGGAGGGCTTGAGAAGGCCGTAGGGAGCAACCGCCAACAATTAAGTTTTATGAGTTTAGTTTTATGAGTTTTATGGGAAAACCTTATTGGAAAGGGGTGCGATCGGTAAGTATCTCACAGCCCTCTTGGGTGATCAAAACGGTGTGTTCAAACTGAGCTGACCAAGAATTATCGACCGTGACGACCGTCCAGTTATCCGCCAAGACGCGCGTCACTTCACTGCCCACGTTCAACATCGGTTCGATAGCCACGGTCATGCCAGAGCGCAGGCGGGGATTGGGTAGATCTTTGGTGCGATAGTTGGGAAACTGTGGCTCCTCGTGGAGGTTGCGTCCTACCCCATGTCCGACATACTGACGCACGACGGCATAGCCACGCGCCTGAATATAGTCCTCAATCACACCCGAAACCTCTTGCAGATACACCCCATGCTTCACCTGGCGAATGCCCTTCATGAGGGCTTGCTCCGCCGCCTCGATGAGATCCCGACTTTGGGCGGTGAGGGGTTCGATACCAACGGTCAAACAGGAGTCGGCATGCCAGCCCTGATAAATCGCGCCAAAATCAATTTTGACCACATCCCCAGGCTGGATCACTTTTTTGGAGCTAGGGATCCCATGAACCACTTCATGGTTGACACTCACACATACGCAGGCCGGAAACCCACTATAGCCCTTAAAGCTGGGCAGGGCATTCAACTGAGCTACTCGCTTTTCGGCATAGGTGTCAATGTCGGCAGTTGTCCAACCGGCGGCCACCCGCTGTGAAATTTCCTGCAACACTTGCGCCACGATCCGCCCCGCTTGGCGCATTTTCTCAATCTCCCGCCGAGATTTGATCTCGATCATCTGCAAGCCCATATCAGTGTCCCGCTGTTTGATAGTCAGAGGATGAGACTGGGCTGGATTTTGTGATCACCTGCCTGAGATACTCATGGACTACTTCCGGTTCGTGATTGCCATCTACCCGTTCCAGACAGTTTTTGGCGCGATAAAACTCAATGACGGGCTGGGTGAGATCTCGATAAACCTGGAGGCGATTTTGAATAACCGACTCAGTGTCGTCGGCTCTACCCCGCTTCAGCATTCGCTCGATAATCGGCTGATCTGGCACATCCAAGTTGATCACATGCTCATAAGGCTGGTTTAAGATCCGCAGCATTTCATCGAGGGCTTGTGCTTGGGGCAGGGTGCGGGGAAATCCATCCAAAATCCAGCCTTGTGGAGAGGATAGCAGTTGCTCTTTAACCATGCTAATCAGCACGGCATCGGGGACGAGATCCCCGCGATCCATATAGGTTTTGGCCTCTAGCCCTAGAGGGGATCCGGCTTGCACCGCCGCTCGCAACAATTCTCCTGTCGATATCTTGGGTATCCCCAGCAGGGCGGCCAATTTGTCCGCCTGGGTTCCCTTTCCCGCTCCCGGAGGGCCTAAAAAGATCAAACGTGGCACTATTGCTTCACCATTCCTTCATAACGCTGCGAAACCACATAGGTCTGAATCTGCTTGGAGGTATCGATCGCTACCCCCACCAAGATCAGTAGGGAAGTTGCCCCCAACCCCTGAAAGGTGGTGATGCCGGTAGCACGCTCTACAGCCGTTGGAATAATCGCTACACAGCCCAGAAAAATAGCTCCCAAAAAGGTAAGACGATTCAGGACTCGCTCGATATATTCGGAAGTCGCTTTACCAGGACGGATACCGGGAATACTGGATCCCATTTTCTTCAGATTTTGAGCTAAATCGGCGGGATTGATCAACAGAGAGGCGTAGAAGTAGCTGAAGAAGAGGATTAGAACAAAGTAGGCGAGGACGTAAAACCAGGAGCTAGGAGACAACAAGTTAGCAATCTGGATCAACGTATCATTTTGGGCAAATTGAGCAATGGAAGCAGGCAAGAACAAAACCGAGGAGGCAAAAATAATCGGCATCACCCCCCCCTGGTTCAGACGCAGCGGCAGATAGCTTTTTTGCTCGCGGTAGAGACGACCCCCCACTTGCCGCTTGGCGGAAACAATCGGAATCTGACGGCTTCCCTCCTGCACAAAAACAATGCCCACAATCATCGCCAGAAAGACCACCGCTAGTAAAATCGTTCCCCCCAAGTAGGCGCTGTTGGCTTGCACCTGCGAAATGGTCTGAGAGAGGGCACGGGGCAGGGTGGCAACAATATTGATGAAGATCAGCAGGGAGGGACCATTCCCCACGCCACGTTCGGTGATCAGTTCCCCCAGCCACATGATGAACATGGATCCCGCCGTCAAGGCCAGGGTTGTAGAAATAATGAAGCCAACTGTGTTGGTGGTGATGGCATATTCTTGCACCCAGATGGCGATGCCCACCCCCTGAATAATTGCCCAAACCAGGGTGGCGTAACGGGTATATTGGGAAATTTGCCGCCGTCCCTGTTCCCCTTCATTTTTTTGGAGGTTTTCTAGAGAAGGGAGAGCCGAGGTGAGCAACTGCAAAATGATGGAGGCGTTGATGTAAGGCAGAATACCAAGGGCAAATACCCCAACCGCCGAAATACCTCCCCCCGAGAAAATGTCAAGCAGACCCAAAACCGGACTGTTTTGCAGATTGGCGGCAAAGGCAACACGGTCAATGTTGGGAATCGGAATATAGATGCCGAGACGCACCAATAACAACAAGCCAAGGGTCAGAAAGATTCTCCCCCGCAGACCCGCAGCCTGTGCCATTTGCATGAAGGTCTCTTGAGCGGAAGGGGTGGAGCCTCGCGTGACAACCATAGATGGGGATCCTTAGACGAGCTTGTGAGGATGGGATGACAAAATGCCAGGAAAAAAGCGGCGGGGGACTGGGTTACCCATACCTTAACCATCTTAGGGTAAATTCCTGAGAAATTCTCTCTCAGTCCGCCCAACCATTTAGTGGGATGGGGATCCCTCCCTTCAGGAAGCCGTTGCTACTTTTTGGGAGCGGGGTTGCCGTTTAGGTGCTTCTAACACCTCGACTGTGCCCCCGGCGGACTCAATTTTAGCCTTAGCCGAAGCAGTGAAAGCTCTGGCTTTGACCGTGAGCTTGACGGTCAACTCCCCTCGCCCCAAAACCTTAAGAGGGCCATCGTTGCTAGTGGCAATACCGCTCTCCAGTAAGCTTTCTAAGGTGACCACGGCATTAGCAGGCAGACTGTTGAGGGATAGTAGGTTGATCTCGGTATAGGTGATCCGATTGACCTGATAAAAATGCTTTAACTTGGGAACCCGCCGATAAAGAGGGGTTTGTCCACCCTCAAAACCGGGACGGGTGCTGCCCCCTTTGCGGGCTTTTTGGCCGCGCATTCCTTTTCCGCAGGAGGCTCCTTGTCCTGCGGACACCCCCCGTCCCAGGCGACGGCCACGCTGGATCGATCCAGCTTGTGGGCGAATATCACTAATACGCATCGTGCATGTCCTCGAAAGCGCTATTTGCTAAACAGCTTGCTGATTTCAATGCCCCGTTCCGCCGCCACCGCCTCAAAGGTACGCATCCGGCTGAGAGCGTTGATCGTGGCACGAGCATTGTTGAGGGGATTACTGGATCCCAGTTGTTTGGCGAGGCTGTTTTTGACTCCGGCCAACTCCAGCACCGTCCTAACTGCCCCACCCGCACTTACCCCCGTTCCGGCGGCAGCCGGCATCACCAAAACAGTGGCTCCACCACCGGATCCCTTCATAGGATGAGGAACCGACAGTCCTGTGGTGAGGGGCACATCAATCAAGTTCTTTTTGCCATCAGCCACCCCTTTGCGAACAGCTCCGATCACATCATTAGCCTTGCCGACACCAACCCCCACCTGCCCCCGTTCGTTGCCGACCACGACGACAGCCCGAAAGCTGAGTTTTTTGCCCCCCTTAACAACCTTGGTGACGCGGCGGATTTGTACCACACGCTCTTGCCATTCGGAGGTTTCTCGTTCTTCGCGGTTTTTCTTGCCTTTGCGCCGCTCACGCTGCTGTTCAGCCATGTTGGGATCCCTTTTCTGTGTGCGTTTAATGGTTGAGAGTAGTTGCTCGCTTGGGTTGTGGGTAAAGTTGCCCCGTCCGTTAGAAATCCAGCCCCGCTTCGCGGGCGGCTTCCGCCAGTGCTTGCACTCGCCCGTGATAAAGCTTCCCGCCTCGGTCAAAAACAACCTGGGTCACTCCCGCTTGCATAGCTCGTTCTGCCACGGTCCGCCCCACAATCGTAGCGGCTTCGCAGGTGGCGGAGCTGGTGAGCTGCTCACGAATTTCCTTATCCACGGTGGAGGCCGACACCAGGGTGCGTTGAGCCAGATCGTCAATCACCTGAGCATAGATGTGCTGATGGGAGCGAAAAATGGCCAGACGAGGACGCTCGGCGGTTCCGGCTACCTTGCGACGGATGCGTTGGTGACGACGTTGGGTTGTGGTTTTGCGGTTGGTTTTCATGGTTTACTTCTTGGCTTTGCCTGATTTACCTGCTTTGCGACGGACATACTCACCGGAGTAGCGGATCCCTTTGCCCTTATAGGGTTCGGGGGGACGAACGGCTCGGATACGGGCTGCCGTATTACCCACCAGCTCTTTGTCGATGCCGGAAACCGTGATGATATTGGTTTTGTCCTCCACCGCGATTTGGATCCCTTCGGGAAAAGGAATTTCTACCGGATTGCTGTAGCCCACGTTCAGCACTAGCTTGCTGCCTTGAATAGAAGCTCGATAGCCGACCCCCTGTAACTCCAGCTTCTTTTGGAAGCCCACCGATACCCCATCCACCATATTGGCAATCAAGGTGCGGCAAAGCCCGTGCATCTGGCGAGCCGGACGAGATTCGTTGGCTCTGGTTACCACTACTGTTTGGGATTCTTGGCTGATCAGGACTTGGGTGGGTAGGCTGCGAGCCAGTTGACCCTTAGGGCCTTTGACAGCCACATGTTGACCGTCGATACGGACTTCCACCTTGGCGGGAATGGGGATAGGGCGCTTGCCGATGCGGGACATAGATGACAACTCCTGAACAATGACCGGACACAAATTAACGAAAGGGCAAAGGCTCTGAATTCCAGGTAGGGGAAAGAAAAATTAATCTAGCAAGTTCAGATCAGCCGAGGGGGTTAGTAAACGTAGCAGAGAACCTCTCCACCTACACCCTGCCGCCGCGCATCCCGATCTGTCATGATGCCGCTAGACGTAGAGATAATGGCAACACCGATACCCCCCAAAACCCGTGGCAGGTCTTTGCGGTTCTTATAAACCCGCAACCCCGGACGACTGATCCGTTGAATACCCGTAATGATCGGTTTGCGACCTTTTCCTTTATACTTCAGCCCCAAAACGAGGTTGACCGCGATCCCTTCTCCAGTTTCGGTAATATCGGCAATAAAACCCTCTTCTCGTAGCACTTTGGCGATGTTACGAGTCATGCGGGTCGCTGGGACAGCGACCGATTCATGTCTGGCCATGGTTGCATTGCGGATTCGGGTCAGCATATCGGCAATGGTGTCGTTGGTGTGGGCCATATTAAGGGATACCTCTGTGTCTCCTGAGATGAGATGGGTTCGGAAAGGGGGGTGGATTCCTGGGGTTAAGAGAAGGGCATTCCAAATGCCTTGAGTAAGGCGCGTCCCTCATCGTCGTTGCGGGCGGTGGTCACAATCGAGATGTCCATTCCACGAATCTGGTCAATCGAGTCGTAACTAATTTCGGGGAAGATCAGTTGCTCACGGATCCCTAGGGTATAGTTGCCGCGTCCATCAAAGCTTTTGGAACTCACCCCGCGAAAATCACGGATGCGGGGCAGGGCAATATTGATCAAGCGATCCAAAAAGGCATACATTTTTTCCCGCCGTAGGGTAACCATTAAACCCACAGGCATATCCTTACGAATTTTGAAGGTGGCAATCGCCTTTTTTGCACGGGTGATCACGGGTTTTTGTCCTGTGATGGTGCTAATTTCCGCGATGGAAGCCTCCAGAGCTTTGGCGTTCTGAGCCGCATCCCCCAATCCTCGGTTGATAACAATTTTTTCTACTTTGGGCACCTGATGGATGTTGGTATATCCCAGGTCTTGTTTGAGCTTTGGGACAATGGTTTCTGTGTAAACGGTTTGTAGTCGCTGGGGCATGGTGGTATCTCCTAATGCTCTGGGCTGGGTCAGAGCGAAATGGCGGTCAAGCTTAATCGAGAATTTCTCCAGTTTTTTTCAACATCCGAACCTTGCGGCCTTCGGGCGTGAAGGTATAGGCAATGCGGCTGGCTACTTTTTGCTTATTGGAATAGGCCATCACCTTGCAAACTGGGATGGGGCCTTCCTTTTTTTCAATCGTGCCAGATTCCCCTTCCCGTTGGGGTTTGCGGTGGCGGGTGACAATATTCACCCCTTCCACAATCACCATGTTTTTGGCAGGGAGGGTTTGCAGGACTTCCCCGATTCGTCCTTTGTCGCTACCAGAGATCACTTGCACCGTATCCCCCTTCTTGATTTTCATCTTGTAGCGAAGGCTGTTGCGGTGGGCTTGGATGCCAGGGCGCTTGGTGAGTTCTTTAATTTGGCTGGGTTTTAGGCGGCGTACCATTACAACACCTCCGGGGCAAGTGAGACAATTTTGGTATAGTTTTTCTCCCGTAGCTCACGCGCCACCGGGCCAAACACGCGGGTGCCACGGGGGTTGCCCTCATTGTTAATAATGACGGCGGCATTGTCGTCAAAGCGGATGCTCATACCATCAGGGCGCCGAATGGTGTCTACGGTGCGGATGACAACCGCTTTGACAACATCCGATTTTTTGACCGGCATGTTGGGCAAAGCATCTTTAACAACACCGATAATCACATCCCCTAGACTGGCGTAACGACGACCACTGCTGCCAAGGACACGGATGCACATAAGGCGACGCGCTCCCGTATTGTCGGCTACCGTCAACATGGTTTGTTGCTGAATCATAGCTTGGTAACCTCCCGCAGAATTTCCGATACTTGCCAACGTTTGGTTTTGCTAAGGGGGCGCGTTTCTGAGATGCGCACTTGATCCCCAATTTTGCAACGATTGTCTTCGTCGTGAGCTTTGAAGCGGCGAGTTTGCACAACAATTTTGCCGTATTTAGGATGAGCAGTGCGGTTCTCTACTGCTACCACTACCGTCTTTTGCATCTTGTTGCTGACCACAATGCCCACTTTTTCTCGAACAGCCATTTAGTCCTCCTGAGGAGATTGAGTTAAGGTGATTCCCCGCTGGCGTTCTCCCTCTACGGTCAGAAGCTGAGCCAGCCGATGTTTGGACATACGAATCAGGTGGGGCTGGGTCAACTGGCGGGTAGCTTTTTGTAGGCGCAACTCAAAGAGTTCTCGCTTCACTTTCATAATCTCTTCGGAAAGATCTTCATCCGAGAGGGCGCGGGCATCCGCAATCTTGGACATTGGCATGGTTACGCTCCTTCTTCACCAGCATGGGGAACAGCAAGTTCGGGTTCGCTTGAAGGCCGGGATCCCTGACTCAGATTGGCTTCGGCCAAATCGGCGGCAGTCATGAATTTGACCTTGATGGGCAGCTTTTGCGCCGCCAAACGCATGGCTTCTCGGGCAATCGCTTCGGTAACTCCGCCCATTTCAAACATGATTCGCCCTGGTTTGACCACAGCTACCCAAAACTCAGGATTGCCTTTACCGGATCCCATACGGGTTTCTGCGGCGCGCATGGTGATTGGCTTGTCGGGGAAGATGCGAATCCAGATTTGCCCACCACGGCGGACATAACGGGTCATGGCGCGGCGACTGGCTTCGATCTGGCGAGCGGTAATCCAGGATGGCTCTAGAGCCACCAGAGCGTATTCGCCAAAATTGAGGGCATTGCCACGGGTGGCTTTCCCTTTCATGCGACCGCGTTGTTGTTTGCGGTATTTGGTGCGTTTGGGGCTTAACATAACGGGGCTTCCTTAAGGCTATGGAGGGGATCCCGAAGGTGGGGAAAAAGGTAGTTTTTAAGCTTCAGCTTCCGAGCGGTCTTCAAAGGTGGGTCGCCGCCGCTGCTGGCGTCGTTTAGGCTGCTGGAGAGGAGCGGGTTTTTGATCCGCCCGTTCCTGTCCCGGCAAGACTTCTCCCTTAAAGATCCAGACCTTGACACCGATAATGCCAAAGGTAGTGCTGGCGGTGTATTCGGCGTAGTCGATGTCAGCGCGCAGCGTGTGCAGAGGGATCCGTCCCTCCCGTGTCCATTCGGTACGGGCAATCTCCGCTCCATTCAGACGCCCAGCAATCTGGATTTTGATTCCTTGGACACCTGCCCGTTGTGCCCGTTGAACGACTTGACGAACAATGCGTCGGAAAGCGATGCGCCGCTCCAGTTGTTGAGCAATGTTTTCCGCCAAAAGACGAGCTTCGGCATCGACGCGAGTTACTTCCACCACATTGATGCGAATGGTGCGATCGGCAGCACTGTGTCCATGGGAGGCCAGTTCCTTTTGCAGACCTTGGCGCAGAGTATCTAAGCCGGATCCCCCTCGACCCACCACAACGCCTGGGCGGGAGGCACGAATTTCTAGATCAATTTGATCCGCTTTCCGCTCGATCTGAATATCAGCTAACCCTGCACTGTTCAGGTTCTTGACAATGTAGTTACGGATACGATGATCTTCTTGCAGAAGCGCTGGGTAACGAGACGTATCCGCAAACCAACGACTGCGATGATTTTTGATAACGCCAAGGCGAAACCCGTTTGGATGGATCTTCTGTCCCATAAAATGTCAGTCCTGCTTGGGGAAATACTTGAGTAGAAAGGATGGATGTCTGGAGAACAGGCATTAGGAGGCTATCGGCTTGACTGCAACGGTAATGTGACAGGTGCGCTTTTTGATGGGATAGCCCCGTCCTTGGGCGCGGGCACGGAAGCGTTTGAGGGTAGGGCCTTGATCCGCAAACGCTTGGCTGACGACCAGATCGCGGGGATCCAACCCGTTGTTATGTTCCGCGTTGGCCACCGCCGAACGCAAGACTTTACGAATTGGATCACAGGCGGAGTAGGGCATGAACTCAAGCAGAATCAATGCCTCTTGATAGCTACGCCCACGAATCTGATCCAGGACACGCCGCACCTTAAAAGGGGACATGCGGATATATCGGGCAATAGCGACGGTTTCGGATGGATCAAAGGCCATGACTACCTCTTGCTGGGCGGAATGAACGGGTGGGAAGCGTTAACGGCGAGAAGCTTTCTTATCACTGCCAGCATGACCTCGGAAGGTGCGGGTAGGAACAAATTCTCCTAACTTATGCCCCACCATCTGATCGGTGATATAGAGGGGGACATGCTGCTTGCCATTGTGGACAGCGATGGTATGCCCAATCATTAGGGGGATGACCGTAGAAGCGCGTGACCAGGTTTTGATCATTTGCTTCTCGTTGCGGGCGTTCAACTTCTCAATTTTTTCCAGGAGGCTGGCGGCGATGAATGGACCTTTTTTGAGGGAGCGTGGCATAGTTTCCGTAGGAGAACGACAACAAAAAGAGAAGAAAGCAAAAGAGGCTGATGATAGAGGGAAGTGGGTTTATTTTTCGCGTCGATTGCCCCGTTTGCGACCCCGCACAATCAACTTGCTGCTGGCTTTCTTTTTCTTGCGGGTTTTGTAGCCCAGGGTAGGTTTACCCCAAGGGGTAACGGGAGAACTGCGGCCAATCGGGGCGCGACCCTCGCCACCCCCGTGGGGGTGATCGACAGGGTTCATCACGGATCCGCGCACTTCCGGACGACGACCTAACCAGCGCTTGCGTCCGGCTTTGCCCAACTTGAGATTGCTGGCCTCCACGTTCCCCAGTTGACCAATCGTGGCAAAGCATTGGGCGCGAATCATCCGCACCTCTCCAGAGGGCAGCTTCAGGGAGACATAGCCGCCTTCCTTCGCCATTACCTGCGCGCCACCCCCTGCTGCCCGAACAATCTTGCCGCCGTTACCAGGGATCAGTTCCACGTTGTGGACGATGGTTCCCAACGGGATCCGCTCGAGGGGCATCGCATTGCCAATTTCAAAAGGAGCCTCTGAGCCAGAGAGAATAGTGGATCCCACCTGCAAAGCACGGGGATGCAGAATGTAGCGTTTTTCTCCGTCGGCATATTGCACTAGGGAGATGCGAGTGTTGCGATTGGGGTCATATTCAACGGTCAGGACTTGGGCAGGGATCCCGACCTTATCACGGCGGAAATCAATGATCCGATAGAGCTTCTTGTGACCACCACCCCGCCGCCGGCTCGTGATCACCCCACGGTTGTTACGTCCCTTCTTTTGGTGGATGTGTTTGACGAGGGATTTCTCCGGTTTGGAGGTTGTGATTTCCTCAAAGTCGGAAAGAATCGAGTGGCGGGTGCTGGGGGTGTAGGGTCTGAAAGATCGAGTGCCCATAAGATAATGCCGCTAATGCTTGCGTGAACTGACCTAAACTCAGAAAAAACCGAAAGGGATCCCCTAAGGCTAGACATCGGGGAAGAGGGTAATCGAATCCCCCGCTCGCAGGGTGACCACCGCCCGCTTGGAGCGAGTTTTGTAGCCAACGAATCGACCGACTCGCCGCTTCTTGGGGGGGGGATTGAAGGTATTGACCGCCGTTACCTTGACCCCAAACATCTCTTCTACGGCATAGCGAACCAAGGTTTTCGAGGCATTTGGCTTGACCTCAAAAACATATTTGTTCTCTTCGATCAGCCGAGTCGCTTTTTCGGTGATGATGGGGCGCAATAGGACATCCGCCAGAATACGCTGACTTTGGCTCATGACGCTTCTCCTTGGGAATCATCGGATAAAACGGGGGATGCAGGAATCGAGGGGGCTGGGTGAGGCGATTTCGTTTTGTCGGCTGACCAGTTCAATTTCAAGCTCTCCAGGGCAGGTTGGGTAATAATGACCCAATCCACATTCAGTAGATCAAAAATGTTTAGGTTGTGAATGGTCAGCAATTTGACACGAGCAATGTTGCGAACAGCCCGCTCCACCTGTTCATTTTTGTCGCCTACGATCACCAAAGCTGATTGATCGAGGGCAACCCCCCAACGCAGGAGGGCTTGGGCGACTTCTTTTGTTTTGGGTTGCACAAGCTGTGGAGCAAAATCCTCCACCACAATCAAATCCTCGACGCGGCTTTGCAAAGCTGTTCGCAGAGCCAATTGCCGCTCTTTCCGATTCATGTCGAGATGGTATTCCCGCTTGCGTGGACCAAAGATTACCCCGCCTTTGCGCCAAAGGGGAGAGCGGATGGATCCAGCGCGAGCACGTCCCGTCCCTTTTTGTTTCCAGGGTTTGCGCCCGCCTCCCCGCACTTCTGAGCGAGTTTTGGTATGGGCATTACCTTGACGAGCATTGGTCAGTTGGCGACGCAATGCCAAATAAAGCAGATGGGTGGCGGTTTCTGGTCTTGCCACCGCCAAGCTCAGCTCGGCGCTACCGACAACTTCTCCCTGCCAATCTTTTACGACACAGTTTGCCATAACCTTACTTCCCTGACCTATTGCCCAACCTTAATGATCTTGGAGATCTGCGGAACATCTATTGTTTATGAGGAAGGATCCCTGTTCCTCGTGAATACAAAAATGGCAGAAGGAATAGCCGAAGGCTCCCCACACTCATTTTTGCTTACTTACCCTTGCCCACTCGCCCGACAGTTTTGGCGGGAGTAATTTCTAAAAGCCCCCCCTCCACTCCTGGTACAGAGCCTTTGATCAACAGGAGTCCCCGTTCTTGATCCACCCGTATGATCGTCAGCTTGCGAGTGGTGACACGGCTAGCCCCATAGCGCCCTGCCATGCGTTTGCCTGGAAAAACTCGTCCAGGGGTGGTACCCGCCCCCGTTGAACCGGGCAGACGATGGTTTTTAGAACCGTGGGACATCGGACCGCGAGCAAAGTTGTGTCGCTTTTGATAACCAGCAAAGCCCCGTCCAATGCTAGTTCCTGCCACATCCACCTGTTGTCCCGCCTGGAACATTTCAACCGTGAGGGTTTGTCCCAACTGAAATTGTTCCGGCTGTTCCACCCGAAACTCTTTGAGATGGCGGAGCAACTCCATCACACCAGCTTTGGCAAGATGTCCCTGTTCGGGTTTGTTGAGGTGTTTCGGGGCAGTGGGTGCAAACCCCACTTGCACAGCAGCATAGCCATCGGTGGATTGAGTCTTGATCTGGGTGACGGTGCAAGGACCTGCCTGCACAACCGTTACTGGAATCGACAAACCTTCAGGGGTGAAGATTTGGGTCATGCCTAACTTTTTGCCCAAAATACCGAGTGCCATCGTTCAAGATCTCCGGTGGGTTCAACTGCGTCTGCCCCGAAATAGGGACGGCTTTCCGATCAGGATCAGGGATCCCTAGTTTCTTTGAGCAAAAATCGAACTCACTTGGGATGCTGAACCCCCTGAGAGTCGAGATGGTTTCATCCCTTGCCCCAAGAACCTTAAACTATCCGACTGAAAAAGAGCGAGACAAGCAAACTTTCTCGGCTCAGTGCCATATTTCCGCTATAAACGGCCATTGGCTAGCCCTTTATCTAAGCGAGTAATTCCCTTCTTTTGAGAAGATAGAAAACTCGACTGACTAAGAGCCTGGGTTCATCTACACAACACTAAAAAAGCAATCAGGGGACTGCTTGGACTTGTCAACCTACTTGAGAAGGCCACAGTATCCGTGTTAGCAGTGCAAATGTGCCTTCTTGGCAACAGTCATACATCATAGCGAGAGGGAGCTAAGCTTGTCTAGACTACCCCCCAAAAAATTGATGAGCGTCAGAAGATCCTTAAAGAGAGATCGACTAGCCACCCCCCTGGCCTAGGCTTGGCTGTAGGCTTGCAGGCTAGCCTGAATGACCGCTTGCGTTTCTTCCAAGCCTTTCCAGCCCTGAATCTCGGTTACTTTTTTCTCTAGGCGCTTATAGGTGGCAAAAAATTCGGCAATCTCATCTAGGCGATGCTGGGCAACATCCTCTAGCTTCAAAACATCCTTGTAGCGGGGATCCTTGACCGGCACACACAACAGCTTTTCATCGGGATCCCCACCATCGATCATCATCAACATGCCGAGGGGACGTACCGTGATCACGCAGCCGGGAAACGTGGGCTGATCCATCATGACCATGCCATCTAAGGGATCCCCGTCTCCAGCTAACGTGTTGGGAATAAACCCATAGTCGTAGGGATACTGCACAGAGGCATAGAGAACCCGATCCAATGCCATCGCTCCCATTTCTTTATCAAATTCATATTTATTTTTGCTACCCCCTGGAATTTCGATCAGCACGTTGAGGAGGCCAGGTTTCGGTTGGGCAGGGATTTGAGAGAGATTGATCACAGATGCACCTCAAAGGGAAATAGGTCATCGCTCTAGCCACAGCTAGAGAGCACTACGGGCAAAAGGATATCACGCCCTGGCATCGCCTACCGCTTATTCCCCATTAGAAGGATGGAGTACTTGCAAGACAGGCTGACATAGAGAAATGAAATTGAGATGAAACGGCTTGGAACCGTAGACAGAGGTGGATTTCATACCGATTTCATAACTATTTTCTAGGGTGGAGATCAACGATAGCCAGTGAGGGATCCCTATGAATCGCCAATCTCTTGTGCTCAGCCTGCTAGCCCTGCTGACGGGTGCTGCCCTCACGACAGGTGGGCTACTGAGCCGCCGTACCGATGCTCAGTCCTCCATGCCCATGATGGATCACTCCCAGATGGATCACTCCAGTATGGGCATGATGCAGATGGATCTCGGCCCTGCCGATGCTGCCTTTGACTTGCGCTTTATCGATGGCATGATTCCCCACCACCAGGGAGCCGTGATCATGGCTCAAGAAGCCCTAGAAAAATCCCAGCGATCTGAAATTAAGCAACTGGCGCAAGCGATCATTGACGCTCAAGAAAAAGAAATCCAACAAATGCAGGCGTGGCGCAAGGCTTGGTATCCTGATGCCCCAGCGGAAGCCCAAATGTGGGATCCCGGCATGGGGCACATGATGGCCATGTCATCTGAAATGATGGCTTCTATGCGGATGGATCAGTCGCTAGGAGCGGCGGATGACCAGTTTGATCGGCGCTTTATCGATGCCATGATCCCCCACCACGAAGCGGCTTTGGTCATGGCCAAAGATGCCCAACAAAAATCTCAGCGACCGGAGATCAAAACCCTGGCTCAGGCGATTCTCGACAGTCAGCAAGCGGAGATCGATCAGATGAAAGCATGGCGCAAAGCTTGGTATAACCAGTAGTTTCAGATCTTAAAGGCACGGCAATGTCTATCCAGAACGATCATTACCCTCCCCGCCAGCTTGATCAACGGCAAAAACTGGGATCCTGGGTTTTGATCTCGGCTACGCCCACTATGCTGCTGCTAGCTTTAGGCATTGGCTTGGGATCCTGGCTTAGTCCCTCTGGTGATGCGGCTCCTGCTTCGGAACAAGTTGATTCTGCCACCAGGACGGTTGCACTAAAGCCTGCTGTCAGTCTTTTCCCTGCTCCGGCCAACTGGCGAGAAACAACTCATGTGCATGGTCTGAGCGTGAGTGCTACGGATCCCGACGTGATCTATGTCGCTACTCACCACGGGCTGTTGCAGCGCTCCCAAGCAGGCAAATGGTTTTGGGTCGGTGAGGATCGCGCGGATCATATGGGTTTCACCTCGGATCCTGCTCAAGCCAATCGTTTCTATCGGAGTGGACATCCTGCCACAGGCGGCAATCTGGGCTTTCAGATCAGTGATGATCAGGGGGAAACCTGGCAGTCTGTTTCTATGCCTGGGGTGGATTTTCATGCCCTAGCCATTGCCCCCAGCGATCCCAAGATCCTGTATGGATGGGCGGCTTCAGGAGCCAGAGGATTATTTCTCAGTCGAGATGGGGGTAAGACGTGGACACAGCCGCCTATGGCAGGGCTAACCGATGCTCCCTTTGGGCTGGCCGTGGATCCCCAGGATCCGCAACGGGTCTTTGCCACCACTCGCCTTGGCTTGTTTGAAAGTCGCAGCAGTGGAGATGAGTGGACAGGGATCCCGAGCACTCAAAACGCTCCGGTTGTCGGGCTAGCTCTTCAACGAGAAGGAGAGGCTCTGCTCATGGTTGGCTATCGAGCTTTGCAAACGACTCCTGGTCTTTATCGCAGCACCGACAACGGGCAAACCTGGGATCTGTGGGGCACTGGCTTTGAGGGAGCTTTACTTCGCATCGCCATTTCCCCCCAGGATCCAGACATCTATTACGCAGTCAACCAAAACAACCAAATTTATCGCTCCCAAGATCAGGGTAAAACCTGGCAAGAACTGAGTTAGATAGACTGAAATACAGGTGTGAGAGATTCAACACTGGCTCTCAAAGGAACACTGGCGACTAAGGGACAGATTTCACGAGAAAGTTCTTGGTCAGCAGGAGTTTTTCCCCACAGATCTCGATACCCTTCTAGCTCAGTCTTGAATAGGATCATCCGTTGGATCTGATTTTCTAATTGGTTAATCTTCTCTGCCAGCAAATCTTGTACCAGTTCACAGGGTTTCTCACCAGAAAATTTCACCTCAAGGATATGACGGATTTCCTCTAAAGAAAATCCTAGAGATTGGGCTTTCTTAATAAATTGCACCTGTTCTAGAGTCTCTGTGCCGTAGTAGTGATAGCCATTTTTCCTGCGTTCAGGAGCATGGAGTAGTTTTTGAGCCTAGTAGTAGGGTAACGTACCAACGCTAACCCCAGTTTGTTTGGCAATATCTCCGATCTTTAACATAGCTAAATCCGCTGCTGAGGAAAATGGGCAATGATCATCGAGATGGTGGGATGCTGATGGGCGATCGCTGTGGGCAGTGCTCCCACCGTGGGGATACCGAAAGGTTCTGAACGGGAATGATGGGTTAAGACCAGCAGATCGTCTATCTCTAGAATGCGGGATACTTGATTCACAAAGTTGCCGCGCACGTATTGAACTGGCACCTCCTCACTTAAGTTAGAAATGGCGTGAGCTGCATTGGCTGAGTGAGCATTCGGGAGAACCTGCAAGATCTGTAGAGACGCTTTTAGTTCAGTAGCCAGTGTTTGCATAAGCCTCAGGGCTCGCCAGAAACTGGGCATTGTCGCTTCACTATTGGAGATAGTTAAAAAGAGTCGCCGAGTTGACTGAATCGGGTGAGTAAAGCGAGTAATCAGGATCGGAACAGGAGTCTGACGAGTAATGTTATCGATGACGCTGCCGAAGAAATTATCTTGATAGCTTGAATGCCCTTTCCAGCCACAAATAATCAGGTTAGCGTTGCGTTCTTGGGCTGTTCTCAAAATACCTTTATCAATTGAGTCATCGACCCGACTGATCGGCTCCACAGCAGTCACAGCAGCATGAGCAATCGTTTCAGCCGCCGCCAAGAGCCGCTCTTGGTGCAGTTTGGCTTCAGTTGAAATAGGTCCATGGGTGTCGATCAATACATGCAACGGCAACAAGATTCCATGGGTACTCTTTGCCAAAATCAAGGCAAGTTGCAGCAGGTTATCTTCCGTACTGGGATTTGCAATGGGTACCAAAATTCGATACTGAGAAGGAGCATGAGCCGGATCAGCCAATTGCAATGGATAGCTAGGGGTAGGACTAGAGTTCACTTTCTGCCCCCAGCGGTCTGTGATCCAGGGAGAGGCAAGACAGGTCACCAGAATCATAGCGATCGTGCCATTGACCGTGAGCTGATCCACCAGCTTGATGTTGTAGGCAACAGTAATTGCTGCCAGGGTTGACGCAGCCTGGGCAACGGATAGCCCAAACATGACCATCATATTGGAGAAATCAAAGCGAAATAATTTGCTGGAACCCCAGGCAGGGACTAGCTTGGCAATCAGCGCTACTCCCACCATGACGACAGAGATGAGCAGCGATCGAGGTTCTTGAAACAGAATCAAGGGATTGACCAGCATCCCCACAGAGATCAAGAAGAATGGCACAAACAGCGTGTTACCAATAAATTGAATTCGATTCATCAATGGACTCATCTGGGGAATCAGTTGAGTAATTGCAATTCCTGCTAGAAATGCACCGATGATGGGTTCGATTTCAATCAGTTTGGCAACGTAGGACACCACAAACAACGCTGCGACCACAAAGGTAAACTCAGCACCCTCGTCATGCCCAAAGCGCCGGAAAAACCAACGCCCCAGTCTAGGCACACCCCAGAGGGTTGCCACAGTGTAGACGCTGAGAGAGGGAATTAGAAACAGCCAAAAGCTGAGGGTGAGATTTCCTTGATGTGCTCTAACGACAACTGCTAGTACTAGCAACGCTAAAACATTCGTAATTAAGGTGCCACCAAGGGTAGCGGTGACAGCCTGCGATCGCATAATTCCCAGTTTGCTAACGATCGGTAATGCCAGCAAGGTATGCGAGGCAAAGCAGGAAGCCACTAAAACAGCAGCTAGGAAGGAATAGCCCAACAGCATCATGGCTGCCACACCCAGCGCCATTGGCACCGCAAAGGTTGCCAAACCAAAAATCACGGCTTTATCAGCGTTGTATTTCAAGTCATCCAGACTGGTTTCTAACCCCGCCATAAACATCAGAAACAGCAGTCCAACGGTCCCCAGGAGGACAATCGTGCTATCCCGCTCTAAAACCCCAAAGCCATGCGGTCCGACCACGACTCCTGCCAGGATTAAACCAACAATACCAGGCAATCGAAACCGCTCGAATAGCAACGGGGCCACCAGCATAATTGCGATGATGACAAGAAAAATTGCGACCGGATCCGTAATCGGTTCTGGTGGCAGTAGCGGGGCTAAAAGATCTCGCAATGGATGATTCTCACGGGTTACTACAGTTTATGAGAGAGCCTGAACTGCTGTACTTTCTCTCAGATTAATGGGTTCAGTTCGATTTTGGATTCAGGCAAACAGACCAGCAAACCCTAGCAGAATCAGCTTCATGCCTGCAACCAGTTGTACCATGATGCTGTATCGAACAGCTCTTCCCTGAAGCTAGATTAAAGTGCTCTATTGCAAGTCTAAATCGTTGATTTAATTTCTGCCAATTGGGTATGTTTCGGCAAATTAACTGTTCAGAACTGTTTACTGTAGCCACTTAAGAGGGCTGTTACCGTCATGGCGAATTTTCCACGCAGTCTATCCGGCATAAACCCTCTAGTCGGGTAGAGGGTCAAACCATGAGCCAAGGAAATTATTGTCCGCGGTTCAAGCCATTTTTCGCTTGACTCTAGAGTCTACGACAGCGTCTAGGGTTGGTTTATCAACAAAAGCCGATGTCTAAGGAGACGACCTCATGACCACTCTGATCACCCCCTTCCCCTTAACGACTGGATCAACGGTAAAACTTTATCGGATGTCCACGCCTGACCATGAATGTCCTTGGGGGCTGCGAGCCGTCAACCTCTTGACCGAAAAAGGGATCCCGTTTACCGACATCAAGCTGGGATCCCACTGAAACTCGGCATCATGTCCGACATGGACAAGTGCAGGTAGAGGAGTCATCCCGATCAGGGAAATAAGGGATTGGGGAAAACGACTCTCCCCAGTTTTCTCGTGATCTATGAAAATTTAGTGAAAATCTCACACTAGGGGTAGTGGTGTAGCAGCTTATGGAATTGTTAGCCTGCTTTGTCTCAGGATAAGGACAGTCCCTAAATGTTATCAGTGAGTACCCAGATTTAGTTCAGCCATACTATAAAAACAAATAAACTGTTCTGCATTATTGAGTTAAACAGCTAAATGATGGTTTGTAAGCTTTGTCAACAAAAACATGACTTGAGAGAATCTCACATCATATCAGAAGCATTTTACGAAGGTGTTTATGATAAAAGACATAGAGCAGTGCCTATCTCTATGGAGTATTCCGAACTCAAATTTATTCGAAAAGGTTTTCGAGAAAAATTGCTTTGTGGAGGTTGCGAGCAAAAATTTTCTAAACGAGAGTCAGCTCTAAAAAGAGATTTAATTGATATTGGGAATCAAAAGAGTGAATTTTTAACCATAAACCATATAGGTGAAAACCTCTTCAAGGTCGAAGGTATTTGGTACAAAGAATTTAAGTTAGCAATTCTATCTATTTTGTGGCGGATGTCTGTAACATCTGACCCATTCTTTGAGTCATATAGCTTGGGTATTTATGAAGAGAAATTAAGACAAAAGTTATTTGATGAGGATGTTCCAGGCGAAAAAAACTATCCAATTATGGTTTCGAGATATGAACTTGATAAAGTTTTTCATCCAGGCATGATCATAGGATTTCCCCCTAGGAAATACGATCAAATATTCACTGTTCAAAGCTTTATGATTTGGGGGCATCGTTTTATGATCTTCGTGAATGATAAGAATTTTCCAAAAATTCCTGTTGGTTTTTTTTTGAGAGATTCTGGAGAATTACTTATTGATGTACGTAGTCTTGTAGAACTAGCTTCTCCCAAAAGTGTCTTGTCAAAAATATATGATAAAGAGGTTGAGAGTATGTATGCAAGGATGCGGTGATCAGCAGGCTAACAACCGCGCTGCACCGGAACGTCCTAAATGGTTGGCTGATCTGCAAATATTATCTGCGTCCGGCGAGCGCGAACGTTAGGGTTCGGATCCCCAGGCAAGAATGTTCTAGGTGAGTGAGGTGGCTTGTCTGGGTCTGCGTTTCCTAACCATTCGCAGCAGTGGACGTGAAGGATAAAAGATCCCGTCCATACAGCCTGAGATATCAAACTCAGGTGTTCTCAAATAGTCTCAGATATGGTGAGGGATCCCTCACCTCTCCCAGAATAACGCTCCCTTAACTCTTGCCTCCTCTTAACCCAGACTTCCTCCCCCCCTCAAGACTCGGGATCCTGGGGCAACCCAACCTTAAATTCCTTCCAGACTGACATTCAAAAAGCGAGCAATCTCGGCGGCTTGGTTCTCTATATCCGCCAAAGCAGCAGGCTGCCCCACAGGGGTAAGGGGAATATCACCGCGACCTTTCACCCGCAAATAAATGGCTCGTTTGGGGTTTAAGCCCTCCTTCAACTCCACCCGCACATTTTGCACATCCGCAAAGTCATAAACCAGCTTCACCTGTCGATCCTTGCCGGGGAAACCGCGCCGCAGGATTTCCACCTTGCCCGTCACCCGATCAAACTGGTTATAGCCGCCCCCTAGATCCCAATAGAGGCTCAACCACTGATATAGACCCGCTAGGGATCCCGCCAGACCATAAAACAGCATCGTGATCCCTTGGGGAATAAAGATCAGATTGGCGGTTTCAGTAAAGGGCAAGAGGTTTTGACCCAGATAGCTAGAAATTCCGGCCAGCGTGAAACCCAGACTGCCCCCCGTCAGAGCGATCGCCCAAAAATAAACGCTGGTCCGCCGGGATCCCCGCACGGCATAATAGAGGCGGCTGGGTTGGTCAGAAGCTGGCGGATCCGAAAGACTTGTCACGATAAGCACCCCAAAAACTGTGAGATATTGCCGTTGAACAATGAGCCTTGAGGGATGGGTCTTGAGAGATAGCCATCAAGGCTGGGAGCATCCCCTTGACCTGTTCTCTCCCTGATGAGAGGGTGGAGTCTGCCCCGCATACCTGCTCAATTTTAAGGGCAGGGCTGAGCGTATAGGCGTAAATTTATGGATCCTCAAGTGAGCACCCATTATGCTGCTGGAGCTAACCCCCGAAGAAGCCCAGTCGGTGATTCCGATTGTGCCGACCCGCATTCAATACAGCAACTATTGGAGTGATGCCCTCAATTCAACCGGACGGATTATCACCGCCATTCTGGTGGGAGTAGCCTGTTTAATCGTGTCTCGTCCTTTTGGAGACAACAACTTTTTTGGCCTGGTATTCTTCCTGATTGGCATCCTCTCCCTGCTCTATCCGTTTTTGTGGGGACCTGTTTTTGTGATTTCCCGCCGCAACCTGGCCTTCCGAGACATCCCCTACGCGGGCATTTTTTTTGGTCAAGTGATGCGAACTCGTCGGGTCAATGTAGTCATCGAGGAACGGGAAAAACTGGATGAGAATGGAGAGCTTTATATCGAGGAGGTGCGGGAGCGACAATTTGAGATGGAAGTGGGGGATGAAACAGGCTTAACCTACCGCGTGCGGGCGAGAGACATGCCCCGCTACAATGGCATTGTCAAGCGGCAATCGGTGATTGGGTTGGTGAAAGCTTATTCTCGAGATTTAGAACGCCGTGCCGTTTTGACAGAAGTTTATGTGGTCAAGTTAGGGGAATGGGTGGGGGATATTTCCTATCTTGACCGGGATCTTTTTCTGGAACTCGCCAACGAATTGTTAGCGATCACAGAATAGAGGGCAGCAATCCCAAAAAACTCAGGCTAACCTTAAAGCTTAGGGCTTTCTAAACGAGACAGCCCTTGCCTCGACGAAGCCCACCCCCACTCCCTCTCCCGCCTCGATTTCCTATGGTTCAATCCATCGCTGACAAACCCTTGGTGGCTCTGCAAACGGTCTTGCAACAAATGCGTGAGCAAACCGATGCCAAAATTTTGATTGAGCTAACCCTCGACTACATCCGCAATATTTTTGTGGCTCCCCTGATTTGGTTAGCCATCTATGACTATGCCAACCATCAGCTTGTGGGACAAGGGGGGGTTACCCTCTTGGAGGATGGCTCCATCTTACAGGCGGCTTTTCCCCTGCAACCGGGGGAAATCATGGAACAGGTGGTGATTGAGCAGCGACCGATTAGTCTGCCGGATATGTCGCAGGAACCCCGCATGGGCATCTGGCAACGGGAAGCCAAGCGACTGGGGGGTATTCAAGGCTGTTTGATCTATCCGATGCGGGGGCAACGGCGCTGTCAAGGGGTGCTGATGTTGGGATCCCAGGTGTGGGGGATCACCACCAGCGACGAAGAAAAAGCCCTCCTGGGGATCCTCTTAGGACAACTGTCCGCCTCCCTGCAACAACTGGAAACCATGTGGAAGCAGCAAACCGAGCGGCGGGTGGATGATCCCTTAATCACGTTGGGCACTGCCATGCGGGATCTGCCCACCTTGGATGAACGGGTGGAGGCGGTGATCAACCAGTTGCAAACCTTCATGGGTGTGGGACGGGTGCGGGTGTATTGGTTTGAACGGGAAAATATGCAGTTTGTCCTGCGCTGGGGAGGTTCACCCCTAGCCGGGAAGGGGGCGGTAAATCTTCCCCCCAATTTGGGAAAGGGTAAGGGATCCCCCGCCAATGATGCAAAATCTAGCCACATCTTGACCACCCGCGATCTGGGGGATATGTACTATACCCTGGCGGATGGACAGGTGGTGGCAGCGGCGGAAGCCATGGGGACTACCCGCTCTGAAGTGACTCCTAAGTTGATGCAACAATTGCGTGCCCAAGCGATTTTGGCCGCTCCGATTGTGCTGGCGGGAGATTTGATGGGATTTATCAGTGTTGAGTCAGAGGTGCCTCGTCCTTGGCCGGATGTGGAACGGCAGATGATCGCTGGGGCTGCCAATTGGCTGAGCTTAGCCGCTCCTCTCGATCAACTGGAGATCAAGATTCAGCAGGTGCAAGGTCACCAAGCCTTGATCGCCCAGATTAACCGAGCCATCTATGCCCAAATGGATTTGGTGCAGATCCTGCAACAGGTGGCGGTGGAAATTTGCCAGCGATTACATGCCTCCGCCTGTGGCATTTTGCTGTTTGATCCCACCTCCCAAACCTTTCGCCTCTTTCACGAACACCGTAACGAAGGCAAAAAGCCCTTTCCCAAGCGCTTTGCATCTCTTAGCCCCCAGGATTGGGAGGATTTGATGCGGATGGATGCGGTGGTAGCGGAGAACTACAACCAAGATCTGCGGCTACTGTCGTGGCGACAGGAATTAACCGAAACCGGGGCGCGTTCCGTCCTGCTGGCTCAGACGGGAACGGAGGATCAGCCCACCAGTCAACCCATTGATGGGGCTATTTTGGTGACCCACCAACAGTTGCGTGCGTGGGGACGAGAGGAGCGACAACTGGTGCGGGCGGTGGCGCAACAAATCGGCTTAGCCCTCCGTCAATCCAATCTCACCCAACTGCAACAGCAGCAGGCTCAACTCCTGGATGGTTTGATTCAAAATGCCCTCTTTCTGCAAAGCCTAACCACGCCCGCCGAACTTTATGCCACCCTTGCTCAGGGAGCGGCTCAGTTGTTGGGAGCCTCTTTGGGGGTGGCGGTGGTGTGGCAGCCGGGGGATCCCAAGGGCTATGTGCAGGATCCCTTTAGCACCAGTGCTGACTTTAAGCTGGTGGCGGGAACAGAGGTGGATCTGCTGCGGGATCCCTTAATTGGGCACTGCCTCCATGCCTCGGAACCCCAAGATTTTGGGGTGGAGCAACTGACCTCAGCCACCCGTGGTTGGTTGAGTGCCGCCGGACTGGGGCGGGTGTTGGGCATGAACATTGGCTCGCAAGGGGTACTGGTTTTGGGAGCAGAGGCCGGACATGTCTGGGAGCCGGAGGAACGAGCAGCGGTGGCGCTTTTAGCTAGCATCACCAGTGCCGCCCTCCAACGCCTGCTGTGGAGCCAAACCCTCATGCAGCGAAGTGAGGCTCTCACCGAACTGAATTGGTACAAACATCGGCGACTGTTCGACTATCAAGCCTCCCTGATGGACAACCTGAAGCGCCTTGGCCAAGTACAGGAAACTCCAGGGGATGAGCACTCCCGTTGGCAAAAAGTTGTGGATATTGCCCGTAGTTTGCGGGATCTAACGATTCCTAACCAACACCTGTTAAAAGCAGAAAGCTGGCAACCGGATCCCGAACGGGTTTCCGTGCCGGTGGCCTCCCTGATCCGCCGCACCCTACGCCGCCTAGAAAGTTTGGTACAAAAACGCAAGCTCTGGCCGCGGGTGCATGGGGATACCGGAGTGGCGATCCTGGGGGATCCGGGGCGGCTGGAAATGGTGCTTTACGAAATCTTGACAGCGGCAGCACTCCGTAGCCCGGAAGAAGGACGGCTGGAGATCTGGAATCAGGATAATTCGGGCTTTTTGGAGCTAGTGCTGGCGGATGGGGGGGAGTTTGATCCCGCCTTGATGCAGGCGTTGCAGTTGGATCCCGAAATGGTAGTTTATGCGGATCCGTTGGCTCCTTCTATCCTGAAACTTAGCCCCGGTCAAGAACTGAGCCTCTGTCAGCGGGTCATCCATCGCATGGGTGGACAGTTAACCTTTTATCAAGCCCAAGACGGGCGAAATATTACGCGCTTACTGATGCCACTTGCCCCGGACGGAGTAGATCCAGCCGAACTTTAGGATGCTTCGACCCGCTGGTTTCTAAATTCCCAAAACTGATTCAACTGCTGCAATTCAATGAAACCCAGTTGCCACAACACCATGTCAAGGGGGCCTTGGTTTTGTCGTTGCACTTTGAGAGCCAGCGCCAGTTGCTTGGGATGCAGCATTCGTTGTTGCCGCACATAATCCACCAGTTGGCGGTCTGATGTGGTCAGGGATCCTAAGTCAGCCATGAGAACGTTGGAAGCGCATATCCTAATGTAGGAAAACGCAACCCCGCGGCATAGAGGGACAAGAGAAAGCCCCACTGTTGTTTGCAGCAATGGCTAGTGTTTGCAGCCATGGCTAGCCAGTCACGGAGAAGGACTAACCCCAGGGATTGTCACTGAAAGGGGAAGAGGTGGGTTCATCCCAATAGCTGCCCGAAGCGGGGTAAGCGGGGGCAGGATCCGCACGGCGGGGGGGCAGGGGCGGAGCTTCTGGGGGCGGGGGAGTGGGGATATCGGGGAGGGATCGCTCCAACGGGTTAACCCCCATCGCTTTCAATTTGCTTTGTTCTTCAATCACCTGAGCCTGAAGTTCTTCCAGATAGCTTTTGTAGGAGTTGACCGCCTCCATATATTGTTTGGCCTTTTTGTCACTTTCAGTTACGATTTGGCTGAGTTCTTTGGTGCGAACGGTGTAATCCGCCTCTTGGTTTGTCAGGTTTTCGATGGTTTGGTTAAGGACTGCCCGCCGCCGCTCCAATTGAGCAACAATTTCGGTGAGTTGCCGTTCTCGATCACTGAGGTTGCGCTCACGATTTTGGGTTTGCTCCAGTTGAATGCTGGCTTGACTGAGTTGCTCCCGCAGGTACATCACCTGGGGTTCAATTTCGCTGCGTTCCTGTTGTAATTCAAAGACACGGGTTTCTAAATCAGTTTTTTCCTGCTGCAAAACTTCCCGTTCATAAACCAGTCGACTATGCAATTGATTGAGGATTTCTACCTCCATCACCACTTGACTGAGTTGCAAAACACATTCCCCTGCCTCCGCCAATTCTTTGGCTAAATTTTGGCTTTCGCTGGGGGATTGATCGGCAAAAAAGTTAGGGATTTGGGTGGTTTCTCGCAGGCGTTGGGTAAAGAGCTTGAGGCGAGACGAAAAGCTGTTGACCATAGGTGTGGCGATGAGGGATCCCGTGCTGGAGTGGGTCTGGGGGTGAGGCAAGACCGTTAACCCACTCTAACATCTGGCTCGCCGCTTGGCCTGGGCTACCCCTCAATCAACGAAAAGATTCACGCCCAAGAGTTGGCAAAAAATAAATTCTCAGGAGACTGCTAACCTGAGGATTCGGCTTCGCTAGAGGGAGGTTCGGGGACAGGATCATCCCCTGTCACCCATAAATCTGTGCGCTGTTGTCCAATAATGGTGAACTGGTTTGCCACTTGATCGACGGCAAAGGGGGAAAGTTGCTCAAATTCGGGATCGCTCAACAACAAAATTCGCAAAACAGCCACCGGAACTTGCACAAACAGATTGAGTCCCCAAAAACCAACCGATGCGATCAGCAACCCCAGCAACCGCGAACTCACTCCCAGATGAATTGGGCTAAGGGACTGAAAGAGGGGAGCAATCTGATAAAACCGTTCGGCGAGTTGTAACAGGAGGAGGGAAACCAGCAGAGCCAAAAGCTTCTCTTCAAACCCCAAAAAGGCGGATAGGATGCGTCGCCGTTGTAGAGAAAGCTGGGCGGGATCCAGAGCCACCACCAAGATGCTGAAAATGTAGAAGGGACGATTAGCCTGCATCCACGCCACGGGCAGCGTTCCCGCCAAACCTACCAGCAGGCGCTCCAGCCCCACCGGCAACAAGGGATCGGAGGTGGCTAACCCGATCAGGGTGAGGGCAACCCAAAAGGGCACGGCCAGTAAACCAGCCAGGTGAACCCAGAGAAACGGTTCTTGCCAAACTTTTCGCACCAGTTGGAGCCTCGCTGCGCCAGATATGAGGGATCCCTGATTGGGTCTCCTGTCTCTGTATCTTACCGGGGAATCTGTCGCGTCCGAACTGGATGTTGCCAACGGTCAAGAGGTCTATTCCGGCTGTTCTGGAGACTTGTCCGTCCGCACACTGAAGTAACGCGCCGCCGGATGGTAGGCCACAAGGGCAGTGGTGGATTGTTCGGGATCCAACTGATCGCTTTCATCCATCTGCAAGCCGATCCGTTCGGTACCCAACAAAGCCAAGAGGATGCGTTGATCGGGGATATGGGGGCAGGCGGGATAGCCAAAGCTATAGCGGGATCCGCGATAGTCTTGGTGCAAAATGCGCCGCATATCCGAGCTGTCTTCGGCGGCAAAACCCAACTCGCGGCGAATCCGGGCATGAGTCCACTCCGCCAACGCCTCCGCCAGCGTCACCGCCATGCCATGAAAGTAGAGATAGTCGGTGTATTGGTTATCGGCAAATAGCTGTTGGGCAAAGGTTGTGGCCTGGGATCCTACTGTCACCGCCTGCATGGGAAAAACGTCGATCACGCCGCTTTGCTTCTCGGCATAAAAGTCAGCGATACATAGCCGTTGCAAAGAGGTTTGCCGGGGAAAAGTAAAACGAGCCGCTTCCGCCAGGGAAGGGTGGGGCGCTAGGCGGTGGTGGGTGGGAAGCTGATAAAAAATCGTCTCTGAGGGATCCCAGCCAAAAAGTTCGGGAAAGCTGGCGGGCTGATAAAGAATGACTTGATTGCCCTCCGCCTGACAGGGAAAGTAGCCGTAAACCACCTGCGGATTGAGGAGATTTTCCTCCAGAATGCGCGTTTTCCACCGTTCGATAACTGGATCGATCTGCTGGCGAATAAAGTCGGCAAATTCCTCGGCAGATTGGTCACGGGGCTTGCGAATCTGCCATTGACCCGCCACCAAAGCCTGTTTGTCAATGTAGGCAAAAACCTCCGACCAAGGGATCTGATCGGCGGCTAAGAGTTTGGATCCCCAAAAGGGCGGGATAGGACGCTCAATATCCGGATCCACGGCTGGCGAACGCCCCGTATCGATGACGGGATCGACAGCCACCGGATGCACAGGCGGAGGGGCAAGAGGGGAGGGGGGAGTAGCTAGGGCATGTTTCGGGATCCCATTGCTAGCGATTGGCTCGCTGACGGGAGCCGTTGAGGATGTCAAAAATCCCTGTTGATCATCCCATAACCCTGCTGCTTTGGCGGGCATAAGCTGGTCAAGAAAATGCAGATCCGCAAAGGCATCTCGCCCATAAATCACCCGTCCGTGATAGGTATGTTGACAGTCCTCCTCCACAAAACGGCGGGTCAGGGCAGCCCCTCCCAAAATGACCGGTACACGGATCCCTCGCTCATTAAAAACCTCAAGATTTTCCTTCATAAAAGCGGTGGATTTGACCAGCAAACCACTCATCGCTACACAATCGGCTTGATGGGCTTGATAGGCGTCAATAATGGACTCCACCGACTGTTTGATACCCAAATTGATCACTCGATAGCCATTGTTGGAAAGAATAATATCTACCAAATTTTTGCCAATATCATGCACATCTCCTTTTACCGTGGCGATCACCACCGTTCCTTTGCTGTGGGATCCCTCTGTTTTTTCCATGAAGGGTTGCAAAAAAGCAACAGCGGCTTTCATAGTTTCTGCCGACTGCAAGACAAAGGGAAGTTGCATTTGTCCTGAGCCAAATAATTCCCCCACTTCCTTCATACCATCTAGCAAAAAGGTGTTGATAATTTCAAGGGGAGGATACAACTCCAGTGCTTTTTTTAGTTGGGCTTCTAACCCAATCCGTTCCCCATCAATAATGTGTTGTTTTAGCCGTGCTTCCAGAGGTAAGGATTCATCCACACCACCTGTTGTTTTGGCACTCACCCCTTCAAACAGACGGGTTAATTCGGTGAGGGGATCATAGGTGCAAATTCCCTGAGCATCAAATTGTCGGCGATCAAAAATTAAATCTTGGCAGATCCGTTGATGATCGGGTGCAATTTTACTCAAGGGCAAAATCTTGCTGGCACTGACAATCGCACTGTCTAATCCGGCGGCACGCGCCTCATGCAGAAACATCGAATTGAGGACAACCCGCGCCGCCGCACTCAAGCCAAAGGAAACATTAGAAATTCCCAAAATGATATGGCAGTCGGGCATCTGGGTACGGATCTGCTGAATAGCCTGAAGGGTGGCAAATCCGTTGGCTCGATCCTCTTCAATGCCTGTGGAAATGGGCAGAGCTAGGGGATCAAAAAAGAGTTCGTAGGCCGGGATCCCATATTCCAATGCTTGACGATAGGCTCGCTCGGCAATGGCAAGTTTTTTCTGAGCTGTGCGCGCCATACCCTCTTCGTCGATGGTACCGATCACCACTCCGGCTCCGTAGGTTTTGGCTAACTCCAGTACCTTCAAAAATCGTTCTTCCCCATCTTCATAGTTGGTGGAATTGAGCAAACATTTGCCGCCCGCTAATTTGAGGCCAGCCTCCATCTTTTGCCATTCCGTTGAATCTAGCATTAGGGGAATGCGAATCATCCCCACCAACCGTGCCACCAGTTGGCGCATATCCTGCACACCGTCCCGTCCCACATAGTCCACGTTCACATCCAAAATGTGGGATCCCTCCCGCTCCTGCTCACGGGCAAGCGCCACCAGGCCATCCCAGTTTTCGGCATTGAGGAGATCCCGCATTTTTTTGGAACCACTGGCGTTGACCCGCTCCCCCACAATCAAAAAGGAGTTGTCTTGGTGATAGGGTTGGGGAGCAAATAACGAGGCCGCCGCCGGAATTGGCTCTAGGGAGCGGGGCTTAGGTTTGAGGGATCCCACCGCCTCCACGAGGGCACGGATATGGTCAGGGCGGGTGCCACAGCAGCCGCCGACAATCGATACCCCTAAATCCTGCACAAAGTGTTGCAGATGGAAGCGCATTTGCTCAGGGGTGAGTTTGTAGTGGGCTTGTCCGCCCAGGTTTTCTGGTAGACCCGCGTTGGGGATGCAGGAAATGGCAAAGGGGGAATGTTTGGATAAATAGCGGATATGCTCCGTCATTTTGTCGGGACCTGTCGCACAATTAAGTCCCAACACATCAATGGGAAAGGGTTCCAAAATCGCCAGCGCCGCCCCAATTTCGGATCCCACCAGCATCGTGCCCTGCACCTCAAAGGTGAGGGAAACCACCACAGGCAGGCGCAGCTTACGGGTATGAAAAACCTCCTGAATTGCCCCCAATGCTGCTTTTATTTGCAACACATCCTGGCAGGTTTCCACAATCAGCAAATCCACTCCACCGGCGATCAACCCCTCCACCTGCGTGCGGTAGGAGAGTTTCATGGCATCGTAGGTGATGTGACCCAAGGAGGGCAATTTGGTGCCAGGGCCGATGGATCCCGCCACAAATCGGGGGTGAGTGGGGGTGGAATAGCGAGCCGCCACCCGTTTGGCCAACTGAGCCGCCGCCACATTCACTCCGTAGGCTTGATCGGCGATACCAAACTCCGCCAAGACAATCGAGGTGGCTCCAAAGGTATCGGTTTCGATCACATCTGCCCCGACTTCCAAAAAGGAGGCATGAACCTTTTCGATAGCCTCGGGTTTTGAGATCACCAAATATTCGTTGCAATACTCTAGATCGGGTCCCCCAAAGTCTGCTGCGGTCAGACCCTGAGCCTGGATGGACGTGCCCATCGCACCATCAAAAACCAGCACATGTTCCTGCAAACGGCGCAGAAAAGGATGGGTCATGCCAGCCACCAAGGTTGAGGGAGAAGAAATCTTGTCACTTTACTCTAACCGAGGTGAGGAGGGGGGTAAAAGGGATCCCCAGCAACTGCGACTGCCCTAGGCTTCGGGAGCGTCGGGGATGCCAGTCTGTATGATCTGGGAAATGACTTGTGAATCTTGTGGCAGGGCTATAGTGGCGATCAGCATAAAATGACAGCGACAAGGTTTTGCTCTCACGGATTGAGAGAGGTTGAGCCTTGCTCGATCAAAAGACGGGATCCCTCAGACAGCTTAGGAAACACTATGCAACTGCGATTTTCGCAAGACATTCATGCTCTGCTCGATGAGCTGGCTGAGCGTCCCCTCACTCTGGGGGATATTTTAGAGCGCACCTCTGAGCGGGGATTTAGCTTGTTGATTGCTCTTTTGGCTCTGCCATTTTTAATTCCTGCCCCCATTCCCGGTTTGACCTCTATTTTGGGATCCGCCTCGCTGCTGTTGAGCGGTCAGATTGCTTTAGGACGACAACAGCCCTGGTTGCCCGCCAAAGTAGCCCGGATGCCTTTCCCCTCGGCGCTGGCGGTGCGCCTCTTGCAGTTGATGAGTTGGGTTAGCAAAATCTTGGAACGGTTAGCTCGACCCCGTTGGGCTGGCTGGGCGAACCATCCTCGGGTTTGGCAGTTGAATGGGGTCGTCCTGGTTTGGTTGACCATCCTGCTCATGCTGCCGATCCCGGCCACCAATCCCATCCCCACCACAGGCATCTTGGTGTTGTCGGTTGCCATGCTGGAGGCAGATGGGTTGTTGATGATGGTTTGCTACGGATTTACCCTGCTGATTACAGCCTTATTAGCACTCATGGCGGTGTTTGGTGTACAGATGTTGAAGCAGATGATGGATTGGTTTTGGCAAACACTGATCTCTTAACCTTTGCTTCTCCAGCGTGGGAGATGGGTGTCCCTATATCAAGAGCAAGGAGGAAAGAGGTCCTATCCCCCCGCTGCTATCTCCATTCTCTGTACTAAGGATCCCCGATGATAGGCATGACCCTTTTGTTAGTGGTGTTGTTGGCTTTTTCCGCTGCCTTTTCCGCCGCCGAAACCGCTATTACCGCCCTAGATAACCTGCGCCTAGAAGCCTTGATTGCCGAAACTGGGGATCCCCAAGGGATTTATCGCTTGGTGCAACAACACCGCTCTCGCTTCATCACCACCCTGTTGCTGGGAAACAACTTGGTCAATATTGGATCGGCGGCACTGACCACGACCTTGTTTATCCAGTTGTTGGGTCAAGAGTTGGGAGGGCTGATCGCCACCGTCCCCACAACCATCCTTATCTTGCTGTTTGGGGAAGTAACCCCTAAGTCTTTGGCCTTTAGCCATCCCTTGCGGGTGTTTATGCTATTGATTCGACCGGTGTATTGGCTGTCGCGATTACTCTATCCGGTCGTGTTGGCTTTTGAATGGGTGCTCACCCAAATTTATCGCGGGTTACAGGTCAACCCTCTCACCGCAGGAGCCTCGCTGCAAGATCTCGAGACCCTGATCGATATGTTAGGACAACGGGGCTTACTCGATTGGCAAAAGCGCCGCCTGTTTCGGGGGGCACTCTCCCTTGATCAGGTGATGGCCAAAGATGTCGCCAAGCCACGGGTGAAGATGGAAACAACTCTCCACAGCAAAACCCTGCGGGATGTGGTGGATTTGTGCTTAGCCACGGGGTATTCACGGATCCCGGTGCAGGCAGATTCTAAAGACGAGATTGTTGGGATCATTCATCTCAAGCAGGCTCTCCGCCATCTGGAGGAAAAAGGAAATGATCAAATCGATGCCGTCATGCGCCCACCTGTCTTCGTCCCTGCCACTAAACGAATTGGCCCTCTCCTCAAAGACATGCTGCGCTCCCGTCAGCACATGGCGATTGTGGTAGATGAATTTGGCGGCACAACAGGGCTGATTACGCTAGAAGATCTTCTGGAGGAATTGGTGGGAGACATCTTTGATGAAAGCGATCTCAACCCCCTACAACAGCGTTCCTCCCGCGCCGTCACCGATTAGCGCCATTGGATCCCCCCACTTCCCTAGCCACCCGCACCAATAATCCTGCCGTTATCATCCCCGATAACACCGAACTGCCTCCATAACTAAAGAGGGGCAAAGGAACACCGGTAGTAGGCAACGCGCCACTCACCACCCCTAAGTTGAGAATCGACTGCCCCACCAGAAAGCCCAGGGATCCACAGACGATCAGACGGTGGGTCATCTCATGGCTGAGCAACATGACCCGTAGCCCCAGTAGCGTATAGGCGGTCAACAAAGCCAAAAAGAGTAGGGATCCGATCAGACCAAACTCCTCAGCAAACACAGAAAAGATGAAATCGGTGTAGGTAATCGGCAAATAAAAGAGTTTTTGTTGAGAAAGGCCAAACCCTTGTCCCCACACCCCACCCGAACCAATCGCCATCAGGCTTTGAATCAGTTGATAGCCATCCCCTTGCGCGCTGGCCCAGGGATCCAAAAACGCCATCACCCGCCGCCGTTGATAGTCCTTAGTCAGGATGCTGGCAACCGCCATCAGTAACCCTAACAGGGCACTGCCCACAAGACTCCCGATCGGCAAGCCCGCCGTCCAAGCCATCACCCAGAGCGTTAAGCCGCAGATCGCGGTGGTGCCCAGATTGGGCTGGGTGAGGATCCCCAACAAGCCGAGGGCAAAGATGGCCAGCCAGCCACAGCGGTAGAGGAGGGAGTGGTGATACCAACGGCCAAACAAGAGGGATCCCTGAAGCACCAAGAGGGGCTTGAGAAACTCAGAGGGTTGCACCGAAATCGGCCCTAAGCTCAACCAGCGGGTTGCCTCCAGCCGTTCCACACCGATAGCAGGGATGTGGGTGGCCCAGACGGTGAGGATACTGATCAAACACAAGAGTCCAGCCAGACGCCACCAAACACGGGTCGGGAGTCGTACCAGCAAGCTAAAGGCTCCCGTTCCCAAGCCTATCCAGAGTGCCTGCCGCTTGACAAAATACAGTCCGTCTCCGGTGGATTCTTGGGCAATCGGATAAGAAGCCGAAAAGAGCATAACTAAGCCCACCGCTACCCACAGCATGGTCAGCCAGCGCAGCAGGCGAGCCTCACTCGACCAATTGATAACAGCATTGACGGAAGACGTCGCCACGGTGTTCAAAGTTAGAAAATTGATCGAAACTGGCACAGGCCGGAGAAAACAACACCGTGATCGGTTGCGAAGAAACGGATCCCTGAAGTGTTTTGGCCTGCTGATGAGCTAAGCTAACCGCCACATCTAGTGTGTGGGCAATCTGGTAGCTAGTATAGTGGATCTCCTCTAGACGGCGAGCAAAGCGAGGGGCAGCTTCTCCGATCAAATAAACAAAAGCCACTTTTTCTCGAATCAGCGCCAGCCAAGCCCGGTCATCCCCCTGTTTGGCCTGCCCGCCAGCAATCAGAAGGATGGGTGGGGCAACCGCCGCCAGCCCCACTTCAGCCGCATCATAGTTGGTGGCTTTGCTATCGTTGATCCAGCGGATATGAGCCTGGACGCGCACTGTTTCCAAGCGGTGGGGAACGCCCGCAAACTCGTGAATCACTGTTTGGATGGCTTGATCCGGCAAACTGGCCAGATGAGCCACTGCCGCCGCCATCAGCAGATTTTGTTGATTGTGCTGCCCAGGCATCTTCTGTGCAAAGGGAGCAATCGAACCTAAACACTTGGACTCGATCCACAAGTTCCCTCCGGCTAGACGAACCGGAGCATCACCGCTATGGATGGACGTCCAGAGGGTGTTGGGCCAATCCCGGCATCGCCCCTGTAAATAGGCATCATCGCCGTTGATAACCCGTAGCCCCACACAATCCAGCAGACGAGCTTTGATCGCCGCATAATTTTCCAAGGTTCCGTGCCGCTCCAGATGATCGGGGGTAAAGGTCGTCCATACTCCAATGCCTAAGGGATCCCTCTCTCTCTGCCCCAGACGGCTGGAAGCCTCCAGTTGATAGCTACTCAGTTCGGCCACAATCCAATCTGGCTGGCGGTGACCTTGCAGAGTTTCTTTGGCTACTCGACAAAGGGGCAGACCAATATTGCCACAGGCGGGAGCCTGCCACCCCGCCGCGGCAAACATAGCGGCAATCAATGCCGTGGTGGTGGTTTTGCCGTTGGTGCCGGTGATTCCCACCCAGGGCAAATGATCTAGGTGGCGCCAAGCCAGTTCGGCCTCCCCCATCACCTCAATCCCTTGGGTGCGAGCCAGTTCTAGCACCGGATGCTGCCAACGGATGCCTGGGCTAACCACAACCCGTTTGGTCTCCGGCAGCAGGGCAAAGGGTTCTCCCAATATCCCGCTTACTCCTTGCAGGCCGGCCAGTCGCCGCTGCAAAAGTGGGGAATCCTGTTCATCTAGTACGATCACCTGGTGCTGCTGAGCCGCCAACAACTGCGCGGCAGCCTCTCCGGCGGATCCCAGCCCTAAAACCTGTATTTGCAAGCCATTTCACCCCATGACCCCTGCTTTTCAGGCTAGCAGGCTTGGCTACCACAGCAAAATAGTCATACCAGCAATTAGGGCACCAGGGGAGAATCCGGTACTTATATTTATTTCCCCCCTCCATTTTCACATCCAACCCGATGCTAGGGCTTTGGGGTGGGGGGGCGGGGATCCCCAGACAGACGTTGCCAGAAGGAAGACAATCTGTCTTTTTCAAGAGGGATTCGGCTCAGCCATTGGGGGCGAAGGATCATCCCCAGAACAACCCAAACCGTCAGGAAGCTAACCGCACGCCCCAACCCATCAGCCCAGGTGCCTTGATAGGTGATCCTGACCTGATGCTCTCCGGTGGGAATTGTCACTTGCAGTTGCCCCTCAGCGGTTTTCTCGGTAGGGATCCGCCGCCCATCCATTTGGACGGACCAGCCGGGATAATAAAAGGTTCTCACCAAAGCTACGGCATTCTCCTGAGAAGGATTGATGGCCTGAAACCGCCGGATCCCAAATTGCCATTGCTGGAGTTGCAGGTGATCAGGGTTGAGGGAGGGGGATTGCCAAGCCAAAAGGGGAGTGGGTTGTTGGGGAGGCATGGGGTAAGTGACCCCACGGGCGCGATACTCCGGCACATCCACAAAGGCCATGCCATCGGGAAAGATCCAGTGCCAGTAGAGAAAGGGATCCCCTTTGCCGCTCAGAGGAACTTGAGGTTCCTGCGGATAAAGACGGGCTTTGGCTTGCGCCAACACCGTAAAAATCTGCATCTCCCGTGGGTTGAAGGAGGCTTTCTCCAGGATTTGGGATCCCTGAGTAACGGTGACGGCCATCAGGCCAAAACAGGCTACGGCTAGAATACCTGCTCCCAAGCGCCGCCACCCCCGCACCCAATAGGTGGATTGATGCAGGCCATATCCCAGCAAAAGTGGCACAACAACGCTGGTTAGACTCATCCAACGCCAGGAAAACTGGATGCGTTTGAGGGGAGTCAATAAGGGATAGATCCAACTCAGCAGATCCGTCATCATCAACAGCGACACTACCGCCACTAGCCACCAATAAAGACTTACTCTCCCCAGGTCGGATCGAGGCGGGGGAGTTTCTTCGCTGCCCTCCTGCGCCACCTTCGGTTGATACCAGACCATAATTACCCAAACCACCCCCACTAGCAGCGTCACCGCCCCCATCACCAGCCAAACATTTACTAGGGGTTTCTCGAACCAGTGCTGGGTAAATTGCGGCTGAAATTGGGTTAAGCCCTTTACCATCAGACGGTTTTGCGGTTGATATTCGGGATCCGCATTGACGGATCCTACTTGAATCCAGCGCTGATCGAGGGTGGCAGGCCAAAGATAAAACGCCGTCCAACAAAAGGCCAAAGCCATTCCGGCATAGGTTCGCAGCACCAGACTCCAGCGCTGTCCGGGCAAGGCCACGATCCAGGGCCACGGGATCCACAGCAGCGTAAAGATCAGTAGCGTGGGTAAATGGGAAAGCACCAACAGTCCATAGGCCAGCGCCAACCCCAAGATCGGCCATGCTGATTGAGCCTGTCGGCGCAGCCGCTCCCCCGCCCAGCCAATCCAGGGCAGCGTCACCATCGCCCAGACTTCCCCAATCGCCCCCCGTTGATAAATATCCACCAAAAAATAGGGAGCGAGCATCCCCACCCCGCCTATCCCCAAAGCGATCCAGGTGGGGAAGAAACAACGGCTATAACCATACAACCCCCAGCCCAACAGGAAAATAGCTAACCCCATACTGCCCACCAACGCCGTGGGCACATCCCAGCCCAGCAACAAAAAGGGCAACGCCGCCACCATACAAAGGGGTGGATAAAAAGCAAACGTAGCGTTGCCAAACCCGAAGTTAGAAAACTCCAGCCAACGGGGATAGAATTGCCCACCGACAAACTGTTGATGATATTGAAACGCCCAGATCAGGTTGAATTGGGTGGAATGGGTGGAAGGATAGCCCTGCTCGATCATCGGCAAGCTAGCCAGCACTGCCAGAAACCCTAGCATGAGGAAAGGGATCCCGATGCGAAACAGAGAGGGATGACTCCCCAGCTTGAGTAGTGGCATAGGCTCTGGTTTGGTTCTGCTTTTGTATCTTTGCGCTATCGGGGCAGGTTGATCAACGGATGGGATAGCTGATTTGCTGGGATTGAGTGGGTGAGATGAAGTTGGCAAGATCGATAAACATAGCCTAACCGTGAGGTGATGAATACGAATAAATAACGCAAAGCCTAGAAGAACCTTGCCGACTCACGGTATAAAGAGAGCAGGGGTCAAACTAGGGAGCACGGTTGTCAATGACACAACCCATTGAGCAAGTGTTGATTGAAGCTGAGGGTCGATATTTGCAACCCCCTGAACTGGCTCAACTCAAGTCCTATGTGACTGGCTGGACAGAACGCCTGCATGTCTATCGAGCCTTGCGAGATCAAGAAGAAGTATTGGTGAAACAAGTCCTAGCCCAACTTCAACAGGAGATGATGCCTCTCCCCCCTCAAGTGGTGGGGCTTTGTCAGCGGGATCTAATGCTGATCCTGCGCCACTCCTCTCTAGCTATGTTGTTGCAGAATGAGGCGATGCTTAAAGAGCGACTCGTGGACTGGATGGAGGAGCATGTTCGCCTCTACAACCTACAAAGCCTCTATGAAAAAGCCTTTCGTAGCCTGCAACAAAGTCTCAAGCAGCAGCTATCCGCAGGCGAGCTAGAGTTGATTCGTCCTTATGTGACTCAGGCTCAGGTGGCACTATTATGCTGATGGCATGGTGCTGATGGCAGCCAAACGGGATCCCTAGTATCCCTGACTTGTTTCCCTCTGTCCCAGCTTTTGTGAGTGGATTGACGCATGACTAGCGCCTCTTTGTTTGATCCCAATGTCCCTATTCCCGGCAATTATTATGCCCCCCAGATCTATGTGCAAAGCGATCTGGAATCGGGCTTATTGATGAGCCGTCATGGGGAACGGCTGCTGGCTCTGCCTGCCGCTTTGATCCGAGGTATTTATAGCGGTTTGGAATATGAAACGGGACAGGCTGCCCGCCTAGTTTTACGCCATTGCGGGCAAATGTGGGGCAAAGAATTTTTTCGCCGCTTTGCCAGAGAACTCAGTGATTTTTATCAAAAGCCACTGGCTCAACTGGAAATGGGGCTATTTATCCAAAACCTACAACAAGCCTGGAAAACCCACGGCTGGGGGCTGCTCAGCATTGATTGGAGTCACAAGGAGCAAGGGATCCTAATTGTCACCATTCAAAATTCTGCCTTTGACATTCTTACCCCCCTCAACGTCAATCGCCCGATGGGATTTTTAGAAGCAGGACTGTTGGCGACTTGGTTTAGCCAGTTGACAGGACGAGAGTTAGCTTGTATCCAAACCAGTAGTGAGGTGTTAGGAGCCAACGAGAATTTGTTTGTCATCACCACCCAAACCCGCCTCAAGGAAGGAGAAGCCTGGGTGGACGCCGGACTAAGCCATGCCGAAATTCTCAACAAACTTCTCACAGAATTACCTGTGTCTTAATGGCTCCATTCGTCTGCCTAGGATCGATCGTTGATTATGAGCCAGCAACCCCCCCATCCTCGCTTAATCCGTTGGCGTTTAGTGTTGGGACAAAATGCCGAGCAAGTCCTCGGCTGTGGACTGGAGGGGGAAACGTTGCGCCAGGATCAGCTATTGGCCTTTCTTTATGATCGGGAATATGGGGGATCCCAGAATGTGCGCCCCGGTGGAGGACAGCACGGCTCGTTGGATCCCTCCCAGTTGACCGTTCCCGATTGGATCAATGGCGTGCATGAATTGTTTCCCAAAAAAACGATCGAGCGCCTAGAAAAAGACGCTCTAGAGCGATACAACCTGGAGGAAATGGTTACCAACCCTGACCTGTTGAGTCGGGCTCAACCCAGCCCCACACTTTTGAAAGCGGTTTTGCGAACGAAGCATTTGATGAATCAATCGGTGCTGGCGATGGCTCGTCAACTGGTAAAAAAAGTCATTGACGAGTTGATGGAAAAACTGGCCCGTCGGGTACAGTCTCCCTTTTTAGGATCCGTCAACCAACAGAAGCGCTCCCTGCTTAAAGTCGCCAAAAATTTTGACCCCTTGACGACTATCAAACGCAACCTCAAACATTACGATCCTCAGTCTCGCCAACTTTTTATTCAGACCCCCTATTTTCATTCCCGTAGTCGCCGTTTGGTGGATCGTTGGCAAATTATTGTGGTGGTGGACGAGTCGGGTAGTATGTTGGACAACGTGATTCATGCGGCGGTAACAGCGGCCATCTTTTTTGGCATCAAAACCCTGAAAACCCACCTAATTTTATTTGACACGTCGGTGGTGGATGTGACCCAAGATTGCACCGATCCGGTGGAGACCTTGATGAAGGTGCAGTTGGGCGGAGGGACAGATATCGGACAAGCCTTAGCCTATGCCGCGTCTTTGGTGATCAATCCTCGCCAAACGATTATCGTGCTGATCAGCGATTTCTTTGAAGGTGCGCCGGAACAACGGCTGTTATCGGTAGCCAAACAGCTCTTAGAAAGTGGAGTGACCTTGCTGGGGTTAGCAGCTCTCGATCAACAGGCCGATCCGGTTTATAACCATGAGTTAGCCGGAAAATTAGTGGCGCTGGGTGCTCATGTGGGAGCTATGACCCCAGGGGAGTTGGCCGAATGGATTGCCCAAAAGGTGAAATAGTCGTTTCATGCCAGAGCCTATCTATTCTATCGGGTTGTCCCCCGCTACGGTTAACGCACGGCAACTGGCTGATCTGACCGCCGGCATCCCGGTGCTGTCGGTGGCCGGGGTGGCTCAATACATTCAAGCGCTTTTGCAGGAGGATCCCCATTTACTCAAGCTATGGGTGACGGGAGAAGTGTCTAGTTGTTCCCAACAACGCCATCTATTTTTGACCCTAACCGATGCCGAAACCGGGGATGCCCTGAAAGCAGTCGCTTGGCAGAATCAGATGGCTCGCCTAACGTTTTTGCCCAAGGTGGGTCAACAGGTGATGGCCTTGGGACAAATTCGCACCTACGCCAAAGGTAGCACTTATCAACTGCAAATCTGGGATCTGCTGCCGGCGGGTGAGGGGCTGCTGGCTTTGCGCTACCAACAGATGAAAGCTCGTCTTGAGGCCGAAGGATTGTTTGATCCTCACCTGAAAAGGCCACTGCCTCGACATCCTAGCTGCATTGCTGTGGTTACGTCCCCACAATCTGCCGCTTGGGGAGATATCCAAAAGACCTTGCGCCGCCGCTATCCCGGATTGTGGGTTTTATTAGTGGCGGCTGTGGTGCAGGGTGAACAGGCGGCAGCCAGCTTGATCCAAGCCATCCAAACCGTCGAGCAGGACGGACGCGCTGAGGTAGTGATTGTGGCGAGGGGGGGGGGCGCAGCGGAGGATTTGTGGTGCTTTAATGATGAGCGGTTGGTAAGGTCAATTAACCAATGTCGGATCCCAGTGCTCACAGGTATCGGTCATGAGCGAGATGAAACGTTAGCTGACTTAGCCGCCGATTGTGCCGCCCACACCCCGACGGCGGCGGCTGAGCGGGTTGTGCCCAGTCTTGAGCAACTGCATCAACAATGCACCCGTCTGCACCAACACCTGCACCAGCAGACTCAGTATCAATTGCAGTTGGCGCATCTTCACATCCAAACCCTCCGACAACGCCTTGAGCGCTGGCCTCTGGATCAGCACCTCCAGCAACACCAGCAGCAACAAACTGAGCGGATACATCGCCTCCGACAGCTAGTCCATCAGCGTTTGCAGCAAGCCCACTCTCAGCAACAGGCACTCCGACAGCAGCTTCTGGCTCTCGATCCGCAGGCTGTTCTCCAGCGTGGCTATGCCCTTGTGCGCGGCGAAACTGGAGTCTGGATTCGCAGTAACCAGTTGCCAGCAGGCACCCCGCTAGTGATAGAACTAGCATCAGGCCATCTTAGGGTAAGAGTCGAAGCCCATGCCGAAAAGGAATTCATCCCCAATCCCGACTCCTTGGCATTATGAAACCGCCATCCAAGAAGTCGAAGGGATTATCACCCAGATTGAATCGGGAGCGCTGGATTTGGGTGAAGTTGTCAGCCAATTTGAACGGGCTAGCCAGACTCTGCGAGACTGTGAAGCGTTTCTGCATGCCAAACAAGCTCAGGTGGACTTGATCATTGAAACCCTGACGGGGCAGCCTGAATCTGCCTCCCAACCTCCCACCCTACAGCAGCCGATTGATCCGGCTCAGGCAGAGGAAGACATGGAGTTTTAAGGTCGGGATCCCAGGAGCCCCCCCCTTTTCATCATCTGTGAATGCCTATCCACAGAACGGACATCCCCCAACTGTGGCAGTAGGGATCGTGATCATGGCATGCGAAATTTAAGTGAATTAGAATGCACTTGCAAATAATCTGGAATCAAAAATGAGGCAGCAAATTGGCGTGATCGGGGGTGGGTTGAGTGGCACCTTGGTTGTCGTCCACCTTTTACGAAAAGCCAGCCATCCCCTGACTATCCATTTGATTGAGCGCCATCCCCCGATTGGGCGTGGAGTTGCCTACCGTACCTCCACATCGGCGCATTTACTCAATATTCCGGCTGGATCCGCCAGTGCTTTTGCCGATCAACCAATGGATTTTTTACAGTTCTTACAAACCTTGCCGGACGGGAAGCTGATGGGAGGGGATCCCTATCACTTCCTGCCTCGCCAGCTTTATGGGCAATATCTCCAATCCGTTTTGCAGAAGGCTATTGAGCAAGCCAGCCCAGAGGTGACCCTTCGGGTTTGGCAGGCGGAAGCAGTGGCGCTCTCCGGTAAAGGCTGGGGATCCACAGCCATGTTGCAGTTGGATAGTGGAGATCGATTGCTACTGGATCAAGTGGTTTTGGCCTTGGGGCATTTTCCGCCAGGGGATCCGGTAACCGGGGATCCCTTTTTTCTCAACAGCCAGCGTTATCGCCACTACGCTTGGGATCCGGCGGCTCTCTCCAACCTGGAGCCGGAAGCCACTGTGCTGTTAATCGGTTCAGGGCTAACCATGATCGACCAAGTGTTGGCACTACGGGCACAGGGGCATCGGGGTCTGATTGAAGTCGTATCTCGGCGAGGGCGCTTGCCGCTGGTTCATCGATTCTCCAGCCTAGGTATTCCCTCTAAGCAGGCGACTTACACTCCTTTGGATCCTCTCACCGAACTTCCTCTAACGGTGCGTCAGGTGATGCGGCGAGTGCGTTGGCAGGTCAAAGTAGCCGCCAGTCTGGGACAGGATTGGCGCGTGGTGCTCGATAGCTTACGCCCCCATTTACAAGCCCTCTGGCAGTCATGGTCAATAACTGAGCAAAAACGCTTTCTCCGGCATGTCCGTCCCTATTGGGAAATTCATCGCCATCGCACAGCCCCCCCTGTAGCCGAGCAGATTCAGCAAGAAATCAAGGCGGGATCCCTACGCCTCTATGCAGGGCGGATCACAGCCATTGCTGACGATACTGAAGGAGTGAGCGTGTGGATCCGTCGCCGCCAAACTCAAGAAGCTGATTACCTGCGGGTGGCACGGGTGATCAACTGCACGGGATCCCAGTGCAGCTATCGCAAGCTGTCCCATCCACTGATTATCAATCTGCAAGAACAAGGGCTAATTCGCCCCGATCCTCTGGAACTAGGTCTGGATACCGCCAAGGATGGGGCGTTGTTAAACCAAGCAGGGATCCCTGCCGATTGGCTGTTTACCCTCGGCCCACCCCGCAAAGGCAATCTTTGGGAAACCACAGCGATTGCTGAAATCCGGCTGCAAGCAGAACAGTTGGCTCAAACCCTTCTGGAGCGTTCGGCTAACCCTATCCTCTCGCTACGATCCTAGAAAATCTGTCATAAAACACGAATCAAACACATTTGAATTTCATTTGTCTTGCATTTCCAGAAAAAGCATAGTACGATACGAGAACTAACAACGGTATTCCGATGTGTTTGCCGTAGATTTGTAGGATGGTGTTTAGGATTGCTGAGATAAGGGCAGTTGGGCCTCACCCTGAGGGGTTCCATCCCATTGAAGTCATTCATTTTCTTCATAAGGAGGAACAACTCATGATGAATGTTTATCAGCGGCGAGAAATTTTGCGTGGCTTGGGGCTGGGGGTGGCAGCAACCCTAGCTTTCAGTTCTCGCCTCGTCAATCAAAATGTTCATGCCCAGACTCAACGGTCGAATAATGAAGTGGAGAAAATTGGCTATCAGCGATTTAGTGAGCTTGACCTCTTGCGTTTTCGGGGAGAGCTGGAGAAACGTATCGGGGAGCAGGGGTGGAGTGTTGAATGGGTATTCTTTCAGTCTGGGCCACCCATGTTGGAAGCGCTCAATGCGGGTAGCCTTGATTTTGGCGGGGTTGGAGAAACTCCTCCTATCTTTGCCCAAGCAGCCGGAACCCAGTTCTACTATCTTGCTTCTACCCCCCGTGGTGCCCTTACCCAAGATATTGTGGTTCCTAAAGATTCACCGATTCAAACCGTTGCCGATTTGAAAGGGAAAAAGGTTGCCCTACAAAAGGGATCCAGTGCCCACTATCTCCTCATCGCGGTTTTGCAAGAGCAAAATATCCCCATTGATGAAGTAGAGATTGTCTCTCTCTCTCCTGCTGATGCTAGATCAGCATTTGAGCAAAGGAATGTCGATGCTTGGTCAATTTGGGATCCTTTTTTAGCGGTAATTGAGGGGACAAATACAGTGCGAAACCTCAAGCAAGGACGAGAAAGGCGGGCTTTCTTCCTGGCCTCTCAAACTTTTGTCAGACAATTTCCTGAAGTAGTAAAAACTATCCTTCAAGAAGCGAAAGTCAATGAGGTTTGGGGACAGCAAAACACTCGTCAAATTGCTGAGATCTTTGCCAAAGATCTGAAGATTGATCCAGCTATTCTAGAAATAGCTAATCAACGACGCAATTGGGGCTTATTACCAATTAATGAGGTAGTTGTTGCAGCTCAACAAGAAGTGGCAGACATCTTCTATCAGCTCAAAATCATTCCCAAAGCCATTGATATCAAGGAAGTAACAGTTCCTATTCAGGAATACAGCCAGTTGATTCCATCTTAAGTCTTCACAGAAATTTCATCAGGAGTTTAACCGATACTATGATCTTCAGCACGCCTATTCATCGTCGCCATGCGATTCGCGGTTTAGCTTTTGGTCTCGCCAGTCTAGCGGCGTCACCAATTTGGTCTAGACATTCCGCTTATGCCCAAGATGCCCAAGTGTTGAGGATTGGTTTTCAGAAATATGGCACCGTTAATATTGTGAAAGCTCGCGGAGATTTGGAAAAGCGGCTGGCTTCGGATTCAATCAAAGTTGAATGGACTGAATTTCCGGGTGGCCCACAACTCTTAGAAGCTCTCAATGTTGGGAGTATTGATTTTGGACATACCGGCGAAGCTCCACCTATCTTTGCCCAAGCCGCAGGTGCGCCACTTCTGTATGTTGCCAATGAACCTCCTAGCCCCAAAAGTGAAGCCATTCTCATTCATGGAGATTCTCCTTTACAAAGAGTGGCAGATCTGAAAGGGAAAAAGGTGGTTCTCAACAAGGGATCCAATGTGCATTATCTGTTGGTCAAAGCTCTAGAAAAAGCTGGAATCTCATATTCAGATGTGCAGGTCATTTTCTTGCCTCCCGCTGATGCAAGAGCTGCTTTTGAAAAGCGAGATGTAGATGCCTGGGTGATTTGGGATCCTTTCTTTGGGGCAGCCGAAGCGGCGACGGGGGCACGAGTTTTGGCAGATGGAGAGGGATTAGTCGCCAACCGAGAGTTTTATCTGGCGGCTCGACCTTTTGCTGAGACCTATCCTGATCGTCTGAAAATCATCATTGAAGAGATTCAAAAAGTCGATGATTGGGCAAAAAACAATCCCGATCAGGTGGCAAAACTATTGTCTCCACAATTGGGGATCCCGGAGGAGGTGCTGCAAAAAGTTTCCCGCCGTCGCGCCTATGGAGCACAATGGATTGATGCTCAAACGATTCGAGATCAACAATCGATTGCTGATGTTTTTTTAGGTCTAAAACTGATCCCAGAGGCGATTGTTGTACAAGATGTGATCTGGACCCCTAAAGCCTAGTTTACTTATCGGATTAGGATTCTATACCGATATTTCCAATCGATAAAACTCTCTCACTCTTCACCTATTTTCTCGATCAATTCAATCTCAGTTCAGCAAGTTTTTAAGCCTAAGGAACTGCCTTTATGAACCTCTTTTGGTTTATTCCTCTGCATGGTGATGGTCGCTATCTGGGCACCTCTGTTGGAGGGAGAGCGGTGGATTGTGATTATCTCAAACAACTGGCTCAAGCCATCGATCATTTGGGGTTTACGGGGGCGTTGCTACCCACAGGGCGCTCTTGTGAAGATGCCTGGATTGCCGCCTCTTTCTTGGCTTCTGTCACCCGCCACATGAAGTTTTTGGTGGCGATTCGCCCTGGTTTGGTCTCCCCTGGAGTAGCCGCTCGTATGGCGGCGACCTTTGACCGTCTCTCTCAGGGGCGTTTATTGATTAACATTGTTACGGGCGGAGATCCGGTAGAACTGGCAGGGGATGGTCTCCATTTGGATCATGATGCCCGCTACGCCCTAACCGATGAATTCCTGACTGTCTGGCGACAAACCCTTGCCGGAGAAACTGTTGATTTTGCGGGAGATTATCTGAATGTGAGGGGATCCCGCCTCCTCTTCCCCCCCCTCCAGGATCCCTACCCCCCCCTCTGGTTTGGCGGATCCTCTCCGGTAGCACAAGAGATTGCTGCCAAACATGTGGATACCTATCTCACCTGGGGGGAACCACCCGCGCAGGTTGCCGAAAAGATCAAAACCGTTCGCCAATTGTCCGCTGAACAAGGGCGCACCCTCAAATTTGGCATCCGCCTCCACATTATTGTGCGAGAAACTCAGGGAGAAGCATGGCAAGCGGCAGAGAACCTAATTCGCTATGTGGACGATGATGCGATTGCTCAGGCACAGCGCGTCTATGCGCGGATGGACTCCGAAGGACAACGGCGAATGACACAGTTACACAACGGAAGCCGCGCCAACCTAGAAATTTATCCTAACCTCTGGGCAGGAGTAGGTTTGGTGAGAGGCGGGGCAGGTACAGCCTTAGTTGGGGATCCCGCTACCGTGGCTAATTTGATGCAGGAATATATCGATTTGGGCATTGAAACCTTCATTTTATCTGGCTATCCCCACTTAGAAGAAGCCTACCGAGTTGCTGAGCTGCTCTTCCCATATTTTGAACAGAATATGGGGCTAAAAGAGGTTACAAAACAGCCACAATTGTTTAGCCCTTTCGGTGAGATCGTGGCTAATCAGCTTATACCAAGTCAACGGGTTTTAGAATCTGCCAGCTAGTTTTATAAAAGATTATTCACCTCTTAAGTCCAGTTTTCCCACAAATTTAAGCACTTTTACCCACTCTTCAGGAAGTTTGCCATGTCTTCTTCTTCATCACCAACAGGGATCCCAGTCAGTCAGTTTTTTGTATCTGATTCAAAGCAAAAAAATCTGTCCAAAGCCAAATCCTCTGATCATCTTTCTCTACCATCTTTATTTATCTTTTAAGGAATTTACCATGTCAACACCAACAGAGATCCCAGCGAATCAAGCACTTTTGTTCGATTCAGGTTCTCAAGATTTATATAAGGCCTTGGAAGAAGTTCTTAACTTCAGCGCTAAAGGATATACCAAGCAGGTTGTTTTCTCAACAGATCAACTTCTCTTTGGTACCTATTGCTTTGAGCCAGGGCAGGTCAATAGTCTTCATAAGCATCCGACCAGTTCAGAATTACTTTATTTTCTCAGAGGAGAAGGATTGGTAGTGATTCAGATGCCATCGGGAGAGAAAACTTTGAGTGTAAAATCAGGATCTTTTGTCAATATTCCTGAAGATACCTTCCATGAGATTAGAAATACGGGATCTGATCCAATGGTGGTCATCCTGGTGCAGTCTCCGCTTCCTTGCATTTCCCAGCGGATGGTACATTCAGCCTAACCTCTACCTTTCATTCTCCTCATAACAGACTAAACCCATTCCCTCTTACATTCAGATAATCTGCCCTTTTATCAATCTGTGAATATGTCTGATATTATCGCCATTGCTGGAAGTCCTTCTTCTCCCTCCCGTTCTTCTGCCCTGCTCACCTATATCCAGCAGTATTTAGAACAAAAAAATATCAGTATGGATCGGATCACCGTTCGAGATTTACCAACTGAAGATTTGATATTGGGTCGCTACAATAGCCCAGCCATTCTGAGTGCTAACGAGCGGGTTATTCAAGCCAAAGGGGTAATTATTGCAACCCCAATCTATAAGACTACCTACACAGGAGTTCTCAAAACCTATTTGGATTTACTACCTCAAGCCAGCTTAGCCGGAAAGATAGTACTGCCCATAGCAACGGGTGGAACACTAGCTCATTTGCTAGCCATTGACTACAGTCTAAAACCGGTTCTTTATGCTCTAGGATCCCGTCACATTTTGCAGGGTGTCTATATTGTAGATCGGCAAATCCGTTGGCAAGAGGGGCAAGCCTTTCAGATTGATGCTGAGATTGAGCAGCGATTACAAGAATCTCTGGAAGAGCTAGCCATAGCTATCACTAGTGACATCCATCAAGCTGTTTTGGATCCCACACAATCTAAGCATCATCATAGTCAACCCATTGCAAGCTGAAGTCAACAAAATGAAATTGTTGATCTCCTCAATTCCTCTCTAATTCCTCCGAGGTGATATTCTATGCAATCTCAAGCCTTACTAAATGGACGATACGCACAAAAACTACTTCCCTGGCTACTGCCTATTACTCTCCTGGTTGTTTGGCAAATCTTTTCTGAGTTTGGCTTCCTTCCGACACGCATATTACCTTCTCCAAGTGATGTTTTGCTGACAGCATTTCAACTCACTCAAAGTGGAGAACTATGGCTTAATATTGGTATTAGTTTTAAGCGGGCAGCTATAGGATTTTTAATTGGGGGAGGAATTGGTTTTACTCTAGGCATGGTGAATGGATTATTTTTGCCTGCTGAGCAACTTTTAGATACCTCCGTTCAAATGATTCGTAATATACCTCATTTGGCCATGATTCCACTAGTTATTTTGTGGTTTGGCATTGGAGAAGAAGCCAGAATTTTCTTAGTTGCAATCGGTGTATTATTCCCAATTTATATCAACACATTCTATGGCATCCGTACCGTTGACCCAGGGCTAATTGAGATGGGCAAAGTTTATGGCTTACAAGGTTGGGCATTGGTCAGTCAGGTAATTTTACCAGGAGCATTACCCGCTGTTTTAGTTGGCCTGCGATTCGCACTAGGAATTATGTGGCTGACACTGATTGTGGCAGAAACTATTGCTGCGAATTCAGGAATTGGTTATATGGCTATGAATGCTCGAGAATTTCTACAGACAGATGTAGTTGTTTTGAGCATTATTCTATATGCCTTGCTGGGAAAAATCGCAGATGTTATTGCCAGAGTTTTGGAAGAAAATCTACTTAAATGGCATCCGAGTTATTCTTTGGCCAAGAAGTAACAGACAAGCGTTGGCAACTAAAAACTAACTTTGTGCTTTATACAGTTTATCTAATTCTGGATTGCTTAATAAAGCCGGAAGAAGTTTGGGTGAATTATTCAAAGCTCATTTCTTGAGAGGGATCATCTATGTCAAATGGGATCAATCTAGAGGTCACAAACCTCAATAAATATTTTGGAAATAAACCTGTTCTACAAAATATTCGGCTACAGGTTAGTTCTGGTGAGTTTGTTGTTATTATTGGTAAAAGTGGTTGCGGCAAAAGCACCCTTCTTCGATTGATTGCTGGGCTAGATAAACCCACGCAAGGAGAAATTTGGTTAGACCATCGGCCTCTTAAAGGAGTGGATCCCTCCGTTCGGATCATGTTTCAAGATGCCCGTCTTTTACCCTGGAGAACTGTCCAGCAAAATATTAGCTTGGGTTTGACAGGAAATTGGCAACATCAAACGCTAGAAGTACTCAGTCATGTCGGCTTACTCGATCGAGCCAAAGATTGGCCGGCTATCTTGTCGGGCGGTCAACGCCAACGAGTGGCATTAGCAAGAGCCTTGGTTCATCATCCTCGTCTCTTGCTCTTAGATGAACCTCTTGGTGCCCTTGATGCCCTAACACGGATTGAAATGCAGAGATTAATTGAAAAGCTTTGGCAGGAACAGCAATTTACATCTATTTTGGTTACCCATGATGTAGGAGAAGCGATTGCCCTAGCCGATCGCGTCATCTTGATTGAGCAGGGATCCATCGCTCTTGATGTACCTATTACTCTCCCACGACCACGGCAACGAGGTAGTGCCACTTTTGCTGCTTTGGAAGAACAAATTCTCAACCGTATTTTAATTCAACCGGAATCAGCCTTCTACCATTCATCTCATCTTGCATATCAGCCAACATAGTCTTCTCTCAACATATCTTTCTTCTCAACACTGGCTAATCATTTCTAGATTTCAGGAGTCGATATCTATGATCACCAGCTCATCCTCCAAAACTGTGGAGACAAACTCTTTGACTGAAAGCCGAATTACCATCCGAGTTCCTAGAGAATATCATCAACAACCTGTTATTTCTACCTTGATATCTCGCTATGGATTGACTGTTAATATTGCCGGGGCAATTCTCACAGGAAACGGCAATCAGGATGGCTGGTTTGATCTGCAATTGCGGGGTACTCAAAATCAAATTATGTACGGACTTGCGTATTTGGATGAACAGAAGATTGAGATCTGGAGGAAACCCACCTCAAATGAACTGCTGAGAAATGATTGACTCCTCTGCTGAGAATGATTTGTCGAGTATTCAGTGTTTTTGTATTCAGTTCTTCTCTTGAACAGGTAGCATACAAAATGCTTGATGAACCTGCTTCAGCCGATCCAATAGCTTCATCTCTAGCTTCATCATATTGAGGCTATGTCCACGAGGGTTGGGACCATGATAGTCACTTCCACCTGTGATCAAAAGGTGGTAGCGGTTGGCTAAATCCAAGAGGGTGGCGGTTGTGGTGCGGGAGTGTTCGGGATGATAGACCTCTAGCCCCAGTAGTCCTGCCGCCACCAAATCCCGTAGGGTACGCTCCACAGAGTCTCCCTTAAAAAGGGGAGGATGCGCCCAGACGGGCACGGCTCCGCAACGGCGCAACAAATCGATCCCCTCCACCGCACTAAATTTTTCGTAGGGAACAAAAGCGGAGCCTCCCTCTGCCAAAAAGCGATCAAAAGCTTCTCGACTGTTTCGCACATAGCCTGCCTCCACCAGCGCCTGCGCGATATGCGGACGCCCAGGCGACAGATTACGAAATGGCAGAGTTATGGGATACCCCAAGGTTGCTAACTTATCCAGCATGGCGGCAGCACGGCGCATCCGCCCCTGTTGTCGTTCCTGCAAGGGTGGATTCAAAAGCTGGGGATCCGGATAAAATCCCAACAGATGAAGGGAACGACCTCGCCAGACAGTACTTAATTCCACCGCTGGAATGATTTCAAGATGGTAGGGCTGAGCGGCCTCAACGGCTTCCTCCCAGCCCGCCAAGGTATCGTGATCGGAGATCGCCAACCCCTTCACCCCCGCCTGCACAGCCATCACCACAAGCTCTGTTGGGGAGAGGATCCCGTCTGAACACGTGGTATGGCAGTGTAGCTCTAGCATGAGGGAATCCGGTTATTTTTTCTTCTTACTTGATTTGGCCGACTTGCCCGACTTGCCAAACCCGCCGGCAGCAGCCTCTTGAGGAGCACTTTCTTCCGCCACCCCCGCTTCTACTCCCTTTGGCTCACCAACAGCCTCAACGCTCACCGCTGCCATCGGAGCAACAGCATCCGCTGAGGGGGTCTCAACAGGGGCAGTTTTGGCCGCAGGTTGGGATCCCGATTGAGCAGCAGCGGCCACTTCTGCGGCAAAATCAACCGTTTCTTTCTCAATCCCTTCGCCCAAAACGAAGCGGGTAAAGCGGCGAATCTGAATATTTTCTCCCAGCAAGGCCACTGACTGCTTCACCAACTCTTCGATGGTAATAGACTGATCTTTCACATAGGGCTGATCCAACAAAGATAGCTCCCGCAAGCGTTTGTCAATGCGACCCTGAACAATTTTCTCCCGCACATTGGCGGGTTTATTGCCCAGATCATCTTTGCCCATTTCAATGGTTTTTTCCCGTTCCACCACGTCTACCGGAATTTGAGCCGTACTAACATATTCCACATTCGGACAGGCGGCAATCTGCATAGCAATGCTTCGCACTAAGTCCTTAAACTCACTGCGCCGTGCCACGAAATCGGTTTCACAATTGACCTCCACCAAGATGCCAATTCGTCCGCCGGTATGAATATAGCTATCCACCAATCCCTCAGCAGCGACTCGTCCCGCCTTTTTGGCGGCACCCGCCAGACCTTTTTGCCGCAGCCAAGTGATAGCGGCCTCCATGTCGCCTTTGCTTTCTACCAGAGCTTTTTTGCAGTCCATCATGCCTGCGCCAGTTTTCTCACGCAGTTCTTTGACCATCTGGGAGGTTATGTCTGCCATGAATCTTCCTCAAATTTTGTGTGAATTCCAGTCAGGAATTGCCTACCTCAAGCATATCGTCAACTGGGGTGCAGCCCCCGCCGGGATCCGACAGGGATCAAGCCCGCTCCTCGCCATAGCCATCTATCCCTCATCGGATTCTTCAGCCGCTTCCTCCCCGTCCATATCTTCAAGCAAGTCATCTTCAAAATCCATCGCTCCCTCATACATTTCATACTCTTCTTCTTCGGAAGTATCGAGCTGTCCGTGGCGACCTTCATAGATAGCATCGGCTAACTTGCCCACAATCAGTTTGATGGCTCGAATCGCATCATCGTTGGAGGGGATAAACACATCACTCAGATCGGGATCACAGTTGGTGTCCAGGAGCGAAACAATCGGGATATTCAGTTTGATGCACTCCTGAACCGCATTGGATTCCCGCCGCTGATCCACCACCACCACCACATCCGGCAACCGTCGCATCGTCTTGATCCCGCCCAGATACTTTTCCAGTTTGGCCATATCGCGGCGCAAACCAGAGGCTTCCTGCTTGGGCAGCCGATCTAAGATACCGTTGCGATCCATTTCTTCGATTTCTTTGAGGCGATCAATACGGGTTTTGATGGTTGTCCAGTTGGTCAACATTCCCCCCAACCAACGCTGGTTGATAAAAGAACTTCCACAGCGGAGGGCTTCTTGGGCAATGATCCCCGCCGCCTGCCGCTTGGTGCCAACAAATAAAAAGCGCTTGCCCGCATCCGCCGCCTCCCGCATATAGTCATAGGCATCGTTCAGATAACGGGCAGTTTGCACTAAATCAATGATGTGGATGCCGTTACGCTCGGTGAAAATATAGGGACGCATCTTGGGGTTCCAGCGGCTGGCTTTGTGCCCAAAGTGAACGCCTGCCTCCAACAATTGAGGCAATGTTACAACACTCATGCTTTTCTCCTACGGGTTAGACCTCCGCCCACTGCATTTCATTCGGTCAAGATATCGGCAGATAGATATCCCAGACAGGACAAAACACCCGACATGGATTGGGCGTGTGGATTGGTTAAGTTGACAGTTTACTAGTCTAACATTCCACAGAAAAATTTGGATCCCTACGTGCCAATAAGCGCTGAAGATTGTTTTTAAGATTATTTTTCTAGCATCGCCCAGACAAAACCGGCTCCTCGCCCCTGCACACGTGCCATCTGAATCCAGAGGAGGGTCATGTGCTCCAGATGTAGGCTCATGGCTAAGCGGCCTGTATCGACGGGATCCCAGCCTAATGCTTGACAGAGAGAGGCGACCACTTGTTTGGCCTGGCTGTCGTCCCCCGCAATCAGCATGGCGGGTTTGAGGTTACCTGGGTTGGGATAGTGGTTATCTTCAAAATTTTCAAAGCCATAGATGGTGAAAGCCTTCACCACCTTGGCTGTCGGAACCAAGCTTTGTACCACTTCGGCACCAGACCGCTCACTGTTCAGTCCATGGCTCAAATTCGCTCCCACTGGATTGGTGCAGTCCACGAGAATTTTGCCAGAGAAATCACCCGCTTCCCTGAGTGCTTCTGCGTTGGCGGCATAGGGTGTAGCTAAGAAAATGACCTCAGCCGCCGCAACGGCATCCACGGGATCCGCCACTTGCAAATCGGGGTAGCGAGCTAAGGCAGATTGCACGCTGGTTGACTGGGGGTTGCGAGCGGCAATCGTGACGGTGTGTCCTTGCTTAACCAAGTGTCCAGCCAGTGCCGAACCCACTTGTCCAATTCCAATAAAGGCGATATTCATAGCAGGCTGAGGAAAGTCATGCGGATGGCGAGACTCGAACTCGCAAGGTTGCCCACACGCCCCTCAAACGTGCGCGTATACCATTCCGCCACATCCGCGTATATCCCTACGGGACAGCTCAACTATGATAGCCATAAACGTAGGGTTTGTCCTAGGGATCCAACCAAAACCTTTCCGAGAGATATTTATCCGCACTATCGCAAAAGATCGTGACGACCACCCCTGAGGTGATCTGCTGGGCAACCTGCAAGGCGGCCACCACGTTGGCTCCGGCGGAAATGCCCACCAACAATCCCTCTTCTAAGGCCAGCTTTTTCACCATCGCTTGCGCCGCCTCGGTGGATACCTCTAACTGGCGATCCGGTAGGTGGGGATCATAGATAGCTGGGTTGAGGGCAGTAGCCATGTGCTTGAGACCCTCCAATCCGTGAAATGGAGAGTCCGGCTGCATCGCCACGATTTGAATGGTGGAGCGAAAATCCCGTAGCCGCCGTCCCACTCCCATACAGGTGCCACTGGTGCCTAGACCTGCCACAAAATGGGTGATTTCTCCCTGGGTTTGCTGATAAATCTCGACACCTGTGGTCTGATAGTGGGCTTGCCAATTGCCCGGATTGCTGTACTGGTCGGGATAAAAATAGCGGTCGGGATCCCCTTGATAAATAGCTCTGGCCTTCTCAATTGCTCCATCCGAGCCGAGGGCAGGATCTGTCAACACCAGATCCACCCCATAGGCTGTCAAAATTTTCTTTCGCTCTGGGCTGGCGTTGGCAGGTAGGGCAAGCTTGACCTTGTATCCCTTAGCAGCACCAATCCAGGCATAGGCAATGCCCGTGTTGCCGGAGGTGGCATCCAAAATGATTTTGTCTGGGGTAAGCTGACCGGATCGCTCCCCCTGCTCAATCATGTTCAAGGCTGGGCGATCTTTCACGGATCCCCCAGGGTTATACCACTCAGCCTTGGCATAAAGCCGCACCCCAGCAGACAAACCAGTGGTGATTCGCCTCAGTCGGATCAGGGGAGTGTTGCCCACCAACTGGAGGGGGCTATCCACAGCAGACGGGTAGGTCGATCCTTCAATAGGCAGCAAAATTTTAGATCCTCATTTCAGGATGAAAAGGACTTGCTACGAGTCTAGGGTGAAAGCCCTAACCAGAGCAAGAAACTCTGACTCGTTCCAAGCCGCATACTGGCCGATAACCTATCAAGGTTGATTTAAGGTTAATTTTGTGCAAGGTGAGTCATCTGCCCTGCCCCACCGTTATCGCAGTTAATCTAAGCTCTCTTCTCCTGCTCTAGGCAAGAGGTGAGTGGTTGTTCAGCTCTGAACCGAAATAACGATAAAAATGAAGTTAGCCGTAGCTGTTCTCTAGCTGCTCAGGATCTGAACGGATCCCCCTCACTTTGGGGAACTAAACGAATACAACAACTCGGCAATCTGAATGGCATTGAGAGCGGCTCCCTTGCGAATTTGATCGCCGCACAACCACAACTCTAGGCAGTGGGGATGGGAAATATCTTGGCGAATTCTGCCCACTGCCACCTCGTCCTTTCCACTCACATCGATCGGCATTGGAAATCGGTTGAGCTGCCAATCTTCCAGAAGTTTGACTCCCGGTGCTTGGCTGATCAAATGACGGGCTTTATCCACGGCAAAAGGGTGGTCAAACTCTAGGTTGAGGGCTTCGGCATGGGCGCGCAAAACAGGCACCCGAATGCAGGTAGCGGTTAGCCGTAAGTCAGGGGATCCCATAATTTTGCGGGACTCCTGCACCATCTTCATCTCTTCCTGACAATAGTGGTTATCCTGCATTGGGCTATTGTGGGGGAAAAGATTAAAAGCAATCGGGTAGGGAAAAACCTCTGGTGCTAACGGCTGATGGTCGAGATAGCGGCGGGATTGCTCCTCCAGTTCTTGCATGGCTCTTGCCCCCGCACCACTGGCGGATTGATAAGTGGCCGCCACGATGCGCCGAATCGGATGAACTTGGTGTAATGGATAAACAGCAACACACATCAAAATGGTGGTGCAGTTAGGATTAGCAATAATGCCTTGATGGTGAAACGCTGCCTCAGGATTGACCTCTGGTACAACCAAGGGGACTTCGCTATCCATACGAAAGGCACTGGAGTTATCGATCACCAGACAGCCCTGATCCACCGCCACCTTAGCCCAGGTTTTTGAGACCGTAGCTCCCGCCGACGCCAACACTACATCGATCCCGCGAAAAGCCAGCGGGGAGACTGCTTCCACGGGTAAGATTTCTCCCCGAAAAGAGAGGGTGGATCCCGCTGAGCGAGGGGAAGCCAGCAGTTTGAGGCTAGCCAAGGGAAATTGCCGCTCAGTCAGGAGGGTTAGCAACTCGGCTCCCACGGCTCCGGTTGCCCCCAAGATCGCAACATGAAGGGGCTGTGACATGGTTCGTTTCTGTTCCGGTGGTTGAGTTAGCCGGATAGAGGATACACCCTATCACACCCATGCCATAGGGAGATAGACTGTCAGCAAAATTTGTACATCTTTAACCTATATATCTTTTTTTATACATCTTTAAGGGACGGGGTTGATATGAAGGGTTTCCAAAAGATAAGGATCTCCGAAAAGATCCGCCACCTCAGGGCAAAAGTAGGGGGCATAAGCATGGACAGCCGCCCCCGTAAAGACAGCAATACTCTGCATCTGTGCCACACTCAGATCTGGTGTCGAGGCGAGGGTATTGAGGTGCTGCTGCATCCACTGCTGGGCAGGGATCCCCGCTTGTCTGGCTTGGCAATAACTCGCGCCAATTTGGGATCCCTGCTGATATAACCCTTCCGGCAGGACTTTTCCTTGGTTGGCTCCCCAGGTGGCAAGAGCCGTGCGGTAGCGTAATGTCGGGGTGGCATAAACCTCTTGGGATCCCAGATCCGTTCCCCATCCAGGCAGGGAGACCAGTGGAATACTCAGAAGGTTGATGCCCCAAATCAAAAACCACCTTGCTGACATTGTTTTTGCTTCCCCACTAAAATTTTGATTACCCTAGTCAGTCTTGGACTTACCTCCTAAAATTGTTAAGGTTATCCTCAGATTTGCTTTACCCTTAGCAAAAAATTCCCTTTACATATTGTTTGCCTAGCGAGTTCCCTATTGAGTTATCCATCCAAACACACCCTAAAATTAGATGGTTAGCGTTGGTTATTCCCCGTAGACAGCCCCCATTTTTATCAAAAGTCATCAGAAGTAAGCCGTTTTGAGCACTGCGGATTGTCGTAGTCTGGGGAATAATACATCCAGTATTACAAGCGAGGATGACAGCAGTGAGTGAGAATATTAAGCTCTCGCAATTGCGAGCCTTAATCGCGGTATCGGAGCGGGGCAACTTCAGTGAGGCTGCTCTCCATCTCAACATCTCTCAGTCGGCCATCAGCCATGCCATTGCCACCCTCGAAGAAGAACTGGGGGTGGTTTTGTTAGCACGGGGGAGGCATGGAGCTACGACTACTCCCATTGGGGAACAGGTGATTGCCCGTGCTCGCCAGATTATGGAACTACTGGAAGGGATGGTTCATGAGGTGCAACTGCAACGGGGATTACAGGGAGGACGCTTACGAATTGCCTCTTTTCGCAGTGCCGCCACCCATTTGATCCCACCCGTGATTGCCCGTTTTCGGGAACGCTTTTCAGAAATTACTATTACGATTACGGAGCATGACGACTATGCCGATGTGGAGCAGGATCTGCGCTTGGGGCGGGCGGATCTCGGCTTTACCCATCTCCCCTGTTCGGGTGAGCTAGAAACCTGGGAGATCTTACGGGATGAGTATGTCGTTCTTTTGCCTGCCAGTAGCCATGTGATTAGCCCCAAAAATAAGCGAGGGCTGACCTGGGAAGAGTTGGCGCGCTATCCCCTAATTTTAGAATCCGATGGAACGGGCTGTAGTTTGCTGGTGCGTAACCACCTCAAGAAATATGGTCAATCTTTTCATATTGCCTACGAAGTTAAAGAAGACTCCACCGTTGTCGGGATGGTGGCGCAGGGTTTGGGAGCGGCTATTTTGCCCCGTTTAGCGGCAGAACCCATCCCCCAAGGTATCCGAATTTATAGCCTGCCGGATAAATTAGAACGGGTGATCGGGGTGGCTGTTTTGGCGAATGCTTTGCATGTTCCAGCCGTGTATGCCTTTTTGGATGCCCTAAAAGGGGTGGGGTTGTTTGCGGGCAATACCTCTACGGTTTCGGTTGCCTAGTAGCAAGCTAAAGGGTAGGTTTTGGTTTTTTGCAGGCCATCATTGGCTTGAGGGTGATTATTTTTCGGCAACAATACAGGTGCAAACGGGATAATCGGGGTGAAATTCATTGAGTTCATCCTGAGAAAGTTCTTCGCTGGCAATACCATGAAAACTGGCCACAACGGTTAAGGGATTGCCATAGACATATAAAGTATGGTGAGTAAAGTCACGAAATAGAAAAGCCAAGCCCTCCGGCAGGGGTCGCCAATAATCTCCAGGACGAGCATGGATGCGTTGGGCGGTAGGAACCATACAAAAACATTTGCCACCCACCCTTAACCAGTTATAGATATTGTGAACCACTAGCCAAGGCGAATGGCAATGCTCCAAGACATTAAAAATAATCACACTGTCTAGGGATCCCTGTGGAAGCAGATCCGCTTCATGAGCGTCCCCTACCAAATCCACTCCTACTCCCGGTTCGATGTTAAGAATACGATAAGTGTGAGTTTGTTGAAATTGATAAGATTCTCGATCTTTAGGTACTCCACCAATTTCTAAGACATCTCCCTTGACTTGTGTACGGGTTGCTTCGACAAATTTCTGTAGGTAATAGCGATCAACCGGAGTGCCACGGGTAAAGCCCGTCACATGGCAGAGGGGAACGGTTTGGCGAAAATCTCCCCAATCGATAGTGCCCAGAGCTGGAGTAAGTAACCCTAAACGGGTGAGAAGGGTCAAGAGATCTTCAAATAACGATTGATTATCAATGTGGGCTAGATCATCCTCAAGATCCAAATCATAAAAAAGATTAAGGAGCAATGAATAATGGTGCTGAGCCAGACATTGATAGCTGAGATGAATGAGATCAACCAGGTCATTTTGATCAACAAAACTCTTGAATTGTCCTGGCAAAAAGGTTAACTTTTGCTCAGAAAGATAAATGAGAATTTCTGAGGCTTGAGTTGCATGAGATTGAACCAAACCAACCAAGGCAGCAGATGCTTCTAAGCCATCTCTGGATAAATTTGGCTGTTCTCTTAATGCATCTCGAACTCGACAAAACCAGCTAAAAGCAGTTTGTGGATCCCTGACATGCACAAAAATTTCTAGAATGACCAGCCACGAAGCATAGACAATCGGAACGGGTTGCCGTTGACTCCAGCCAAAAACCGTATAGAGACGGGATCCTTCTGCTTTCAAAAAGGCACTGGTTCGATAGGCTCTCATCACAGGTGCTGATCCAGAAATAGTGAATAACAGCTTAATATTATACAAAAAATAATTGTCTTATGCTTTCCTACTCAATAGAAATTCCCTTCAGGGACACATGTCGATTGAGGGTAATAATGACATCGTTTTGTTAGATAAAAAGGCAAGAGAAATATTGGGTAACAAAACCCTGTTTGGAGAAGCCGGTGAGTAGCCGAGTTGAGAATTGTTTGGGTTATTTCAGTTAGGTTCACTAAAAAACCCCTGAAGCTATCAGGGGGTGAGAAGGTTTCGACTATTTCACGTCAAAGACATCACTAGCAAAACTATGGGAGGCCATCTCTTGGATGGGAAAGGTTACTCCAAGCAGGGATCCCCGGTCACTTCCCAAAAAAGCCCTCAGGCGGCGGCTAACCGCTCATTGGCGGCATCCCAGTTCACGAGATGCTCCAGATAGGCCGTGATAAAGTCGGGGCGCTTGTTCTGATAATCGAGATAGTAAGCATGTTCCCAAACATCTAGGGTCAAAAGTGGGGTTTGACCATGCACGAGGGGGTTTTCGGCATTGCTGGTTTTAGTCACTTTCAAGGTGCCATTCTCTAGCACTAGCCAAGCCCAACCACTCCCAAATTGGGTGGTAGCGGCGGCCTTAAAGGCTTCCACAAACTTTTCATAGCTGCCAAAGTCAACCACAATTTTGTCAGCAATAGCTCCAGTGGCAGCACCGCCCCCACCGGGCTTCATGGATCCCCAGAAAAAGGTGTGGTTCCAAACCTGGGCGGCGTTGTTGAAAATGCCCATTTTGGCGGGATCCCCAAAGCTGGCGGTAACAATAGCTTCCAGTGAATGATTGGCAAGGTCAGTATCTTTGATCAGGTTATTCAGGTTATTGACATAAGCAGCATGATGCTTGCCGTGGTGAAAGGAAAAAGTGTCAGCAGACATGTAAGGCTGCAAAGCATCAGAGGCGTAGGGCAAAGCAGGGAGTTCAAATGCCATGAGTTTTATCCTCTTGTCTAGTGCGAAGGGCTGCAAAGTAATTCGGCTGGCTGCATAAGGACTGGCAGGCAGTTACCGATCTTTACAGACCCAGTGTAACTCAGAATGACTACGTCTTACTGAATAACTTGCTGGTTGCTGTCGTCTAAAAAGGCAGAGGAACCCCAGGCTAGTCTGGGGTTAACCGATCTATCTGGCAAAACTTAGCTAGCTGACAGCTCACTGGATTGAATAAAATTTCTAACCTCTTCAAAGACAAGCTCTCGCTCCCAATCAAGTGAGATAATATGATCAGATTTTTCTAGCCAAACTAACTTTTTGACGGGAGACTGAATCTTCCGATAAATTTCCTCAGCTCCAGCGGGATCAACAACGGAATCCTGGCGCGATTGGACAATTAATGTTGGACAATCAATGTCCGCCAGCTTAGGTTTTACCTCAGCAATTAACTGCAAAGCACTGCTCACAGCCCCCAAGTTAAACGTCTGAAAAAAGGCCACCTTCTGGGCGGCAAGGCGCATCTGTGGATCTCGAATCGGCAATGTTAGGCGGGGAACTTCACCAATTAGCGTTCCAAATGTTTGTAGATATTGTTCCGGTCGCCAAAGATAATACCAACGATGACGGATAGCTAAAAAAGGTGCCAACAGTATTAAACAATGGGTAGATTCTGCCAGAGCTAAGCGGAGAGCCAACGGACAGCCTGTGGAGAATCCCACCACTGAAATCAGCCGATAATCCTGGCGCAACTGCCCGTAAGTTCTCAAAATCGCGTCATACCACTCTATCCAATGGGAAGGGGGCATTTTAGCTGTCGGTGTGTCATGCCCTGGAAAGTTAATCCCCTGCACGGTGTAGCCCAGGTGATGGATGACTTCTCCCAAATACTGCAACTCATAGACTCCTCCTCCCAACCCATGCAGTAATAAAAAAGCCTGCTCGTAATCGCGGGATCCCTTCCACAAAAAAGGTTGATTATGAAGAGTCATAGCAGTCATTAGAAGCAATGGAACAGCCTCAGGCTAACAGGGGTTGCTCTGGGCGTGTTTTCCAGCAAAAGGGAGCTTGTGACCTTTGAACGCCTGCCTCCACTCCTCAGGGATCCCTTCTCGATTCCTGCCCTGCCTGAACCTCAGCCCGTTGATATTCCCTGAAAATCAGGCAGCCTAAGCCCCCCACCAAGAGAATCTCCGAGAAGAGGGTAGCGGCGGCAGCTCCCTGCCATCCCCAGAGGGGGATCCAGCCAAGATTGAGCAACCCATTCAAGGTAAGTGCCACCAACTGCCAGCGACTCCGCAGCCGTTGCTGCCCGATGCCTGTCAAGAGATTGGCAAACAACCCTTGCATCCCTTCCAACAAAACGATTCCGCTTAACCAGCGCAGAACTTGAGCGGTTTGGCTGTAGGCGGCTCCCAACACCCACGGGATCCCCCAGGAGAGCAGCAGGATGGCAAGACTGGCGATCCCGCCATAGCCGACAATCCAAGGCAGCAGTCGCCGTCCATAGCCCCAACCCGCGTGGATGCCCTGGGATCCCTGCCGGCAGACTTCGGCAAAACTGCTGGTTAAGAGGGCAAGCACAGGAGTTTGGGCAAAGTTAATCACTCGATAGCCTGCGCTATAAAAACCCGTGGCCGCCGCATTAGCCAGAACAGGCAAGAGCAGCTTATCCAGATCCGTAAAGGTTTTCATCGCCGCTAACCCCACCGCAAAATCCCATCCTTCCCGCACCATCCCTGGCAGTTTGCCCAATGCCCAGCGCGGCCATCCCACCCAGCCCAGCATCGCTACCTGGGTCAGCCCCGCCACCCCCGCCAAGATCAAGGCATAGTGGATCGCCCAACTGCTCAAGGATCCCTCCCCCAGCAGCACACTCAGCAAGCGCCCCAGCGCCATCCCCACATCGATCAGGGCAACCTCTTTGATCTGCTCCCGTGCGACGAGAACCCCCTTTTGTACCTCCTGCCACCCCACCACCACCATTTCTGCCCAGCCCAAAGCCAGCACGGTGACGGGATCCACCTGCAACCAAAGACTGAGGGGCAGACTGAGCGCCCCCAACAAACCCACTCCCCCCACACTGGCGATCAGGAGCGCATTGCCCCACGCCCACGGGTGTTGTTCCGGATGACGACTTAGCCGTTGAATCAACCCGTCCGATTGTCCCAAAAAGGCGAAGGGGGCAATCAGATTGCAACCCGCCGCAATCCCCGAAAACAAGCCAAACTGACTGGGTTCCAGGAGGCGAGCCAACAGGATAAAGTAAGCCCCTGACAGGATCAGGCGGATCCCACTTCCCCCCATTAACCAAAACGCCCGTCGGAACCAGCCGTAGGGATCCCCTGCCGGTTCAGCCTTGGTCTCCCCTGCCCAAAACCACCATCGGGATCCCTTCACAATTCGTCTAAAATGCGAAACTGCACATGGTTGATCGCCAATTGACCAATCGAGGCATCCTCCGCATTGCAGGTTTCAAACGGAATGCCTTTGGCGATTTCGGCATGAGTCCACGGGATCCCCATAAAATAGCGCTCCGGATAGGGGCGATCTCCCAGGTCATCGGGGTTTGACTCCATCGGCACCCAGCCCCATCCCGGCACATAAAACTCGATCCAAACATGGTTGTATTCCGGCAGGAGGGGGATCCCTCTCAGTTCGGGGTGAGGGGGACATTTGTATCGACCGACGGTGCGACAGACAATCCCATTCAAACGGGCTAGCGCCAACAGCAGACCCACATATTCCCCACAGGAGCCATAGCCATTTTGCAGCACCACATCCGGCGGCTCGATGCGCGGGGTCACCCGATAGGAGAGCTTGTCGTAGACAAACTCGCGGATCCGAGCCATCTTTCGCAGCAGATTGGTTTCCCGCCCCACCGCTTGGCGGGCGGCTTCCCGCACCACTGCTGTATCCATCGCCAGATAATCGTCATCCACCAAATAGCGCGCCTTCAAATCCTCCGGCAAAACGGCGTCCTCCACATCAGCCGGAGTAATCAGATATTTGATGCTAAAAACATCCATCACCGCCTTCCAGCCAAAAATGCGGCACTCCCCCGGCTGAATGGATCCCAGATCAAATACCGCCACCTGCTGCCCAAACTGCTGCTCAAGCTGAAAGGGATCCCCAATCGACCTCACCGAGTGAACCTTTTGGCGAGGGCTATGGCAGGGTAGAGCAATTTTCCAAACCAGATGGGGAACCGCCACAGGTTCTTCCTGGGCAAACTCCTCCAGATAAGTCAGTTCCAGACGATAGCCACTGGACAGGGTATAGCTAGCACGGGATCCCAAAACCTGCGGGAAAAAATGGAGGGAGCAGGCGGGGGCAGAGCGAATAATCGGAGCCGGTTCGGGCAGAGGATACAGGCTGGGGGGATGCAGAGAGAGGGGGGCAATCAGGGTCTTATTGCGAAAATCGACTGACAAAGGCTCTGGATCATTGGGGTTATCCCGAATGTAGGGTTCTTCGGTGGCATAGGCAACTAGCCACTGGTTTTGCCAAAACACCAACCCTGTTGGTGAGGGAAAAGGGGTCAAAATGCGCGCCAGCGATTCGCCACTCTGCCGATCCAAGACATAGACAGTTTCTTCGATGCGATCACTCACCCAGATTACCTCCCCCGCCACCTGGATTTGTTCCCGCCCAACACCAGGAGCCGCTAGCTGTTGCACAATTGTGCCGGAGGTGGCATCCAGTCTCAAAATCTTTTCCCGTTGAAAACAACTGGCATACAGGCCATCCTCACCCATTGACAGCGACTCAATGGCATAGGGTAATAGACACACCTGATAAGGATCCAATTGCGTAGCACTGCCCAAATCTGTCCAAGGGATGCGATAGAGGGCTTGCTCCTTGGCAACCCAGAGATAGCCAGGGGATCCAGACTCAACGGTCAGAGCGTAAGTATCGCGCAGTTGGGGAGCCAAGCGAGGATTGAGCACCTTCAGATCGCCAGAACGAGGATCGAGAGCCAAAATATAGCCCCAATGGCGGTCAAGCCCCAACAACTGCTGATCAAAAACCGTGAGGGATTCCAGGGCGGCTGCCCCCAATGGGCGAAACAAAGGCAGACGTTCGCTGGGATAAGGGGGCCACCAAGTGGGTAGGGATCCCGATGATGAAGAGGCGAAGGGAGAGGGGATCCGAGCCATAGCATTGGAAGGAAGGGGGCAGGTCACTTCTAGATTAGGGCATAACTAGCGTTTCGCAGAATTTCCTGGCGGCAGGAGTTCGGCTGCCTCAGCAAGAGCCAGCCAAAAGGGGAAGAAAGAAGGGGTAGAAGTCGATATTGCCAGATTTTTATTCGGTTGATTGCGAACCCCGCTCAGGCAGTCTCAAAAAGAATGTGTTATCCTTTGTGAGGCTTAAATGTAATAAGTGTCTGGGGCGATTAGCTCAGCGGTAGAGCGCCTGCCTTACAAGCAGGATGCCATAGGTTCAAATCCTATATCGCCCATAGTCCGGAGTATCTGCATAAGGCGGGAAAGATTTTGTTGGAAAGTGGGATGCTCCGCGCCCCACTTTCCAGCCTTAACTTGATACCCCATCGTCCTAAGTTGTGGATATCTGAAGGACTGATTCTTAAGTTACCTGAAGTTAGATCGTTTGAATCACCTGAAGCCCAAAGAATTCATGGCCAACTCGGTTGATTGGGATGGCAGTAGGGCACCTCGATTCATACAATTCTCTAAATTTTGCCCCCCTTGTACGCTGGCTTCGGCTCCTTAAGTCCTCTGGACAGGCTTCACCAACGACTCCGCTCACTTGCTACTAGGACTTAAGTTGGCAGGCTTAAGTTAGCACAGTTAAGCCACAGAGAAATGATCTTGACGGATTAAAATTTTAGATCTAAAGTACTAGGGCTTAAGTGGTGTCAGTGGATAGGGTTAACTCAATAACCTCAGACTATTCAGGATCTTTAGCTAAGGAGATGAGTGTGTGATGAATCCATTTCAACAACATGGAGCATTTAGCTGGTGTGAGTTAATGACAACCGATGCGAATGCAGCTAAGGAATTTTACAGTCAGTTATTTGGTTGGGAATTGAAAGAAGGGCCAATTGCTGGTGTGGATTATACGGTGATTGGTGTTGGCGATCGTGACATTGGTGGTTTGATGCAAATGCCCGCCAACATGCAGGGAATACCCCCCTACTGGGGTACCTACGTGACCGTCAATGATGTGGATGCTCTCGCACAACGAGCAGAGGCAATGGGAGCGAAAATTTTGATGCCTCCCACTGATATTCCAACTGTCGGACGATTTTGTTTATTTC